>NZEV01000028.1 GCA_002690495.1 Legionellales bacterium | reverse complement strand
CTAATTACATCTAAAACAAGATTAAGAATGCTAATAAAGTTTTTTATTGGTGCTTCAAACAAAGGTTATCTAAACGGTTTGGCAACCGAATTTAATGAATCAACAAATTCAATAAGAAAAGAATTAAACAATTTATCTGAATCTGGATATCTCCTAAAAAAAAGAAAAGACAATAAGGTCATATACCAAGCTAATAAGATACACCCTATGTTTAAAGTTTTACAAAAAATAGTTAGACAACATTTGGGCATTGAGGATATTGTAGACACAATTATATCAAGAATAGGAAAAGTTCATAAAATTGTGCTTGTAGGCGATTACGCCAAAGGCTTAGATACTGGTACTATAAGTATCATTATCATTGGAAAAGAATTAGATGATAGTTACTTAAAAAATCTCAAACTTAAAATTAGAGATAAAATTGAAAGGGAGGTTGTATTTGAATTGAACAATGAAATACCCAAAAAAAATATAATTCTATATCAAAAATAAATGAACTGGTACGTTTTACATACAAAGCCAAGACACGAGAAAAAGGTAGAAAAAGATTTATTAGCACTTGGAATAAACGCTTATTGTCCAACGCGACCCGAATATAGAGTTTGGAGTGATAGAAAGAAAAAAATTGAAAAACCTGTTTTATCATCAATGGTACTGGTTAGAGTTGATGAAAAAGAATTAAATAATGTTTTCTATTCAAAAAGTGTTTTGAGATACATGTTTTGGTTAGGTAAAAGAGCAATTGTTAGAGATTTTGAAGTTGAAATTTTAAAACAAAGTTTATTAAAAAATAATATACCTGATCCAAAAGTTGGTTCAATAATTGGTATTTCTAGCTTTGGAAATAAACTGGGTACAATTGATAAATTATCAAAAAATAAAATTTGGGTTAGTTTGCAAGACCTGGGTTACAGATTAATGCTGGAAACAGCATAAACTAAATTAAAATTAAAGCCATATGTATTTTACAATGTAACTTACATCAGCGAAGCTATTAGATATGTCATATACTTTTACATCGGAGTCTGTAAGTGAAGGACATCCAGACAAAATTGCAGATCAGATTAGTGATGCAATATTAGATGCTTTTTTAGCTCTAGATAAAAATTCTAAAGTAGCTTGTGAAGTAATGGTAACTACCGGTCAGGTAATTATTTCTGGAGAAGTAAATTCAAAAGCTTATGTTGATATTCAAAAGGTCGTTAGAGAACAAATTAAAAAAATTGGATATAACAAGAGCATTTTTAAATTTGATTATGAATCATGTGGAATTTTAACATATATAAACGAACAATCACCAGACATAGCAAAGGGAGTTAATTCAGATGATCCTAAACTTCAAGGTGCAGGTGATCAGGGTATCATGTTTGGTTATGCAACTAGTGAGACTAATGAATGCATTCCAATGACTTTAGATCTGTCCCACAAAATTTTAAGAGAATTAGCAATTATTAGAAAAGTTGGTAATCAGATGACATACTTAAGACCGGATTCAAAATGTCAAGTTACCATACAATATGATAATTTAAATAAACCAGAAAAAATATTGTCCATTGTATTATCAACGCAGCATGATGATTTTGACAGTGAAGAAGAAATGTTAAAAGTTATTAAAAATGATGTAAAACATATTTTGATAAAAAATATTAAGAAAAATAATACGGAATATTTTAAATTATTGTCTGATGAAAACATAAAATATTACATAAATCCAACTGGTAAATTTGTAATTGGTGGTCCTTATGCTGATACTGGATTGACTGGAAGAAAAATAATTGTTGATACTTATGGTGGAAAAGGTGCGCATGGTGGTGGTGCTTTTTCAGGTAAAGATTCAAGTAAGGTTGATAGAAGTGCAGCGTATGCAGCTAGACATTTGGCAAAGAATATTGTATCTGCCAGTATTGCTTCTGAATGTTTGATTCAAATTAGCTATGCAATCGGCAGGTCAGATCCTTTAAGTTTGTATGTTAACACATATGGAACAAGCAAGTTGTCTATATCAGATCAAGAGATTTCAAATATTTTATTGAACAAAATTGATTTAACACCTTATGGAATAATAAAAAGATTAAAATTAAAGTCACCAATTTATACAGAAACCGCTGCATATGGACATTTCGGTAGATCTTCAAAACGAATAATAAAAGATTTTTCGTTTTTAGATAAAAAATATGATAAAATAAACACAGAATTATTTACATGGGAAAAGTTAGATTATGTAGATTTGCTTTCTCAAATTTTTAAAGATTTTTTCAATGAAAAGTAAAGTACGAACACAAAAAAAATTACTTAATTACAAGGTTAAGGATATTAAACTAGCTAATTGGGGTAGAAAGGAAATTAGATTAGCAGAGTCAGAGATGCCAGGATTAATGTCATTGAGAAAAGAATATTCTGAATCAAAACCATTAAAAGGTGCAAGAATTGCTGGCTGTTTACATATGACTATACAAACAGCTGTACTAATAGAGACATTAGTTGAATTGGGAGCTGATGTTCAATGGAGTTCATGTAATATTTTTTCAACTCAAGACCACGCAGCTGCTGCAATTGCAAAATCTGGAATTCCAGTTTTTGCATGGAAAGGAATGAATGAAAATGAATTTGATTGGTGTATTGAGCAAACTATTTTTTTCGGTGAAGAAAAAAAACCATTAAATATGATTTTGGATGATGGAGGAGATTTAACGAATATGATTCTTGATAGGTATCCAGAACTGGTTAATGAAATTAGGGGAATTAGTGAAGAAACTACCACCGGAGTATTAAGATTACATGAAAGGCATAAAAATGGTAAACTTCCTTTGCCAGCAATAAATATTAATGATTCTGTTACAAAAGCAAAATTTGACAATAAATATGGTTGTCGCGAATCTGCAGTTGATGCTGTAAGAAGAGCTACTGATTTGATGTTAGCTGGCAAAAAAGTTGCCGTCTGTGGTTATGGTGATGTTGGAAAAGGTACTGCTGCTTCATTTGCATCATCAAAATGTATTGTTACTGTTACCGAAATTGATCCAATATGTGCCTTACAAGCAGCAATGGATGGATTTCAAGTAAAAAAACTTTCCCATGTAATTGGAGAAATGGATATAATTGTTACTGCCACAGGTAACAGAGACATTGTAACAGAAGAACACTTTCATAGAATGAAGGATAAAGCAGTTGTTTGTAACATTGGACATTTTGACAATGAGATTGATATGAACTGGCTCGAAACAAATTACGGACACACAAAAATTGAGATAAAACCACAAGTAGATAAATATTCTATTGATGAAAAAGAAATAATTGTTTTAGCAGAGGGTAGGTTAGTAAATTTAGGATGTGCTACCGGTCATCCAAGTTTCGTAATGAGCAATTCATTCACAAATCAAGTATTGGCTCAAATGGAGTTGTGGAACAACAATGATCTATATGAAAATAAAATCTATACCTTACCCAAAAAACTTGATGAAAAAGTAGCTCTACTTCACTTAGACAGTTTGGGAATTGAACTTGAAAAATTGAATTCAAAACAGGCAAAATACATTGGTGTAAATTCTGAGGGTCCGTTTAAGTCAGACAGTTATAGGTATTAATTAAAATTTTATAATGAAAAATTTGAATGTTGGAGTGATTGGTAATGGATTTGTTGGCGAGGCACAAGCATTTGCATTTTCACCCATTACAAATATAAAAATTTATGATATAGATCCGCACAGACGTAATTCTACATTGAATGAAGTACACAACTGTGATATTGTTTTTATTTGTGTCCCTACTCCAATGAAAAGTAATGGGAAACAAGACCTAAGTTATATAACAGATGCATTTAAAAAGGCAAATAGTAAGCCAATATATATTATCAAATCAACTGTATTACCAGGAACAACAAAAAAATTATGCGAAGCTAACCCTAAAATAAAAATTATATTTTCACCTGAATTTTTAACAGAAAGAACAGCTAAAATTGATATGTTAACTCAGAGCAGAATTGTTTTAGGTGGAAAAAGAAAATTTACTGATAAGGTATCTATCCTCTATAATTTAAGATTTAAAAATAAAAACATTATTAAAACCGATTCCGTAACTGCAGAGCTTATTAAATACATGAATAACACTTTTTTTGCAACCAAGGTTTCAATAATGAATGAATTTAAATTAATATCTGATAAAATTGGGGCTGATTGGGACGATGCACTAAATGGGTTTGCATCAGATGGAAGAGTTGGAGATAGTCATTTGAATGTTCCTGGGCATGATGGAAGGTTAGGTTATGGAGGAACTTGTTTTCCTAAAGACGTTAATGCATTTTTAAATTTTGCTAGAGAATATGGTATTAACTTAAATTCAATTGAAGGAGGTTGGAAAACAAATCTTCTTGTAAGACCAGAAAAAGATTGGGAAAAACAAATTGGCAGAGCAGTCAGTAAAGAAAAGAAAAATTGAAAAAAACTATTTTACTTACTGGTGCTGCAGGTTTTATTGGATATCATCTAGCTAACAAACTTGTAAAATTAGGTCATCATATAGTTGCACTTGACAACTTAAATAATTATTACGATAAACAATTAAAATTAGATCGTTTAAAAGAACTTGGTTTCTTAAAAAATGATGTTGAAAAATACAATTCTTTAGTAAAAAGTTCTATTTACAGCGATAAAATAAGTTTTATAAACATAGACTTAAGTGATAGCAAAACTCTAAATAATTTATTTAAGATTTTTAATTTTCAAATTATTTACAATCTAGCTGCACAAGCTGGTGTAAGGTACTCATTAGATAACCCAAAAGTTTATATAGAATCAAATATTAATGGTTTTTTCAATTTAATTGATATAGCTAGAAAAAATAATATTGAACGTTTTATATATGCAAGTAGTTCCAGTATCTATGGAAATGAAACCCAGACTCCTTTTAATGAAAAATTTAAAGTTGATAAACCTATAAGTTTATATGCAGCATCAAAAAAAACAAATGAATTAATAGCACATGCCTATACTCATCTTTATAAAATGGAAACTATTGGATTACGTTTTTTTACCGTATACGGACCATGGGGAAGACCAGATATGGCATATTATTTATTTACCGATGCTGTTACAAAAAATAACCCAATAAAAGTTTTTAATAATGGTAATTTGATGAGAGATTTTACTTATATAGATGATATAATAGATGGTTTGGTATTAACACTTTTAAAAAAATCTAAATCAAAAAAGAAGTATAAGCTATATAATTTGGGATTTGGTAAACCAATAAATCTATTAAAATTTATTCAAATTATTGAAGATGAAACTGGTAAAACGACAGATAAAATAATGATGCCAATGCAGAAAGGCGATGTAGAGAAAACTTGGGCAGATACAACAGAATTTAATTCTGACTATGGATTTAAACCAAAAGTAAATCTCAATTTTGGTGTAAAAAAATTCGTAGAATGGTATAATTCATATGTTAAATGAGCAATTTTAAAGTAAAGTTAAATACAAAGATAATTTCTTTACTCATAGCATTTTCAATTTCCATATTACTAATTAGAAATTCAATCAGCCCCGAAATTAGGTTTGATGAATTTGCTTTGGGAGATAAAACTTCGTCTTACTTTGCTATAAAGAATGATAAACCCATTCATTTTGACAGATTGACTGAAAAATCAGTTGAAGAAATTAATAAGGGATGGATTCAAAGGGGCAGTAAAGATGTGGTTTTTATTTTAGGAAATAGTCAAACTCATTCAATAAATCAAATGAAAACTGATGAGTTAAACTATGTCAAATTGCTCTCTGATTCATTGTCAAAAAATATTGATATACTAGCTCATACCTTCCCTAATGCTAACACTCAGGAAATGCTCTTCAGTTATTTGTATTTTAAAAATAACTACCCAGTCAAATATTTAATTATTCCTTTATTCTTTGATGATTTTAGGGAAGATTTCGTAAGAGAATATTTTTTCGAATATTTAATCAAAAATTTTCATAAAAATGAGAAATATTCTCTAATTCAATCAAAAATTAAAAATATTTCAAGGTCTGATGATAGTAATGCTGGAATAGATGGAACTTATCAAGAAAAATCTGAGAGATACCTCAATAACAAATTATTAACATTTTCAGAATTATGGAAATCAAGAGAAAAAATGAGAGGAGATATTTTTATAAAATTATACTTATTAAGGAACTCTTTTTTTGGTATTAATGCAAGTTCAAACCGAAAAATTATCAGAAATGTATATAACGACAATATGAATGCTTTAAATCATATTTTATATGATGCGAAAGAAAATAAAGTTAATGTGATTCTATACATTCCACCGATTAGATACGATATTGATATTCCCTATGATAGTAATGAATATGATTCTTTTAAATCTGAAATAAGCAAAATTTCAGATTCTTTTACTAATGTAAAATTTTTTAATCTAGAAAAAATTATCCCTGCAAACTATTGGGGTATGACTGAGTCTACAAATTTATCTTCTGAAGCTGAATATGACTTTATGCATTTTCAATATTCTGGACATAAAATTTTATTTCAGGAATTAAAAAATATAATTGAACAACATTTCAAATAGTGATATTTAATTCTTTAACATTTTTATTATTTCTACTTTTTTTCACAATACTCTATTGGATTCTAAAAGATAAGTATAGATTAGCCTTAGTTTTTTTATCCAGTCTAATATTTTACGGTTTTTGGAAAATAGAATTCTTATTACTTATTTTATTTTCTACTTTTTTAGATTTTGAAATATCAAAAAGATTAGATAAAATTTCAATAAAATTTCGAAAAAAGAGAAAGTTTCTTCTTGTACTAAGTGTGGTAACTAATTTAAGTCTATTAATTTATTTTAAGTACTTATATTTTATTGCTGATAATATTAATGATTTATTTAATGTTTTTGGTAAATCTATTGAAATTAATTTACCAAATATTATATTACCAATAGGCATTAGTTTTTACACTTTTCAAACTATAAGTTATACTGTTGATGTATTTAGAAAGCATGTTAATGTTGAAAAAAACTTTATTCTTTATGGATGTTATGTAACATTTTTCCCACAGTTAATTGCTGGGCCTGTTCTACGTGCTGGAGAAGTTATACCCCAGATTAAAAATAGGTCAAAATTTCGATTCAAATATATTTCAGATGGAATTGAAAGAATTTTATATGGATTATTTTTAAAGGTTGTTTTGGCTGATAATATTGCTCCACTCGTTGATGAAGGATTTTTAATTGATGCTAATTCTCTATCTGGTATTGATGTATTTACACTTGCCTTTTTATTTGGATTTCAGATTTATTTTGATTTTGCAGGATACTCTCATATTGCTATAGGTTGTGCAAATATGATGGGTATTAAATTTCCAGAAAACTTTAATTATCCCTATGCTGCCAGATCGTTTAAATCTTTTTGGAAAAGGTGGCACATATCACTATCAAGTTGGATTAGAGATTATCTATATTTGCCTTTACAGGGTATAAAGGTTATTGACAGAAATAATATTTCCAAAGGCGGCCTTAATATTGAAAATATAAAAATTGACGAGCTAAATAGAAACAAATCATTATTTATAACATGGGCTTTAATGGGGCTATGGCATGGAGCAAATTGGACATTTATTTTTTGGGGTGTTTATCATTCTATTACGATTTTTTTTGAGCGTTTATTTTCACCAATTAGAAAAAAAATACATTTTTTTAATTTACCAATTGTTGGATGGTTGATAACGTTAGTGCTTTCAATGTTATCATGGATTCCTTTTCGAGCAGAAAGTTTAAATGATACTTTTATAATGTACAGTAAAATATTTTCAATGGATAATTTTTTATTAATATCCATGCGAGAAAATATATATTTGATAACTTTTATTTTGTTAGTTTTTTGTTCTTTGAGCTTTTTATATTCTGAATATATTAGTCAAAAGTTAAAAAAAGCTAAATCTGTTTTTTTTGTTATTAATACTATTAAATTTACAGCCATGTTTTACTTTGTATACATATTTCTACGACCTATTAATCAGTTTATTTATTTTCAGTTTTAATAAGAGATAGCTCAAATGATTAAAACCGCACTCATTACAGGAATTTCAGGACAAGATGGTACTTACTTAAGTCAATTCTTACTGACCAAGGATTATATCGTTCACGGAATTAGTAACCGAATGAATAACAAGGAACAAATTTCTAGATCTGACAATAAAATCACTCTGCACTATGGCGACATGACTGATAGTTCAAATTTGATAAGACTCATAAAAGAGATT
>NZEV01000027.1 GCA_002690495.1 Legionellales bacterium | reverse complement strand
TTCAAGACTTGAAAATGGTAAAATTTATCAAAGAGCTTTTGGTGGTCAATCTCAAAATTATGGTGAAAAGCTTGTACATAGAACCTGTTGCGCAGAAGATAGAACAGGTCATGCGATGCTGCATACTCTTTTTCAACAAAACGTTAAAGTAAAGACTAAATTTTACAATGAATGGTTTGCGCTTGATTTAGTCACAACAAGCGATGATACTGTTTGTGGCGTAGTGGCAATGTGTATGGAGACAGGTAAGCTTTGCTATTTTAAATCTAAGTTCACTGTGTTAGCCACTGGAGGTGCTGGAAAGATATTCGCCTCAACAACAAATGCCTATACCTGTACTGGTGATGGTATGACTATGGCATTACGAGCAAATATTCCTTTACAAGATATGGAAATGTGGCAATTTCACCCCACAGGGATATACGGCACCGGTATTCTGATGACAGAAGGTTGTAGAGGTGAAGGTGGTTATCTCATTAATGGCAAGGGCGAGCGATACATGGAAAAATATGCGCCTCATGAGAAAGATTTAGCGTGTCGAGACGTTGTAGCACGTTCATCAATGCTAGAAATTCGTGCAGGTAGAGGTGGTGGACCTGATAAAGCATATACCTATTTAAAACTCAATCACCTTGGATCTGATGTATTAAAGAAGCGACTGCCTGGTATTACTGAAATAGCCAAAAGCTTTGCAGGTATTGACCCAAATGATGCTCCAATCCCTGTCATACCAACATGCCACTATTTAATGGGAGGCATTCCAACAAATATTCATGGACAAGTGTTAACGCTCAATAAAAAAGGGCAAGATAAAATAGTGAACGGTTTATATGCAGCCGGTGAGTGTGCCTGCGTATCAGTTCATGGTGCTAATCGTTTAGGTGCCAATTCATTACTTGATATTGTTGTTTTTGGTAGGGCGTCTGCAATTCATATTAGTGAAGCCCTTGATCAAGGTGTTGAGTTGAAAACACCTAACCAGGATGATGTTGATCAGTCATTAAAAAGATATAGAGATCTTAATGAAAGAAAAACTGGACCGAATATCAGTGAATTAAGAAAAACGATGCAGGATACGATGCAAAATGATTTCGGTGTCTTCCGTTCAGGTGAATCAATGGAAGAAGGCTTTAAAACTATTGCTAAAATTAAAGATTCAATAGATCATGAGATTGCATTGACTGATACTAGTCAGGTTTATAATCTAGAACGAATTGAGGCTTTAGAATTACAAAACTTAATCGGAATTGCGTATCATACGGCAATATGTGCAAAAAATAGAACCGAAAGTAGAGGTGCTCACTCTCGAGAAGATTATCCTGACAGAGATGATAAAAACTGGCATAAACACTGTGTATCTTTTGAGGATGGGCGATATTTATCCAGAAAAGTGAGTGATAAAACGAATATTGTTAAAGCAATTCCTTTTGATACAAAGCGAGAAACTTAATGACTAGTGCAAATTATGACGTTAATATTTACAGATATAATCCTGAAGTAGATTCCAAACCTAGAGTAGAAAATTATTCTATCGATCCAAAAAAGATTAAAGGTATTATGTTGCTGGATTTGCTTGAGGCGATTAAGTCTCAAGATCCCTCATTAGCTTACAGACGTTCTTGTGCTCATGGAGTGTGTGGATCAGATGGGCTGAATATCAACGGTAAAAATTCACTTGCATGTTTAACTAAATTAAAAGATCTACCTAAGAAAATTACAATAAGACCATTACCAGGCATGCCTGTTGTTAGGGATCTTATTATTGATATGGATCGCTTTTATAAACAATATGAGTCTATAAAACCTTTTCTACAAGCCAAAGAAAAACCGCTTCAAGAAGGGGAGTATCTCCAATCTCCTGAAGAAAGAGATAAACTCAATGGATTATACGAGTGTATCCTCTGTGCCTGCTGTTCTACAGCTTGTCCGTCTTTTTGGTGGAACCCTGATAAATTCGTTGGTCCAGCAGGTCTTCTGTGGGCTTGTCGATTCATTGTTGATAGTAGAGATATGTCAACAGAAGAAAGATTAAAAGACCTTCAAGGTCTATGGCGTCTATATCGTTGTCATAATATCATGAACTGTACTAATGTTTGTCCAAAAGGACTTAACCCAAATAAAGCAATTCACACAATACAAGAGCAAATTAGTAAAGATTCAAATTCTCATAACTAATCTAAGGAGTGTTTATGAAAAGAAGTTATGCAAATTTATCTGAAGATTCAGCTTTTGCTGCAGAGAACTTAGACTATTTAGAACAACTTGAATTATCAAAACAAAATACGGATATATTTAACCACCTACCTGAAGTAAAATCTTCATGTACTGCTTTATCTACAGAGGATGTCGTTAAAGCATTTTCCGAGTCTGATTTTTCTCAAACAACGACAAGTAATGAATGGCCGCAATTGATTAGAAAATATGGTTACCGTGTAGCAAATACTAACCCCTTGTATTCAAAAACCCATGAAGAAAGTATTCATCAACTTATTGCTTTTTCAAGTCATTTAAGTGCTGATGCTCCAGATGATATGATTGCATTATATTGTGGTAAAATTGCGATAGATTGCGATCACCTTTCCAATCAAGAAGAACGTCAATGGTTATACGAAGCATTTGAAAATAGACTAAATTCCACCCAAGAAGAAAAGAAAATCATTTTAAATGAAATTCTAGCTGCAGAGCTATTTGAAAAACATTTATCGCTTAAATATGTTGGTCAGAAAAAGTTTGGTCTTGAAGGTGAAGAGGCATTAATTCCTTGTATGAATACATTAATTACTATGCTTTCAAAACAATCCTATAATGACATCATTATAGGTATGGCGCATCGAGGACGGTTAAATGTCATGACCAACGTGTGTGGTATGAAGACAAAAGCTATTTTTGATATGTTTGCAGGTTTGAATAAAAATACACGCAATACAAGTGGCGATGTTAAATATCATCTTGGTTTTCAAAGTGCTCGAAAAATCAATCAAAAAGAGGTCAATATTTCTTTAGCATGTAACCCCTCTCACCTTGAATTTATTTATCCAGTTGCCTTAGGTCAAGTCCGATCTCGTCAAAGCAGATGGTCCTCAACGGGGATCATCATTCATGGGGATGCCGCAATTGCTGGACAAGGTGTTGTCATGGAAGCGCTGAATATGAACAGTAGTGCAGCTTATAATGTCAATGGCGTGATTCATATTACAATCGATAATCAAATTGGTTTTACTACCAGTAAAAAGTCTGAATCCAGGACAAGCTTTGGTGCTGCTGATGTGGCAAAAGTGATTGAAGCGCCTATATTGTATGTCAATGCAGATTGTCCAGAGAGTGTTTATCAAGCTGCAATTCTTGCCTCAAATTATAAAAGTAAGTTTAAAAAAGATATATTTATTACTCTATTAGGCTATCGTCGATTAGGACATAATGAGAGTGATGAACCATCTATGACGCAACCAATGATGTATCAAAAAATTAAAGCGCATCCGTCTGTTTTAGACACCTACTCCAAGTCTCTAATTAATAATAAAATTATATCAGAGACGGAATACAATGAAATGATTGAAGATGTTAAAACAAAATTGAAAGATGGTGCCGCATTAATACATGAAACAAATAAAGCTGAGGATAACCTATGGAAGTCTCATGAATCTAACGATTGGAGAGAGCAATATCAAAGTCAATATCCAAAAAAAGATTTAGAAAAATTATCCCTGGAATTATCCACCTTACCCGAAAATATAAAGCCTCATAAAAGTGTTTTAAATGTGTATAAGAATCGCCAATTGATGGCGGAGGGTAAAAAGCCATTAGATTGGGGGATGGCTGAGCTTTTAGCGTATGCAACACTCATTCGTGATGGCTTTAATGTCAGATTGACTGGGCAAGATTGTCAACGTGGTACATTTTCACATCGACATGCTATTATCAACTCAACACTTTCTAATCAACAATTTAATATTTTTGATAATATTTCAAAGAATCAATTTGAAGTACATAATTCAACACTAAGTGAACAAGCAACTCTCGGATTTGAATATGGTTTTACGACCTATGATCCAAACACACTGACATTATGGGAGGCACAATTTGGTGATTTTGCTAATGGTGCACAAGTCATTATCGATCAATTTATTACTTCGGGTGTACAAAAATGGAACCAACATTCTGGACTTGTCATGTTGTTACCTCATGGTCATGAAGGGATGGGGCCAGAACATACCTCTGGTAGAATAGAGCGATTTTTACAGTTGTGTGGTCAAACTAATATTCAAGTCTGTGTACCAACACTGCCATCACAAATTTTTCACCTTCTTAGAAGGCAAATGTTACGTAAGATAAGGATACCTCTAGTCATTTTCTCACCAAAAAGTCTCTTACGTCTTCCCCAAGCATCATCCTCATTAGAGGATCTTTCTAGTGGTGATTTTAAATTAGTCATTGATGATGAACATATGGAAAAACCAGATCGTGTGATATTTTGTACTGGTAAAGTATATTATGATTTACTCAATTACAGGAATGAAAAAAATAAGAATACTGCCATTGTAAGAATCGAGCAACTATACCCTTTTCCTGAAGAAGAGGTGAAAAAAATCATTGCACAATATGGTGCAAATAATCATTATGTTTGGTGCCAGGAAGAGCATAAAAATCAAGGAGGATGGTATCGATTGAATCCTAGATTTAACGCTTGTTTACAAGATAAAAACAAGATAGTCTATAGTGGTAGACCTCCTGCAGCTTCCCCTGCAGTTGGTTATTATGCTCAACATCTTGAAGAACAGTCTTCACTTGTTGAAGAGGCATTTAATATTTAACTTAAAAGGAATCATATTATGGCTATAGACATCACTGTTCCGGTTTTGCCTGAATCGGTTTCAAGTGCAGTGGTTGCAACAGTTAATCATCAACAAGGAGATTTGGTAACTGAAGCGACTGTTTTAGTTGAACTTGAAACAGATAAGATCATGATTGAAGTGCCTGCTCCAACCTCTGGACTTATTTTAGAAGTCATGACAAAACCTGGTGATGAAGTAAACTCAGGTGATGTATTATTTAGTTTTGAAGAGAAAAAGGTCACAGAGGCCCAACAAGAACAGCATCATTCAGACAAAAAAACAACTAAAGAAACAAGTACATCATCTCCTGTAGAGGCTATACCAACTAGTGCTCCTGAAACGACTAAAATCGGTCCCTCTGCCAGAAAAGCTATTCAAGAACATCCAATTCAACAAGCAATTACGCCAACTGGGCCAAATGGTCGAATATTAAAAGGGGATGTTTTAAAGGCACAAGTCATTTCATCACGCCAAGAAAAACGCGTTGCTATGACTCGAATCCGAGCTAAAATCGCAGAACGTCTAATTGACGCTCAACAATCTACCGCTTGTTTGACAACATTTAACGAAGTAGATATGAAGGCTGTAATGGATCTTAGAGCAAAATACAAGAAAACTTTTGAAGAAAAACATCAAATTAAACTTGGCTTTATGCCGTTTTTTATAAAAGCCTCTAGTGCAGCTTTACAAAAGTTCCCTGATGTTAATGCTAGTATCGACGAACAGGAAATTATTTACCGTGATTATCAGGATATTAGTATTGCAGTATCTACCGATAGAGGACTCGTTGTCCCGGTTATTCGTGATGCACAAGCAAAAGGAATGGCTGATTTAGAAAAAGCAGTTAAAGAGTTAGCTGTCAAAGCACGTGATGGTAAATTAACTTTAGAGGACATGCAAGGTGGTACATTCTCAATTACTAATGCAGGTAAATTTGGCTCAATGCTTTCAACGCCAATATTAAATGCGCCACAGTCAGCAATTCTTGGGATGCATAATATTGTGAAAAGACCTGTTGTGATCAATGATCAAGTTGAAATAAGGCCAATTATGTATATTGCATTAACCTATGATCACCGTATGGTTGATGGATCAACTTCAGTACAGTTTTTAATGTATATTAAAGAGTTACTTGAAGATCCTACCAGATTATTATTAGATATTTAAAGAGGAAACAATGAATTTACACGAATTTCAAAGTAAAGATTTATTTAAAAGTTATGAAATTGATGTCCCTAAAGGCATTCCTGTAAGTAACATTAAAGATGCTATAAAAGTATACAATGAGTTAGGTAGCAAAAAAATTGTTGTAAAAGCTCAAGTACATGCCGGTGGACGAGGTAAAGCAGGCGGTGTAAAGATTGTTGATAATTTGAATGATCTTGAACATGAAGTTAAAGGAATGCTTGGCAGACATCTTGTCACACATCAAACGGATAGTCATGGACAGCCAATTAATCAGGTGTTATTAGAATTACCCTCTGAAATCAAAAAGGAATATTACTTAAGTATCCTTATTGATCGAGCAACACAAAAAATCAAAGTGGTTGCTTCTAGTGAAGGTGGGATGGATATTGAGGCTGTTGCTGATGAAACACCAGAAAAAATAATCCAAATAGATGTTGATCCAACATTAGGGTTACAACCATATCAGTCACGTCAGCTTGGCTTCAAAATAGGCCTTCAATTACATCATATGAGACAATTTGTATCCATTTTAGATAAATTATACAGACTATTTTGTGATAAAGATTTATCTCTATTGGAAATTAATCCATTGATCGTTAATCAAGATGATCAACTGGTCTGTCTTGATGCAAAAATCAATATTGATGATAATGCACTATATCGTCAAAAAGATTTAGCAAAGCTAAGAGATTTATCACAAGAAGATGCACGTGAAAGCCAAGCAATGCAATGGGATCTAAACTATGTTCATTTAGATGGTAACATTGGTTGTATGGTTAATGGTGCAGGACTGGCTATGGCAACCATGGATATCATTAAAGTGTGTGGTGGAAATCCGGCTAACTTCTTAGATGTTGGTGGAGGAGCTACCGAAGAACGTGTTACAGAGGGGTTCAAAATCATTCTGTCTGATAAAAATGTAAAAGGTATTTTCGTAAATATTTTCGGAGGAATAGTGAAGTGTAATTTAATTGCAGATGGGATTATCAAAGCCTGTGAACAATGTAAATTAGACATTCCTGTTGTCGTCCGACTAGTTGGAAATAATGCTGAACTAGGTTCAGAAATTCTTAATAAAAGCGGTTTAAATTTAACAGCCGTGAAAGACTTATCACAAGCAAGCCAAACCATCGTGGATAAAGTTGGAGCATCTTTATGAGTATATTAGTAAATAAAAATACCAAAATCATTTGTCAGGGTATGACTGGTGCACAAGGTACATTACATTCGCAACAAATATTAGACTATGGCTCTCAACTTGTAGGTGGCATTACTCCAGGCAAGGGTGGTCAAGAGCATCTTGGTGTTCCAATATTTAATACAGTTCAAGAAGCAGTAGATAAAACAGGGGCGACTGTCTCTGTGATCTTTGTTCCAGCTCCATTTTGTAAGGATTCGATTGGTGAAGCAATTGATGCAAAACTTGAGCTTATTATTTGTATTACAGAAGGTATACCTGTTTTGGATATGATTCCTATCAAACAACGACTCAAAGAGACAGGAACATTAATGATTGGTCCCAATTGTCCAGGAATTATCACACCTGAAGAATGTAAAATAGGTATCATGCCAGGATCTATTCATAAAAAGGGCTCTATAGGTATTGTGTCTCGATCAGGTACACTCACCTATGAAGCAGTACATCAAACGACAGCCTTAGGTCTTGGACAAAGCACTTGTGTTGGTATTGGTGGTGATCCTATTCCTGGAATGAGTTTTATTGATGTATTAAAACGACTTGAATCAGACCCAGAAACAGAAGGTATTATCGTTGTCGGTGAAATAGGTGGTAATGCTGAGGAACAGGCAGCAGAATATATCAAACATCATGTTACGAAGCCTGTTGTTGCATATATTGCTGGCGTAACTGCACCTGCTGGCAAAAGAATGGGGCACGCTGGAGCTATTATATCAGGTGGAGAAGGAACCGCAGATGGTAAATATAAAGCATTTGAAGATGCTGGTGTAACCACAGTAAAAAACCCTTCTCAGATTGGTGAAGCAATTTACAAAATTTTACGCTAATGTTAAGATATCTACTAATATTAATTTTAAGTACTTCATTTGGAGCAATGTCAATGGTTGAAACACAATTTTATGATAACTATGTCAATTCAGAATCAGTAATAAAAACTAAGTCTGGTTTACTTTATAAAATCCTTCGTAAGGGAGATGGTGATGTATCACCAACTGTCACTCAGGTTGTCACTGTCAATTATGAAGGTAAACTGACTGATGGTAAAATTTTTGATAGCTCCTATGAACGTGGTGTACCAGCTAAGTTTGGGGTTAATCAAGTGATCCCAGGTTGGGTTGAGGGTTTACAACTCATGCATGTTGGTGATGAATTTGAATTTGTGATTCCTCCAGAGCTTGCTTATGGTGCAAATGGTGTACCTGGAGTGATACCACCAAATAGCATTTTAATTTTCAAAGTAAGTTTGATTAGTATTTCTTAAAAAAGAGATTATATTATTTCTGTGTTTAACGATTGTTAACATTGTAATTATAAATAGTA
>NZEV01000026.1 GCA_002690495.1 Legionellales bacterium | reverse complement strand
TCCTACGCTTCTTGTTCAGTTCCCTTTCAAAGTTTAAGGCCTTTAAATTATCAATCACCATTGAATATTTTCCCTTTTCACCAACAGTTAAAAGGTTTGTATAATATTATCACTATAAATGTAAAGGTCGATTGATCTCAACATTTGTGTGCAAATTTGAAGAGATCAATCAATATTCCCTATAATCGCCGCCTAGAACGGATTAGTGTTTCCCCTAGTTAGTGTTTCCCCTAGCGCCAACTGCGGCCGCCATTTCTGCAGCATCATCAATCACCATTGAATATCTTCCCTTTTCACCAACGGTAAATGGGTCTTTTGTGTTATCATCCATGGTAAATGTAAAGATCGCTTGATCTCCATCCATTGTCATGTCTGTCAATACGATTACACCACTTTCATCATTGAAGGTGATACCTGTATTTGGGGGATCCTTCTTGAATGAATCTGCACCTTCAGACCACATTGTATTTAAATCGGTCATTGTCATTTTATGCACTAATCGGACTGGTCGATCTCCAAAAGCTCTTACAATATCAGTCTTTGATACAACTAATTGTAGCTTACCATCTACTTTCTGGATCTTTGCATTATCACCGTGCACTAAAAATAACCATTGCACCTTCTTATCCTGAGCATCAGTTGCTTGAGCATGAGCATGGTTTAACATCAGTAATAAGCTAATTGATAATATCAATAAACTTTTCATTAATTTAATCATAAGATTAACCTCCTTTTACCTTGTATTAGATTACCAGTTATCTCTGTTGTTTGTATAGTCATTTATGAAAAACCATCTAAATATAACCAGAACGAAGCATACCACTGATACTCTTTATCTGAATTATCATCCGTACCTGTGTATCTTCGTCCTAATTTAAATTCTGTTGTCCAACAACATGACTTAAACACATTGACAATCTCATAACTGGTTGTCCGACTATTTTTAAAATCGTGAAAGACTTTTGGCTTTATCTTATATAAAGGTGAAACACGATACTCCGCGTTGATACCTAATCTTGACAACTCAGTGACCACATCATTATTACTGCCGCTCCTTGCATCGTACTCATAATCAATGGATAAAGCATCTAAAGTAGGTGTTTTTAGGGTCAACACCGATCCTAGTGAGCGCATAATATGTAAATCTGTATCATAAGAAAGATGTGTACTCGTGGTTGCAGCAGGATAAGTCCCGGTCACTGAAAAGAATAGGGGAGCAAAATCAGCTGTAGAGCCTGTTTCTCCTTGGCAATTAGGATCCAAACAAACTTGTGGCGGTGTGAAATTAATCTGTTGACCACCTGAAAAATCCCAGAAATAGTCTTTGAATTGCACCCTTGAAGTTACACCAAGCATAATGGCATTGTTATCTTCAATACGATCAATCCCTAGAAAACGCCCGGCTTCATAAAAGGTAGATATATCATTTGTTGACTTAAGACTCGTATTTAAAATAGGCACACTGTTTTGATCTTTATAAGGGGTATAGAGGTATGTAATTTGAGGACTTAATGTTTGATAATAACCATCACCAAACTTTTCAAAATTAAGTCCTGTTGACACCTGAAATCTTGGAATAGCATCTTTGTAGACCGCAACGTCTTCTGTGCGATACCATCTTAATACACTACTGACTTTAGGTCTAAAAAATAAATATGGCCTACTCCAATCATAAGTCATAGACAAGTCAGCTGTCGCACGATCCACTTTTGAACCAAACTCACCCTGGTTAGAAGCAGCAACGTTTGTGTACCTAGAAACGTTGAATTGCTGTGTCAGCACAATATGCTCTTTTAGAAATAATGGGTCCGGAGAAAACGAAACAAAGCGAACATCTGCTAAAGTCGCACTATCTTCTACAAAATCATTATGGAAGTCCGTAAAGCCCACATTGAGGATGCCTCCCTCAGGAGTCCAACTCAGTGTCGCACTTTCTACTGGATGCATTGTATCTGCTAAATTAAAGTAATTACCAAAGTCTCTAAAAATATCTGTATCACTAAACTCGGATAGATTGACGTGTAAATCAAGATCTTTTCTTAGCTGAGTTTTCTGACCCCAAAGTATTTGATATCGAGATGTTTTTGCTGCTTGATCTAATAGGCCTAAGAGTTTTAAATTACCTGATGTGCTTTCTGTTAAATAATTTAAATCTGACTGTAACCCAAGCCCTCGCTCAGTCACAATTGTTGGTGTTAACACTAAATCTGCATTAGTCGCTAAATTAAGATAATATGGTAAAAATAAAGCAACACCACCATAAGGCGTCCAATGAATATCTGGTTTAAGCCAACCGCTTTTTCGTCCTTCAGTTGCAAAATCAAGGTATGGCCACCCAACTAGTACACTATCATAGTTCATTACTTGAGGATCGATTAAAGTGACTAAATGACGGTCTGGATCATAAATCATAATACGAGCTCGGATAGACCAAATATTATCATTTGGAGAACAATTAGATATCGTTGCGTCTTCGAATATATAGCGATGACTGGCATCACGCCTCACAGTACGCGCAGTCCCCCAAGCATTAGAGTCTTGCATTTTAATTCGATAGGTCACTTGGTTAAGATTCACTTTGTCTTGTTTGATGTTAAACACACCAGATTCGGCATACAGCAACAACTTGGGAGCATGGTAACGACTTTTTGCATCTAATTTTAAAACCTCAAGTTGGTTCTCTTGATCTAATTTTAATTTGGCTTTTTCTGAAAATATTTTTAATTCATTCTGCTCAACAGTCACCGAATTAAGTGAGGCATCAGCACCAAGAACGACATGACTGTCTTTTTCAGTGATAAGCACCGTTTGATCTTCAGGCAAGGTTGGCAAATTAGTATCTAAAGGTTTAAAATAGCCCTTGCAAAAGCTATTATTTTCAACCCACATCAGATCGTCCAAAATATCTGATTGCGCCACAGGCCACAATAAACTAACAACTAAAAATAAATACCTCATCCCACCAAAATCATAACGGATGACATGACTTTGAACAAGACTAGATCTTGACTCTAAGAACATTTTTGTTAGATAATAACACTTTTATGATAAAAGTAACTATTAAACACGCATTTCAAGCAGCCGTATCTTTAAGAAATTATGATGGTCCATGTGCACAGTTACACGGGCATACTTACAAAGTCTCTGCTACGTTTTCTGCGATTAAAACCACAAACGATATGGTAATTGACTTTTACGAAGCCAAAAAATGGATCGAAGAGACTGTCAAACCGCTAGACTATAGTCATATTAACACCGTCAAACCATTTGATCGTATCAACCCAACTAGTGAAAACATCTGTTACTGGATTTACCAAACTTTACAAGAAAAAATACCTAACTCTATTGCGATACAAAGTGTCACATTAGCTGAAAATGATACGTGCCATGTCACCTATGAACCAGATGCTAAAAATCAATGAAATCTTCTATTCCGTTCAAGGAGAGGCCCACTCAAGTGGCTTCCCAACAGTTTTTGTGCGTCTCACAGGATGCCCATTACGCTGCAGTTATTGTGATACGGCCTATGCATTTAAAGACGGCAATAGCAAAACGCTCACCGATATTCTGCACTCTGTAGAACAATATAAAACTGCTCATGTTTGCATCACTGGTGGTGAGCCACTAGCACAACCCCATGTTCATCAATTAATGCACCTACTTTGTGAACACCAATATCAAGTTTCGATTGAAACAAGTGGTGCATTTGATATCGCCCAGATTGATCCCCGAGTGTCTATTGTCATGGATATCAAAACACCGAGCTCAAACGAAATACACCGTAATTTATTTGATAATTTAAAACACATCAAACCAACAGACCAAATTAAATTTGTAATCTCAGATGAGCGCGACTTTCATTGGGCTAAATCAATTTTAGAGGAAAAGACACTCCATCAATTATGTACCGTTTGGTTCTCACCTACCCATCCATCGATGCCTCCACACCAACTCGCTGACCTTATTTTAGAACACCAATTGCCTGTTCGCTTTCAAGTACAATTACATAAAGTATTATGGGGCGACACACCAGGTAAATAGTTTATCGCTGATATACATCATATCGCGTTGTTTTGCCTTCTATCGTGTAAGTGGGTTTCATACTGACTAAATGATCATTTCTTCTTGAACGCTTCACCACCACTTTATCTCCAGCCAAAGACAATGCGCGATTAAATAGTTGCTCGTTATCCGTTCTCATCCCTATGGATTGCAATAGCCAACTATGTTGTTTTACTTTGGCACGAGGCACAATATTAAACATTGGATCAAGATAAATGACATCAGGCTTTAATCTTGAGATTGGCCAGTTTTCCATCAATGTTATTGCATCTGCATACACACAATGCATCATATGATTTAACTGATACCTATCCAGATGATCTTTTAGCAATGCAAACAAAATAGGAGATCTTTCACAGGTTAATACTTGACAGCCACTGACAGCCATCAACATGGCATCTTTCCCCAGACCAGCACAACAGTCTAAAATATATCTGTCAGCACCTGTTCTGCCCTTAATCGCACGAATAAGCGCATATTTTTTGAATGCCCCATCCTCAATGAGATCATGGTACTGATGCATCCAATTTAATCGTTGAATGTGCCCCTCATAATGCCAAAAGAATCCTTTTTCGTCTAAATCAATATGGTACTGCTGCAAAAGGTCTGACGCCCCTTGTTGTCTAATCCATTTCAACCAATCATACATCATTAAATATGAATTAAAATAAAATGATCTATAAGCAATAACAAAAACAAATACATCAAATAGGAAATACTATAGGTGAACGTACGCATGGCATTAGCACTATTTGGCTCCTGCCATAAACGATATACCATCAAAATAAATCGCGCATTCAGGTAACTGACACCAATCGCATAAATGACTCCTGATACCCACATTAAAATTGGGATAATCGTTGCGATGACCATTAACAATGTATATAAAATAATTTGTTGACAGGTGAAGTGAACTCCATGCGTCACAGGCAACATTGGAATATCTGCTTTGGCGTACTCCTCTTTTTTAGAAATAGCAAGCGCCCAAAAATGAGGAGGTGTCCATGTATAGATAATCAGCACTAACGCCAATGCTTCGGCTGACACTTGTCCAGTCACTGCCGTCCATCCCAAAAGTGGCGGCAAAGCGCCATTAAACCCCCCGATTACAATATTCTGGGGCGTAAAATATTTCAAATAACAAGTATAAATCCACGCATAACCCACCATACCAGCAACACTTAATATTGCTGTCAGTACGTTAACATGTAATGTCAGTATGGTGATGCCCGTAAAAATCAATGCAACTACAAATATCCAGGCAGTAGCCGCATCAATATTCTGACTTAATAGCGGTCTATTTTGAGTGCGAAGCATTTTTCTATCAATGCCTACATCGAATAATTGATTACACACGCCACCTGCTGCACAAATACATCCTATGCCTAAAGTCGCATTTACGATCAAAAAAGGATTGATATGATCACTAGCAAGCAACATACCAACGAGTGCAGACAAAAGCATTAAAACAACGACTCTAAACTTGCATAACACAAGAAACTCTTGCAATAAAGCCATCGTTAAATCACTTTCTTTTGAACAGTATGATACCAGCCAACCATCAGCAATAAAATCAATAATGCCAACCCATTATGTAGGACTGCTAGGGAAATTGGCAGATACCACCATACATTTAAAACACCTACTAATATTTGAAGGAATAAAGCACTCATCACAGCAATAATCCAGATCATATTGTGTACACTTCTTTTCATCATAAACCAGCTTAAAGCGATCAGGTATATTGTTACTACAAAGGCCCAATAACGATGTACCATTTGGATTGCAACACGAGCACTATGACTAAAAACACCACCTTGATAGTTTTGACCAATCGTCACCAATGGAAAAAAACCCTCTAAAAAGTTCATCTGAGGCCAATAAGATCCCTCACAATAGGGGAACGTAGGACATACTGGTCCAGAATAAGTTGCGCTGGTCCAACCTCCAAGCACTAATTGTACTATGATCACAAATACACCAAAACCAACCCATTTTGAGGATGGACTTGGGTTATAAACAAACAGTTTTTGACCATGTGTAGATGCATCCAGATAAAGCCAACATAAAATAGCAGACAGTGATAACCCACCCATAAGATGCCCCATCACAACCAAAGGATGTAATTTCCATGTGACTGTCCACATACCCAACAAAGCTTGAAATACAACTAGCGCTATCAACATAAACCCCGTCCAACGTTTATGTAAATATTGCTTATTAAAAATAATATAGATACCTAGACAAATTAGAAAAGACCCAAAGAAAGAGGCGGCATAGCGGTGTATCATTTCCAGCCATGCTTTTAAAGGTGTATTATCATCAAGAGTGACATAGCCCATTTTGGCTTCAGAGAGTTGTAAGTCTGTCGTTGGCGCAATCCACTGGCCAAAACAACCAGGCCAATCAGGGCAACCTAAACCTGCATCACTAATGCGCGTATAGGCACCGAGTAAAACAGTGATCACACCCCAAATTAAAAAGATCCCTAATATGGTTTTCAACTTACAATTTATCATTAACCCAGCCTGGAGAACTTAAGTAGTTTTTTCAAATCAGCAGTAATATTTCTTGGATCAACATCTTTAGAATAGCTCATCACCAATTTATGCTGAGGATCAATAATCACCAAATCATCATCTCCAATGACATTAGATATATTTTTTAAATTTGGATCCGTGATGTTCGTATAGTTCTCAATACCAATCGGAGACTCTGATAATAATGCAACATCAACTCTGTTTTGATTTTTGCCCATCACCAATCTAATACGATCTAACAAATACATTTTCCCCATACAATCATCTTGGCATTGGTTTTTCACCACCTGACCAATAATCCATTTTGGAGGATCAGATTGAGGTATATTAAAGAGCACTGTTTCTTGAACAAGACGGCCCTTCTGAAGCGTTGGGTTCGGTTGACCAAGTAGGTACCACCAACCGACCATTAAAAAAGGCGCAAGAGATAATAACCCTGCAATTGAAAAAAATAATTTTGGAGACTTCAACATAATCTACTTAGCTAAAATATATCCAATGATGCACACTAAAGCAAGTAAATAAAATTGTACTGCATAGGCATAATGTCTATGTACTGATAAAGTATCTTTTTCAGATGAGTTCATCGATACACCTTGAACCAATTCATAATTCATCAAAGCAAGGTGGTATTTTTTCTCTAAATAGACTTTATCTAAACTCACTAAGATAGGAGGCGTGTGTTTGGATGACAATGAATCACTTTCTTTTTGATGAATTAAAACATAGGGTAGGGAGCGTATTAAGCCTGAGACACTAGGCTGTTGCCAATCACGATTTGGCTTTTGTTGCTTTGATATCCATGGCCCCCTTATCAGCAAACAATCAGATTGATCACAATAAAATCCATACACTCTGACACCAAGTTGGTCATTGTAAAATTGGTTATCCAATAAGACTAATTCTGAACGCCACTGACCATCTGCTAATATATAATGATTGTTTGGAACAATCTGATTTTTGGTCAACGATTTCATACTTAATGTCATTGGAGACTGATGTAACTGGTGAAACAAAGCGCTTTTATTTAGTGCTCTGATCACTTGCCAACAACCCAGCATAACAAAGATGATCGACATCAATACAGTTGCAACAAAAAAAGATGGTTTTTGCATACTTAACGTACACGCTTAAGAGATTTAACTATTGAATTCATATCTCTTATACTACACAATTAAAACAAGCATGCGAATTTTAATCTCAAAAACCGAAGCCATTGGAGATGCGATCATCGTTTCTAGCTTAGCAGGCTTCCTAAAAAGAATACGCCCGCATTGGAAAATTAGGTATCTAGTGACAAAACCTATGGTCCCTCTGCTGAAACTGTGTCCCAGCATTGATGAAGTGACTGATCCTGGAGATCCAACTTGCTATGATGATGTCGATATTTATCTCGCATCTGATCGCAATCATAGAACGTTGCGTGCTGCAAAAAACCAAGGTGTACCTCTTCGTATCACGAATATTAGAAGATATAAAACTTGGTTGTTTGCTAACTCCTTTATCTATTATTCAAAAAGAAGTTACTGGATTAAAGGACATGAAGCGTTATTTAGCTTTCGATATTTAAAACAGCTTGGTATTCAATATCAACCTTCTATTAACAACCTCAACGAATGGTGTCGACTACAACCTGAACCATCCTATCAACTACCCAAACAGTTTAAAAACAAACGACTAATCGCATTACACCCAGGTTCAAATAAAAGCGCACGAGAATGGCCAGTAGATAATTATGTTGCACTTGCGCAACAGCTGAAAAATCATGGTTACACCCCTGTACTCACCGGCAGCCATGAAGAAGGTGAGCGTTTCAAGCTTTTTTTTAAAAATTTTCAATGTCTTTGGGGAGCGCTTTCACTGGGTGACCTTGCCAATTTTTATGCCCATTGTGAAGCAGTTGTCGCCTGTAGCACTGGACCTTTACACATTGCAGCAGCAATTGGTACACATGCTGTTGGTATTTATCCTAATAGACGTCACATCCATCCCAAACGATGGCGCCCCCTCGGCCCAAAAGTGACGGTCATCTATCATACTCCTTCATTTTGTCGTGCCACATGTCAGCATGGTGGATGTGGGTGTATGCAAAGCATTTCCCCTAACCAAGTATTTGAAACCATTCACTCAGGTCAATTATGATTGTAAAACTCATTGTTATTATATTGTTATTGGGCGCGCTCATCAATTTAGGCATCGCTTTTAGATGCCTAACCAATACCTCCATTGATCGGCGCAAGATGGCAAAAGCATTTACATATCGAATTCTATTATCACTTTTGGTATTCTTTTTATTGATGATCGGAGTGAGTTTAGGATGGATTACACCAAACTACTAGTGTGTTTTTTGACATTATTATTATCTCAATGTGCCTACTACCCAGAGCAGTATGGCCCTATTACTGAGCATTGTCATTTAAAACCTTTACCAAAATCGTGGACAGCTCGAGGTATCATTGCTGTTAATGATGGTCAGACGAAATACACCGGTAGAATCATTTGGAAACAGAATGACAATAAATTAAAAGTCATCATGATCGGCCCTCTCGGTTTACCCTATGGCACCATGATACAAACCGACAGTGGATTTAATTGGCTTCAAGGTACGAATCAAGTCGTCGATGTCAAAATGAACCCTTTAGTTTACCATGCAACTGGTTGGAAACTCCCATTTGATGAAGCATATTATTGGTTGTTATATGAATTTCACCTTAAAGATCGTTTTGAAACTAGTCAAGCAACCATCTCTGTGACCAAAAAAGTGTGTGTTAATCAAACGATTTTACCGAAAAACATTGATATCAAACATGATGAGTTCGAAGCATCTATCATCATCACCCATTGGACTATTTAAAAACCACATTCTAGTATGCAATTGATTTTAATCATGCTAAAGTAACAGTGGTTGTGTGTATTTGGAGGAAGGTATGATTCAGTCAATCATCTTTATATTATCGTTTCTAAGCATCGCTGCTGCTAAGCCTTTAGATGAATCAATTTCAATACAATCATCTAATCCACAAATTCAGTTCCTTAATAAGCACATTTACAAGATGGAACTGCCTAATGCAACAAGATATACCATCAGCACGAACCAATTGCTCGATGATAACCTTAATTACTCACCCTCCATTAATGCTGAATTAGCACCCATCATTGCACAGGCAAAAAAAGCTCAACATATTGCTATACATGCATTTACTGACGAGGGTCTTTCTGGCAAAAATGGAGATGCCATTTCTTCAGAACAAGCACAACGTATTCTAGATTTTATGTGGTTTCAAGGCGTAGACTATAGCCTGATGACCGCTAAGGGTATGGGCTACTCGCATCCTAAGGTCAAAGATCCCAAAGAGACTAATAGCAACTTTTTCAATCGACGAATCGAAATCGATATTAACTGAGGTTTAACATGTTTAATCAAATACTTGTTTTCATTTTAATTAGTGTATACCCTGCCTGCTTTGCAGCGCCAATCAAACATTTTTCGTGTACAGGTAACGCAGAGATAAAGATTTTTGGTCATCATTTCGATGAACCTAACTTACTCCGTTTAGACGACGAGTCCCTGAGAGCACAAAATGACACAAATTTATCAGTTGATGATGATGTTGTATCAATCGCAGGAGGCACTTGGAATTTTGTGGCGCCTGATCATGCTTTAAGTAATTTTGCTGTTTTAGGCAACTGCCATGTTGTTGCAAAAAACTGGAATGGCACCATTAGAAACATCAACATTGAATCAAAAAGTGATACTTTTCTAGAGGGTTTTTACCATATTGATAATATTCACCAAAACGGTAAAGGGCGATTTATGGTTTACTGGATAGATGACCATCAAGATCTCAAAGTAGAGCTTTCAAGCGGTAAAATGTTTCTTGCAGGCGATGTTAAAAACCTTGTACTATCACTGAATCAAGATGCCGATTTTGACGGTAGACAATTGCGAGCATTTAAAATATTGGCGAAATCTGAAAATCAAAGTAAAGCAGTTTTACACCCCTTGGCTAAACTATCTGTTTTTGCTAAAGATACTTCCCAAGTCACATACACAACAGCGATTAGACATCCAAACATTAATAACTTTGATCAAGCCAGTGTATACCTAGAGCCACTCGTTGAGCCTAAATCAGAACCAAAATCTTAATCAACTCAACATTCTTATGAACAATGACTGGCAACGACATGTTCAATCGATTTCCACATCTATACCTGATTACGGTTTCAAGGTAAAGATACCTCAAGCCTATGCTGATCAATTACTTTCTAGCGATGATCTAGATCCAATTAATTTACAATTTTTACCATCAAAACTTGAATCATCTCAAACAGGATTAATTGACCCGCTGGATGAAACTGGCAAAGACACACCCAAAGGGTTATTACATAAATATCCTGGTAGAGTATTATTAACCCTCACTCAGGCTTGTGCCATTCACTGTCGATATTGCTTTAGAAGACATTTTCCATATCAGCAAGAAAACCCTTTTAAAAATCTGGATGATATTATTGATTACATCAATAAAGATTCCTCCATTCACGAGGTGATTTTTAGTGGCGGGGACCCCTTGATGTTATCAAATCAAAAGTTATGCACCGTATTTAATAAACTCTCAATGATTGCTCATATCAAGACCATTCGGTTTCATACTCGGATGCCCATGATTGTACCATCAAGAATTGATGCTGATTTTTTAAATTTCACTCACCAATATCCTCAATGGCAATGGGTGATCGCACTCCATATCAACCACCCAAAAGAATGGTTTGAGGAATGTCAAAAGGCGATGACTAAATTGAAAGCAGCTCGCTTTACACTACTCAATCAATCAGTATTACTCAAAAATATTAATGACAATCTCGACACTCTGATTCACTTATCTCAATCACTTTGGAGTAATGGGATCATTCCCTATTATCTTCATCAATTAGACCCTGTGAAACAAGCTATGCACTTTAAAGTGCATGACCACAAAGCTAAATCACTTTATATGCAATTACAAGCTGCTCTACCAGGATATCTGGTCCCTAAACTTGCAAAAGAAGTGCCAGGTATGTTACATAAAACACGTCTATGAATAAATTAGAACAACATTTAAAATCTGCAGGCATAATCAATTACCATCAAGAATACCTCTGGTTAAAGAATGAAGCACCCAGTTCAAACAAACTGGAAGAGTGGGTTCAACAAAGAGCAGCTGGTATGCCTTTAGCTTACATTCTACAATCTATGGATTTCTTATCGTTGTCTTTATATGTTGATCCTAACGTGCTAATACCACGACCTGAAACAGAAGAAATGGTTGAACATGCAATTACTCATATACGCAAAGAGGACCAAGTCATTGTAGATTTGGGGACCGGCTCTGGCTGCATTGCCTTAAGTTTAAAACAGGCTTTTCCAGACAAAACAGTCATAGGTATAGACAAGTATGCTGAAGCTTTAAACGTTGCAAAAATAAACCAAAAGCGATACCCAGAATACCCTGTGCAATGGATTCAAGGTGATTGGCTCGATTCAATTGCTTTATCTGACGTTGATGTGATCATTTCCAATCCTCCTTATGTAGAATCATCATGGGAACACAAGAGTATTCAACATGAACCAGCAACTGCTATTTTTTCAAAAGAGGATGGGTTGTATGATATTCAAAAAATTATAAAAGCCTGTCAAAAACATCAACTATCTATTTGGATTGAACATGGATACAAACAAACACTATATACATTATTTAACAGTGATTGGCATGTTGAACAAGTACTCGATGATCAACAACATCCTAGATTTATTATGGCAAAAAGAAGATTTTAAATGAAAACGTTACTGTATGATTTGATCATTCTAGATCGAGATGGTGTCATTAACTTTGACTCTCCACACTATATTAAATCTTGTGAAGAATGGATACCAATCCCTGGCGCACTTGAAACTATGGCGGCATGGTCAAAGCAAGGGATCAAACTTGCGATTGCAACCAACCAATCTGCATTAGCTCGACAGTTGATTGACTTAGAAACACTCAATGCAATTCATGATCAACTCAAAGAACGTCTTACGAGATTAGGTGGGCACTTATCTTGCATTAAATACTGCCCTCATCATCCAGAGGATGGTTGCCAATGTAGAAAACCTCAGCCTGGTCTTTTAAACGAGATTGCGAAAGAAATGGGTATCAAAAAAGATCGAATTCTCTTCATTGGTGATAAAGATTCTGATGCAAAAGCAGCTATTTCAGCTCAAGTGAAGTTCAAAAAAGTGCCTTTAAATCAACAACTTGCCCTATCCCGGATCATGGTAGAGGATTGTATTTAATGATTGATTTTGCTATGATAAATAAAAAGTATAATTATTATGGATCCAATCAGCCTTACTACACTCACTCTCTCGCTCCTCGTCATACTCATGATCTGGATTTATCTCAATGTTAAAGTTGACACCATTTATAATTTTGAGAACCCCTTCGCCGACCCTGAACGTAAATTATCATTTGCCTAATGTTTTTTGTAGCTTTCTTTCAAACAACAGCTAATACACACACTGATTAACAATGTAATGGGAATCAATAAAAACGCAAAATGATAATCTGACCCATTGTATTCATGAGGTATACGTAAAAGGAATGTGCCCTTTGCATGAAAGTTCATCATTAAACCAAAAATGTTTTGAAAAATAGCTCCTGTTCCAAGAATCAAAAAGCTCGCCAAAGACTCACTCACGCCAGTATGTTGTGGTAAGTTACTCTCAACAATGACTGGATAGGAAATCACTTGTGTACTTGTGGACACACCCAAAGCAAAAAAGATTAAAGCTAACATTGCCTTATTGAGATGCGGGAATAAAATTAATAATAAAGATAATAAAAGAGAAATGAGGGCACCATAAATCATCACCTGCTTTCTCTGTTTTAAATAGTCAGAAATCATCCCAACCAAAGGTGAACCGATCATCGTACCGACAAAGATTAAGAAAGTAACTTGCAATGCATCATCTGCTGTGAGCTGAAAACGATACTGTAAATAGCCCGAACCCCATACTGCACCAATGACGAGTACCATTAAATTCATTAAGCTGGTATAAACTCCACACAACCAGTTTTGAGGGTTAGCTACAGCTGCAAAAAAACTAGACTTGAGATCGTCTAAAGTCATACGTGGTGGTGGATACCAGATTTTCTTTTCAGGTGTGTCCTCGATCATAAAGAACATGAGAACAAGAAATGCAAAACCTAAAAAAGCATATAACCTCACGGCAAGCTGCCAACCATATTGATGAATAAGAATCAGCAAAGGTTCTTGTGCAAGTGCTCCACCAAGCATGGCCATCGTCACCACTGCACCAATGACCTGTCCCATCTGTGCTGATGTAAACCATCTTGATGCCAATACAATACAACTTAAAAAACAAAACGCACCAGTACACCCTGCAATAAAACGAAATATTGCTGCAATTGTATAAGTCTCGGCATATGAGAAAAGAAGCGTTGTCAAAGTACAAATCAACATATTTGTTAAAATGACATGTCGTGTCGAAATACGATCAAGGATCAGACCCGCAATAGGAATCAATAAAACGTTACCATACAAACTCATCGCAGATAAATTACCCAGACTCAACGCATCGATATTGAAATGATGAATCATAGAAGGCCCTAAGGCATTAAACATATTCATTTGAGCAAAAAAGTATGCAAAAAATAATGCAGCACTAATGACAACGACCCAGGGCTTTGCATGAATCAGGGAGGATTTTTGAATAGACATAAGCTAAATTATACCGACTATTGATACAGAGTTTCAAGTTTCAATATAAATCAGCTATGATAAAGAGATGTTAAATGATATTGTTTTTGCTAGCCAAAATGTAGGAAAATATGTCGAGGCCAAGGCATTATTTCAAAATAAACAATTCACTCTTTCCTTTTTAGGTGATTATACTCAAGAGGATGTCGAAGAAACAGGCCTAAGTTTTCATGAAAATGCGCTCCTGAAAGCTCGATTTTGTGCTAAAGTCACTTCTAAACCTTCTCTTGGAGATGATTCGGGGCTATGTATCACTGCTTTAAATTTACAACCAGGTATATTCTCAGCTCGTTTTGCTGGAGAAGGCAGAAATTTCGATGCCAACATTCAAAAAGTGTTAGATCTAATGGCCGATGTGAAACAAAGATCCGCCTATTTTGTCAGTGTATTAGCTTATGTCAGTCACGCTGAAGATCCATTACCTCGATTTTATACAGGCTTTTGGCAAGGTGAAATAGCACATCAAAAAGAAGGGCACCAAGGATTTGGATATGACCCTATTTTTATAGATCAAACATCCGGCATCCCCATAGGCACTATGGACCAAGAGCAAAAAATCATGCTTAGTCATAGAACCAAAGCCATTCAGGCTTTCTTGAGTGATTTCGGTATTTAGTTAGACAAATATAATTGAACCGCTTTTAGTCGTGCTTCATAGATCGCTGCTGCTGGATTTTCGGCATCCCTAGCAATAGTGCTTTCATCAATCTGTTGAAGACATAATGTTACTTGTTTCATCAACTGTGCCTGTTCAGCATGTCCAAGTACCTCTAACAGCAAAACAAATGATTCAAACGCATCAGGACGACGGAATATATCAAATCGCATCAGTAGCTTTAACAATGATTCAGCTTGTTGGACATCTTGTATCATTGTTTGACTGT
>NZEV01000025.1 GCA_002690495.1 Legionellales bacterium | reverse complement strand
CCATCATCCTGTGTAACATTGATATTGAGGGATATAGTCGATTCTTTAGAGGAAGTACTAGATCGAGTAGGTGGTGTGCTGCTACTAAAGTTGCCTGATCCAGAAGATAATGGTTTATAATCAGGAACGTTCTCTGGGGCATTGTCAACTTTACTTTTAGTTAAGAAGCCGCCAAAATTTCTCCCTGAAGGAAGTGGCAACTTCACAAATAAACTCACCAATAGAGGGATTATAGTAATTGTGTACAAAAAACTTACCACCATATCCGCGATACCTCCCTGATTAGAGGGAATCTCAGGGTGTCGTGTTTCAGAGGGTTTGCCTCCAAGTGACTCATAGGCATGCTCTGAAGGTTGTTTATTTAACTGTGATTTCAATTGATTTAATTTGTTTTTTGCAGCTATTTGTAGTTTATTAAGTTTTTTGCTTTGATTATCGAAATTTGCAACCATCTCATAAAATTTTTTTTGTGAACCGTTTAGTGCTTCGTTCAATTGATTGCGATTTGGGATCATTGTTCTCTTTTCTTTTGAAGATGCGTTGATATTCCTGCCTGTTGTCTCTCTTGTAAAGTCACTAACTAGCATGTTTTTATCTACGGCTGTTTTCACATCAAAGACTCGTTGACGCCATTCTAAAAATTCTCTTTCTTTTCCAGGAGTCACTTCCCCAAAGGTTATCTCTTCGTTATTGAGAGCCTGACACATAATCTCAGCATAAGGTCTTATTGATTCATCACAATCTTGATTTACGGATGCTTGATTACCATCATCACCTTTTTTTGTAACTGTTATAGCACCTTTTATATTTGTAAGTGTCTCTTCACCCAATGAAAGTACCTTCAGATTTTCTGGCTTTTTCATCTCCTTAGAATATTCATCAATCATTCTGATGTATTGCTCACAATCCTCTACGGTATCTGTACCGATTGTTTCTAGTCTTGCTATAAGTGAATCAAACGGGTCCTTTGTCACTTTATCTTTATTGCCTGAAGATAATAAATTTGAAGTTGTACTCCTGCCTGATCGGAATACAATGCTAGTCATGTTCTTCAAGGTATCAAGATTATTCAACATTTCATTCATATTAGGCGTGGATGATATAAGTGTTTTTACATTGTTTATAAAAGATGTTACTTGTTCTTCATTCAAATCTTCTTTATTTTGAGCATTAGCTATTTTTTGGGCTTCAGTTACCAATTCTTGAGATATTCCTGTGGCTTGAGACCTAGACAAAGACAATATATAGTTTGCTGTATTTTGTAATGCCTGAAACTCTTCATCAGTTAAATTTGCCATAATTGACCTTTTGTGTTTATTATGATGTTATTATAGCATAATTTAATCAATTCATAAATTACATGCCTAACAATAACCAGTATAATGAGATGACTATTGACATCAAAATGCGCCAAATAAAACGAGATAAAAACTTACGCCAATTGAGATATATCTCACATTAAAATGGTATGTCACTGAAATTACAATAATAAAAATTAATTATAAATTATCCCTAGTAATTGACATTAATGATAGTTAAAAGTTATCATAAAGCGTTACTGAAATTTTGCAAAATCTAGAGGGGTTTGTTGAGTTTTAGGAGGGAGTTTTTATAATGCCACATCATGAAGCTTTGTCGGCACCAACACATATTAATATCGTACATTTCAACGATTTAATGGATTTTCTTAGAGATTTATCTAGGATCACTCCACCGATTGATGCACCTTATTACGAGGTAAATGATGATTCTTCAGGTGTTACAGATAGCTCAACGACCGAATACGAATCCATTGCGCATATTAATAAAGACTATCTAGATCATTTGATTCATTATCTTAATCAAAAACAAGGTATTGTTAAATCACTTGGTCTGGCATTTTTAAAGCTGATCACTCATGACGTAACACCCGGTGAGTATTATTCTACTGTTACAGACTATATTGAGGCCATTGATAGTAGTGAAAGCCACTTTAATCAAATCCTAAGTATTGGATGCATTGATCACTCTGCTACCATTATAGATGAAGATATTCTTGCTCGATACAAAGCAGGACAAGCAGATTCTCTACCCATACCAAATTTAGATATCTTAATCGGATACTCAATAATCCTCAAATCATTTGCACCTCATGATAGATCATATGCTCATTCGATTGTGCAAGAGGCTATTATAACCCTCGCAGATGAAGTGCAAGAAGCACCACTACTTACTTTATTACAAGTATTATATAATTCAGGGTTATCAAAACATGTCTTAACAAAAAAATTAGAATACTTTAGCACTAAATCAAAAAATTCATGTATATCAATACTTGATTCGCCATTATTCCCACAACATCAATCAGAAACAGAAGAACAAAGTTTATTATTCCCTATCAGTGTTGGGTATAATATTTTCCTTGATGAAAGAATTATGAATGCGCTTTTCGAGAATTTAAAAGCTTTAAGTTTTAAAGGGACATATCAATTCTTTATATCTGACTCATGGCATGAATTTACTTACAAATCACAACGAGACTTCTCAAATATGATCATTGGGGCAAGTGAGTCACCTACTCCTGTTAGCAATCAATTCTTAGAGGATAAAGCGGCTAATGAAGGTGAGGATTTTATAACGAAACATCAGAGTCATCTCGGCACCCCTAATTTTAAGGTACTAAGGTGTCAAAATTTTGCGATTTTCGATTCATACGCACCAGAAAGAGTAGTGGAACTTGTAACTAGTCCTGATCATTCACCTGGTATCATTGAAGAACCTCTACCACATTTAAGTCGAGTAGATTCAGATTCTGATCCAGAAGAAGATATGAAAATAAAATCATTTCAACTAGCATGGTATATTTATATTTTTGGAAAATATGAATGGTTGAAAAGTGCAGCAAAAGACTTTAATAAAAATTCTCAAGACAAGAAGATTGAGAAATTTTTATTTCCTTTCTCTATTACAACTCTTGATAGTCTCAATGTGTATAATCGACAACTTGAAGAATATTTAAGGTCACACCCCTACCATAATGATATCAGTAAAACTGCCAATGTTCGTAATTTATCAATTAAAGTTTTCAAAGATATGACTTTTTCATCGGGCAAGATGCTTTTAAAAAGTTTACATGAATTATCAAGTGCAGAAATTAGTCAGTCTATTTATAGTAATCAAAATCACTTAAAAAAATATTACACAACCCTACAACTCAGTTCAAAATATTCTATTTACACAATGGCGATGGTTATTTATTATTCACGTGCTAATGATATTAGAGGCCAATGCTATCCTGGTGAAATCAATGGATGGTGGAGAGCTTTAATTCAAATCTGTGATATTTTAAATGCTGCTGGATATAGTTTGAGTCTTTTCAAACATCGCCCAAGATCAAATTCTGGATCACCTGCTAGAGAAACATTTTATAGTACTAGGTCATCATCTCAATCACCTAACAGAGATACCCCTAGTCCTTTATCAGCAGTATCTACATTCCCTCATGTGATAGAGGGTCTTGAAGAAAATCTATCGAATGAACAATCAAATGTACAATTGAATGGAGCTAAGCTCACTCAATGAAACTCTTTTTTGGTCCTTCAAAAAAAAAGCTCCATCAAGAAATTAATCAATTAAAAGAACAACTAGCTGAATCACAAAAAAAAAATGAACTCTTCGAACTCGTTATTAACGAGGTACCATGTAATATCTACTGGAAAAATCTCGAAAACAAATACTTAGGTTGCAATTCTCCGCAAGCAGCCGAATTAGGCTTATCAGAAACGACTTCTGTTGTTGGAAAAACTGTATTTGACTTTGATAGTCTTGATGAGAAACATAAAAAAATAGTTGACCAAAATGATCAGTTAGTCATAACAAAAAAAATAGAGTCTCATTTCATCGAACGTAAATATGAAAAAAAACCATCATTCTTTTTATCAATCAAAAAGCCCCTTTTTAATAAGAGAAAAAAAATCATTGGTATGGTCGGTGTTTCAATTGATCAAACTAAACAAATCATATTAGAGAAAAAATTAAATAAAACAATTTCACAACTAAAAATAGACCGTTCTGCAAAAGACCTGTTTATTTCAAATCTTAGTCACGATATTCGAACGCCAATTACAGGCATGCTTGGATTAATTGACGCTTTAAAACCACTCGTATCAAATAAAAAAGCAGAAGAAATTTGCGATACATTAAGACAGCTTACTAGTAATTTTCTAAACTTTTTCAACGATATACTTTATACCATATCAGCACCTGGCGTTTTAAAATTGGATAATGAATACTTTGATATTCAAAAAGTCATTTTCGATGTGATGGAACTATTTAAATCAGCTGCACATCAAAAAAACCTTCATTTTGAAGTAAAAATTGATGATAAAACACCAAAATACGTTGAAATTTACCTCATCATCTTCAAAAGCATTCTAGCAAACTTAATCGGTAATGCGGTGAAATTTACAGATGCAGGTACAATTAAAATCTTCACAAAATATGACTTCACCAATAAGAATGTTATTGTTCAAATTGCAGATACAGGGATTGGCATTCCAAAAGAAAAGATTTCTACCATTTTTGAGCGTTTTTCAAAATTACATCAAGAACGCACCAATTCAACCACCAGTTCTGGGTTAGGACTCTTCATGGTGAAAAAGCACGTTCAATCGCTTAAAGGAAAAATCCAGGTGTCAAGCAAGGTGAACGAAGGCACCACTTTTACAGTGACAATACCTGCACCAAATACACAAAACACACCACCTCATATCAAAGGATCAAGTACCCATAGTTCTAAAAATAATAAAATAATCAGAAAATCGAATCAACGTGTTCTGATTATAGAAGATACAAAACTCGCTGCGATGGCACTTGATAACTTACTTAGGCAACAACAGTTTATTACGAAAATTGTTGCAACTGGACAAGCCTCATTAGATATCTTAGCAAAGGAGCAATTTGATATCATTTTTCTAGACCTTGGTTTACCAGATATTGATGGTATTGAACTGCTCTCGAAAATTAAAGCCTTAAGTACGTCAAAAGACTCCGAAATCATTGTATTAAGTGGTCAAATTAATTCAGGTATGACAACAAAATGTATTGGATTAGGCGCTCATTCGGTGTATACAAAACCTTTTTCTAAAGAAAATTTAGCAGCACTGCTGATTCAATAACGATTACTATGCATTAGATATTGTGCACTGATTGAGTGACATAGATTCAATTTCTTCATCGACAGGTTGCGGAAGATGCTCAGAGAAAAAATAGGATTTAAATTTTTGAGTATGATGCTTAAGGTACCAAGAGAATAATTTTTGATTTTGTTCTAAAAAATATACCATCATCCTTAAATCTTGACTAAATGGGACAATGACTGTCCCATCTTTTAAAGTAGCTGCTTGATCAAAAGCTGTATCATGATCTGGCACAATTGCATATTGATAAATCCAACAATGTCGATTCATTTTTAAAAAGTGATGATACCCTCCAGTGGGGCAAATCGAAATGTGATAATGACTATTTTCCAAACAGCGCGTGACTAATTTAAAATATTCCATCTCAGGAACAACCACCTTAGGCAGTATATGTTGCCATAGTGATTGAGATAATAATCTAAAATCTTGATTGGAACAGTTTCCTACTGCCGTTGTTTTTGAAAATAGATGAATATTGACTATATTGAGTCCCGTTAATGCCAATATATCTAAAGTACCTGACGTAGACCCTACAATACCTAAGCAATGCGGTAAAGCAGCAATAGTATGGATTAAATGGATATGACAAAATTTTTCAAGTACAGATGGAATTCCCTTCGGACCAAAAGCATAAATACACTGATCATGAGTACGATTAGGTTGATCACTCACCATAATCATAACCCATGTATAGTCGATAGATTTTAAAAACAGTTTATATTTACCCCAAAAATCCTCTAATGTCTGTTGTTTATTTGCATATTTCGAACACCGATGGTGCAATATCACAAACGGCCTCTGGTTGAGTTGTTTAATTACAGAAGTTCTAATCTCTCTTATCCAGTCAGTGATTTTAAAAAAATATGATTGCTGAACTTTTAAATACTTAGGATCTAAGAGGACCTCTTTAATTTTCTGGGTCACAGTTTTTTTCCCGTCCTTAAGAATATGTGTTGAGATCATAAGTGTTAGCATTCTCTGATCTATTGCTTTTTTAGAGCCTTGTCTTAAGTAACTCCGTACATCTTTGTGTCTTGGATAATAATGATGTGCCTGACTATCAATCAGGCCCAAGTTCGCTTTATATCCTAATTGTTGTAAAAAATAGATTGAGCGTTGTACCGAGCTCAATGTGGTCTGATCGTATGCAAAAAAAACATCATAATCATATAAGTCGTTTAGTATTAAAAAAGCCGCAATATGATAAACATCACCAGATGATCTCAATACAGGGGTATATATAGTGAGTGGTTCTTTATTCATAATAAGCACAGCATAACGTATATTTGATCTTAATGTATTGACATTTTTATCATTTTTTTTTAATCTGAACATAGGGATATTTCAAATATGACCAATAATAATACAAATAAAAATCATAACAGCTTAGCTTATAAGATTTTAGATCATTTAATCAATGGAGAAGTTAAAATTTCTCCAGCATCAGAATCATGCAGTTTTCAGGAACTACCGTTAGTTTGGTACTTATCCTTGATAGACAAATTGAATATTTCACTTGATGAACTCATTACCAATCACTCTGGTGTCACTTTTGAGGCATTTCCACCTCGTTCTACTAACACTCCTGAGAACTCTGAATCTAATATAGCGGGTTTCAATATCGATTTAAAAACTATATATCGTCTAAATCAATCAGATACAAATGAAATACTCAACGAGTTAATTCTCAGAATTCCAGATCAATACCGTTATGAAATTCAAGCACGATTAAGTATTATTTATAAAGCTCAAGAAGATGATAAAGAGGATATCCTTGATCAATATAAACAATGGTTAAAACAACAACAACAAATTTCAGATGAACAAAGATACACTCTGAGAGAATTAAAAAAAGGCTGTGTGTTTGATCTCGATAAAGAAAAACGAATTTCTATTTACTTTTTAAATACGAATAGTTTAATCATTATACTATCACTGTGTTGTCTTCTCATTGGACTGTTTCCAGGGATGATTCCTGCTGTTATTGATTTGACTTCAGTTGTCATCATTAGTCTAGTCATTATCTATTTAAGTGGCATTTTAAGGTTTATCAATACCATCAGCCCTACTCTTAAAAGTGTTTACCACCAATTATTTTCTGATACCTCCCCTAAAGATCAAGATTTTGATTCGGCAAAAGTATGGTTACATGCATCTGTCATTATTGCCTCAATTATTGTCATTATCTTTTGTGTTATTGTACTCACCAACCCCGTTATTTTGCCTTGGGTTGTCATTTCTGACTTTATTTCTATGAGTGGCTTTCTCGCATTCGCTGCTTTAGCACCTTTATCAGGTAATAATGCCATTGAACGCCATCTGAACATTGCTCATAACGATAATATTACCTTTCCTGCACGTGTTACTGAAATGGTGTTTAATTCAACCGCCATTTCATTATTAACGCTAAATATGTTTTTACCCCTTCACTCAGGTATTTTAGCAGCCTCCAGTGCTGTATTGATTTTCAATGTCATCAGAAAATTGATTAAATTACAAACCAAGATCAATGATTATGAGTCCAGAATTTCATTACTAAAATCAGACAATGTTGAAGAAAAAAAAGCATATGGCCTTTTCAAACCTGACTCTGCAAATCCATCCACAGATCGAGCGATACTATCAATTTGACTAAAAACATAAAATGTTATAGTATAACATTTTTATTATGATAAAACTTAACATTCAGTCAGATACCCTAGGTCTTATTTGTTCCGGCATTTGCTTTGTCCATTGTCTCATTTTGCCCCTATTTTTTGGTGCATTATCAGATTACTATTTACCAGATGATCTATTCCACCCACTCATTTTGATTCCAGCTTTTTCTATTGCATTTGTAAGCTTTAAAAAAGGTTATCAAATACATAAGTACCATGCTAGTTATATTATCGGTGGTATTGGACTTAGTTGTATGTGCTTGGCCATATCACAAGATGAGTTTTATGAGACCCTATTCACTCTAGTAGGGATCTTTCTACTTGGCTCTGCACATGTTTTAAATCATAGATTATGCTGTCGATTTCACTCTTGCTCACATCAGAAAATAATAGGAGCACCTTGTGATGAATGAGGTAAATACAGCCATTAAGAAGGCTGAACAGATTTTTAAAGAGACCAAAAATTTATTTAGTCAAAAGAGAAAAGTCATTTTTAATATTCTTTTGGAGACAAATCAACCACTGTCTGCATATGAAATCACGGAACGCTACCAAAATAAGACAAATGGAAAAATTGCTCCAATGTCTGTTTATCGGATTATGGATCTTTTTATCACGCTCAATCTAGTGCATAAAATCAATTCTCTAAATAAGTTTATTGCTTGCGCACATATCCAATGTCAACATGCTCATGATTTAGTACTACTCATTTGCCAAAAATGTTCCTCCATCACAGAGTCGCATTTTAAACAAAATAATGCTGATGACGTATCAGATCAGATCATACCTAAAGGGTTCAAACTAAGTACAACACCATGGGAAATTCAAGGTATTTGTTCTGCATGCCAGGTTGAGATATCATGAGCAATTCATGTGCATCAACATGTTGTCAATCTCCGCAACAATGTCATTCTATGAAAGATTCTGGAGACCGTGATCATTTTCTGTACCTTCGTCTTCTTGCCTTATTATTTGGTTTATCCATTGCTTTAATGGAAGAATCACTCTTTGGCCTACTCGGCCCTACGGTGATTATGAGCATCAGTGGTGGGCTTATCACAACCCTTGCAATCATTGATTTTAAAAAATATTTGATGGATATCGTCATTGTGATGACTTTCTTTATTTTATTGACATTGCTCCCTGGGTATCTTGTCTTATTTTTTCATCTATCTCCATTGCTCTCAAATATTGTCGTTTCAACAGTTGGTGGTCTTGGAATCAGTCCATATCTTTATTCACTATTTGTTAATAATCATCAATGGAGAATTCCGACTTTGTCACAACTCACTGCAATCATTTGTGCAATAACATTTTCATTATCTTATTTTAGCTTTATTGTGCCATTTATCCCAAATATGATCGATGATACCCTCATCACAGTTGCACTGTTTGGTATCAGAAATTATTTTTACCATGAATGCCACTCAGACGGAGCATTTGGAGATCACGATCCATTACCCAGTCAATATCTTCTCTCTAATCTTATGATTGCGATGATCATGGGCATCACTCTCGGTATAATCAGTCACTCTTTGATTACAGGTATAGAAGCGCTCATTCTCAATTTAATGGTCGCTTGTCCATGTATGTTTTTGCTTACAAAACCTATTTTCGATAAAAAGATCGATGACTATATAAGTCATCACAATCTAGATCAAACCTCTCGAAATGATTTACATCCATCGTTTAGATCTTTAGACTCTCAAAAAGAATCATCTCAACAAAATACTGGTTTAAATAATCAAGATACTAATGGACTATCTTTATGTTGTAATAGCTGCAACGTAGATAACATCCCTAATAATCATCACTCGGCGGCGTTAAACAATATTACAAACGCCTACTTTCATGTCATTTATCTCTCTATCCTCTACGATGTCATTTTACTCACGGGTATTAACACTTGCCTGATAGCTGGCATATTTATAAATCCAGGTCTTGTTTGCCTACTCGGTCACTGTGGATGTGTGATCACAGCAAGTTATGCCTCTACCCAGACCAACGAATCTTCACGCTCAATCATAAGTATGTAACCTAAAATAATATTTTTAATTAAAATAGAGCTAAATATTAACAAATACGCTATAATAGAGTGTATAAGGGGGTACATATTATGGATATTGGTTTTCTAATTACTTTCTTTTCCTATTTAACATTGGTTAATATCGTTATTATCGTTTTAACCGTAATATTAGGAAAATTAGTTGGCCATGGTGTATCTAGTTTACATAAATCACTTTACGGCGTATCTGATAAGGAACTTAAAAGTGCATACTTAGATTATCACGTGCGTTATAAGTTATTTACTGTATTCTTCAGTATTGCACCGCTTATTACATTACTCATCATTAAATCACATTCATAACTGATTTGATAATGAGTATTTCATTCAGGGCTTTTAATAAGCCCTGAATTTTTATGAATAACATTGTTCACACTCAAGCATCCTGCTAGATATGATCCATCATCAAAAAATCAACTTGCTTCCTCAAACATCCACAGAAACGTATTGTGATGGCCTGGAATAATTTGAGTACCAGGCGGTGAAAATGAGCTCCATTTCAATACCTGATCATCTTTCACACTCACAACTTTAAGTGTGACATTGTGTTTATTTTTAAGTAATGAATAAGTCTTTGTATTATCCATTGGCCAAAACACTTTGAGATAAAAATAAGCAACATAATAATAGTTTGCCATCGCAGCATCAGCAAGTGTTGTAAACGTATTTTCCACCCTGATGTGAACTTGCTTATCCTTTAAATATTCATCTAAAACTAATGGCAACTGTAAAGCGAGAGCACCTCCCAAAGACATACCGTGGAAGAGAATGAAGTCATAATGATCTAAGTAGTTTTTATCAAGGATCATTTGCTGATATATTTTCAATAAGGTTGCATAATCTTTAGCCTGTTTTATATCAAATAATAGATGATCAAATGAACGTTGATACTCTTTTGAAAAATATTGAACTATGGCATCTGACGAGGCCTCTAAACTATCTTGAGATCCTTTTAAACGCATATTATTACCACCAAATGTGATAATCAACCCCTTTTTCTCATTCTGTCCGTGGTGGCGATTAAACACGAATATTTTGTTGTCATTACCAACACTGACAGGTGCAATCACACTTTCAATAACATAAGCTGGAATACATATTACATAATCAAAACGACTAAGGAACTGCACCCAATCAGAAAATAAAATAAAACTTAAACCATAGAGTACCATCCCATAAACGTAACTTAACAATATAGAGACAACACCCAATATGCCTACGATCACCAACATGCAGTTAATGATCATAAATAATAAGAAAGTAACCAACCCATAAAAAAATATAACCATGCTATCAAAAAGCATCATATTTTAACCCATACCATCGATTTAAACATCATCATAGTATAAACTATTTTGATACGAATACGATAGATCCTTGCATTCTATGCTGCATTGTGCGCATAATGTAGAGAAATAAATATCAACGGAACCTCTTGTGACACTATTTTCAAACTTAAAAATTGACCCATCCTTATTGTCTAAACTCGACCAACTTGAGTTTAAAACCGCAACATCCATCCAAGAAAAAGTCATTCCAGCCATGGTTGAAGGTTCTGATGTCTTAGCTACTGCACCAACGGGGACAGGGAAAACACTTGCTTTCCTTCTGCCTTTGTTAACAAAGCTCATTCAAAAAAAAGTACATAGCGCACTGATATTAACGCCTACTAGAGAGCTCGCTTTTCAAATTTCCGCTGAACTCAAAAAACTCAGTAATCAATTTAAAACTGCCCTACTCATTGGTGGTGACCCTTTTTTCAAGCAACTCAAAGCTCTAAAAACCAATCCCAAAATCATCATTGGTACACCTGGACGAGTCGCTGATCACATTGAGCGCGGTAAACTCCACGTCACTCAAACCAACTACCTTGTGTTAGACGAGACAGATCGAATGTTAGATATGGGCTTTTCTACCCAAATTAATCCAATTATCGAACTGATGCCAAAAGAAAGGCAAACTGTCCTATTCTCTGCGACATTGCCCCTTAAATTGAGACAAATTGCGAAAAAGTATCTCCAAAACCCTAAAGAGATCTCTACTGGTACACTTAATGCACCTGCTAAGAAAATCAAACAAAACACCACGCATCTTGAAGGTAAAGATAAATTCACCTACCTTTACCAATTACTAAAGGATCAAACTGGTACTAAAATTGTATTCGTTGGCACGAAACGTTCCTGTGAACAAATCACCCAAAAACTGCATAAACAATCCATTAAAGCAGAGACATTACATGGTGATCTCTCACAACACAAACGCCGAAAAGTGACACAAGCATTTCATCAGAAAAAATTTCATGTCTTGGTTGCAACGGATGTTGCTGCTAGAGGCTTAGATATTCCCCATGTAGCGCATGTAGTCAATTTTGATTTACCTTTTAATCCTGAAGATTATATTCATAGAATCGGTCGTACAGCGCGAGCTGATCAGGAAGGTTCAGCATGGAATCTTGTCAATGAACAAGATCAAGGCAAATGGAAAGCCATTGAACGATTTATCCAATCACAAGGTGAAGATCATGTTCAAGCGAAAAAAACTAAGCGTCGACCTAGTTTCAAAAAAAAGCGCCATTTTGACCAAGCACAATCAGATCAAACCAACAAAAGAAAAAAATGGACACCTAAACATCAAAATAAGAAAAGTCATGGTGAACCAACTAAACCGTTTAAAAAGAAATTTAAACCAAAGCCAAACTCTGCTAAATCAAATCGTAAAACCCATTCCGTCGCTTGATTCATCAATCTTTTTTTAGTGCCCCGAGTGAACATATTGCCCCTTTACTTCTAGGGCAACTCATCACGATGAATCAATATACAGGTCGTATATTAGACATTGAGGCTTATGGAGGTGATGATGATCCAGCATCTCATGCATTTAAAAGAAAAACACCACGCAACGAGATCATGTTTGGATCACCTGGGTATATTTACATCTATATGATTTACGGGATGTACTACTGTTTCAATATCGTTACTCACCCTATTGACATACCAGGATCTTTATTTATTCGTGCTATTGATTGTTCTAAACATGGGATCATTAATGGACCCGGTAAACTATGTCGTGCATGGGGAATTGATTTGCGTTATCACGGTCAGAAAATGTTTGATAACCCATTATGTGGCATTACCATAGATCGTCAACCAGTTGCTTACACCACATCCAAAAGAATTGGAATTACCAAAGACGATCATAGACAATGGCGATTTAAGGTTGCGATATAGATAAAATCTATTAAAGGGATTGAATAATAATATTATCTTTATTATTCTCACCTAAAATAAAATAATAATTATGACAAAAAAATATATTTACCAACCAAACCCTGATTTACCAGGTGACGAAATTGATGCTGATGAAATTTATGACATTATCTCTTTTCTAATCAAACGTGATGATTTGACTTTAAATGAATGTATGGAATTTTTCACAGAACTACCAGATCACTCCACTTCATCGAGTGAGCTGAATAGTGTAACTACTTCGCCACTAAAAGAAACAGACTTTATCTTCCCTGGTCATCAAGAGGCCATGGAGCGTCTTGTACAAAACGACATTAGTGTATTCGAAAACTCTGAAAATCAAAATGAGAATTGGCTTAACCAAAGAGCAGTTACAAATGGATCTAAAGTGAACAGACAAAAACTGTTCAAAGAGGCTTCTGAACAAGAAACTCCTCCAAGCGTCGCACAAGTAGATTCTATCTTTTTTAATAATCATCGGTAAGCAAACATGGAACAAGAAAAGCAAATTCAAAACTCTGACTGGGGATTCTTTCCGATAGATCCCTCACAACCAGCACCGCTGGATTATATGGATCAAATATCCTATCATCAACGTAAAGATCGACATGATGAATTTCGTACCGAAACCTTCACTCCTGAGCGATTAGCTGAATTAGAAGACGATAATAACGTTCATAATATCACAATTAATACAAGAGATAATATGGTATCGCCGGATATGAATTGGAATATTGCTTTTTTATCAGTGATTAACCTTGCTTCACTAACAGCCTCTGAATTTCAACTGATTGCATCTTCACTCAGTGGCAGACAAGAAGTAGAATTAGAGACTTCAGAATCGATTTATCAATATTGTTCTCATACACGAAAAATTGGTGATGAGCCATTTGCTCAATATACAGTACGTTGTCTGAACCCAGATTATCAGGGTGAACCTCATCAACCGAATCACAATCAAACCATTAGACATTTGTTCCTTAAAGATGATATTTTCTACTCATTCTGGAAATTTAAGCAGGATGAAGATGGCAATCAAGTTTACCAGTGCAAAAACTTTCTTTCACAGGAAATAGTAGAATTTGACTCAATACCACAAACTAAACCTTTCTCGGTCACCAAAATCATTTCAGAAAAAATCGCTTTACCATCTTTTAGGCTGATTTATGATCAGAGTTTTTCAGCACCTATTGAAGAATATAGTTTTTGCTATATTTTAAGATCTCGTCAGAAGTTTTTAGTCGTGAATAACGATATGCTAGTCCACCAAAAACATCTTAAACCAGCAATGAATCCGAACCTCTTTGAGCCAATATCACAGAGCACGCAAACGCCTGAAAACAAGAAAAGAGAGAGAGATGATAAAGAAACACCACCATCGGTCACTCAAATTGAATCGATCTTCCCATCAGAACAGATACAATTCCAAGATGAAGTGCAATCTCCCACAATAGGTCGATAGATTTTTTATATTAGATTTATTTGTAATAGTAATTAAAATGGCTGATATGATTCATATAAACAGGAAAGATAAATTACTTTCAAACTTAGTCAATCAACTATTGTATCAAAAATCACTGTACAATATTTCTGATGAACTTATTTTATTTCTTTTCAGACACTTTAATCTACTCATAAAACAATTACCAAATGAGGTCATGTCTGAGGTGTTTCAAAGTGCACACCTCTATCTTCACAAGAGCCAATATGAACAATTAAAACAGTTATATGAAACTTTTGAAGAAGAAAAAGAAATAGTCAACTTTTTTGATATTGATCTTGATGAAGATCAACTCAGTGATGATGGCGCCATTGAAGAAATTACGGTTGAAGGAATTGCACCTGACTTCAAAAAAAGGTCAGTGTCTTTATTCTCACACTATGATTCTAATTCGGAGATAAAAGCCATTGTTGGATCATCTAGAAGTGCTTTTAATACTCCCGTCCATTATATCACACCGAATATTCAAACTAAAAAACTTGATCAGAGCCCAAATCGAATCGCCGATCTTGAGGAAGAAAGAGAGATCATCACAAAACTCACCTTTTAAAATCTAATAGAATCAATTTTTAAAGCATCACCTACTAGATTGAAAAATCATTTAATACACATGGATTTAACTCTTTTTTAAATCCATGATGTCATCTATAATTAAAGTATGAGTAAATATATTGTATGGTTTAGACAAGATCTTCGATTAGATGATAACCCAGCCCTTTATTATGCAGCAAAAAAAGGACAAGTGATCCCCGTATTTATCTATGATGATATTAATACTCAATCATACACTATGGGTCAAGCAAGCCAATATTGGCTGAAAAACTTGCTCGAACATTTTCAAAAAGCATGCTTAAATCGTTTAAGAATATTCCATGGTGATCCAATTGAAATTCTCCCAAAGTTAGTACACTCGCATCAAGTAGAGGGTCTATTTTGGAATCGATGCTATGAACCATGGCGAATTCATAGAGACCGCCATCTAAAATCTATTCTAAAATGCGAAGTGCAAAGTTTTAACGGCAGCCTGTTATGGGAACCCTGGCAAATTCTTAAATCAGATGGCACTCCTTATAGGGTATTCACGCCATTTTATCGAAAAGGATGTCTTGTTTCAGAACATCAACCACGTGAACCTTTAGCATCAGTTGATCCTGACATATTTATGCCAATACAAGCTGATGAGTCTCACCCTCCTGTAGAAATCATCCCCGAAAAAAAATGGGGAGAAACGTTACTCTCACACTGGAATACAACTCAAAATGGTCCACAATCCCGTCTTAAACAGTTTATCCAATCAGGGCTATGTGGCTATAAAAAAGAACGTGACTTCCCAAGTCACGGACATACTTCTCAACTCTCTGTTGATCTTCATTGGGGTACTCTATCTCCAAATCAGGTTCGTCAATCTGTCATGGCACATCCTGTTGAGAACCCAAAAGATTTAGATCACTTCCTATCTGAACTCGGTTGGCGTGAATTTTCTTACTACCTACTTTACCATTTTCCATTTTTGCCGAAAGATAACCTACAAAAGAAATTTGATCACTTTCCTTGGATTGATGATAAAAAAGTGCTTAAAAGCTGGCAATTTGGTCAGACAGGTTATCCTATAGTTGATGCCGGTATGCGCCAAATGTATGCAACAGGTTATATGCATAATCGCCTTCGGATGATCGTGGGCTCCTTTCTTGTTAAGAATTTATTACAACATTGGCATCACGGTCAAGCTTGGTTTTGGGAGTGCCTTGTCGATGCAGACTTAGCAAGTAATAGTGCCAGTTGGCAATGGATTGCTGGATCTGGTGCCGATGCAGCACCCTACTTTAGAATTTTTAATCCAATTACTCAAGGTGAAAAATTTGATCCGTTAGGTGAATATACAAAAAAATGGGTTCCCGAACTGCAATCTCTCCCTTCACAATATCTATTCAAACCCTGGGAAGCACCTCATGACGTACTCCAAAAGGCCAATATTATCCTTGGTCAGGATTACCCAAAACCTATCGTTGATGTACGCGCATCACGAGAAAGAGCATTGGCTGCTTTTCAAAGCTTAAAAGAGACCTAATACGCGATGATCTACTGGTTATTATCCGATCATATTAATGAAGCTCATCTTGAGGGATTTAATCCTGACACAGATTGTGTTTTTATTTGTGAATGCTTAGAAGACCTTGCTCCTGTTAAACATCACCAAAAAAAATTAGTCTTGCTACTGTCTGCACTAAGACACTTTCGTCATACTCTCGAGAAAAAAAATTATCACGTATACTATGTTGCATTAGATGACCCAAAACACTCTGGTCATTTAGAGACTGAATTAAAAAAGATATTTAATGCCATACCCAATACCCCAATGATCGTATCCACTCCCAGTAGCTTCCATCTTAAAAAAAAGATTGAATTACTCGAATACCCTATCCAAATTAGAGAAAACCCACAGTTTCTTGCAACACATGATGAATTTGAACAATGGTCGACCGGATATAAAAACTTAAGAATGGAATATTTCTATCGGAAAATGAGAGTCAAATACGATATTCTCATGGACCAACAAAAACCCATTGGTGGACAATGGAATTATGATGCTGAAAATCGAAAACCACCGAAAGCTGGATTAGCACTACCATCACCATGCCAGATTGATCCTGATCAAATCACAATGGATGTGATTGATTTGGTCAACAAACAATTTAACGATCATTTTGGACATACAGATCAATTTCACTATGCAGTGACTCGTGAAGATGCTTTAAACGTCTTAGATCATTTTATTCATCATGCACTCAGTTATTTTGGCGATTATCAAGATGCCATGATCCAAAATCAAGTATGGATGTTTCATTCACATATCAGTTTTTATCTCAATTGTGGCTTACTATCACCAATCGAATGTATTCAAAAAGCTGAAGAACAATTTTTAAAAGCGCATGCACCTATAGCTGCAGTTGAAGGTTTTATTCGTCAAATTTTAGGTTGGCGTGAATTTATTCGAGGTATTTATTGGTTAAAAATGCCTGAATATGAAACACATAACGCCCTTAACGCACGTCAACCCTTACCTGAATTTTATTGGACTGCTCAATCACCCATGAACTGTATGAATGATGCCATTCATTCCACTATAGACTATGGCTATGCTCACCACATTCAACGCTTGATGATCACCGGTAACTATGCACTTTTATCTGGTATTGATCCCACACAAATCAATGAGTGGTACTGGATTGTATATCTTGACGCATACCACTGGGTTGAACTACCCAATGTACTGGGAATGGCTATTTTTGCAGACAACGGACTTCTTGGCAGTAAACCTTATGCAGCCAGTGGAGCCTACATCAACAAAATGTCTAATTACTGTCAAGATTGTCAATTTAACGTCAAAGAAAAACACGGTCCATCTGCTTGTCCTTTCAACTACCTCTACTGGTCGTTTATTCACCGCCATGAGGCTAAATTTAAAACAAATCCAAGAATGAAATTTGTATATCATCAATTACATAAAATTAAAGATTTACCCCAAATTCTAGAAAGTGCTGAGCAGCATCTTAAAACATATCACTCACGACCAACTAGAAAAGACTCATAAAGCAGACTATATTCATACTATGGATCCAATCAAATTACTCATCAAAATATTGACCTATGCAGGAACCATTCCTTTTTTTCTTTCCTATATCTTAGCAGTACAGCATACTCCAGGTTGGATCATGATCCTTTTGACTTATGGAGCAGTAATCCAATCATTTATAGCAGGTATGCATTGGGGTGTGAGTTTAGAATTGGCGCGCTCTGTCAGAGTGTTATACCTTTGTATTATCATCTGCTTATGGTCCTGGGTCAGTGTATTACTCATGTGTTTTCCAATGATCGCCATCCTGATGCAAATTGTGGGTTTCTTTGCACTATATTTGGTCGACTGTTACGTTGTGTCATCCGAGGCTTACCCTTATAAATTTATCAATCTTCGACAACATGTCACAACGATTGTGATCATTATTTTATTGGCTCACCTTTTTTTAATCTAAATATTCACTATACTTTCATCAGGAGTTATTTATGAAACCATTAAAAGGTCATGTTGCATTTATCACTGGTGCATCTAGAGGCATAGGACTTGAAACCGCCCTACGTTTAGCAAAAGCTGGCGCAAATATTGTGATTGCTGCAAAAACAGATCAACCCCACCCCAAATTACCTGGCACTATTTATACTGCCAAAGCACAAATTGAAGCATTAGGTCAAAAAGCTCTAGCATGTAAAGTAGATATTCGTCATGAAGAGGACATTGAAAAGGCCATAGCAAAAACAATTAAAACGTTTGGACGTTTGGATATTTTGATTAATAATGCGAGTGCCATTCATCTTACTTCGTTAGAAAACACAACCCAAAAAAGCTATGATCTCATGCATCAAATCAATGGACGCGGTAGTTTTTTATGTGCAAAACATGCTTTAAAATACTTAAAAGACTCAGAAAACCCTCATATACTCAATGCATCGCCACCTCTGGAGATGGTCAATGCACCTTTTGGGAAAATATGTGCTGCATATACCGCATCAAAAATCTTAATGACGCTATGGACCCTGACTCTGTCTCAAGAACTTAAAAAAGATGGTATTGCTGTCAACTCGATTTGGCCAACAGGTGCAATCGATACAGCCGCAATTCGTAACCTCATGCCACAATTTGCGTCAGTTGCAAAAAAACCATCCATGGTTGCAGATGCGAGTTATCTCATTTTGACAAAAAATGCCCGTAAAGTGACAGGACAGTGTTTTATTGTTGAAGAAGTGCTGCAATCACACGGTATTACTGATCTTAGCCAGTATGAAACTGGGGATACCTCAAATTAATTTAACAACTTGTTAATAAAACCTTAATCATTGTAATGTATCATATGAATAACCTATATTGAGAGATTTATTGGTATTATGTTAATTACTTTTTTTGCATTATTTCCTTTAATGTTAGCCCTACCCTTCGGGATGGATATCTTTGTACCTGCAGTACCTAGTATTACCCAGCAATTTCACTCTACTGATGCAATGATGCAAATGACATTGAACCTATTTATGCTCACAACAGGCGTTATACAACTATGGATTGGTCCATTTTCAGATGCCAAAGGGCGAGTTCTACCTGCTTTGGTCTGTGCCTTTGGTTTTACAGTTGGCTGCCTTGTATGCGCTTATTCGCAATCTATATCGACACTGATTTTAGGACGTATTATTCAAGCCATGGGCGCTGGTGGCTTATTGATGCTAGGAAATGCAATCGCAAGAGATTTATATTCTGGCGATGAACTTGCAAAAGTATATAGTGGATTAAACGGCGTAGTGGCCTTTTCCCCACTATTAGCGCCTTTTATTGGCGCTTATCTTGATGTCTATTTTGGCTGGCAAAGTACTTTTTTAATATTATTGTTAATTCCAGCACTCGTCATCACTGTCTACTTTCCTATCCTAGGTGAGACATTACCACATGCACGAAGAATAAATATTACTGGTCATATCCTAAATCGTTATAGCGACATTATTCGCAATAAAACATTTTTACTTTATACCCTATCTGGTTGTTTTGGGATGAGTTATTTTTATATTTTCTGTACCATCTCACCCGTAATTATCTTAAAATTACTCCATTTGCCTGAATTAGTCTATGGATACTATTTTGCGTTTATGGGTGCCTCATTCATGTTAGGGAGTATTTTATGTGCTGCAGTTGTAAGTCGGCTTGGCATTTACAAAACATGTCTTCTTGGCTTCATGATTTCGTTTACCGGAGGATTATGGGCTTTGATTTGGCACTGCCTATATGGACTATCTATTAATAACTTTGTTTATCCAATGTTACTTATGGGGATTGGTGGTGTCTTTAATATGGGTGCTGGTGGCGCTGGTGCTATGACACCATTTGGTCATCTCTCCGGCAGTGCAGCAGCATTATCACAAAGTATGCGATTTTTGTTTGCAGGATTCATTGGATTGATCATCGCACATTTTATTCAATCTGTTTTACCACTCGCCGTGCCAGCTATTGTTTTTAGCCTCTTTGGTTTGTTCTTCTTCATTTATGAAAAAAAGCACCTCATCGTGAAGCTGACCTCCAAAGATCATTCGTTTATCGTTCACTAGATTTCTTTTCGAAATATTGTCTATAATTAACGTATAGGATAGATAATATGATTAATTTAGATACATTTGATGCTCCCGTCCGAGCCGTCGTTGTTGGTAGCAGTGGTGCTATTGGACAATCGTTCGTTAAACACTTACTTTCAACACCTGAAATTGACAGTGTTCAAGGTTTTTCAAGATCAAAATGCGAAATAAAACATGAGAAATTCGAAAATTATGCCATTGATCTCACTGACGAAGAAACCATTATCAAAGCAAAAGAGTCACTTAAACCATATCATTTGATCATCATTGCAACAGGTATGTTGCATCAAGATCATGTTCAACCCGAAAAACGTTTTCAAGATCTTGATCCAAAAACACTTGAGACTTGTTATACCGTTAATACAATCGGTCCTATGTTGGTTGCAAAACACTTCCTTGAAAAAATGAACCATGACAACAAATCTGTATTTGCTTTTTTATCTGCAAAAGTTGGTAGCATTGAAGAAAATCGTCTCGGTGGCTGGTATGGATACCGTTCTTCAAAAGCTGCACTGAATATGCACATGAAAAGTCTGTCCATTGAAATTCAAAGATTTCATCCACAAAGCATCATCGTTTCCCTTCACCCTGGTACAGTCAAATCTAAATTATCTGATCCTTTCAGCCATAATTTAAATCCAGATCAACTTTTTGAACCCGATTTTGCAGCAGAGAAACTACTGAGAGTCATCAACAACCTTGAAACACAACACAATGGCGGATTCATCTCGCATGATGGAACAACCATTCCATTTTAAGCGTTAGTGACTAACACTCCCTTACTCGGTGGCACCCATTGATCATAAGCTTTCATTAAATCCTGAAACATTGGCATTGCAGTCAATGTGCTATACCAACGCATTAATGGCGTATAGATCTCATCGAGAGTCTCATTAATGATTCTTAAATATTGTCTTATGAGCGGATAAATAGCAATATCTAAGACTGTTGGTGCAGCACCTGATAGGAAAGTTTGCTGACCCAATATACCATTTAACACATTCAAATATTCAATCACCCGTTCCTCTGCACCAACGTTCTCACTAGGATCATAACGATCTGGATACTTATAGCGATTTAAAGATGGAATAAAGAGATGAGATAACTGATCCATCAGTGGATGAGTCTTGATATCATCACAACGTTTAAATACGTTACTGACCCCTTCCTGATTGAGCCAAATTAATATATCCAAACTTTCATCAATCACCTGACCATCTGGTAACACTAAGACTGGTACTGTCCCTTTGGGAGAGACTGTCAGCATTTCTACAGGCTTTTGTTTCAAATCAACTTCACGGATCCAATAATTAACATGAAATGCCGCCAATGCCATCCTTGCCCGGATCGCATATGGACAACGTCTAAATGAATATAAGTACAATAGTTTTTCAGTCATGATTTTGCCCCAATATGTTGCTCTCCTCTTTTTTTTGCTAAAGTTTGTTGATGCTGCCTTTCCTTAAAAGCCGCCTTTTGTTCTGGTGATGTGGTATGTATACAATATTCGCAAGAAATACCAGGTTCATAATGCGGATGCTGTAATTGTTGTTTGGTTAATGGCATCCGACAAGCATAACACTGAGTATATTCGCCGGCTTCACACTGATGATTCACCGCCACTCGTTGATCAAAGACAAAACAATCTCCCTCCCAACTTGAATGCTCTGGCTTGACTTTCTCCAAATAATTTAAAATACCACCTTTAAGATGGAATACAGTTTCAAAACCCTCCTGCAACATCCAGGAAGAGGCTTTTTCGCAACGAATTCCACCAGTACAGTACATTGCGACCTTTTTATTTTTTTTGACGTCTAAATGAGATTTTACATAGGATTTAAAATCTCGAAATGTATCAGTCTCCGGGTTAATTGCATTTTTAAATGTACCTATCGCTATTTCATACTGATTTCTAGTATCAATCACGATCGTGTCTGGATCATCAATAAGTGTATCCCATTGCTCTGGCTCAATATAAGTCCCAACTTGTTCAATTGGTTTAACGTTTTTAGCACCCAATGTCACAATTTCATCTTTAATTTTAATCTTAAAGCGTAAAAATGGATTTTCATCACAGCCATGTTGCTTGGCTTCTAAATGATGAAAATCAGTTTCTGAGACAAACCACGATCGAAGCGTATGAATGGTTTCTGGCAGTGCTGCCACAGTCCCATTAATCCCCTCTTTTGCACAGATAATAGTCCCTTTTAAATCTTGATGGTTACGCCATTGTTCTAATCTTCGCTGTAAATCAACCACATCATCAACAGGTAAAAACTGATAGAATGCATAAACGATATATTTTGACATTTTCTTACTCATCATTCTAAGCACTATAATGCCAATTCTATGATTTAAGGTCAACTTAATCTAGTGCTGCAAGCATCCATTTAGGAAGTGTCTGTTTTACTTTTTTAGGCAAATCACCAGCGAAAGTTTTTTTGATGATCGGATGATCTAATTGATGAATGATGATGCTTCTATTTTTCTTTAAAAAAGCTTGATAGAAACGACTGGCATTTTTTTGAAGCGATGTTGGAAAAAGATCCATACGATGAGGACTTGAATTGAGTACCGCTGCTGCAATCAAATGGCCTCTAAATTTCAAAGCGTAGGTATCCCAAGCGATAGATTCTGATTGTTGATTAGTCAAATACGACTGCAAAAATAAATCATTCGCATCTGGTTTGTCTTCACCTTGAGACGACCCCTTTAATTGTTGATAAAATTTATAAACATACGATTTACGTGCTTTTTCTGAATCACCATAAGCGACAATGACTCTAGTTAAATAACCACGAATTTTCAACTTCATCTCAGGAGTCATTTCGTCAAGATATCGCGTCGTAATTTCCACTAATGAAGTGGTTTCATCTGTACGCATTAAAGTTGTACATAATGGCTCCAAAATCTGGTTAAAGTCTGCATAGGTTTTAATCACTTTAAGTTGAGTCTCATTTAAATGCATGACATAGTCTGAGGCTTGTTTCATGACGTTAATATTCCACTGAGCAGGCTTATCTACTTGAGATAATGCATCCATTGTCATAAAATTAGTCATACTTAACGTATTCGCCAATTGCTTATAATCAACCAATATATTCATTAATTCTGCTTGAGAAACAATCTCTTGATGCATTGTTTCTTTTAATGCATGCATGTTTTCTAAAGGCATATGAGTCATCTTTTTAATCTCATGATCAACATGATTGAATTTCTCTACAACCAATTGATCCGTACGCTGAACATACTGATCAAACTGTTCTTGTTGACGTGACATTAATCTTTTTTCTTGTTGATCTACATATGTTTTCACTAAAGGAATCACAAGCGCGATCAGTAAAAATGCACATAATATTGCAAACACACTCATATAAGCGATCTTATGCTCTGATTTGAATGGCTTATCTAACATCATTAAACTCCAACTAATTGTAACAGTGAACTAAATAAAACAGCTTGACCAATTAAAACGATGAGATAACCTACATTTCGAGTCAGAGAGGTCAACATACCATAAAGGACCGGTATAATAAACAATGAAAATAGCGTACCAACACTCATTCCAAAAGCGATCACAATCCCTAAATCAAATCGACTAAATGCTCCAGGTCCTGTTGCATAGATCAATGGGACCACCCCAAGGACCATAGCCAGTGTAGTCATTAAAATCGGTCTCACTCTTAGACCTGCTGATTTTTTTGCAGCCTCGATATGATCCTGAGACGACGGTAATAGATGGTTTGCAAAATCAACGATGAGTATCCCATGTTTGGTAATTAAACCCATCAATGTCACAATGGCAATCTGTGTATACATATTAAAAGAGGACCAACCTAATGCCATTGGAATATAAGCGCCTAATGTCGCTAATGGAATAGTCATCATAATGACTAAAGGGTTGGCAAAGCTCTCAAATGTTGCGGATAGAATCAAATAGATAAATAATAAAGCCCCCAAAAGCACAAAGGCTAATTCATTACCTGAGTCAACTTGGAAACGTAACTGATCTCGGTAATCATAACTCATTGTTTTAGGCATATATTTATCTTGTAATTCATAAAACACATCTAAGATTTTATCGTCTCTCAAATCAGTCGGTAAAAATGACATTGTGACAGAGTTTAATTGTTGGAACATGGGGATGCTCTGTGCACCAATTTCTGATGATATTGTTGCAATAGATGATAATGGAATCACTTTATCTTTTACCTTCACTGGATATGATTTTAATGCATCTATATCAAGCAATCCCTCATTTGTCGATTTTGGTACGACATTATAACTTTCTTCATCAAAACTAAATTCCGTATAATACCCTCCACTCATCAATGCAGCTAACACATTACCAACATTTTGTGCATCAACACCTAACTGGTTCATCAAATTACGGTTTAAGTGAATAGAATACTTTAATTGATCAATCGATAAGTCAAGATCAATGAATTGAAAACGTCCAGTTTTAATTGCATCGGCCCTGATCTTTTGAGCGATCTCATAAATTCTTTGAGGATCATCCGCTGATTTGATCACAATTTGCTTTAACATACTTTTCATAATAGGCAGTGATGGCATCAGGAGAACCTGATACTTTAGCCCAGGAATTTGATGAGTGACCTCATTAAGCTTTTTAGCAACTGTAAAATCGGTCACTTTGGTCCGATCCTGCCAAGGTGTTAAATTGATACCTGTAAATGCAGTCGTCGGTCCACTCATATTAGGACTAGAAAAATATGCAGCCAAGCCATCAAATCCTTTTACCTTTTGATCAAGTAAATGAGTATATAAATTCATATAGTTGAAACTTGCATTTGATGGTCCATAGCCTTGTGCGAAGACAAATCCACTCTCCTCTTGAGGTACTAATTGAATTTCAGGCAATCCTGATAAGACCACTAACGCATCCATCACAATAAATGGGATAAATAAAACGAAATAACGTATTTTAAACACGAAATCCAATAGATATAGGTAGCCATGCTTTACTTTTTCAAATACATGGTTAATTTTCATCACTAAAGGCTTTTGTAATGCATCTTTTGATAAGATCACAGAACACATCATTGGTGAAAGGGTAATACTGACTAACCCTGATATGAGTACCGCAAATGCTAATGTAAAAGAAAATTCTTTAAATAACGCACCAATGATACCACTTGAAAATCCAAGTGGTGTAAATACAGCAGCCAAAGTGATTGTCATTGCAATGATTGCACTAAAAATAGTCGATGCTCCTTTTTTAGCAGCCTCATGCTTATCAAACCCTTCCTCCATAAATCGCTGAACATTCTCAATCACAACAATCGCATCATCAACCACTAATCCTATTGCTAATACGGCCGCTAATAACGTCAAAGTATTGATACTAAAGCCAAGAATCACTAAACCTACTCCAGCACCTGATAAAGACAATGGAATTGTAACCATTGGAATAATTGTTGAACGAATAGATCCTAAGAATAGGAAAATCACAAAAATAACAATTAAACTAGCCTCAAAAATAGTCGATATTACTTCTTTAATAGAGTCAATCATATAAATCGTAGTATCGTAAATCACCAATTGATTCATGCCCTCTGGTAAACTAGGCTGAATTTTCTTAAGTTCTTTTTTAACATCATCCACTACTGTAATCACATTCGAGTTTGGTACATTACTAATGGGTAAGACAACGCTTTCTTGACCATTGAATGTGATTTTTTCATCCTCATTTTGAGGACCATATTCAACACGAGCGATCTGACCAAGATTGACAAATTGTTGCGAATCAGCTTGCTTGACTTTGATTTTTCTGAATGCCTCTGGCTTATTAATACTCGTATCTGCAGTAGTATAAATTGCAATCGAATTATTTTTCAATTTTCCAGTTGCTGATATGAAGTTGGATTGAGACAACGCTTGCATCACACTATCTGCACTGACTTGGTACACCCGCATCAAAATAGGATCAAGCTCTACTCGCATAGAAAAATCTGATGTGCCTACTGAAGAGATTTCTGATACATTCGCGATGGCCATTAATCGTGGAATAATTGCACGGTTTACATATTCATTCAATTTAACAGAGTCAATCTCTTTTGAGGTATAAGCAACGTATAGCGCACCAGTTAATGCAGAAGACTCAATTTTTTCAATGACTGGATTTTGTGCTTGTGGTGGCAACTGGTTACTAATACTACTCACCGCGGCTTGAACATCATTGAACGCCACATCATCATCAGCGTTTAGCTTCAGCTGCACTGTTACAGCACTTTGTCCGGATACACTGGATGCATAAACATAACTCACATTATCAACATCTGCAACAGCATTTGAAATTTTCTGAGTAATAAACCCTTTAATCAAATCAGCATCTGCACCATAATATTGCGTTGTAATTTGGATTTGGGTTCTTTTAATATCAGGATATTGTCTAATTTCAATTGAAGATAATGAGACTAAACCAATGAGAAATAATAAGACATTAAAAACCGTTGCGAAAACTGGTCGATCAATAAAAAAATCAGTCCAACCCATTAGGTGTCCCCAAATGGCAGTGGCGTTTTCTCATCTAAAACCGCCTTGACATTACTACTGACAATCTTACCAGAACCTACGGCAACAATCACTTGATCTGCTTTCAAACCTGATTTTACAGTGACAAAATTATTATTCTGTGGACCTAGTTCAATGATTTGTTGTTTAACCACACCGACTTTAAAACCGTTCTCCTCGTGAATATTCTCTATGACATATACAAAATTACCAGACAAACGGAAATTAACAGCGATGAGAGGAATAACCACCTGGTCTTTTATTGGGGCCAAGCTAATATCGATTTCACCTAATTGACCGGAAAGGACCAATCGGTCTTTATTATTGAGCTCTCCTTGCACATTGACTTGACCAGAATTTTGATTCACTTTTGTGTCTAATGCCAAAATACTACCTCGTAAACTCACATCACCACTGATAAAATCAAAACGCATATTCGGCTTTACTCGAATTGTATCTGTTTGATCGATATCAAATATGACTCTCATTTTACTTAAGTCTTGTAAAGAGATCAGTTCTTCACCAACTTTGATATACTCACCCACATTGACATTCACAACACCAACTTGACCATCATAAGGTGCTTTCAATGTGCGATTATCAAGCTGTACTTGTGCTGCAACTAAATTACTCTCAGCATCTGAGAGATTAACAACATATTGATCTAAGGCTTCTTGAGAGATGACATTAGATTTAAATAAAGAAAGTTGTCTTGCATATTCGACTGCCGCTTTATCATAAGCGGTCTTCGCTGTACCAAGACTCGCTTTTTGGGAACTTGAGTCCAGCTGAAGTAACATGTCATTTTTTTTCACCATCTGACCTGGCTGAACTTGAATGAGGTCAATGATGCCAGAACTTTGAACACTCAAAGAAGCACCATTTACTGCAGTGACAGAACCAGTGACTTTGAGGAGTGGCATGATGTCTTTTTTGACGACAGTAACTGGTGAAATCACTGGATAAGTACTGGTATTTTCACATAATGCAAATGAAGTCATCAAACATAATAGTAACTTTAACATTTCAACCCCTAAAACTATTCAGGCCTAAGTGTAGACTATTTTATCTGTTTTGACTGCAAAAAATTAAAGAAATATGATCCGATACTAATTTCTTCTCTAAAAATGAAGATAAATCCATCCACTGACATCGATCTACAGCTTTTATTTTCAACATATTATCTAATTTCACATGATATAAATAACTTGTTTTATTTTCATACATACATTGACCAGTTTGATCATAGTGACCTAAATAGGAGATGGTCTTTGAGTGTGGTTGTGACTCAAATAAACTAAATGCATGATGCAATGCTTTTGTTTGCAGAGGATGATCAGTCTCCCACTCTGGTAATCCCCACTGATCCATGTTCGAAAATACTGTGTGTTTTTCAATCAAACAATAAGATTGGATTTGGATAATGGTGTTAATGACTTTTTTAGTCATCATGGATGAAGCCTGAATGTCCTGGAATTTTTTTCGCATTTCAAAAAACAAAGGGGTTTTGATAAAAGCTGCTAAAAATTTGGAAGCTCCTTTTGAACATTGGTTTTCATCGAGGGCCTGATGAAGAAAATAATTTTTACGAAGATCGGTGGCATTGATATTTTGAATGTTGTCCATCGGCATAAACGCCCAATCATCGAACATACTTAAATAAAAGCTAGACTGATCTTTTTCATACCCTAACAAATAGACTGTTGTTCTAGGAAACAGAGAGGCAATTTGATGCTCCAATCGTAATTTCCATGCATTGTTATCGTATAATGAATCATATAACGGAATGATTGTGATTCTTTTTAATTCTGATTTTGAAAAAGAAGACTGAATCATGAGTGATCGTTCTTTAAATGTCCATGGGTTTTTCAGACTGCGATCTGAATTACACCCCCCTAAACAGATCACCAGATGGTCTAATGTTTGCAGTGCCGTTAAACAAGTTAAATAATGGCCATGATGAAATGGCTGAAATCGCCCAACATAGACGCCTATACGCATATTTATCCCTACTTCTCTCTTTATCTTATCGACGTATCAATATTCAAAAGAATATGAATATAGTATAGCGAATTTATCGATTTACACATATAATTTTAAGTATGCCTGATTCAAGAGAAGATTTAATTATACAAGGGTTTAGTTGGGACACTCCAGATATCCTCCGTGGAGATGATGCTGCAGAATTTAAAGTACCACATGCTCATTGTGTTGTGAGTCAAGATACTCTTTGTGAAGATGTACACTTTGATCTAAGCTTTTGTCGACCTACAGATATTGCACATCGTGTGATTCATGCCAATCTCTCAGATATGGCTGCAATGGGATTGTATGGTCAATATGTGCTACAAAGCTTAGCCATTCCAAAATTGTTATCCGGTGAATGGCTAACACAATATACGCAAGCATTTAATCATATTTTGGCTGAAAATCAACTCCATCTTATAGGAGGTGATACTTGTTTGAGCCGTCATGGGGTAACCATTACTCTAACTATCATGACATATGCACCCCCTCATCAAACAATATCAAGACATCGTGCTAAACCGGGAGATATCATTGCAATTTCAAAATTACCTGGTCAAGCCATGCTCGGATTAAATGCGCTCAAGCGACAAGCTGGGTTTGAACAATTTCATGATTTTTTTCTAAAACCTCAAGCAGACAATCATCTCGCCACCTTGTTAAAATCAACAGGTACGCTTCATGCAATGATTGATACTAGTGATGGTTTATATCAGGATCTCCAACGTTTATCTCAATGTAGTCAAGTTGGGATTGAAATCGATATCGATCAAATCCCCTGCACTGACGAATTTATCACAGCATGTAAAACCATGCATTTAGATCCAGTTCAACTACAACTGACAGGTGGCGAGGATTATGGATTATTATTTGCTGCTGACCCATCTATTCTTTCATTTCAAAACCAATATCACTTCTACCCAATTGGTCATGTGACGGATACTCAATCAATCCAGTTCATCAAGGGGGGACAAGATTTTCAATTGGAGGATCTTGGTTACACTCACTTCGATTGATGATTAAGGAACTCGTATACTGTTTGTTTGCGACAGTGACAAAGTTGACTGACTACATTGACTAGATTTTTTCCTGAGAGATGGTCTTTAAGGATCTCTATGACTGAAACGACCGAGTGCTTAACCAATATCTCATCTGCTCCTTGAATGATAAGGGTACATTCTCCAATTGCTTGTTTTTGTTCAATCACCCACTGCAGTAATTGACCAAGAGGTGCTCGATGTACAGTTTCATGAATTTTTGTTAGCTCCCTTGTTAAAACACCAATACGCATGAGACCAAAGACTCGACAAAAATCTTCTAATGATTCAATCAACCGATGAGGTGACTCATAAAAAACCATTGTTCTTGGATCTGAAATGAACTCTTTCAGAAAATGTTGTCTTTGGGTCCTCTTGGGCGGAATAAAGCCTTCAAAACTAAATCGATTCGTTGGCAGACCAGAACATGACAGCGCAGCAATAACGGCTGAGGGACCTGGTATTGGGATCACATCATGTCCTGCATGCATACAGGCATTGACAATGGCATAGCCTGGATCACTAATCAAAGGGGTACCTGCGTCACTCACTAACGCCACGTTTTGACCACAGTCTAATCGATCTAATACCTGTTGAATTTTATTTTTTTCGTTAAAATCGGCAATTTGAAACGTAGATTGTTTTATTTTAAAATGGTAAAGTAATTTTTTTGTGTGGTTAGGATTTTCACAAAATAAGCAGTCCACAGAAGCTAAAGTTGCTAATGCTCTTGGTGAAATATCCTCTAAATGACCAATCGGTGTTGCTACTACAAATAATTTACTCATATACGAGGTCATTATGAAACTATTTTTTACCTTTGCCAATCTTTTAGTCACGATGTTTTTTCTTTTTGGCTGCCAGTCTAATCAAGCCATCGATTTTTCAAACCCACAATCATTCTCTCAATACACTCACAAAGTGATGATTGACACTGCACTGCATCAATCCTTGAGGTATCCTGAGGCTATACAATATGTAAACCAGGCGTATTCTCAAAAATCACAAACGCTCAGTGAGCGGGATAAACATGGATTACATCTTGCCCAAGCTCAAAATGCCCTTCAACTGGGACAATATGATCAAGCATGGAAATTGTTATTAAACATAGATCCATTAAAACTAGATCAATCTTGGTCAAAACCATTTCATCGTTTATATTGGTACACTGCATCGAATGTGAATAGTTGTCCCCGAAAGACCCCTTCTGTGCAGGAACAATGGACCTACCTTTTAAACCAAAAAAATCATCTATCATGTAAGGGAATAACTGATTTTGAAGCAGTGAACTTAAAGCAGCTTCTAAATGCGCCTCAATCTCAATGGGCTGCAACGCTGTTACAATGGCATGATCAACATCCTATGCATTGGACGGAATCGATGATTCATTGGGATCAACTTCATAAGGAGATGACTTCACCACATCATATCGCTATTTTCTTACCGCTTTCGGGTCAAAATGAGAAGATCGGTCAATCCATTAAGCAAGGAATGCTTGCTATTGCTCAAAAAGAAACTGAGATGTCATTTTTTGATACACAAGTAGCGCTGAGTACGACGTTTGCTGAAGAAAGTGAGAAAACGGATGCCATTATTGCATACTTGTCAGATCATGAAGCACAATCAATCCAATTCAATGAGAAACCAACCTTACTACTGAATGCAACGCACGTTCAACAAGCCAACATCATCCAGATACCAGATCATAGTGTGGCCACTGATCTTGTCGCCTTTGCTAAAAGCCATCATCACGAACATTTAATTTGGGTGACCGATCAACAACACCGAGTCAATGTTGCTCTATGGCCAGATTCAGTGACAGAGCACATCGCGTTGCCTTTATCTCAAAACCTCACTCAAAGCAATCCCCCTCACCAACCAGATGGGATATTCATGTTGAGTGAGGACTGGAATATCATCCCACAACTGATGACCACTCGCCAGTTGACACCTGTGACTATCTATACTTTACCCACAACATCAAGACCACCAGAATTGTCACATCTTGTCACATTAAGCAGTCATTGGAGCATGCAACAAGTGCCCACTCACTGGTCGCCGTTTTACAATCAAATCATTAAAATCACTCCGATCCAAGATCCATATTTTGCAAAGGGAATAGATGCTTATTTGATTACAATGTATCGTCATGTGTTAGCTCAAATTGGAGATACTCCTATTGAAATGGCTTCTGGTACATATTTCCCTGATCAAAATACATGGCAATATCAAAGAGAGCCCTTTCATGGTGATCACGGTAAATGGATACAAATGGTTGATTTTTTTGATTAATTATGGTGAAATTAAATAATGGACAAAATTAAAGAACTATTTCTAATCACATGTATTGCAGGTTTTGCGACCACTGGTTGTGCCACTACAGCTAGTTTTATGCTCGGTGGTGCAAGTGCTGCTGCTGCGCTCAGATACTTTGGTTAATTACTGATATTCAAATAGCGTCACTACTTTTCTAACACCTTCAGTTTCTCGAGCAAGTCTTGTTGCCAGTGCAGATTCATGAGCGGAGACCTTGCCTAATAAGTAGACTACACCGTTTTCGGTGGTCACTTTAAACTGTGCCGCTTTCAGAGCATAACGACTGATTAATTGTGCTTTGACCTTGGTAGAGATCCAAGTGTCACTCGTGTGTGTCAAAGTAGATACCGGGCCTTCGATTGAGATTCGATTGACCACTCTTCTTTTACCTCTAAATTGAGAAGCGATTGAGAAAGCTTGATGTCGTTGATCGGCTGTAGGTGTTTGACCGAGTAGTAATATCACTTGGTTATAGGTGATGACTCGAAGGTTACTATCTTTGAAATGTCCTGAGGACTTTATTGCTAATAAAATTTTATTAGATAATTCTTCATCTTGGTAGATCACATTAATTCTTCTTACATCCTGATAATTGTTGCGATATGTTGCATGCGGATCTATTGATTCGTCTTTTTTCTCCTCAGGTGGTGTTGAGTGACAACCCACAACACTGAGTAAAATGATAATAATGAGTAATGGCATAACATTATAAAAACATATCTTTCCTCTTCAACGCAATAGTTATATATGATAATCTGATAAAATGTTGTTTGAAATAATACATGTCATATTAATTTGGTCAGTGCCAACATTATTTGCAATTACGGTTCATGAAGCTGCCCACGGTTTGGTCGCAAAATGGTTTAATGATCCAACGGCATGGCAATATGGTCGTATCACATTAAATCCAGTACCACACATTGATATTATTGGCACAATACTTTTCCCTTTATTATCCTTAATGACTGGTGGGCTCATGTTTGGATGGGCTAAGCCCGTACCTATTATTCCACGCAACTTAAAACCAAGAAAATATGCTATGATTTTTGTGGCATTAGCAGGCCCTTTTTCGAATATCATCATGGCCATTTTGTGGGCATTTTTGATGATTCAACACCCCGTTTTTGGGTCAAATATTGCGTGGTTTGAACTTGCTCAAGCAGGTGTCATTGTTAATCTATCACTTGCAACAATTAATCTTCTCCCTTTCCCCCCATTGGATGGTGGTAAAGTTTTGATTGAGTTACTACCCTACTCTAAAAGATGGTTATTAGATCTGCTTGATCAGTATGGGTTAATGATTTTAATTGTAATGATGTTTACAGGGATATTAGGCGTCATCTTAAGCCCAATTTTTAATACCCTAGCGCTTATTGTGAAATTGATTGTTGGGATTCGTTAGAATGCGTACTACAAGACCAATCGCTTTAATTACTGGTGCATCTAGTGGCATTGGAGCATCATTTGCAAAGGCACTTGCTGAACAAGGTTATGATTTAATTTTAATTGCTCGACGAATTAAACAACTAGATCAACTAAAAAAAAATCTCTCTTGTCAGACCACACTGATTGCGTGTGATCTTAATGACCCTGAAGCAATTCAATCGATGATCAAAAGAATCCTGATTAGAAAGCCTCAGCTATTCGTTGCAAATGCTGGTATGGGACTACAATCATCCTTTGAAAATTCAAAGTGGGATCCAATTAATCAACAAATACAAGTCATGGTGACTGCACATGTGATGATCACACATGCATTAGTACCTCAAATGCTCAAAACAGGTGGTCAGATTATATTTGTCAATTCAATTGCAGGGCTCGTCACATCAGCATTTCCTCCATATGGTGCCATTAAATCTATGCTTCACCGGTTTGCACTTGATTTACATACTCGATATGGGCATCGAGGCATACAGGTGATGTCATTGTGCCCTGGGTTAACCAAAACAGAATTTCATCAAAAGATGAAGGCACAATATCAATTTGATCAAATTCCAAAATGGCTGTGGATGAATAGTGAATGTGTTGTTAAAAAGGCACTCTATGACTTTAAACGTCGACGTGTTATTTCTATTCCAGGGTGGTATAACAGAATCTTTTATCGATTTGCTCAAAATTTCCCTATCCGCTGGTGCCTAACATTGCTTCCTATTTTCAAACCAAGATAATCTTTATCTTAGCTCTAATTCAACAATATGCCTCTTTACATTACAGCTTGGAATCTGAACTTCAGTGACACATGCTTGACAAGATAATTCGGCCAACTCATCATGCGGATATTGGCCTTTCATCATTAATATTTTGGATGGACGATGTGTCTGACTCCACTTAATCATTTGGGAGCAACTTGAAACAGCACGACAAACCATAAGATCAAATGGATCAGGATAGTGCTCTAATCTAGAGTGTATCGCTTGAACATTATTTAGTTTTAATGTTTGAATGGTGTGTTGTAAATAATCTACTTTCTTTTTTCTAGCATCAATGAGACGCCATTGTAATTGTGGGTACATCACTGCTAGAGGTAGACCAGGGAAACCAGCTCCAGATCCAACATCTAAAATAATCTGACCAGATTGCATTTGATCAATCCAAGGCTTTAATGTGAAGCTATCTAATAAATGTAGATCTATGACTTCTATAGGATCCTTAATTGCGGTTAAATTAAATTGTTGATTGGCCAGTAACAAACCGTCGATTAACTTTTGAAACAATTGACACTGTTCACTAGATAAATGAAAACCTAGTGCCTCACTGCCTTGAATAAGATGTGCTTTCAATTTACTCAACAATTTTTAGAAAAGGTTTTTGATTATTCTTTTTAGGATTTGACTGTTTCTGTGAATAACGATCTTCTGATGGAGGCTCATCTTCTTCATCATCAAAATACATGCCCTGACCATTTTCAGTACAGTAAATCGCCTTAATGGAATAGATTGGTATTTGAACTTCGTGAACTGTGTGATTAAAGGATGCTTGAAAAATAATATCATCAATACCCAGTACAAGGTCTCTGACTGCTTTAAACGAAATATTTAAGACAATTTGGTTATCGTCATCAATCTCACAAGCATCAGGCACCTTAAGTCCAGGTGAACCAGCATCAATTAATAAATGAGGCGTGACGTGATTGTCAGTTAACCAGTCGTATACAGCTCTTATAAAGTATGGTTTACTCGATTTCATCCAGTATTCCAAGATCTTGCTCTGAAAGTGAGATTTGAAAACTATCTCTTGAGAACACATTCTGGCAATATCGGTTTAATAAAGGAGAATGATCCTCAACGGCAACTTGATGGCCTTTCAAACGCCATAACAGTGGGGCCATTGCACAATCAACCAATGAAAATTCATTACTTAAATAATAGGTTGAATCTTCTAATAAAGGCGTAATGGAATAAATTGAATTCGTGACACTTGCCAATGCTTTTTCATCAAAATGATTTTCAAGATTTTCAACAATTGGATACCACTCATTAATGATTTGGCCAATCAACATCCTAGAGCGAGCACGCGCGACTGGATAAACAGGCAGTAATGGAGGATGAGGGAATCTTTCATCTAAATATTCACTAATGACTGAAGCAAGATCTAATACTAATTCTCGATCAACAAGTAGAGGCAAAGCTCCATCTGGATTCAGCTCCATAAAAACCTCTGGTGGGGAGGAAGGATCGACAGAAATAACATCTGCAGTGATCGACTTTTCTGCCAAGGCCATACGGACTCTTTGGCTGTTCAAATCCTCTCCAATAAACAATGTCATCGAATTTTTTTTCATAATCATTAACGCTTACTATATTGTGGTCTCTTACGGGCCTTTCTGAATCCAACACGTTTACGAAGAACAGCTCTGGAATCTCGTGTCAAATACCCCTTTGCACGTAACTGCTTTCTCCAAGTTGGAGGCATTTCTGCACTTTCATCTTCATCTTCAGAAGCTTCTGCGTCTGATGAATCAACGGTTTCAACCTTACGTCCAATTACTTTTAATTCATAAGCATCTAGACATCTTGAAACGCCCATTCTAATGGCTTCTGATTGTCCAGTGACTCCACCACCTTTTGCAAAACAAATGACATCAAATTGCTCTTCTTGTTTCAAAAGCCTTAAAGGAGCATAGATCTGCTCAATCCACTTATTATCTGGGCCAAAATAGTCTTTTGCTTCTTTCCCATTGATAACAATACGCCCTTTTCCCTTCTGCAAATAAACTCTTGAAACAGAAGCTTTTCTACCGCCTTTGGCATAGTATGCATCTTTTGCAACTTTGATTTTTTCCATAATTTATTCCTTGTTTTCTTTTACTTGCGCAGTATGAGGATGCTCATGTCCTACATAAACACGTAAACGTTTAAGCATTGATCGACCACGTGGACCACTTGGCAACATTCGCTTTACAGCCATCATTAAAATATCTTGTGGCTTTTTAGCAAGCACCTTATCATATGCCCTACTTTTAATTCCCCCTGGAAAACCAGTATGCCAATAGTACACTTTGTCTGAGGAGTTACAGATAATTTTCTCACAGTTTGTGACAACAACACTGTCTCCTAAATTCAAATATTTACTAAATTCTGGCTTATGCTTACCTTGTAAAATCGTTGCTATTTTAGTCGCTAACCGGCCTAATGTTTCTTGGTCTGCGTCTAAATGAACCCATGTTGGATTTGGACTTGGCTTAGTTTCAATCGTCTTCATTTAATACTCTTAAATAGATTATCATACACGAGTACTTTGCATATAGCAACCGTCTGGAAGATTGATTTGATCTTTTAAACGTACAAGATTAATACCTTTATATATTGTTTTAATAAAATCTTTTGTTGTGGTGCCGTTGACTGTTTCATTATTAAGTGGTCTATTTTTCACTACTAATTGGCTATCTGACCCATTGGCCCATTCGCAAAGAACGTTATGTTTACTCATTAATGTATTTGCATCTAATGCTTCAGCATCGTATAACCACTCAGCAATTTGTATATGATGAAATAAAACTGTCGGTATTTTTTGTTGCTCTTTTTGAAGTTGATAAATGATTTTTTCTTCTGAATCATCTTTTTGTCTTAATAACCGCTCCACTTCAGGAAGAACAATGCTATTTTTCTGATTAACTAATTGGATGACAGTTGGAGGATGTGCTGCAAAACGAATACACTCCAGGAATGTTTTTTTAATATGCCCAATGGAGTCTGCTAAAGAGCGTGTTTTAATCTCTATCACTAAATGACGATCGATTTTACCATTTTTTTTATATGGGCTAGAGACCTTAAAGTAATTCCTAGTCACAGTATATCGTGTCATGAGATAAATTAATGATGGCAAATAACTCATTAATATGATCGCATAGAGCAAGTCTATCAAAGCTAAGAAGGTCATTATTATCCCTTTCAAAATTAAAAAGGATATATTGAAATCGTTATTAGAAGATGCTTCATCCGAGTCCTCTTGCCCAATAATATGACTAAAACCTATCCACTGGATAAAGCGATTGTATGCGAGCAACATCTCCCAGATACAATGAATTGGGATACGAATACTAAGGTATAATAATAAACCAATCAGCGTTTCTGAAATTGTATAACCATGACGCCCACAATCATTGACTCTGTCTGGCCATTGACTTGGTAAATCATCCCAAAGCTGTTGATCTGAACGCGGTTGATTATAGGGTAAAAATAATTCAGGTAAGTTCTGTACGCCTTTCACAAAATCACTACTGATAGCGGCACTATTCAGTCGATTCCAGAATAAATCAAGCTCTTTTAATAATTGAGTCATACTGTAACTCAAATTATCAAATCATTAATGACTAATCAACAACAGCCTCTTTGTTCACCTGATTGAGTTGAGTAAAGTGACATACTCTGATCTTCCCTACCATTAAATGATGACCCATTTAGCTCATGAAATAAAGCACATGGTAAAGCAATTAATAGTGATGGAGAAACCAAGCACTGAAAAGGAAATAAGCAAATTGCTATTGCTGTTTTTAGACCGTTGATGATCATCTGTAAACATGAACGCAATAAACGAGCAATATCTAACTGATAAAAACAACTGAATATTTCAAAAGGAAAATAAACCAAATTCTCTATCGCAAAAAAAACAATATGAGCAAATGAAGGTGGATACAGATTAATGGCACAAATATCTTCTATTGTTTCAGACATATCCATTGAAAAGAAATCTTCTGCAACATGAAAAATACTCATAAGGAAACCCCTCCTAAAGTCCACAAAGATTGTTGTTCTAATTCAACGGGCTCTACTGTATACT
>NZEV01000024.1 GCA_002690495.1 Legionellales bacterium | reverse complement strand
TGTAGATTTACTCTTATTGAAAACAGGTATGGAAAACCATCGTGATACTCCAATATACTGGCAGTCGTCACCTATTATTCATGCTTCTATTGTCCCTTTATTCAATGAATATTTTCCAAATCTCAAAGCAATCGGTTTAGATGTTATTTCTGTCACCTCATTGCTTGATCGAGATCAAGGGCGTCAAATACATCAAGCGTTACTTGGTCAAGGCATCAGGATATTCGAAGATGTTGCATTGAATCATATTAAAACGCCTCTTAAAGAAGTCATTGCATTGCCATTGATGCTTGAGTCTGCAGATGGCGCGCCCGTCACGATGATAGGTATTTTGTGACGACAAGGTCTATTAGATTGGTGGTGGTTGATGGAGATGATCAGCCAGTTTTAGAGCCACAAGATATCAAAGTATTATGGTCTGATTACGCTCGTTCGAGTCAAGAGATTTCGATTCCGCACTACATAGAGTCTCATGCAGATGGACTATGTGCAAAGTATTTTACTTGGTTAGAGCAATTCACTCAGCTTAATATCAAAAATCAACAATTGGAGTCATTTTTCTCTTTAAACGAGGAGTTTTCCTATTATTGGTCAACTTTGACGAGTGAAAAAAGTTATACGAAATCACCTTCCATTTATCTTTTGTTTAAGATATTAGCTCTAGAGGAAATGATCACGCAATATTCAACTAGGGAAGTGGTTTTCATTGCTTCAGATAGAAGGCTTGCTGTCATTATTGAACAAATAGTGCGTTTAAAAAAATGCTCTTTTATTTTTAAATATCACAAAGCAGCGGTAAAGCACTATTCAGTACATCAATATTTTAAAAAGGGGTTTTATGCCTTGCCATTATTATTGAGAGGTGTTTTTAGGCTATTGATTTTCTTATGGAAATATAGGGTATTAATGAGTTCACCCGCCTTTAGGCAGCAACAGCATCATTCAAAACAAATCACCATCATATCACCATTTCCTGGTGTGGATATTTCCAAAGCCAAAAAAGGTCAATACCAATCATCATGGTGGGGTTCATTACATCAACTTTTGAAAGCAGAAGGGTATTTTGTCAATTGGGTTTTTATGTATTTCGATAGTTTACAAATGAGTCGATCGGAGAGTGTTCAGATACAACAATTGTTCAATTTAAAATCCCAGCATGAACGTTTCTGTTCAGTATATAGTTTTTTTAGTTTTAAGCTATTAGTGCCTATTGTAAGAGATTACATTCGTTTGTATATCAAGTTTTGGCAATCAAGGGCTGTGATTAGAAAGCACATGCAACATTCTCCATTCTCTGTGCTATTAAGTGATTTTGAAGATTCGATGGCTGGTTCAGCAGCGCTGATGAATATCGTGTTTTATCACGTGTTTCAATCCTGTGTGTCTCGGGTCTCAAATGCGCAATATTGCTTTTATTTAATGGAAAATCAAAATTGGGAGAAAACATTAGTTTATCATTGGAAAAAAGCCAGTCATCAACCCATTATTGGTTTTATTCATGCATCCATTCGAGCATTTGATTTTCGATATGCTCAACTGAATAAGAAGTACCAGACGGATGAAGCGATTTGTATGCCAACCAAGATTGCCATTCATGGCGATGATTCAAATATTAATTTGTCTGCATTAGGTATGCCAAAAGATCAGGTAATACATGTGGAGGCTTTGAGGTATCAGTACCTTTCACAGTTAAAGCCACATCAAAGAAAGAAAAAGGATGATGCACCATTACAGATTGCTGTTTTGACCGGTATGGAGGAGTCTGTAACGATTTATCAATGTCAATTTATTCAAAGATTGATTCAGATTGCACCAGAATTTAAAAATGTCCATTTTTTGATTAAGCCACATCCAGGGTTAGTGTCAATCCATCAAATGGCTAAACAGTATTTTCAAGGTTTAAATTATACCATTACACTAGAGCCATTTAATCAAATCGATTTAAGTACTATTGATTTTGCGATTATTGAAAATTCAAGCACGATTGCGATGGAGTGCTTGTACATGCAACTGCCTTTTTGCTTGTTATCTTACCCAAAGGGATTTAATTTGAGTTCATTATTAAGATATTCCTCATTATTTATTCGTTCACCAGACGAACTAGTGACTTTACTTAAGGATATACCAACAGTGAAGACTTACTTACAGAGTATATTGGCAAAGGATAGGGCGCTCTTTTATCTCGATCAGAATATGCCTAGATTAAAAAACGCCCTCAAAGCACTCGCTTAATAAGCGTCTATTAGGCTAGGAGATCAAGCATTGAGTGTCGGTGATCATTGAAATAAAAGATTATTTATAGTAAAATAATACTAATAAAGAATAATAATAGGTGGTGTTTGTGTTTGATGACAACCGAAATAGCTTTTCCTCTGTATCATCATATGCAGGAGAACAAGATTCACTGCTCAGTGAAGAAATCGTTGATGAAGGATTAAACAATTACGCATATCAAACGTTGACCTTCGTGATGACCCCTTTCATATTGATGTCTGTCTTTGTGATGCAAGTGGCCATGTGCATCATAGAATCACAGATTGACTCATCTCACCAAGAAGGGCTTGAGGGATATTATTATCTTGAATATTGTCGAGATTATTTTCTTGATTCATTAGAGGAAGCATGGCTTAATGCAATTTACCTCATTGTTGTGATTCTTGTGAATGTTGTATTGTTGCCATTGATGATATTATCTGTCGTTTCAATTGAGCTGAGCCGACTCTTCGCTTTTGTATTTTGTGTGCCTGATATCAATAGAGAATCTAATATTTTTTTTCAATTCATCGAATGGCCTGCTAGATGTTTAAATCAACTCATACACAATGCAGCCCTCGTAGCATGGTTGTGTGGTGATTCGTATCCAGGTCGTCGCTATTATGATATTCAGGGTGCAGAAGATGCTGATACATTAGTCGTTGCCTTTGCACCAATGGGGTATACACATGAGGTGTTGAGTTCAGATCCATTTTTTATGAACAAGAATCTGTTTGATAATTTTCGCCTAGAGCACGAGCCTTATGGTAATATTTGTAATATTACGTTTGAGAATCAGCCTGTGCGAGATTTTGCGACACAAAGAGCCAACTATGCAGATGTTGTTACAACCAAAATTAATGAGAAGGATTTTAAAAAAGTGATTATCGTTGGTTTATCTATGGGTGGAACATATGCCCTCAGCTTAGCTAATGATTTGCATGCATTATTTGAGAAAAAAGAGATGCCATGTTATGTACAAGTTGATAATAGTTACGATCAGCTGAAGAACGTTATTTTTTCTTTTGGATTATTTACACCCGCTTTATATATATGGAGATATTGGAATATGAACAATGTCAAACTATACGAAAATATCAAAGAGAATAAAAATATTACAATACACTCTACTAGTGTCACAGTGGATTCACTGTTAGGCCCTCATAAATTTAAAAGCTATGAACATCTTGAGAAGAGTAACGGTGGCCATACTGATTTTAATGCCTTGTCCCGGTTCCCATAAACGAATTACTGTTTTACGCTTTCCTGTTTGATGTAAGTGCATTACAATAGTCACTAAGAAGCGGAGGGATCAAATCAGTGCATCAAAAACAGTGTCTTGTCACAGGGGGGCATGGATTTATTGGGCAGCATGTTGTTCAACGATTGGTTGAGCAAGGTTTTCATGTGACAGTCATCACCACTCAAAAACCACAAACACGTTTAGCAATGAATTATGATGTGCTTCAACTCGATCTTGAGTCATCCTCATCATTGAGTGTTTTAACAAAAATCCCATTTGAATATGTCATTCATTTAGGTGGATATATTAATCATCAACCTTTTTTTAAAGGGGGAAGATCAGTGATTAATAATCATTACCTAAGTCTTGTAAATCTCTTAGAGCATTTAAACCGTGATCGCTTGAAACGGTTCATTCAAATTGGTTCAAGTGACGAATATGGTGGGTTGCAGGCACCCCAACAGGAGTCTCTCAGAGAGGCGCCGATTTCACCCTATGCAACATCAAAAGTGAATGCGACACATTTGATTCAAATGTTAGCTGCAACAGAGGGATTTCCAGGGACCGTATTACGTTTTTTTCTCGTATATGGGCCAGGACAGAATGCACAACGTTTTTTACCTCAAGTGATTCAAGGCTGTTTACATAATCGAACCTTTCCCACCTCATTAGGTTCGCAGTTAAGAGATTTTTGTTACATTGAAGATATCGTGGATGCAATTTGTTGCGTTTTAAAACAAGATCATCCTTCAGGTCAGGTTTATAATATTGCATCAGGTCAACCCATTACAATCCGTCATATGATCGAAAAAATTCAAATGCTGATCGGACAAGGCACACCAGATTTTGGTGCTTTTCCAGAAAGACGTGGTGAGAATAAAGCGTTATATGCTAACATCGAAAAAGCGAAGTCACAATTTGGATGGTCGCCAAAAATTGATTTAGCCACAGGGTTAACTAAAACGATTCAATATTATCGAGATCAATTGTCTGAGAAGGTATAGGAGTATTCATGAAGACTGTAATTTTATGTGGTGGGTTAGGGACACGGCTTGCTGAAGAGACTCAAATTAAACCAAAACCAATGGTTGAGATTGGTGGAAAACCAATTTTATGGCACGTAATGAAAATTTATGATCAAGCTGGTTTTAATGATTTTATCTTACCGCTTGGTTATAAAGGGGAGCAGATTAAGGCTTACTTTTTAAATTATCATATGTTGTCGAGTGATTGTTCAGTCAATACCAGAGATGGTCGTGTTCAATCTATGCGTCAAAGTCAAGAGCAATGGCAAGTGCACATGATGGATACTGGTGCGGAAACATTAACCGGGGGGCGTTTAAAACGATGTGAATCTCACTTGCGTCCACACGGAACGTTCATGTTGACCTATGGTGATGGTGTCGCAAATATTGATGTGAAAGCGGTGGTGGATTTCCATCGACAGCATGGCAAGATTGCAACGATGACAACGGTGAGGCCCCCAGCTAGATTTGGTACAATGCGTTTCAATGGAAAGCAAATTATTGAATTCACAGAAAAATCTCAGACTGACTCTGGTTGGATTAACGGTGGTTTTTTTGTCTTTGAGCCAGAGATTTTTGATTATTTACACGATGATCAGACTATTTTAGAACGTACGCCACTAGAGCAATTGGCTTTAAAAGGACAACTGATGGCCTTTCAACATGAGGGATTTTGGCAATGTATGGATACGATGCGTGATAAGCTGATGCTGGAGGCTCGTTTTAAAAATCAACAAGCAGATTGGTTGAAAATAAATGATAAGGTGGCGGATGCGATCGCATGAACCGCAATCTACAGATATTTTAATTATTGGGGCAGGGGTCGTTGGACTAACCATTGCGAGAGCTTTAGCTTTAAAAGGATTGAATGATATTGTTGTGCTTGAGAAGGAGTCTCAGGCTGGTTTACATGCCTCGGGTCGTAATAGTGGTGTACTGCACGCAGGCATTTACTATCATGCCGACAGTTTAAAGGCAAAATATTGTCGACAGGGTGCGTCCTTAATGAAGGACTATTGTGATCTCAATGGTATTCCTGTAGCACGGTGTGGCAAAGTGATTGTGGCAAAAAACGCCGGTGAACTTGACACCTTACATCAATTGTTTAAGAGTGCTCAAGCCAATGGGGCGCATGTCACTATGATTGATGAAAAAGATTTAGAGTCCATCGAGCCAGAGGCAAGAACCTTTGAAAAAGCGATCATCTCACATGACACAGCTGTTATCGACCCGAAAGTCATCATGCAAACTTTATATCAAGAATTAAAGCGTATGGGAGTGCGTATCATTAGTCAATGTCAATTCATTCGATGTGAAAAGCATCGACGCGTGGTGACCTCAAAAGGGGTGATCACTTACCGATATTGTATCAATGCAGCTGGTGCTCATGCCGATGTCGTTGCGCATGCTTTTGATGTTGGTCATGAGTATACTTTGTTACCCTTTAAAGGGGTTTATCAACAATGTCGGCCAGGTTCTCGTGTATCACGCATTGCGGGTAATATTTATCCAGTGCCCGATCTTCGGAACCCTTTTTTAGGGGTGCATTTTACAAAAAGTGCGTCTGGAGCTGTTTATGTTGGACCAACTGCAATTCCGTGTTTTGGACGAGAGAATTACTCTGGATTGAAAGGCATCCGGCTTGAGAGTTTAAGTATCATGACAGGCTCTATGAGATTGTTTTTATCCAATCCCAAATTTAGAGCGGTTGCAATGACAGAGCCTAAAAAGTATATCCCTTATTTTTTATATCGGGATGCAAAGCAACTCGTGCAACATTTAGCATTTAAAGATGTTGTGCAATCTACAAAAGTTGGAATTAGAGCGCAGCTTGTGCATTGGCCAACCAATGAACTAGTGATGGACTTTTTAATCAAAAAAGGGGTAGATTCATTACATATCTTAAATGCAATCTCTCCTGCTTGGACTTGTTCAATGGCGATCGCGGAGCATATTACAAACGAGCTCTCCACGATGACGGCTTAAAGTGCGATTGTTAGCTATAATGATCATATGGGAACATCATCAGGGAAAGCCGCTCTAAGGTCTATTCGTAAAAGAATGCAATCAATTTTGAATCAGGAGGAAATCTCACCCTCTGATTACATCGTTTTGTTTAATGCGCTTAGGGATTTACAGGAGATGTTGGATGTATCTCAAAAGGATCCTAGAACGTCTGAGATGAGTCAATATTTGTCTGTGTTTGAATGGTGTGCTTTGTTCAATAAGATCTATCAGGGTCCTCAACATATGCGTGAAGTTATTTTCCAAAAGAGGAAAATAACGATGAATAATGAAGAAGCGGTGCGCAGCATGAATCAATACCTTGAAAACAATTTTAAAGTAGATGAGACTTTTATCAAGTTATTTCCAGGGTGTATCTGTTTACTGCAATCTCCTGTCAATCAGAAGGACTTAAAAGAGCAGGTTGCTTATTGTAAATTGATTCAATGTCTACCAGACATAGAGGCATGTCGTGATGATGCCTTCGAAACGATAAAAAACTCGTTTATGAAGTGCTTTGAATCGGATCGATGTCAATATTTTCAGTTATATCATCACATTAAAATATTACTTGATGAGAGATTGAATCATTTAGATCATAATCCGCTTAATGAACCCGATGTACTCTGTGATTTGATCAAGGAGTTAAAAGATATCGATTTCGGTGATCCTCAGACAGGCCGAGGTCGTTTGCCGTTATACCAACGGAAAAACCCTGCTCATATGGATTTAGTCGAGCAAATGAGTCGGTATTTATCTCCAGATTTAACGGTTCCTGACTCGATTTTTGAAACATTTCCTGAGATCGTCGATCAGTGTAGGACTTATTATGAAAAAAATAATAAAACAGCATTGTTAGAGCTTGTAGCAAAGGTGAAATTATATGATCAGCTTGAGATTTTTGAGGCAAGAGCAGATGGTTTAAGTGATTCAGGCCTATCCCAGTAAATTGTAAAAAAAATAGGTGTTCATGAAAGGGGTTTTGAATCAATCATATGACGTTAAAAATAAAAAGACAATCAGCATATGCCTGATCGTCATATGTGATAATTGGTGCTTGTAAAAGCGGCTTTGTTCCCATACGATTGGAATGGGAGGCGTCATGTTTAATCATTATTTTAATCAAAAAAAAGTACTGGTTCTTGGACATACTGGCTTTAAGGGGGCTTGGTTATCACAGTGGTTAGTGTTATTAGGTGCAAAAGTGATCGGGGTGTCAAAGGATATCCCTACTAAACCATCTTTATTTGAAACTTTGAAGTTAAGTGAGCAGATTGAGGATCATCGCTGTGATATTCGGGATCTTGAATCATTAAAAACGATCTTTGAAGCTGCATCGCCAGATCTGGTTTTTCATTTGGCTGCACAACCAATCGTCAATACCAGTTATCAATCGCCAGTGGAAACGTTTGAGACTAATGTGATGGGCACCGTTCATGTGATGGAAGCCATTCGTCAGACTCCTTCTATTCATAAAGCGATTATTGTAACAAGCGATAAATGTTACCATAACGAAGAGTGGTCCTATGGCTATAGAGAATCTGATCGTTTGGGTGGTCAGGATCCTTATAGTGCTTCAAAAGCAAGCGCTGAAATTGCTTTCCATGCCTATTTCCAATCTTTTTTCAAAGGGACTCATCAGTATGTTGCATCTGTGAGAGCAGGTAATGTCATTGGTGGCGGTGATTGGGCGGCACATCGTATTGTGCCAGACTGTATGAGAGCATGGGCTGAAAAAGCCCCTGTCGTCATTCGTTCACCTTTAGCAACACGACCGTGGCAGCATGTGTTAGAACCATTGAGTGGTTATCTTGATCTTGCAACACAATTAGATCAAACCCTTACGGGGAATGCTTATAATTTTGGTCCAGATGCTTCAGTCAATGCTTCAGTGAGCCACTTGATTCAAGGATTAGCCCAGTACTGGCCTAATGCAAATATCCAGATTGATAAAGCAGGGGCGGTACATCACGAAGCAGGTTTATTAAAGCTGTCTTGTGATAAAGCACTGCATGATTTAGGGTGGCAGCCTACGCTGGAATTAGCGCAAACGATCCAGTTAACGAGTCAATGGTATTTGGAGAATACAACACATCAAGAGATGTTAGAGATTACTCAAGATCAAATTGCATTTTATCAAGATCAAGCTAAAAATATGGGGCAAGCATGGGCTTTAGACGCTGTGACCACATAGTAGGAGTTACTATCACACCTTTAAAAGTCATTGAGGATCACCGGGGGGCTGTGATGCATATGTTCCATGCTGAGCATCCTGCATTTAAGACCTTTGGAGAAATCTATTTTTCAAAAATCAATTTCGGTGTGACTAAAGGTTGGAAATACCATCAACGCATGACACAAAATTTTGCTGTTCCATTTGGTCAGTTAGCACTCACGATATTGGATGATCGACAGCACTCTCAAACCCAAGGTCATTTTATACACATTCAGCTCGGTTTGCCTGATCATTATCAGCTTGTCACAGTGGCTCCTGATTTATGGTATGCATTCCGTTCTACCTCTGAGGGAGGTACGCTGTTGGCAAATTGTGCGGATATGGGGCATGATCCTGAAGAATCTGCGCAAAAGCCATTAGAAGCATTTAGTTTAATCAGTTAGATGGTTCTATTTACTCGATATTTAATGTTCTAATTGTTAAGATAATATCTGTTGGGGTGCGGTAATTTTAGGAGATACTCAAAGTTGTCAAAATTAGCTAATTTACCATTAATTAGTATCATTATGAATTGTTATAATGGTGAGCGACATTTAAAGATGGCGATTGATTCAGTCTATGCCCAAGGCTACAGCCATTGGGAAATTATTTTCTGGGATAATCAATCCACAGATCAATCGGCCTCAATAGCTAAAAATTATGATGATCGGTTGAGGTATTTTAGGGCTGAAACACATACCACTTTGGGTGGTGCTCGGCATTTAGCATTAAAAAAAGCGCGTGGAGAATACATTACCTTTTTAGATTGTGATGATTCATTTGTACCGGATCGTTTACAACTGCAGGTTCGCTTCATGCAACAATCTGGCTTTCTATTTTCATATGGTGCCGCTGAAGTGATTGACGAGAGCGGGAACTGCCTATTTATACAGCAACCGCGTCACAAAAGTGGGGATATCCTTGTGCCGTTACTTTATCATCATGATATCAATACGCAGTCTGTGATGATACATCGACAAGTTTTTGAAAACCATTGGTGTCAATTTAATTCAACTTTTGTCTGCTGTGTTGATTATTACCTTTATATGTTAATCGCTAATCACTATCCAATTGGAATCATGCCTGAGATACTATCAAAATACCGTAAATCAAACAATTCTTTATCTAAACGTTCTTTACATCATGTTTCCAAAGAGGTTGGACACACACTTAATACACTGGAGATGATGAATTCAGATAAAATATGCACACCTGAGTTTAGGCGTGCGATTCAATTTATGAAAAAGAAGCTGTCTTATTATCAAGCGGTTAGTCATGTGAGTAATGCCCACTATAGTAAAGCTTTGAAAATGATGAGGCGCATTTGGTTTCAAAGATTAAATTATTTTATTTTTACTTTGATGGTTGCCTTTCGCTTACCCTCGTCCATAATCTTAAAAGCATTGAGAAGATAATGAATCAATTTTTTATAAAGTACAGTTTTAATATCGAGAAGCTTGCGATGGTGGTTTTGGGTATTGTGCTATTTATGCCAAAGTATAACTTTTTGATACTATCCGGTTCACACCATGGTATTCGTTTCGAAGATATTGCTTTGATTTGTTGTGCTGCTATTTTAATGTTTAGTCGTCTAACAATTACTAAATACCAGACTATTTTCTTTATTAGTCTCATATTCTATACCAC
>NZEV01000023.1 GCA_002690495.1 Legionellales bacterium | reverse complement strand
CTAAGATAAACAAACTTCAATTACCCAGTGCACTTAGTACTATTGGTATTCGTACATTTGCAGGAGCGGAAATTGACACACTTGAAATACCAGAGGGTGTAACAGCTCTCCCGAAGGATTGCTTTAAAGCTTCTAAGATAAAAAAACTTCAATTACCCAGTGCACTTAGTACTATTGGTATGAGTACATTTGCAGGAGCGGAAATTGACACACTTACATTACCTAGTACACTTGCAACTATTAATTCAAGTGCATTTGCAGAAGCGGAAATTGACACACTTGTAATACCAGAGGGTGTAACAGAAATACCTTACGCTTGCTTTAAGGCTTCTAAGATAAAAACACTTCAATTACCCAGTACACTTAAAACTATTGATTCACGTGCATTTGAAAGAGCGGCAATTGACACACTTGCAATACCAGAAAGTGTGACAGCCATCCCTGAAGGTTGCTTTAGGAAAGCAAAAATAAAAACACTTACATTACCTAGTCAATTTGAAACTATTGGTGCTAATGCATTTAGAGGTTCATCGATAGACACATTATATATCAAAGATGTAAAACAATTTCAAAAAGATTCGTTTAAAGACTTCACGGGTATGATATTTACAAACAATAAGGAAAGTAAAGATAAGTTTCTCGATGCTGGTTTACAATCAACACAAGTTGTTAATTTAGCAGAACGAGAAGAATGTTTCAAAGCACTTATAGGTAAAACTTTTACAGAAATTCGTCAACTCGAAAAAGATTTAGAACTAAACCTTTTGGATAAGGATTATCTGACAAAACTTGAACAAGGGGTACATATCGAGGGTCTAAACGTACCTAATGTGAGTTTTGACCACCTGACCTTAGAAGAAGCGGTTAAGCTCAAATTAAAAGTTATAAATGCTTCGAAAGCAAGTAACCATATTACTATGTTTAACCAACCAAGCTCTGAGATTGATAAAACACAACCTGAATCATCAAGGGAAAAAAAAACAAAGTAAAGAATATCAGTTTGTACACTCATGTAATTATTTATAAATGTGATGATATTGAGTCTGTTAAATCATTCATTTTCGATTAAGGAACTAAACATCTTCACAATGATTTAGATATGATAGGAAGATCAGGCCTGAGACTATTAAGATAGTGTAAAAAATATGATATCACGACGATAAAAGAAGTATTTTAAAAATCGTTTTAGATCAATAGAGGAATTTCATTTTAAATCTTTCCTGATGGATGTTTATAGCACATTATACTACTTTCTTGTAGTTAATGACAGATTGCCTGTACAATCTCAGACCACCTTGTTGTGTAGTTAGGAGATTTTTTTTGACATCGTGGGCGCCACTGTTGTTGTAACCCTTCTGCGGCGATTTTCAGTGTATTTTTACCAAAACGATGGTTGATACGGTCCAATACTGTCATCATGGAGTCATTGAGATCAATATGATCATAGAGTAAATGGTGTTGTTGAATATGATTAGGTTGTAGGTTAGAGAGCATAATACCTGTTTTGTGATATGTATATCCGTTCCGAAAGATGGCTTTGAGGCACATCTTGGCAGATGAGACTAAGAGCCTGGTGTCATCTGTTGGTGTGGTGAGTAGATAGCCACAGGTATTGTGGTATTGTGGTCTCTTTTTGGAAAAGGGATTTGTTTTTAAGAAGACTTGAATATAGCCAGCTTTTGATTGTTGAGCTCTTAACTTTTGGCATGCCCTGGCACAATAACTACTCAGTGCTTGGTTAATCAGATGGTAGTCTTGAAGTGGTTTAGAGAATGACTTTGAGGATAAAATACTTTTTTTATCTGAAGGCTGTTCTAACGCTAAGCAGCTGATTCCATTCAGCTCTTTTGTAATGCGCATGAGTACCACATTAAACGCTTTTTGAATCAAAGCTGGATTAGTGTTTGCTAAATCTTGAGCGGTATGAATATTAAGCGCAATCAGTTTTTTAGACCACTGACGTCCTATACCCCACACATCTTCTATACGGATATGTTTTAACCACTCGATATTAGATTGATCTAAAGTAAAAATAGGTTGGTGTAAGACTTTTTTAGCAATGTAATTAGCCACTTTTGCTAAAGTTTTCGTAGGCCCTATCCCAATGGATACAGGGATACCGATTTGTTGACGGATATCATATCTTAATTGATCTATGAGGTGTTGTTCATTAGGATTTAATAAGATAAACGCCTCGTCAATAGAATACACTTCCATCGCTGAATATTGTGCAGATATCAGATTCATGAGTCTTTGAGAAAGATCACCATATAGTGCGTAATTAGAAGAGAAAATATGAATATGGTGACGATGACATAAATCTCGAATTTTATAAAAAGGGATGCCCATTTCTACACCTAAATCTTTTGCTTCATTTGATCGAGCAATGACACAGCCGTCGTTATTAGATAACACAACAATCGGTTGATGATCCAAATCAGGACGAAACAATCGCTCACAAGATGCATAAAAATTATTTGCATCAATTAGTGCAAAATAGGTGTTAGAAGCTGTGGATAACATTTGTAACAACGCCCCATATCATTGTGTCTTGCTCTTCCTGTACGTGAATAGGTGGGTATGCTGGATTTTCAGATCGTAATTGCATCACATTATTTTCGATATATAAACGTTTAACCGTCAGCTCACCATCTACTGCAGCGATGACAATTTTATCATTCATCGGTGTGATTGATCGATCCACAATTAAAATGTCTCCAGAGTGTATACCCGCGCCTATCATCGAATCTCCGATGGCTCTGACCATAAATGTTGCGGATGGATTCTGTATCAAATGTGTATTAAGGTCTAATAGTGCTTCAATATGATCGTCTGCAGGAGATGGAAATCCTGCAGGTACAGCGCTACTATAGAGAGGTATTTTATATGATGTTTGATTAATAATCCGTTTGACAAAATCTACTTTAGAATTAGGGATGCGTATAGGGGTTGTCTTTTCACCATATGGTCCTACTCCCTTAGGTCGGCCCGCTTTAACTCTTTTTCCACCGTGTGTTTTTTGCATAATCTTGAATAATGTACACTAATCATGATAGCAATTGACTGATGAAAGTCAAGTGATCCTGTATAATCCACCCAACAACCAATAGTATACAAAGATCATTGGGTGGAGGTGTTTAACTATTGGATAATGGCATCGTACTTATTTTTAATTGGATGAAATATTTTTAGAAAAGAAGTATTGTGCATTGCACGAACTAAATCCTTTTTTCGAGCGCAATTGAGCTTTTTACGAATTCGCTTGAGGTAAAATTCGACGGTTCTTGGTGATAAGACCATGATTTCTCCTGTCCGCTTAATGGTATGTTTTTTCATTGCATAAAACACACATTCAGCTTCTCGGCGAGTTAAATATTTTCCTTGGAAAACACCATCTAATGAAATACGTAACAATGGTTTTTTTTTCTTCACAGTGTGTTGTTTAGAAAAAGTCTTTCTGGGGGTTAGCATTGCAACAAGTGATGATACTTGTTTAATTAAATCAATTTGTGCCATATTGAAACTCCTAAATTTTGTAATCATTTTTATAACATAGTTACATTTTATAAATATATACGGTTTCAATTGATTTATTTGTGCAAAATTTTACCTTAAATGAGCGATATTTGACATGTCTAGAGATTTATTTGTGCGTATTATGAGGTATGGAGTGTAAGACATTTGCATGACCCGCCAGATAAAATAAATTCTGTTGTAGAGATCGAATGGGTTGAGAACCCTTGATTTTCTAATAATGTTATAATCTTTGTACAGTCTTTTGGAAGAATAACGTCTCGATTGATCACAACGGCATTACATGCAAATAATTCCGCTTCTTTTTGTGAAACAGATAAAAGATTTAACTCATTTTCGAGTAATTGTTGACTTTTTTTTGAAAAAGCAGCCGGATACCATAATGCATTTGTACTGTTTAGGGGGCAAAAGCAGGTATCAAGATGGTAAAACGATGGATTCACTAACTCAAGCGCAGTCACAGGTCGCTCCCACTGTTCCTCAATCCAATGAACAATACGATGATGGCTTCGAAAGCCGTGTCCGACGAATAATGTCTCTCCAGCAAATAACGCGTCTCCAGCACCTTCAAATGGGATGTCTGTTTCAAATACCTGGAAATGATTTTGTGCAAACCAGTTTTTAAAATATTGACTTTCTCCTTGTCTCTCAGGGTGTTTGAAATTGGCTACAATCACTTTTTTTCTATGAATAAGTCCTGCATTTGCGGTGAAAACCATATCTGGTAACCCTTGTTGTGGTTCTATGAGGTCAATTTTCCCTCCAAGCTGCTGTATGGTTTGATAAAGTGACTGCCACTGGGACTGTGCACGTGCTTTGTTGACAGGTCGCTCTTGTCTCATCCAGGGGTTAATTTGATAATCAACATCGAAAAAAGTGGGCTTGCACATTAGAATATTCATAGGCTTCCTGTAATTAAAAATTCAATTTTAAATATACCAGTTGTCTCTGTCTATGTACTAATAAAAATTATTGATATCTTTTACACGGTATCTTATGATAATCCAATGGCTATTTTAGAGATATTGCAATACCCTAACCCAGTGCTTTCGAAGAAAACAAAAGAAGTAACCGATTTTGGTGACGACTTTCAAAAAATGGTTGATGATATGTTTGAAACGCATTATGCGCAGAAAGACTGTGCAGCACTTGCTGCCAATCAGCTTGGGTTCCCATATCGAGTGACAGTCATTGATTTTAGTGAAGATAAAAATCAGCCTTTGTGCTTAGTGAATCCGTATATTATTGAAAAGCATGGTGAGACGAATACCCATGAGGGATGTATGTCGTTATTAAACATGGGATATCATCGGGTTGTACGCGCTGAGAGAATAAAGATTCAAGCGCTTGATCGATATGGAAAGCCGATTACATTAGAAGTTGATGGATTTATGGCAAAATGTATACAACATGAAATTGATCACCTTGACGGTCTAGTGTATATTGATCGACTTGGTCTTGTTAAACGTAAACTCATCTTGCATAAGATTACAAAAGCCCGAAAAAAAAATAAGAGTTAAAGATGTCAGAAATTAAGATCATGTATGCAGGTAGTGATCATTTTGCATGCCAACCTCTCGAAGTGTTAATTCAAGCGGGTTATATACCAAGTGTGGTTTTAACAAATCCAGATAGAAAATCCGGTCGAGGATTGAAATTAAAAGCGACGTCAGTAAAACAACTTGCAGAAAAAAATAATATTCCGACGTGGACGCCCATGACCATAAAGACGGATGAAGCATTTGAAACGTTCAAAGCATATGACATTGATTTATTTATTTGTGTTGCATATGGCAAAATCATTCCCAGTCAGTGGTTTGAGGTTTGTACAGCACTGAATATTCATCCATCTTTATTGCCAAAGTGGCGAGGATGTAGCCCAGTGGAACATACTATTTTAAATAGAGATCAAATAGCCGGTGTTTCCATTATTCAAATGAGTGCAGAAATAGATGCAGGCGATCTCCTATATCAAAAACAAATTCCAGTGAAAGAGAATGATCATACGCTTTCATTGGGTCAACGTTTATTTGAGGGGGGGGCAGATTTACTCATAGAGGCCATTTGTGCTTGGGAAAAAGATCAGTTACCAGAACGTATTGTTCAAAATAGTGAGAAAGTGACTTATGCGCCCAAAATAGCTAAACACGCAGGTCACATTGATTGGAATATGCCCGCAGAGCAGATCGATGCCATGGTTAGAGCTTACTATGATTGGCCTCATGCATATGCGGATGTTGAGAGTGGTATTTTAAAGATTTTCAAAACAAAATATCTGCTTGGAGAACATCAGCAACCTGTTGGAACGATCATTGATATCAATTCAGACGGTTTATGGGTGAGGTGTCAAAATGGCTCGATATGTATTGTAGAGGCCCAATTACCAGGTAAGAAAAGAATGCAAATGGTTGATATATTACGTGGTAATCAAAAAAAGTTTCAAAAAGGGATGCAAATATGAAGTTAGCTTTACCGAATGGTAAGAGAAAATTATTATTGCACACATGCTGCGCACCATGTTGTGCTGATATTATGTTAAAGCTTAAGGAAAGTGGTATAGATTATACGTTATATTTTTATAATCCAAATATTCATCCTGAGAAAGAGTATCTTTTACGAAAAGAAGAAAACAAGCGTTATGCAAAAAAACTGGGTGTTCCATTTATTGATGAAGATGAGACCTACGATCAAGATCGAGAAGATTGGTTTGCAAGATTAGATCAATTCCATGATCAGCCTGAGCGTGGTAAAAGGTGTACAGGTTGCTTTGAAGAACGCTTTGAAAGAACTGCTCGATATGCGTTACAACACCAATTTGATATGATCAGTAGTAGTCTTGGTATTTCTCGTTGGAAGGATATGGATCAAATCAATCGTGCTGGGCAAGCTGCTGTCGCAAGTTTTGCAACGTTAGAGTACTGGACATTCAATTGGCGCAAAAACGATGGATCAAAAAGAATGATTACCTTATCTAAACAGGAGCAATTTTATCAGCAACAATATTGTGGTTGTGTTTATTCACTGCGGGATACAAACCAGTGGAGAGTAAAAAATAATCGCTCAAAAATTAAATTAGGTCAGGACTATTATACGCTTGAGCACTAATTAGGCAGAAATAAGTTCTTTGCCAGGTTGCCAATCACATGCTGTTAAGCCACCGGATTGTAATGCTTGAAGGCAACGAAGCGTTTCAGCAGGACTACGACCAACGTCGAGGGTATTAACAGTGATATGCTTAACAATATTTTGTGGATCTACAATTAAAGTTGCACGATATGGTACGTTCGCTTCAGACATTAGTCCTAAAGATCTAGTGAATAATCCAGATGGGTCTGCAAAGCTGTAGTGATTTAAACGATTTAAACCAGGATGTTCACGACGCCAAGCTAGTTTACAAAATTCATTATCTGTACTGCCACCGATCAATACGGCATCATTCGCGTCAAATTGCTTTTGTAGTCTTGCAAAATCGATGATTTCAGTGGGACAAACAAATGTGAAGTCTTTAGGATAAAAGTAAATGACTTTCCATTTTCCTGGAAAGCTATCTAGGTTAAACTGCTCAAATGCAGACTGATTATTTTCACTATGCTCATTAAAGCCAGGAAGCACCATTGTTAAATTAAATTCTGGTAATTTTTGATCGATTCCAATCATGCTTTTCTCCAATTAAAAATATGATTCTAACTGAAAAGTACTCAATAGGCAAATTTGGCGCTTGATGGTGCCGCCACAAACGTATCTATTACAAGAATGCCGAGAAAAAGATTGAGTGTGCAAAGCAATGGATCACTGAATACGAAAGTGACTGAGAGTGCAAGCAAGATCAGCGAAAGTATTGTAGTGATAAGGATAAATAATTCATCCACCGACTGTCTTGGTGAGTGAGGGGAGGAATCTATAATTACAGTGGGCCGAGGCATAAATCCGAGAATATCTCATTATATATCTCGATGTAAAGCATATAATTGAGAGATGATGGTTCTTGAGAGTGATTTTGCGACTTTTCTTGTTGATACGTTATTCAATGAGAGTGCTTGAATCAACAACAGTTCCTTGCCGAGGAATTGATGTTGTTCCCCATGTTCTTGAAAGCCTTCCTGAATGTCATAGTCATAAACACTCGATGGATTCTGTATTTGATGGAATGGAATTGCATAGCCTATCGAGGAAAATAATTGTTGCTCGAATTGGCGTAAATGCAACTCTAAATCTTGATCTTGCTCAATACCTTGAATCACAGAGATAAATGATGAAAATAATTCTGAGTAGTGTTCATTCTTATTTAGAAATCGATACATTAGTTTATTCAGATAAATACCACATTTTAAACGGATTCCGGTTAACCAAATGGGGGTAATCACTTCGAGACTTTTAATGTAATGTAAATCTTGGGAGGGTTTGTTAGTCCATATGACTTGTAGTGTTTGGAATGGTTGAACATTGGATAATGTTATACGCCCTTGTTTTTTGACTCCCTTACAGATAAAGGATTGACGACCATGATATTTTGTAATGCAGTCGATAATGATGCTTGTTTCGCGGTATGGTCTTTGATGCAGGATAATCGCAGCGTCTTTGATTTCATTCATATTGGGCAGAGTCCATCCAGTGATCATCAACTTTGACCCAGATTTTCATCATGACCTTTTTATTTAAGAAGTGTTCAATTTTGAGTCGGGCATTCGTACCAATGCGTTTTAGGTTTTGTCCTTGTTTTCCGATAATGATTTTTTTATGGTTATTATTTTTGACTGTAATGAGCACATGAACTTCATTGATTTTTGGTTTCTCAATGTATTTTTCTATTTCAACTTTGAGTTCATGAGGAACTTCTTGGTGACAAAAGGTGAGGATTTGTTCCCGCACAATTTCGGACATCATGACGTCATGAGTTTGGTTGGTAATGTAAGTTTTTTCATATTGTTGTGTTGATTGTTCACAGCTAAGTTTTAATCGACCAATGAGTAAATCAAGGTTGGATTCTCTTTTTGCACTGAGTGGAATAACACTACTGACACCATCTGGGGGTGAGGTCATGAAATGCTCTAGTTGATGATGGTCTAGGACATCTATTTTATTGATGATGAGGATAATCTCCTTATGATGTTCTTTAAGAATTTCAAGTAGTTTATGATCCGTAGAGGTTAGGTTTTCAGTGTCAATCATAAAAAGGAATACATCGGCCTCTGTCATGCAAGCTTGGGTTGTGCGCATCATGAGTCTTTGAATGGGATTATGCGTTTTTTGTCCCAAACCTGGGGTGTCGAGGAAGATTAATTGGTAATTATCTTCATTGAGCACACCTAATATTTTGGTGCGAGTGGTATGATGTTTATGCGATGTGATCGCGATATCTTCATTCAAGAGGTGGTTCAGTAAAGTGGATTTTCCCACATTAGTTCTTCCCAGTAGTGCAAAGGATGCGGTATTAATTTTCTTGGTCATTTAATTTTCCTAACATTGTTTTTGCTGCATTTTGTTCAGCTGCCTTTTTACTAGAGCCTGAGCCCGAACAAGTCAAGTGATGGACTTTGACTGAGACAAAGAATGTTTGTTCGTGGAGATCCCCGATTGTTTTTAAAATGGTGTATTTAGGTGAAGGGCGTTGTAGTTTGTGGCATGATTCCTGTAATTGGCTTTTAAAATCTTTTTGATTGATGGTATCGATAGGTTGAGATAATTCCTTCTCGTACCAATTTAAGACAACAGATTTTGTATTACTCCAATCGCTATCAAGATAAATAGCGCCGATGATTGCTTCAGTCACATTAGCGAGTAAATTATTATTTGACTTACTAGCGCCACCACCAACTTGAATAAATTCCGAGAGCTTTAACTGTTTCGCAATTTTAGCAAGGGTGTTTTTATTCACTAAGTTTGATCTGATTAAGCTAAGGTCACCCTCTGTGCCCTGGTGATGTACGTAGAGCCAATCACTCATGATGAGTCCAAGTAATGCATCCCCAAGAAACTCTAATCTTTCATTATGGGTTTTACTATAGCTACGATGCGTCAAGGCTTGCTCGAGGATTTTTTTATTCTGGAAATGATATCCAATCAAATCAAATATTTCTTGATCCATTATTATAATTGCAGTCCAATTCGGTTCCAGCGCACATTCCAGTGATGTGGATCCCAACTCATCCATACCAAGAAGGCTTTACCTATAAAAGCACTTTCTGGGACAGTGCCCCAGAATCGACTATCGTTACTATCGTCTCGATTATCACCCATAACAAAGTATTGTCCTTTTGGTACGACGAGGTTTGTTTGCCCATAGTCGGGTGTGAATGGTTTAATGATGATATCATGTTTAGTCGTTAATAACTCTTCCTCATAAAGTTTGACATTCTCATTAAAACCTAGTTGATTAATATTTTGATACCACCCTTGGTCTTTTTTGTTGATGATTTCGCCATTGATCATCAATGTTTTGTTTTGATAAACAATGTGGTCACCAGGTAATCCAATGATTCTTTTAACATAAATTTGTTTTGGATTTTTAGGATAGTAGAAAAGAGCGATATCTCCTCGTTTAGGTTTTCCGATAGGTAAGAATTCATAGTGAAGTATGGGAACTTTCAATCCATAAGCAAATTGATTGACCATGATGAAATCGCCTGTATCTACAGTGGGTTCTAAAGACCCTGATGGCACTCGATATGGTTGGATGATGAACGCGCGCACCAGCATCAATATAATTAAAAACCAACATAAATCCTGAGCAATATCAATGAATGGGTCTACTTCTGAATCTCCTGATTTTTGACGTTTTGGCTTGAAGTAGAACTCATCTAAAGACTTTACGATGATAGCAAAGATGGTCACAGATAGTATTGCCCAATCAACGTTAATGATGTTGGCGATGATGAGCACAATCGAAATAACTAATATTTGGCTGCTTGTTGCTCGAATTGCATTGGAAATTTTGGGGTGGTTTGCGCGTAAATAGCAGTAATCAGAGATGGTTGTTAGTGCTGAAAATATAAACGATAAAAATAAGATGCTCATTAACATAGATACTTACTTTAACACAAACCCCATTGATTTTACTAGTCTCGAAAAGGTATTTGTGGTATTATGGATGTATCAAATATAGTAAATGACACATGAATTATTATGGGACGCGTTAAAGGAGGTAAATCTTGGTACGAAAGACACAAAAAAGACGTCTATCGTATTAAGGCAAGTCAATCAGGATTACGCAGTCGTTCCACTTTTAAACTGCAGCAAATTCAATCAAAATTTAAGCTTTTTTCCAAGATGGATATCGTGGTAGAGCTGGGTGTTGCACCCGGAGGGTGGTCTGCTTATTTAGTTGATCAGGTGAGGTGTGTTGTCGGATGTGATTTACTCCCCATTGAGCCGGTTCAAGGATTATCATTCGTTCAGGGTGACTTTACTGATGTCTCGATTCAAAAAAAATTAATTGATTTGGCTGGTGGGCCTCCAAATATCATTTGTTCTGATATGGCGCCAAATATTACCGGAATTGCAATACGAGATGAGGCACAGGTCATTTCGCTAAATCAATCAGTAATCGATTTTACACTTGAATATCTTGCAAAAAATGGACATATGATTATTAAGTTATTTGAAAGCCAAGGTGTACACGCATTAATTCGAGGTCTCCAAAAGGATTTTACTAAGGTTATCCGTTTCAAACCTGATGCATCAAGAGCAGTTTCAAAAGAGTTCTATTTGATTGCAATAAAAAAAAACTAAACAGAATTCTGAAAAACAGTTATACTACTCTTGAAGGTGGTGAATAGAACCCCATAACTAGACTATGGCAACGTGAGGTGGAATTTTGAACGAGCGACAAAAAACAATTTTTCTCTGGATTATCATATCCATGATTCTATTTGCGGTTTTAAATAACTTTGGTGAATATAATGGTCCTGTCCAGCGTTATAGTTATTCTGAATTTGTTAGGTCAGTCGAACAGGGACAAGTTTCTCGCGTCACAATTGCAGATCAGGTGATTAATGGAGAAACAAAAGGAGGACAGCGGTTCACAACTTTTATGCCGGTGAATGATCCTGCCTTACTGAAAACACTACTAGAGAAAGATGTGGTCGTTGTTGGACGAGCGCCAGATCAAAATATCTGGTTACATATCCTTATTAGTTGGTTCCCGACATTGCTCTTTATCGGTTTTCTACTATGGTGGATGCGCCAAATGCAAGGCGGTGGAAGCAGTTCAGGTCGTGGAGGACCTTTGTCGTTCGGTCGTAGTAAAGCTCGGTTGCTCACTGGAGATAAAAATAGAGTCACATTTGATGATGTTGCAGGTATTGTTGAAGCAAAAAAAGAAGTTGAAGAATTTGTAGACTTTCTTAAGGACCCCAAAAAGTTTTCTAAGCTTGGTGGTAAAATACCGTGCGGAGCTTTGTTGGTTGGACCGCCGGGCACTGGTAAAACTTTATTGGCAAAAGCTGTTGCTGGTGAAGCAAACGTACCGTTTTTCAGTATTTCAGGTTCAGATTTTGTTGAGATGTTTGTGGGTGTTGGTGCATCACGAGTGCGCGATATGTTCGATCAAGCAAAAAAACAAGCTCCTTGTATCATCTTTATTGATGAAATTGATGCGGTTGGTCGACATCGTGGAGCAGGTTTAGGTGGTGGTCATGATGAACGAGAACAAACCCTGAATCAGCTATTGGTTGAAATGGATGGTTTTGAAGGGAAAGAAGGCGTCATTGTATTGGCTGCAACAAACCGTCCAGATGTATTAGATCCTGCCTTATTACGTCCGGGTCGATTTGATCGTCAAGTGGTTGTTTCACTGCCTGACATTTTGGGACGAGAAGAAATCCTACATGTTCATATGTCAAATGTCACGACAGATAAGAGTGTTGATGCAGAAGTCATTGCAAGAGCAACACCAGGGTTTTCCGGTGCAGATCTTGCGAATCTTGTTAACGAAGCCGCTTTGTTTGCAGCGCGTCGCAACAAGAAAAAGGTTACAATGGATGAATTCGAGGCTGCAAAAGATAAGCTGACTTTAGGCGCTGAAAGGCATATGGTGATGACAGATGAGGATAAAAAGTTAACCGCTTATCACGAAGCTGGTCACGCGATTGTTGGGTTGCTTGTAGGTAATCATGACAAAGTATACAAAGTCACCATTATTCCTAGGGGAATGGCTTTAGGAGTGACTTATTTTCTTCCCGAGAAAGATAAGTTTAGTATGTCTAGAGCACAGATTGAAAGTATGATTTCATCTCTTTATGGTGGAAGAATTGCTGAAGAATTAATTTTTGGTGCAGATATGGTGACCACTGGTGCGTCAAATGACATCGAAAAGGCTTCTGAGTTAGCTCGTAACTTGGTAGAGCGTTGGGGATTAAATGATAAAATGGGGCCGATTAACTACAGTTCAGGCGAGCAAGAAGTCTTTTTAGGGAAGTCAATGTCTAATAAGCGAGATATTGCAGACTCTACATGTAAAGAAATTGATCACGAGGTACGTAATTTGATCGAAAAAAATTACAAACGTGCAGAAAAGATACTGAAAGATAATATTAAAATACTTCACCTGATGGCGGATGCATTAATGAAATTTGAAACGTTGAATGAAAGCCAAATTGCAACAGTCATGCAGGGAAAAATGCCTCGCAATGCACCTACAAAAAGTAAGCGAGGGCAAGGTAAACCGCCTGTATCCAAAAACACAATTAGTAAGGAAAATCTGGAATCCAGTTAATGACTTCATATAAGGTGATGGGTATCTTAAATGGTACCCCAGATTCCTTTTCTGACGGAGGGCTGTTTGTTTCTCCGCAACATGCTCTAGATCATACGATGCAAATGATTAGCGAAGGCGCTGATATGATTGATATTGGCTGTGAGTCTTCCCGTCCAGGCTCTGATCGTATTTCAATTCAAGAAGAGTTAGATCGTTTATTACCTATATTAGAGATTATTCGTCATAATACCAATATCCCAATTTCCATTGATACTTATAAACCGGAAGTGATGAAAGCGGCATTATCTTTTAATATTGATATGATCAATGACATCTTCGCTTTACAAATACCTGGTGCCGTGGCATTAATCAAGGATGCAGCTGTTGATGTGTGTATTATGCATAACCTTGGTACACCAGAAACGATGCATGCTAGCGCACCTTATGATGATCCATTACAGGATGTATGTGCCTTTTTAAGCAATAGAGTACAGTATTTAGGTGAACATGGTATTGCGGAAGAACGCATTATAATTGATCCAGGTTTTGGTTTTGCAAAAACTGTTGATGATAATCTTGCGTTGTTAAGAGGTATCAAGCAGTTGACTCAGTTAAAATTACCTGTATTGGTAGGCTTGTCGCGTAAAAGTATGTTTCAGAAGTTGATGGGCGGTGAAATTCCAGATAGACTACCTTCGTGCTTAAGTGCAACGCTTTGGTGTTACGAACAGGGTGTTCAATGGTTTAGAACGCATGATGTTAAAGCAACTTGTGATGCATTAAAGATGAGCAGAATCATTCGGGAGGAACAACAATATCATGAATGCTAAATTAGAGTTTGGTACAGATGGTATTCGGGGACGTGTTGGAGAGTTTCCAATTGATTGTAATACAGTCTTGCAGCTTGGTTGGGCGCTTGGAAATTACATTACTCAAAATTATGGACCTTCTAAAGTTCTAATTGGTAAAGACACTCGCATCTCAGGCTATTTGATAGAATCATTATTTGAAGCGGGTTTGATTGCGTCGGGTTGTGAGGCCATGTTGCTTGGTCCAATTCCGACTCCAGGTATTGCATACTTAATTAGAGCTTTTAGAGCTCGAGCTGGCGTGGTTATTAGTGCATCACATAATGTGTACTCGGATAATGGCATTAAACTGTTTAATGAAAATGGGTTTAAGATGGATTCTAAGGATCAGAAAAGAATCCTAGAAAGTTTTGATTTACCTTTGAAAATGGTGCCCTCTGAGCAGTTGGGTCGAGCAAAAAGAGTAGATGCTGCACTTGAGCGGTACGTAGAATATTGTAAGGGAAAGTTTAATTTTAACCTCAGTGGATTAAAAGTGGTTTTTGATGGCGCAAATGGTGCCGGTTATAAAGTGGGACCAGCTGTCTTCCATGAATTAGGAGCACACGTTGAATCTATTAATATTTCTCCAGATGGTACAAATATTAATGATCAGTCTGGATCAATATATCCAGAGGGACTGCGAGAGATGGTGTTAAAAAACCAGGCTGATATAGGAGTTGGTTTAGATGGAGATGGCGATCGCGTTGTGATTGTGACTAAGACCGGTAAAATTTTAGATGGCGATGATTTATTGTATCTACTATCAAGATATCATACTCAAAAAGGGATGGGTGTCGTTGGCACAGTAATGTCCAATAATGGGCTTGAGATGGCATTAGAAAGACAAAAGATTCCCTTCAAAAGAACACCAGTCGGTGATCACCATGTTGTTGATGCGCTCATTGAGAACAGATGGCTCATTGGTGGAGAGCCCTCAGGACATTTGATTCAGCTTGATAAAAATACCTGCAGTGATGGTATTATTTCGGCATTAAGTATTATCTCAATTGCATATAAGGAAGATCAGGATATTGATTCACTCTTAGATGGCTTTCATAAACTACCGAGTATTTTAAAAAATATTCCAGTTGGGCATATTAACCTGGATGATCATCAAGAATCTTTTGCCGCATTTAGAGAAGCGCTTGGTCCGCATGGGAAATTATTAATCAGAAAATCTGGTACTGAGCCTGTGGTTCGAATTCTGATTGAGTCACAGGATGCAGATGCCATGCACAGTGTGTGTCAATCTGTTGAGACACTTTTCAAGACAGCTGAACATGTTCGTTAAATTAGAATTTTATGTACCATTAGATGATGCAGAGTCTGTAAAAGAGGCCTTATTTGCAGTTGGTGCAGGAAAAATTGGCGCATATAGTCATTGTGCTTGGCAATCAGAAGGACAGGGTCAGTTCAAGCCTTTAGAAAATAGCCAGCCATATGTTGGTCAAAAAGGGTCAATGACTAAGCTTAAAGAGTATAAAGTTGAGATGGTTGTTGAGAAAGCACTCATTAATAAAGTCGTTGAAACATTAAAAGCAGCACACCCGTATGAAACTGTTGCCTTCCAAGTGATTGAGGTCATGCAGTGATGAGAAAAAAAATGGTAATCAAGCTATTAGGTTATCAAATTATGTTTTTGAGCCTCTTTTTTATACCTCCATTGAGTATTGCATTTTTTATGCATGAATCAATATGGTGGGTGTTTTTCACAAGCTTCTTATTCAGCTTCGGGATCGGTATGATACTCTCCAATTATATTAAAGCAGACCATAACCTAGTCAGATCAGATGGCTTTCTGATGGTTGTTTTGATATGGGTTGTTTTCGGTTTTATTGGTACATTACCTTTTATACTCTCTGATCAGCATCTTTCTTTTTTAGATGCATTATTTGAATCTGTTTCGGGTATCACCACAACAGGAGTCAGTGTTTTCACTGACCCAGACAAGATGCCGTGGTCTGTCCAGTTTTATCGTAATGAGTTGCAGTATATTGGTGGCTTAGGCGTCATTGTCATTGCATCTGCTTTGTTACCAATGATGAGAATAGGAGGTATTCATTTATATTTTGCAGATATGCCAGGACCGACAAAAGAGGAAAAGCTGCTACCTCAATTATCTTCAGGCATGTCAATGTTATTGAAGATCTACCTATTCTTTAGTGTGATATGCGTCATTGGTTTCTATTGGTCAGGAATGACTTTATTTGAATCAGTTTGCGAAATGTTTACAACAGTATCAACAGGTGGTTTTAGTGTTCATGTAGACGGTTTTACGCATTATAATTTTCACGCTCAAATGGTAGCAGTCGTCATCATGCTATTTGGTGCCATTAATTATCAACTCCATTTTTTAGTTGCACACCGAAAAAAATTAAAGTTCTATTTTAATGATCTAGAATTTACACGCTATATTCAAATGTTAATCATTATCTCTATATTCGTATTCAGTGTTTTGATGCACCATAAATTCTACGACAGCCCAAACTCAACTTTTATCTATACCATTTTTAATGTGGTGTCTATTATGACAACGACGGGTCATACAGTTGGTAATTTTGCAAATTGGCCAAATGTGCTTCCAGAAATGCTTGTAGTTTTAGGCATCATCGGTGGATGCGCAGGATCTACTTCAGGTGGGTTAAAGATCATTCGAATAATGATCAGTTTTAGGCAATTAGGCATTACATTAAAAAAACTAGTACACCCAGCTATTGTGATGAAGCCGAGTATTCAGGGTCATGCCATCCGAGAGGAATTACTAGAGTCAGTGATGGCATTTATGGTGTTATACTTTTACATATTTTTAGCACTGATATTATGTATGATTGCATCAGGTCTTGATTTGTTTAATGCATTTGCTGCAGTGGCAGCAACAATTAGTAATGTCGGCGTTGGGATTAATGAAATTAGCTATGATAGTGCACACCCAATTAGTAAATCTATTATGATCCTATCGATGTTAATTGGCCGAATCGAGATTATGACTTTTTTCGCAATCATGATTCCCTCATTTTGGAGGTCTTAGTGGAACATCCTCATCATCCGAACTATCTCATAATTGATGCCTCTGGTTTTATTTATAGAGCATTTCATGCATTGCCTGATCTTCGTACGCCAGATGGTAGACCGACTGGCGCTATCTTTGGTTTTGTGAAAATGCTAAATGCAATGATTAAGCGTTTTAATCCAGAAAAAGTAGCCGTTGTATTTGATCCTAAAAGTGGTCAATCTTGGCGGCATAATGTGTACTCAGAATACAAAGCCAATAGACAACACATGCCCGATGATTTAGTTGGTCAGATTGAGCCTATCAAACAAATTGTTGAATGGATGGGTTTGCCTCAGGTTGTACTCGCAGATTATGAGGCAGATGATGTGATCGCTTCATTAGCAAAAAAAACCGATCAAATTGTTTATATTGCAACCTCTGATAAAGATTTAATGCAGTTAGTTGATGAACGGGTATTTATCGCACACTCTATGACAGAGAAAATTATTGATGAACAAGGTGTGATTGATAAGTTTGGAGTAAAACCAAATCAAGTACTAGATTACCTGGCACTCGTTGGGGACACGAGTGATAATGTGCCAGGTGTGAATAAAGTTGGACCAAAAACAGCTGCAAAATGGCTAAAAGAATATCACAATGTGAAATTTTTATTAGAGAATGCGCATCACATTAAGGGAAAAGTAGGAGAGTCATTACGCAGTGCAATAGATCAGATCCCAATTTCTCAAGCTTTAGTAAGACTAGTCTGTGATTGTGATGTAGAGTGGTCAGCGTTATTACATCAACCACCTCAATATGAAAAATTATATGTCACTTATAGAGATTTAAATTTTAATCGGATGGCGGCAGCTATTGAAAAGCATGTTTCATCACCTCAAAAAAGTTCTACACTAACATTGACAGTAGAATCATTAACACATTTAGAACAACTTAAAGCACAGCTGGATCAAACCAAGACGATCTTTCTACAAATGCCCACTCAAGTGGATGCAGATTCAATGATAGAAATTGGTTTAACACTCAATGACAAGCATTATATCTTGACGCTTAATCATAAAAATGAGTTTTCGCAATTTAAAAAGATTATGCATGAATTGACCCAAAACAAGGACCATATCTTGATTGGACATGATCTAAAATACCAGCTCAAACAATTGTCCTGTCTACATGCTGAATGTCAATTATTCGATACTCAATTGGCTGCATACTTGATTGAAAGTCATCATGGGCGATATGACCTTTTTTCAGTAGTTCAACAATACTTACGTGTTCAAGTTGAGGAGGACATGAATATAGGACAGCGTGCTGGTCTAGTGCATCATCTCTATCAGCCCCTAAAACAACAATTAGAATCTTTAAACCTCATTTCATTATATATGACTGTAGAGATTCCAGTGATGTTGATATTAGGGCAAATGGAGTGTTTAGGTATTAAAATTGATGTTGATCAGTTGCGTGCTCAAAGCGACCATCTTGCAAAGGAGATGGGTCGATTAGAGAGCGAGGTGCATCAAGAGGTTGGATATGCATTCAATCTCGCATCGCCTAAACAGCTACAAGAGGTGCTGTATAATACTTTGAAATATCCAATACTTCAGAAAACCCCAAAAGGTCAGCCATCAACGTCTGAGTCAGCATTGGAGCAGTTAAGTCATCAATACCCCATTGTCAAAAAGATTTTAGCACACCGCAGTTTGGCAAAATTAAAAAATACATATACAGATAAATTACCTCAGATGGTTGATACAAAAACGCATCGAATTCATGGACATTTCAATCAAGCTGTAACAAGTACAGGACGACTATCCTCATCGGAGCCTAATTTACAGAATATTCCGATTCGTACTGAAGAGGGTAAAAAAGTCAGATCAGCATTTATTGCTAAACCAGGCCATGTGTTAATTAGTGCAGATTATTCTCAGATTGAACTGAGAATTATGGCCCATTTCTCTCAAGATCCAAAGCTCATTCAGGCATTTAACAACAAAGAAGATATTCATACAGCAACTGCTCAAGAAGTATTTGGACTGTCTGAGGTGACTAGTGAGCATCGAAGACAAGCTAAGGCAATTAATTTTGGTTTGATTTATGGAATGTCTGCTTTTGGATTAGCCAGTCAGTTATCTATTCCAAGACAACAAGCCCAATCATTTATTGATCGCTATTTTGAACGCTATCCGAGTGTACTAGAGTTTATGAACCAGATTAGAGAAAGCGCAGCAGAAACAGGTTATGTAAAGACATTACTTGGTCGACGATTATATTTTTCTGGTATTAATGATAGAAATTATAATCGTAGACAAGCTGCCCAACGCGCAGCCATTAACGCACCAATGCAGGGCTCTGCTGCTGAAATTATAAAATTGGCGATGTTAAGGCTTGCCCCTTTTGGGTATGATCTTCTGTTACAAGTCCATGATGAATTAGTCTTTGAGGTGCCCATAGCTCAGCAAGAAAAAAGTGCAATCATCATTGAAAGAGAGATGATCGAAGCTTATTCACTCCTAATCCCCTTAGAAGTTGGTGTGGTGATTTCAAACACATGGGTTGATAAACCATGATTAATTTTTTTTAGGGACTGTAATATCTTCAAGCTTTGTTAATATCCCCTTTATCTTAGCCTCTCGGTCATTCTCTTTTTCTAATGGCAAGATAGCTAGTTCATGTGCCGCTGTAGGTATTGCCGCAGTGTTATTACAAAGATGCTCGTTATGAAAGTGATCTAATATCATCCCATAACAGTCTAACCTTGTTTTTATGAATTCTGGAGAGACAGGACTAAAGAGTGCTGACAACCTGCGCCATAAGTACATAAAAATATTTTCTTTATCTATTTTTTTTAATACATCCTCGGGTGCCATACTGAGTTCTTTTTGATAGACAAGTTGAGTATAGCGATTCCATTCATCTTCGCTTAAATGATCGCCTGAGTATTTAGAATAAGTGGAATAAAAATCATTTTTTTCTTGCTTTTCAAAAGCGTCAACAGTATACAAATCACCCGATTTATGAAAATAAAGTTTCCCTCCTATAGCCTCTTTCACGATATCGACTTCAGATTTCGAGATAGAATTTCCCTGCTTTATTTTTTGGATGACAGATCTAAATTCTGACAGTGCTTTTTCACTATTGTTGAATGTTTCTTTAAGCTTATTAGCATTGTCTGCAAGTAATTTATTGAATATAGCAATATTCTTAATATGATTGCTAATACCGGTGATTAGATTCATGACCTGAGTTCTTTTTTCCTGGAGCGTAAGATTCGGATTTTTTCTTAAAATATCAAATAATGTGTCAAAAATAGTAGTACTTTTTTTTGGTCGACGAAAATATTGACTCTCAAATGTTTCTGGAATGAAATCAGACTTTTTTGTTTGTACTAGCCACTGTTTACAAAGTTCACGAGTTTGTTCTAACGGTTTGACATCTTTCCTGATCTTTTTTTGATACTCTAATTTAATTTTATTTTCAATGCCTGGGATATCACGGTTTAATTCATTGAGTTCGAATAGCTGCCGAGATTGACGTGCAAAATTGATGAGCTTATCAGTTCGCTTTAATTCATTTTGGAGTGTCGAAGATCCTAGAAAATCGTTGATATCTGATGATAGATCTCTAGTAGAATAAGAGGTTAATTCTTGGTGACCCTTATCAATTAAAAAGTTTAGAACATTGTAGTATTCAGCATTAGAAGTAAAGTCAGGATCTGATTGGTTTTCTGGATCAGATTCAATATTGCTCCATGACAGAATGAGATTCTTGATAAAATCAGATCGTGTTTGAAAGCATTCTAAACGTTTATCATACAATGCTTCATCCAGGATATGATCAAGGTGACTTTGAACTTGATCACGCCTGACATCAGATTTTACAGGTACTCCTTGATGGTGCCACACGTAGCGATGATTATTATCACTGGTCATATTTACACCAAATGCAAAAAACTAAAATAGAAAGATGAATAATTTATTTATTTATCTTTTTTAGTTTTATCAGTTTCAAACTGTTTTTTTACCTTATCAATCAAAGATTTGATATATTTTACAACATCATTGTCATTTGTTTTTTTTTCTTTATCTGGCATGGTATTTCCTCCAACTTATTCTTATTATAGCACATATTTTATGATGGACTTAAAGCAATTTAAATTGTTAAATAAAAGATGATGAGTTTAAACTTAATAGCGCTTGCCCAGCAAGTATTGGATTTGAATGGTGCCGAGCTAAGACAACTATCTGCTAGAGATGGTGTTTTATATTGGTTAGAGGAAAATGATCATACCGCTTTTTCTTCATTAATGTCTTACCAAGATCATGTGATCACCAAGATTGATGTCCCATTCGATATTTGCAGTCGGGTCAATGAGTATGGTGGCGGCGAGCTTCATGTTGGGCAAAGGCATCTTTATGTTGTTAATGCTTCAGATCAACAAATTTACGCGTATGACGCTGCCTTAAATGTTTGGCTTCAGTTTACAAAACGGACTGATGCTCGATTTACAGATATGTTTGAGGTTGCAGAAGGGTTGCTGGCGGTCCAAGAGTTGCATCAGCATGATCAAGAACCTGAACAGAGTATTGTTTTGATCAAAGATCAGCAAATACAGACAGTTGTTTCAGGTGCAGATTTTTATGCTGCGCCAACGGTGAGCCCAGATGGGCGTCAGTTAGCTTTTTTAACTTGGAGCCACCCAGATATGCCCTGGGATGAGTGCCGGCTTCAAGTAGGACAATGGATTAATGGTCGACTTCGACAAGTACAATGTATGAATGCAGGTGCTATGGAGGTAATTAGTCAATATGAATGGACGAATACAAGCCAGCTACTGTACACGTCTGATCGATCTGGATATGCCTCAATGTATTGTCAAGGGCAACTGGTGGGTGCTACAACATTAGACTTTGGTTATGACCGATGGCAATTTGGGGGGAAAAAAATATTATATCATTCCTCTGGTTTGATTTTAGGTATCGAAGGTCCGCCTCACCAACGACAACTAGGTCGTTTCATTGACGATAAATTCGTCAGCTATGAGATCCCTTTTGTCGATTTTGGACCTTGGATTGTTGAGATAGATGATCAGCACATTGCCTGTGTTGCATTTCACTCAGATCGACCAGAGTGTTTGATTCAGATAAATATTTTAGACGGATCTTTTAAGAGGTTGTTTGAGCAAAATTTAGCTTTATGGACAGGTCCATCACCTGCAATACCCGAATATATGATCTTTGAAACAGCTCAAAAAGCTACATCGCATGCTTTTTATTACCCACCTAAAGCAGGTGAGCATCAGCTCTGTCCATTGATCGTCATTTCTCATGGTGGCCCGACTACACACACAACTATGGCGTTTCACTCTAATATTTTATTTTGGAACGCACTTGGTTATGGTGTACTTGATGTAAATTATCGTGGTTCAACAGGGTATGGAAGAGCGTATCAAAATCAATTAAAACATCAGTGGGGTGTTGTTGATGTTGAAGATTGTGTTCATGCAGTACAACATCTAGTGCGTCAAAAGCGAGTTGATCCAGATCGATGTGCGATTAGAGGCAAAAGCTCAGGTGGCTTGACAACACTCAACGCACTTATTTTTCATGATTGTTTTAAAGTGGGAGCGAGTTACTTTGGTGTAACAGATCTAGAGGATTTAATTCGAATCACTCATAAATTTGAAAAGTATTATCTAGATTACCTCATTGGGCCTTATCCTAAAGATCGAAAACGTTATCGTGAACGTTCTCCAAAATATCTGACTCACCGCCTCAAACAGCCGGTCATTTTCTTTCAAGGTGATTTAGATCAAGTCGTGCCACCAAGTCAATCAAAAGGACTTGTCAGTGCAATGAAAAAACAAAATTTGATATATGAATATCATGAATACGCAGGAGAGCGCCACGGATTTAAACAAACAAAGCATAAATTAGACTCGTTGGTAAGAGAAGTCACTTTTTTTAACACAATATTAGATGTGTAATTTAGCCTGGAGGCCAATGGAAGGGTCTATCTGCTAAAATATGTAAATGTAAATGAAATACTGTTTGCTGGGCATCCTTTCCATTGTTTATCACAATTCGAAATGCATCTTCACACCCCAGCTTCCTGGTGATTTCACCGACTTTCACCATTAAATGACCTAATATGGCTTGATCATCTGGTGAGGCGTCAGAGAGTTTTTTGATCGGCTTTTTGGGAATTAGTAGAACGTGGGTAGGCGCTGATGGATTCACATCCAAAAACGCCATACAGATATCATCTTCATAAATAATATCCGCTGGAATCTCTTTGTTAATGATATTCATAAAGACAGTCATCGATTATTCCTTTTTTGAAAGTACACGTGTTTTCTCGGGGAGCATAATTGGAATGCCATCTTTTATGGGGTAAGCGATTTTACACGCTTGACACTCAAGTTCGTCACTTTTTTTTTGATATTTTACCCCATTACCGCAAATTGGACATACAAGAATAGATAATAAAGATTGGTCAATCATATATTGATCATGCCTCGGTTCAAATCATGAGTCAAATTTTTGTGGCAAGCCTATTTCCCGTATTTTTTTTTATGAGGCGCTGACGTATTGTATTTCTAAATTTGGAGGAAAATATGAAAGGTATGAAAACAATTTTCAGTGTATTACCATTAATGGCTCTGGGAGAGTGTACGCAGCATTTTGGTACAACAACTTGTGGTCCAGGGCAGATTCAAATGTTAGATGTAGCTGGCATGGTGTATATACACGATACGACCGTGATTGGGGAAACAAAAATTAATGGTACAGCACATGCCAGAAATTCGCAGTTAAACGCATTAGAGTTAAATGGTTTAGGACAGTTTAATCAGGTTCTAGTAAAAGGGGCTGCTAAAGTAGTTGGCTATCTTGAGGCGACACAGTCACAGTTTAATCAGTTGACAGTGGTGGCAGAACAATTGCTTTTAGATCAAACAGAAGTTGGCCCAATTCGTATCCAGTCACATGCTGGTCAGGGCCCCGTGATTTGGCTGAAAAATGGTAGTCACGTCAAGGGGAATATTTGTTTTGAAGGTGATAAAGGTACAGTAAAGCTCAATGGTGGTGCCTCTATCTCTGGACAGGTTATTAATGGTCAAATTATTGAAACATCAAAATAGGAGAAAGAGTATGGCAAACATCATTGGATATACACAAACGGAAGAAGATACAAAACTCTCTAAGTGTGTCAAAGAAGATAGTAAAGATGGTAAGGATGGTAAAGAGGGTAAGGACGATATTTCACCTTTAATGCAGCATTTTTCGGTGTATGCTGATTTTTTTGAGATCTAGTTCATGATATTAATGGTCGGCATTTTGGAGGATCCAGTCATTTGTTATTTAATGAATTACTGCGTCGATATGGAGGTGGATTTTGCCTTTGTTAATCTCAATCAACTCGGTTATGATATCTTCTTTGATCAAGAGTATTGGTATTTTCCTGGATGCCCACCATTTTCTCATCAAGTAGTTACAGGGGTATTTAATAGGGCATTATTCTCTTGGGAGTATGCATCGATATTACAACAAAAATTATTCGTTCAGTTATTTGATTGGATGGATTTCAGATATCCTAATGTTTTAAATCGTCCACAAGATACATTTAGTAATCTTTCAAAGCCACTGCAACTGAGATGGGCAAGTTATTTCGATCATTGGGTTGTACCCTATACTTGGATTTTGAGTCAATCAGAGGTCAGGATTAATACCCCTTCGATTATTAAGTCAGTCAGCTCTGCAAGATCAGTCGTTAATGATCAGTATCACCAAGAACATGTTGATCTATATGAACCCGTACAAGTTCAACCTGTATTGGATGGTTTGAATATTCGATTACATCTTTGTGGTGAGAAAGGATTTGCAACATCCATTCAATCTGACTCTTTAGATTATCGTTATCATCGAGACAGTAATACTTTTGAAGATTACCATGACTTACCAGAAGCATTTATGATGCAATCGATCGAATTTTGTAAAAAAATAGGTTTGTTATTTTGTGGAATTGATTTGATTCTTCATAAAAATAAATATTATTTTTTAGAAGCAAACCCATCCCCTGGATACACTTATTTTGAAAAAAATTTACCGCATTTTTGTATCAGCTCCTCATTAGTAGATTATTTAAAAGGACAGCCTTAATGTTTATGTTTTTACTTGAGCCCAATGATCATTTTGGATATCAGTGTGCTTTAAAAATCAAGGATCAATGCCATTTACCTGTTAAAATATTTAAAACTCAAGACCTCCGGCATTTGAGCATCAGTGGTGAAATAGGGGGGAGTAATTCAATGACTGTGAATGGGATCAGTGATATTGAATTGTTATATATGAATCCATATTATTTTCTTTCATCAATGTTTCGCGATATAGAGAGTGAATATCTGCGTTTAAGTTGGGTGAGTGTCATGATTTGGTTTTCAATCTCATTTAGACATGTGATTAATCCATTGGTACCTGCTATGTTATCACCAAGTTATTTCGATACACATCGATTAAGGCGGCTTGCTTTTCAACATGGGTTAGTAAGGCATTTAGAAAAACCGTTTAGACGATTTCGTCAACATTCAGAGACTATTTGTATCTTTGGTCAAGCATATGAGTGTTGTTCTGAGTTAGATCACTTAGTACCTGCTGTGCGAGCGTTTTTCAATGATTTAGGGTTGTTATGGGGCCAGTGTTTTTTTGATGACGATTTACAGTTAATGGGGTATTCAATTTCTATTCGATCTCCTTCAAAGTCAGTTGTGGCGCGTGCTGTGGCAGTACTGCTGGATCTTTATTATCAAAAGCCAGTGATACCCTTAAAGCCATTATCTCATTCTGGTTTAAGTTTGCCTGAGTCGATTAGACCACAGCTACCTAATAGCTTGTACCAACGAAAGACTTCAGATGACAGGGTCATTTAATGTTTCTAGGGTACTGATTGCTCAATCAGTGTGCTCATGATATTAAATAGAGTACAATCATGAGGACTCTTTAAATGATTCTAATCTTGAGAAATGGTGGTGATTCAAGCATACTCTTAACGTTTTATGGTCATTGAAGTTTTTAAATTTGTTGTTTCCCCGAGTGATCGTACCAAAGTCATTCACCATGTCATTGAGTCGACGATTGGATCAGATTACCAGCTGAAAAAAGGCTTAAATGGTAAGCCTTATCTAGTGACTCCAGATCATCAATCACAATTAAGTATTAGTCATAGTGGTTCGTTACTTGGTATTGCAATGAGTCGTGATGGTGAGATTGGCTTAGATATAGAATATCATGATCAAGATCGATCAATCATAAAGATCGCAAAGCGTTTTTTTAGTCGCAAGGAATATCAATATATTTTGCAATCCCACAATCAAAGTTTTGCATTTTATAAGTTATGGACGATTAAAGAGGCATTAATTAAGCTTCAGGGTGAACGTATTACTCGTTTGCAACAGTTTCAATTACCAAACCCACAAGAGCTTATCTTTCCAAATGCTTATCTGCATCATGAAAACTTTACCTATCAGGGCACATGGTCAATGAGTGTCGCATGCCATTCGCCATGTCAAATGACCAATCATCCGATTGAAGTTATAAATTAGCTCAACGTTTTCTCTGGAAGACTTGATACTGACAGTTAGCTTCATCGATCGCTTCTTGAGGTGAAAACAAGCCGTTAATACGTACGCCATACCCATGAATGCCATTACAATCTTTGGGATTATTATTGATGACTCGTGCACATGAAAATAACAGGGCATAGTCTTGAGACTGGACGTGATCAAGAAAAATTGAGATGTGTCTTTTGTCTCCAAGATGCTCAGGATCTTTGAATAGTTGATGTGGCATTGAGCTGACTGTTAGTAAATCCCCAGGGCATCGTTTATGACCAAGCTCTGTAATCAATGTGTCAGATAATCGTTTGGAGTGACACTCACCAAAGCCATGATGGTATTTAGAAAGTTTGATATGGTCTCGAGTCGCTGTTCGATATGGTAAATGATAAAAATCAGCGATAAAACTTGAACAGTCCCTTGGTGGAAAGCGGCTAGAGGTCACATCATCTGTCTTTTTAACACCTACACCGCCATAGCTATACTCATTGGCATTATACACTAGTAAACTGGGTTGTCCCTCAACGTTGGTAATTAATGATGAATGTGGGTATTCAGGGCCTGTTGGTAGAGGATACGCCCAATACATACTACGATTTTGATCTGGGACTGTACTTTCAGGTCTTTCTGAAAAGAGGGTGCTTGCAGCAACGAGTAAATGATTAAAAATAGCTGGTTTTTCTGTGCCCCAATAACTCCAAATACCTTCTGTTGATAAGCCAAGCGCTTCGGGTATACCGGTTCGTCCTCCAAGCCACGGCAGTTGATTGGGATCTCGTGCTGCTTGTCTAAAATCTGAGAAATCAAAGTGTTCATCATTGGTGGTACTCAACTCTAGAGAAAAGAAATCATGGCAACAGTTGGATAAGAAATCTTCAGATTGTTCATTAAGATAATTGCATTTTTGAATAATCTCTCGAGATTTAAATGAAGTTAATGGATAAAAAAAATCTTGATTGGTATTTGGTTGTGAATAGTAATCAGAGAGTGCATTTGATATTTGCCCATAATCTAAGTCCCATTGAGACAGTTGTTGACGTACGTGTAACCTCAGGTCTCGATCGCTGTAGTTAGACTCAGATATTTTTTCTGAAAGTATTTGACGCTCGTGATTCATCTCCTCAGTCATAGCTTGCATGAAGCTTTCAACATATATCAATGCGTTGAGTGTTTCAGGAGCGGATTGAAGAAGTGATTTAAGTTGTATGAAATTTAAATCAACAAGATGATTAATCATATATTTGAAAGAGGATTCATATTAACACCTAAATAGTGGTGGGCCCACTAGGACTCGAACCTAGGACCAAGGGATTATGAGTCCCCTGCTCTAACCAACTGAGCTATAGGCCCCGCTTATGAATCATGATACTATCAAAATTATGATTTTGATTCAAGCAAATCTAAATGGTATAAATAGAGATAATGTTACATTTTCATAAGCTACACTCATTCGGTAATGATTTCATTTTACTTGAGCAACCAGAGACTTTTCCCACAGATGAGCAAATCCGTCGTTGGGGAAACCGTTATTTAGGTATTGGATTTGACCAATGTTTAGTCATCACCAAATTATCAAAAGATGAGTGGCGGTATCAAATCTTTAATCAAGACGGTCATGAGGTCAGTCAATGTTTGAATGGTGCTAGGGCAGTTGGCTTATATTTAAACCAAACAAGAGGTTTGGAACGGGTCACTTTACATTCAAACACAGAAGAAATTGTAGTTAAAATCGCACACCACCAAGATATTGAGATTCTAGTGAAGTGGCCTCGAGAAACACAAAAGATGTTTGAGGGATGGTTTTATGAGCTCGGAAATCCTCACTGGGTGATTGATTTAACGCACCAGCGCTGGGAAAGACAAATGATCTCCGATTATTACTTACAAAAACCTGTCAATGTGAGTGGTGTATATAGGCATCATGAGCGTGAGGTGTCGCTGTGCACTTATGAAAGAGGTGTCGGTTTTACAAATGCGTGTGGTAGTGCTGCAGTGGCAACATTTACTGCTTTATACGAGCATCAGCTGTGTGATGATCATTTAACGGTGTTTCAAAAAGGCGGTGCTAGTCGTCTTTACATTCATCAAGATAAAGTGTGTGCAGTCGGTCAAGCCAAATGGGTCTATTCAGGGGAAATCGATTTAGCTCAACAGGTATTTAATCAAGGCCCCAGCACCCAAAATCGGTATCATGGCTTTAAAGAAATTTTGTAAATCATGAATCAGGATGGAAAAAATATCTGCCTTTACTAGGTGAGTGCTTAGAAACAGGCCCATCAGTAAAGCGGTGATTAAAATAAATACTTGATATATTCGATCTGCCATCATCGACTCCTTAAATTAAAATGAATATTGCTTCGATAGATCATAAAATATAGAATACCATAATGAGTACTGCATTGAATATAAAAAAATTATCAAAAGTGTACACGGATGGGTTTAAAGCCCTAGATCGAGTATCATTTGATGTGCAAGAAGGTGACTTTTTTTCTTTGCTTGGGCCGAATGGTGCAGGTAAAACAAGTCTCATCAATATACTCACGCAATTAAATCGAATTGATGAGGGGCATATTGAAGTTTTTGGGTTAGATCTTAGAAAAGAGCCTGTCAATATCAAACGCATGATTGGCCTTGTTCCTCAAGAATTTAATTTTAATATGTTTTTAACGGTACAGCAGATTTTGTTTTATTCCGCCGGTTATTATGGGCTTTCTCCAAAAGCACAAGCGCCAAGAATTAACATGATTTTAAAGAAATTAAATTTATTTGAAAAGCGACATGTGATGGCGAGGTTTTTATCTGGAGGCATGAAACGTCGTCTCATGATTGCGCGTGCTTTAATTCATCAACCAAAAATATTATTACTTGATGAACCAACGGCTGGCGTTGATGTAGAAACAAGACAAGAAACATGGGCTTTTTTAAAACAATTAAATCAGGAGGGCCTGACTATTATTTTGACAACGCACTATCTTGAGGAGGCGGAGCGTTTATGTAATCAAGCGGCTGTTTTACATTTAGGTCAGTTGAGATTTTCAGGGTCAATGAATGCACTGTTAAAGACATTTAATGAAGAATATATTCAGTTCTTCTTTTCTAAACCAATGACTAAGCTGGATTTGCCAAAGTATTTTAAGTGGCTTAATGAGTCATCTGCTTGTGTGACAGTGACACAAAGACGAACACTGCAAAAAGTATTCTCAGAGTGTGAAAAAAGAAGCATTAAAGTGGATCGTATTGATGTATTGGAAAGTCGATTAGAAAGAACACTGACAGGTTTAAGCAAAGGAAAAAAATTATGATTTTATTGCCGCTTAGAACATTAATGTATAAAGAGATTTACCGTTTTTTAAGATTATGGCGTCAGACATTGATACCAACAGTCATATCTAGTTCTTTATTTATGATGATCTTTGGTAAAGTTTTAGGTGATCGAATTGGGTCTGTTCAAAATATTGATTATCCGAGCTTTATTTTCCCTGGACTGATGATGTTGTCGATGATTATTAGTTCATTCCAAAATACAGCGTCCTCTTTTTACGGTGAAAAGTTTCAGAAAAGTATAGAAGAAATCCTGGTTTCACCATTATCTAATGTGGAGGTCATTATTGGCTTTCTGACCGGTGGTGTTGTACGTGGGTGTATTTGTGGTGTGTTGGTTACGATCGTGGGCATCATTATAACAGGTACACCGATTGCGCACCCTGTGATCTTTCTGATGACCATGTTATTAGTAACGACATTCTTTGCTGCAATTGGAATGATTAACGGGATGCTGGCAAAAACATTCGATCACATTACGGTTTTCCCAGATTTTATCTTGACACCATTAATCTTTCTGAGTGGTATATTTTACAGTACAGATCAACTTCCTGAGATATTAAGACCCATTCACGCATATAATCCTATTGTTTATTTTGTCGATGCTGCTAGATATTCTATTTTAAATTTAAGTGAGTTTACACCTGTAGGTACATTTGTTGTGATTATTGCTATGTTAGTGGTTGTACTATCGGCGTTAGGTTATTTATTTAATCGTGGTTTAGGGTTTAGAGAATGAAAATATTTTTCGAAGGATTAGAATTAGAAACAATTATTGGGTTATGGGATTGGGAAAGAAAAGAAAAAAGAATAATCTTATGTGATTGTATCGTTGAATTTGATTACCAGAAAAGTGATGCCATTGAGGATACAATCAATTATGCAGATCTTGCGACATCATTTAGAAAAATAGCACAAGATCAGTCTTATTATTTATTAGAGCGATTACTAGAAGATCTCAAGACATTTATGCATGAAAACATACCACAGCTTCTTGCTTATCAAATCAAACTGACAAAGATTGATGTGCTCGAGCATGCTAAATGCTGTGGCGTTGAGGATACATGGTCAAAATCGAACAAGCATTCTATTTGATAGTGTGATGAATGAGAACGTTAAAGTCGAAACTGATTAATCTGATTAAGGATCAAGGTCCATTAGGACTGGATCAATTTATGGATCTGGTCTTGTACGATCCTGAGTGCGGCTATTACCATCAGCGTGAGCCTGCTATGTTGGGTCGGGATTTTATTACAGCACCTGAGATGGGAGAGATTTTTGCTGATGCACTGTCAGTTTGGCTCAAGCCTGCCATTGAACTCAATCACATTGAGCAAGTGATTGAGCTTGGACCAGGGGCTGGCGCATTAGCGCAACAGTTAGGAAGTCACTGGCAAGATCTTATAAGAACATACTACTGTGTTGAAAAAAGTATAGGGCTTCAGGCATATCAAAAAGACAAACTCAGCGGTCCGATTCATTATGAGTGGGGTTTGGCTGATCTAGATCCTCAACCGTCTTCGCTTGTCATCGCAAATGAATTTTTAGATGCTTTACCGGCAAAAAGAATTTATAAGCGCGAAGATGATTGTTTAGAGAGCTGTATCGATTTCCAGGATCATTTCAAATGGCATACAATACCAACTGATATACAACTTGAACATTTTGGCTCAGCAGAGGGGGTTTGTGATGTGATTGATTATAATCCATTATTTGAAATGCTAAAGCCATTAGCGCATTCATTAGTGGTGTTGATAGATTATGGATATCATGCATCAGAATATATTGCTCATCCACAATTAAGAGATAGCCTTAGGGGATTTTATCGTAATCAGGTGATTCATGAGCCTTGGCAACATCTAGGGCAGATGGATTTGACAGTGGATATCAATTTTTCTCGATTAGCGTTTCAGGCAGAAGCTGAGGGTTGGCAGGTCATCTCTTATTTTAGACAGTCAGAATTAATTCAGCTTTTAATGAAACAAGGGCTTGAAAGAACATATGATCCATACCAAATCAAACAGTTAATGTATCCTACTCAGATGGGAGAGCGTGTACGTGTCATGGTATTGTCTCGACAATCGTCTTTGGTTCATCTAAATCAGATTGGTTTAGAGCGTTTATAGCTGGATACAATTTTTGTAATCCATAATACAATTTCCATGAGATAAAAAATTAAAATCCACACGGGCGTATTAATACCAAATGGTTTGAAAGGAATATGGCTGCAGCTAACAGGGTCATTCAAAATCATAGAAAAAGCTTCCCACACTCCAAAAGTAGATAACAAATATGAAAAGTTAGGAAGGCACTGTCCATCAGGATCAAAATGTTTCATCAAATGAATATGATGTACACTGAGCATCAATCCCAATAGAAGTAAAATACTTGAACAGATATTTAATGTTTTTGAATATGATAAAAATAGTTCAATTAAAAAGACGGCCATCAGGAGAGTGATAATAAACCTTTGAGCAATACAGATATGGCAGGGATCTATTTTTAAAATAATTTCCATGTAGAAACTCACAATCATAGCGAAAAAAGCCAATACAAATTGTGTTAGGGTGATTTTTTTGTAAGAAAACATATCCATTTATGTTTTACATGATCTATTTTTTTATGTCTAGAGTTATGTTAGGATAAGAAAAAATTTAGAGAGATCACTATGGTTACAAAAAATAGAGCAGAGAAGGAAAAAAATCAAAAAAAGACTGATGAACCTTTAAATGCAGATGCTGTTGCGCCAGAAGCAAGTGCTGCTTTCGAGAGTCCTGAAGCATCGAAAGACGTTGAAAATAAGCTGCTTAAAGAGCTTGAGGGTACTCAACAGCAACTTAAAGATGCTATGGCATCCTTAAAGCAAGCACAAGAGAATGAACTTCTCGTTAGAGCAGATGTTGATAATTATAGAAAACGAATGGAGCAAGAAGTACAACGATCCAAGACTTTTATTGCACAACAAATTGTAGAGTCAATGTTGCCAGTTGTCGATTCTTTAGAAGCGGCACTTGACGCTGCGCAAGGTAATGATTCAGTAGAGAGTGGTTTGAAAATGACAGTCAAGTTATTTTATGATGCACTTGAAAAATATGATGTAAAGGTGGTCACAACTGATAGTGTCGCTTTTGATCCCAAATGTCATGAAGCCATGACCGCGATTGAAAAAGATGGTGTTGAGTCAGGACAGATCATCCAGGTGATCCAAAAAGGGTTCTGGTTGAAAGACCGTTTATTACGTCCTGCAAGAGTCATTATTGCAAAATAACTTGAATTTTTTCATATAATCCCCAGATAGGTATTAGAACATTTTAAACTATTTCGGAGAATTTAGATGTCACACATAATTGGTATTGATTTAGGCACGACGAACTCGTGTGTTGCTGTAATGGAAAAAGATGGAAAAGTGAAGGTGATTGATAGCCCTCAGGGTCGTCCAACAACACCATCTATGGTTGCAATCAGTAAAGATAATGAAACGCTAGTCGGTGATGATGCAAAACGACAAGCAACACAAAACCCTGCAAATACAATTTACGAAGTAAAGCGACTCATAGGATCTTCCTTTGAAAAAGGATATGAGAAAGATTTGAGTTATAAAATCAGCAAAGCCAAAAATGGTGATTGTGCAATTGAGATTACTGTTGATGGAAAAAAAGAAAAATGGTCCCCAGAAAAAGTCTCTTCAATCATCCTTCAGAGAATGAAACAAACCGCTGAAGAATATTTAGGTCAGCCAGTGACAGAGGCTGTCATTACTGTTCCTGCATATTTTAATGATGCTCAACGTCAAGCAACAAAAGATGCTGGCGCAATTGCTGGTTTAACTGTAAGAAGAATTATCAACGAGCCTACAGCGGCTTCACTAGCATTTGGACTTGATAAAGCAGGTGGAGATCGTAAGATTGCTGTTTATGACCTCGGTGGTGGTACTTTCGATGTCTCTATCATTGATATTGCAAATGTTGATGGCGATCATCAATTCGAGGTTTTAGCCACTAATGGGGATACTCATCTAGGGGGCGCAAATTTTGATGAAGTGTTGTTAGAGTATCTAGCTAGCGAGTTCAAGAAAGATCAAGGTGTTGATCTAACAAAAGATCCAGTCCCTTTGCAACGGTTAAAGGAAGCTGCAGAAAAAGCTAAAATCGAATTATCATCTACACAGCAAACAGAAATCAATTTACCTTTTATTACTCAAGGTTCAGATGGTCAACCAATGCATTTTGTGATTAAACTCACAAGATCAAAGTTAGAGTCACTCGTTGAGGATCTAATCACTAGAACAATTACCCCATGTAAAACAGCATTAAAAGACGCTAAACTTAAAACTGCTGATATAGATGATGTGATTCTAGTCGGTGGTCAAACACGGATGCCACTTGTTCAACAAAAGATTAAAGAGTTCTTTAAAAAAGATGCTCGAAAAGACATCAACCCAGACCAGGCTGTAGCGATTGGTGCTGCAGTACAAGGCGCAGTATTAAGCGGCGATGTAAAGGATGTGCTTTTACTGGATGTGACACCATTATCTTTGGGTATTGAGACTGAAGGCGGGATCATGACTAAATTAATCGAGAAAAATACTACGATTCCAACTAAAAAGTCACAAGTATTTTCAACTGCTGCTAATAATCAGACAGAAGTCACTATTCATGTGTTGCAAGGTGAAAGAGATGTTGCGTCTGGGAATAAATCTTTAGGTAGGTTTAATCTCAGTAATATTCCACCTGCACCCCGAGGTATGCCACAAATCGAGGTGACATTCAATATTGATGCGAATGGTATTTTAAATGTTGGCGCCCAGGACAAAGCAACAGGAAAGGAACAATCTATCGTGATTAAAGCTTCAGGTGGTTTATCTGAAGAAGAGATTGAACAAATGAAAGCAGATGCTGAGAAATTTGCAGATGAAGATAAAGCATTTAAAGCACTTGTAGATGCACGTAACCAAGCGGAATCACTTATTTTAGGCACTCAAAAAGCGATGACTGAACTCGGTGATGACAAGATTGAGCAAGGTGAAAAAGAGGCAATTGAAGCTGCGATTAAAGAGCTAGAGGAGGTTGTCAAAGGTGATGATCTTGAGAGCATTAAATCGAAAACAGAGGCATTATCAGCTGCAAGTACGAAGATGAGTGAACGGTTATATGCAAATCAAGCAAACCAAGCTGAAGCACCTGATCAAGCCCAATCAGAACAAGCTCAATCATCAGATGATGTTGTTGATGCGGATTTTGAAGAGGTTAAAGACGACGATAAATCATAAGGCTTAACTTGTGGATGATTTATATCAAACGCTAGGCGTAGAGCGTAACGCATCAGCCAGTGAGCTAAAAACAGCCTATAGAAAACTTGCAAATCGGTATCACCCTGATAAACCAACGGGTGATGCTGAACAGTTTAAAAAAGTGAGCGAAGCTTATCAGGTACTATCTGACGACCAAAAGCGAGCTCAGTACGACCGATTTGGTACAGCTGACCCTCAAATGGGAGGAGGCGGTCCAGGTGGTATGGACATCAACGATATGTTTGGAGGTATCTTTGATGAGTTCTTTGGTGGAGCTGGTCAATCAAGACGTGCTCAAAAACAAGCCCTAGACGTTCAATATCAAGTCTCTATCTCCTTAGAAGAAGCTGTATTTGGTAAGGAACTTCAAATAGAAATTCCCGCGACTACTGTTTGTCCAAAATGTCATGGCCAAGGCTCAATTCAAGTCTCTCATGGTTTTATTGCGATGCAACAAACATGTCCTGTATGTCGAGGATCTGGTCGCGTTCAGGATACAAGTACATCAGCGAGAAAGATCAATGTTAAAATTCCACAGGGTATTGATAATGGAGATCAAATCAGGGTACAGGGCGGTGGCTACACCAATAATGGACAAACTGGAGACTTATATGTTCAGGTATTAGTCAAAGAACATGCTCTGTTTAAAAGGGATCGAACTCATTTAGCTTGTCAAATTCCAGTTGATTTTGTCACGGCTGCTCTTGGTGGTGAGATCGATGTCCCAACACTCACAGGTAAAGTGAGATTAAAAATTCCTCCAGGCACTCAAACTAATTCTCAACTACGATTACGTGGTCGTGGTATGCCACCTTTAAAAAAAGGGGGGATTATGGGAGATTTATTATGTAGCGTGCTTGTAGAGACGCCAGTAAAATTAAATTTAAAACAACAAAAATTACTTCATGAATTTCAATCATCATTAATAGAAAGTCAAAATCCAAAAATGATGCAGTGGTTTAAATCTATAAAGTCTTTTTTTAGAATCAAGGAGTAGAGATGAATTATTTATTAAGATCATTAATTGTATGTTTAAGTGCCTGTTCGTTTGCTGCAATAGAGCCATTTACTACAGAGGCATTCAATAAAAGTATTGCTGATGGCAAGAGAGTGGTTGTTGCGGTTAAAGCAGTTTGGTGTGGCCATTGTATGGCACAGCAGTCAATATTTAAGGATCTAGTGACTAAACAGCCCTATAAATCAATGTCCTTTTATAATTTACCATATTTTGGCGCAGAGGATGATAAGGCTTTCTTAACAGAAAATTATATTAATGAATATAATCAAAATCATCCAAAGCAACCGTGTAATCTTGCCTCTAGATCTACAATACTAGTCATTGATGAAAACAAATTATTAGCATGTAAAGCTTTCATTACATCTGAAACGAGTATAGAGGATTTAATTAGAACACCTCTATAATCATGCTCAGTCTATTTCTTGCAGGTCTATTTATTGCATTCTCACCTTGTATATTACCTGCATTACCAATTATAGGGGCTACTGCATTACAAAAAAATAAGTTTGGTCCAATCATTACTGCAGCTGGATTAATTTTTGGTTTTGTGCTCATGGGCGTGGTCCTAAAGTCGATCGCACTGTTATTTTCATTTTCTGCTGATTTATGGCGGTTGTTTGCGGCAATTGTATTAATTATCCTTGGATTATTTGCTCTAGCATCTAGGTATTTTATGTTGCTTCATTATATGATCATGCCATTGCTGGGGGTGGCGAATGATCTATCAGAAAAGGCACATAAAAGGGGCTTATATGGGCAGTTTTGTATAGGGATGCTGCTTGGTGTGATCTGGATGCCTTGTGTAGGACCAGCCTTAGGTGGTGTGATGGTGATGATTGCGCATGATCCTCATTACTTATCAGCGATCATTTCATTGGCAGTATTTGGATTAGGAGCCTCAATACCTTTGTTGTTATGTAGCTATGGGCTTCATTATGGGTTGCGTCCATTTCATGCGATAAGTGAATATGTAGAGCTGGTATTTGGGATCATTTTAATCATAGCCGGTGGCATGATTTTATTTAAATTAGATCTATATTTACAAGCATTGATATTAAATCATCTACCACAGTGGTGGTTAAATCTAATTACTCGTTTTTAATGAACTAAAATACGTATTTAACATCAACAGCATAAGAGTTGATGGCAATGGTTCTATGTCTACTATTAAACGAATCAACAGCTAACACACTAGGAAAGTTGACTTCAGTGCGAAGAAACAAGTTCTTAGCAACTTCAGTTTGATGATTCACAAGAAGACTATTTGATTCAGAATCGAGATAACCGCTGCTATAACGGAGGATAGTGTTATAAAGTTTTATACCAATATCATAGGAACTATCTTGGTAATATCCAACATTATCTCCATTAGAAAGAGAGCTATTTGTACCATGTTGATTGGAGTTATTTCCTCTGGATAGATAACTGAACTGTCCAAATAATTTATTGCCAGTAGCCTTATCAAATGTATATGCACCACCGATACCCCAATATGGTGGAATTTGTCCACTGTTATTCAATGATTGAAGCTGCTCAGATTGACTGGTATTACTGTTACCTACTGCGCCTGAAGTATATGCATTATATGCAACGCCGATCTCTACATTGTCTTTAGCATATTGTGCACCAACAGCGTAACTAAATATACTGGAGGTTCCCTGATCACCTTGTTGACCATCTGCGACACCAGTGGCAGTTGCTTGTATATCAGTACCGAGCTGTAATGCTCCGATTTGATAGGTGGCTAAGACTGCTTTTTGAATTTTTCGATTAGCACTATAGGAGTGATAACCCTCTATAAAAGCGACATCATCATATTTTCCTACATATTTATAGGGAATTGACTTCATCGCACCTGTTTGAATGTCAAAATTTTTGTATGTGTAACCTACATAGGCGTAATTAGTACCACTTTTGACTTGAGTGCTTTTATTCATTGTACCCATCGCTGTATCAATGCGGAGTACATATTTGAAATAAGCGGTGCTATCTTGATCTAAAGCTTGAGAAGCACCAATATGAAAATTAGAACTATTTGATATGATATCAAAACCATCTTGGTATTGTGGATTACTAGCCCATTTTGTCGGAACAACGTTATACTCAAGACCTATTTTAGTCGTTCCTCCAATATCTAAATCTGGTGAAAAAGCAGCAACGCCTTCACTTGTTAAATTAAATAATAATAAAGATGTTACTGCTTTTTTAAACATAATGTACTACCTGATTAGAAATCGTATTTTAAGTCAACCATATATGTGTTTGCTGAAAAATCTTTCGCATCACCACCATGGACATAGAAAGTGTCTACTGCAAGTACACCTGGCCAGTTTGCTTCAGCACGAACGGTAACATTATCAGCAAGATGACGTTCATAGTTTAGAAGGATTGCATCAGATCCACTATCTAAGAAACCACTATCATAGCGTAAAGTCATATCCATCATTGATAAACCTATACTGTATGAACCACTGTTGTAAAAGCCAGCTTCAGTACCGTTTGTTAAACTGTCCTCAGTACCGTGTGTTGCGCCATTATTACCTCTGGCTAGATTATTATATGAAGCAAAGATTTTAAAATCTCCAGTTTCAATGTTCTTATAAACAGGTATGCTGTTTACGTCATATGAAAATCCAATACCCCAGTAACTAGGAATATTACCTTCATTGTTTGTTGATTGGAGTTGCTCTGATTGGTTGCTGTCTGCATCGCCTGTTGCTCCAGTTACGTAAGCATTGTAGGCTGCGCCGACTTCGACACATCCCTTTTTGTATTGTGCACCAACTGCATAACTGTAAATTGCAGATTCTTGTTGATCCCCTTGAGCACCGTTAGTGATTGATGTCGCTGTTGCTTGGATATCACCACCAATTTGTAAATCTCTTAATTGATATGTAGCGGCAACTGCTTTTTGGATTCTATGGTTTGCACTGTAAGAGCCGTAACCATTAGCGAAGGCAACATCATCATATTTACCAACGTATTGATATGGAATCGATTCAATTGCTCCCATTCTGACGTCAAAATTATTATAAGTGTAACCAACATAAGATAGATTTGTTCCGTAGTCGAGTGATGACGTACTCGCTGTGTCAATACTACCTAGATCACCAAGTACACCAAATTCGTATTTGAAGTAGGCTTTGGCTCCTTTACCTACTTCCTTTTCTCCTGCTAGAAAAAATGTAGAATTATTCGAGACTACTTCGAGACCATCTTGTCTATTAGCCTGTATCCATTTTGTAGGAATAATACTATATTCAACACCAATTCTTGCAGAACCCCCAATGTCTAAATCCTGGGCTGCGTTTGAAGCAATCGGGAAGATCGCTGCAGCACTAAGGATCATTGATCCAATCTTTTTCATATTCAAAACCTCTAATTACAAATACTAATAATAATGAAATAAACGATATATTCAAGTAATAATTTGAGTGACAAAATTCATGATGATAGAATGTATTAAGAAATTAATTTGATTTAATTGATTTTGATTTCTTGTGCTGTAGCTTAGTTGCGAAATAACCCTATAGATTGGTATGATAATGCTTATGAAAAATGACTTAAAAAACTCAAGTAGTCCCTATTTAAAACAGTATGCTGACCAAAATATTGCCTGGTTCGAATGGGGAGATTTACCATTTGAATTAGCACGTCAGCGCAATAAGCCCATCTTTTTGTCAATCGGTTTTTCTAGTTGTCATTGGTGTCATGTAATGAGCCGAGAAAGCTTTCAAGATTCTGAAATTGCAAATGTCTTGAATGATCAATTTATTTGTATAAAAGTTGATCGAGAGCAAAGACCAGACATTGACCAACTCTACATGAAGGCGTTGGTGGGAATGACAGGTCATGGGGGGTGGCCAATGAGTCTTTTTTTAACCCCTAATGGTATTCCCTTTTTTGCAGGAACTTATTTTCCAAAGTACCCTGGAGAAGACCACTTATCATTTATCGAATTAATAGGTCGTATTTCAATTTTGTGGCATAAAAATCAAGATGACATTGTGTCTATGACATCTCAAGTGCTTGAGAAACTAAAAGACGCTTATAGTGTCAGTGATCAACCCACCTACGTCAATAGTCATATTAAAGATCAAATAGACTTTAAGGAAGGGGGCTTGCTTGGGGCACCTAAGTTTCCCCAGATCAAGTTATGGCAAGCTATTTTTGCTCAGGGTATCTTAACAAAAGAGACTGATCTAGTTGATGTCAGTTTTTTAACAGCATCTAATCTTTGTTTTGGTGGTATTTATGATCATCTTGGAGGTGGTCTTTTCAGATACAGTACTGATGAACATTGGCTCATTCCTCATTTTGAAAAACTCTTATGTGATAATGCACTATTTATCGCATTATTAGTTGACTTATATAATTACGAACAACATGATTTTTTATCTTCAAGACTCGATCAGACAGTTGAATGGATATCAAATACACTCAGTGAAAAAGGTGCTTTTGCCTCAAGTACAGATGCGGATTCTGATGGTCAAGAGGGGTTATTCTATGTTTGGGATACACCGGAATTAAAACAGTTGCTGAAAGAAGATTATACCATTGCAAAACAATACTTTAATTGGAATGATGAACCACAACAAATTTTATCAACAAAACATATTCAAGAAGAAACATTTGAGCCTGCGGTGATAAACCGTATCTTTTATGCTTTAGAGTCAGCGCAAAAAAAGAAAGTAGCACCAACAGTGGACCGTAAAATCATGCTTGATTGGAACGCTTTGCTGATTGCCTCATTAGCAAAAGCAAGCTTAGTGCTGAATAAAAGTGAATGGTTAGATATGGCCATTAAATGTGATTTAACTTGTCAGTCCATCCTCTTTAAAGAGGGTCAGTGGTTCCATTGTAGTTATCAGCAACACGTCACTAAGTCTTGTTATATTGATGATATAGCAAATTATATTCAAGCAAAATTACAGTTATATCTTGCAACCTCTGAAGCACATTTTTTAACTGAGGCAAAGGAATTAATTAAAGAGGCTGAACGTTTCTATGACGAAGATAATCAGTTATATCGACAAAATCCGATCGAAGACAATACGTTGATTGTGAATCCTTGGTCTTGGGATGATCATGCTGTGCCAAGTGGTAATGGGATGATGGCTTTTAACATGATTATGCTTTGCTTGATAGACGGTGATCATGAATACAGAGAAAGATGGGATGCGCTTAGACAAACGTACGAAAAAGTTGTTTCAGATAAGAGAACATGCGGACAAATGATTTCAGCGTTAGCACTCTCTCAGCACGGTTTATTAATTAAAGCAGACTGGTCAAAGCGTCCTCATGACCTAAAATGCTCACCTACATGGCTCATGCAGTATTCTACAAACCAAAAGGTGATTTGCTGTGATTTCAATGGTTGTTTAAACCAAGTGCATGGTTTTGATGATCTACGATCAATATAAAGAGCATCTGCTATTGGTCTGAGTACTAAGTTTACTTTTGATCAAACTTTAATACGGCCAAAAAAGCTTCTTGAGGAATCGAAATCCTTCCAAACTGTTTCATCCTTTTTTTACCTGCTTTTTGTTTTTCAAGCAATTTTCTTTTACGGCTGACATCCCCACCGTAACATTTTGCAGTCACATTTTTTCGCATTGCACTCACTGTTTCTCTCGCAATGATATTCCCACCAATTGCAGCTTGGATTGCAACGGCATACATCTGTTTTGGAATCAGTGATTTCAATTTTTCCGCAAGTGACCTGCCAAATCCTTGTGCGCGATCTTTGTGAACAATCGCAGCCAGTGCGTCTACTTTATCGCCATTGATTAAGATATCTAATTTTACCATTGGGGATTGTTGATAGTGAGAAAAAGCATAATCTAAGGAGGCATATCCTCGACTCAGAGATTTTACACGGTCGAAAAAATCAAGAACAATTTCGTTCATAGGTAAGTGATATGATAAGGCGATTTGTTTACCGACATATTGCAGGTCTTGTTGACGACCTCTTCGCTCTTCACATAATTTAATGATGGCACCTAAATGTTCTTCTGGTGTCAGAATTTGTGTCATGGCAATCGGTTCTTCAATGTGACGAATATGATTAGGCTGAGGGAGTGATTTGGGGCTATGAAGAAACTGTAAAGTACCGTCCATAGAGGTCACCTTATACTGTACAGTTGGGGCTGTCATAATCAGGTCAATTTGATATTCTCTTTCAAGACGTTCTCGAATGATCTCCATATGGAGTAATCCAAGAAATCCACACCTAAACCCAAATCCTAGAGCATCCGATGATTCAGGTTCGAACTGTAATGAGGAATCATTGAGAGTTAATTTATCTAACGCTTCTCTAAAATCCTGGTAATCGTCAGTACTCATTGGAAACAATCCAGCATATACTTGTGGTTTAGATTGTTCGAAACCACTTAAAGGTTGTTCTGCGGGCTGATAGGCTTGTGTGATTGTATCACCAACGGGTGCGCCTTTGATATTCTTGATACCTGCAATCATATAGCCGACTTGGCCAGGTGAAAGCGTTTCAACAGGCTCACGCGTGGGTTTGAAAATACCAATATCATCTACTTGATATTGTTGCCCAGTAGACATGATTGTAATTTTATCTTTTTTATTCACTTGACCATGAACGACTCTTATGAGAGAGACTACGCCTAGATAATTATCAAACCATGAATCAATAATGAGGGCTTGTAAGGGGGCTGTACTATCACCTTTGGGTGCGGGTATTTTATCAACAATTTCTTGGAGTAGCTCATCAATGCCAATACCTGATTTTGCACTGACACAAAGCGCAGCATCACCATCTAATCCAACAATTTCAGTGATCTCTTTTTTGACCTTATCAGGATCTGCCTGAGGCAGATCGATTTTATTCAGTACAGGTAAAATTTCTAGATCTTGCTCGATGGCTGTGTAACACACGGCCACTGTTTGGGCCTCAACGCCTTGTGCTGCATCAACGACTAATAGTGCTCCCTCACAAGCAGACAAGGATCGAGAGACTTCATATGAAAAATCCACATGGCCTGGAGTATCAATAAAATTGAGTTGATAGATTTGTTGATCTTTTGCCTTAAAAAATAAAGTCACACTTTGCGCTTTAATCGTGATGCCTCTCTCTCGCTCGATATCCATCGTATCAAGGACCTGATCTTGCATTTCTCGCTCAGACAGACCGCCACATGTTTGAATAAAGCGATCAGATAAAGTCGATTTGCCATGATCAATGTGTGCGATAACTGAAAAATTTCTAATGTTTTCTAATGGTACTTTCATATTCCCATAGATTATAACATGTTTTTTACAGAGCGCTAGCGAAGCTTGTATACTGTTTGTGGAGGCGTTTCTTCCATATTGATCATTGTGAAAAAGTTCGTACTCCAATTTTGCTCAGGTTGATCTAATTTAAGGTATGTATTTCTGATTTTAGACGGTGATTTTTTCAACCGGTCAATCTTCTGGTCATCTTGCTCAGTCGCTGTTGTGCCCAATAAATAATTCCATGCTTGACACAGTTCAAGATGTAAATTGAGTAAGGAGTCTTTAAATTTGGGGGTATCGGCTTGCATGCGACTGACCTGTGTCGCTGGGATGGCTTCATCAACAATTTTCGCTTGAAATTCAACAAATTGCTTTTTTAAGGTTGAGAAACTATTGTGCATACGATGAATGTAAACTTCAGATTCTTTGTGATATTGTTTAAATCGATGTTCAAGGTCCGCATTATTAAAAAGACTTGAGTGAATATCAGATAGAGTTTGCTCGTTGAGCTCTAGTGGTGATTTGGAATCTTTATGATCAATAGCATCGCAACAGAGTGTTATCATTGAGACGATAATTTCAATCGCGTCGTCGTCGTCTGGTAACTGAGCAAAATAATTTTGGATTGCCTCGTAAACGACCTCAGAACTTTTTTCCCAATTAGCTTGATCATTGTTTTCACTGGATAATGCATTATTAAGCCATTCGACTTCATTGTTAAGCTCGTCACTCAGCTCTTTAATGCCGTCCACTTGTTGAGATAGTATGTTCAAATGTTGCTGCATTTGGCGATTTTCCTCTTCCAATCTCGCCACCGTTGAGAGGTTGAGATTGAAGTTTTGTCGATGCTGGTCACTTTCTTTATAAATAGTATCAGTATTTAAAATGTCGTTTACAATATAGGCTTGTAATAGGCATGGCATTGAAATAATTGCGGCAACATTTAATAGCATTGGAATATGGAGTAGATAGGCTGTGATAAGTAACATCGGTATCATGGCTAATATGACAATGCTGAGTAATCCAATTACAAATCGGTTATTAGGTTCAAGGCCGGTCCAATATACAATGGGAGAAATCGTGCCAAAACTGTAAATTTGATGTGTTTCATTCGTCTCTTTTTTAAAATGTTTTGGTAATCTTGGTAGTTCTGTTGATAAGCTCGATAGTGTTGACGAACTCATGAGCGTATAGCGTTCAAAAGGGTCATCATAGCTTTCCAGTGTGATTTGATGTGGTATAGAGGATTTGCTGATTGTTTCCCGCTCGCCTTTATCTTTTCCAAAAGAGTGTAATTCATGTTCTTTAATGATTTCAGGAAATGTAGATTGTAACTCACCAATCAATGTTTGATAAAGTGGTTTAAATCCCTCAATAGGCAAACCACCATCTGTGTGGAAGCGATTAGCGTAAGCATGTCCATACAAACGATTTAATTGTAAGTTGATGCTGCTCATTTTATTTTGCAGCATTTTAATTGAGGCTTCATATTTTTTAATATGTGCTTCTGTCAACGTGGTATATTGTATAAATTTCGAATTGAGGTGATTATAGTGAACCAGCTCATTGATAAGGTGATAAAAGTCTTGAGAATAAATGCTGATCGCCCCGGGATTAGACAGTATGTATCTACATAGCTGATCTGCACTCGGTTTCAATCTCTTTGCTAATGTGCTGTTTGGATTTAATTCTCCTATAAATCGACTTAAGCTTGCAGTGAATGTGATTAATTCTCTGGAAATATATTGATTTTTACTAGTCAGGCAACGCTCCTTGCTTTTAATATCTTCTCTAATCTGTGCGATTTCGACTTGATATTGATTTTTTGTTTCTTCTAGCTTGACATATTCTTGTTTAAGTTTAGTGGATTGTGCTTTCTCAAAAGAGATGGTTTCTTGCAGCGATAGATTTTGGTTCTTGGTTCTGAAAGTGTTTGTTAGATGACTGTGATTTTTTAATATATCGGATGATACGACATAGAGCATGACTACTGGGAAAGCAATAGCAATTCCTGCTGTAAGCAACAATGCATTTTCAAGCGCAAAGCCTGTGATCATCAAAGCAGGTACGGCTAATAAGAGCGCACCACATAAAGTCATAAAGCAGAATCTTGTGAATGCACCCATTTGAGATAACCTAATTGAAATAGGAATTTCGTTTAGAATTTCCTCAGAGAGCGGTGTCTGTACAGATAACCCATAGGTCATATCTGCTCTTCCATTAGATCTGTCACTCATGCTAACATCCTGTAAATATGAACTTTAGTATAGTTTAAAAAGGACCTTTTGACATGAAAACGGCTGAATTTTTATTAGAAAAGATGGTGGACTGCTTACCGGCCCATGGTTTAGTTGAGAAATTGAAAGAAAAAAAGTCTCTAAGAGTAAAATTAGGGGTAGACCCCACTCGACCAGACATTCATATTGGGCATGCGATTGTGTTGAAACAGTTAAAACGTTTTCAAGATCTTGGTCATGAGGTGATATTTCTCATTGGTGATTTTACGGCAATGATTGGTGATCCCTCTGGTCGTGATGTGACACGTCCCCCGTTAACAATGGCATCTATCAAAGAAAATGCTAAGAGTTATTTGCAACAAGTAGGCAAAATACTCGATTTGTCAAAACTAAGCATTGTTTATAACAGCGAGTGGTTAGGTGCAATGTCAGCACAGCAGTTAATTGAGTTATCTAGTTTACAGACTGTGGCGAGAATGTTGGAGAGGGATGATTTTTCAAAGCGCTATCAAAACGGTCAATCGATTGCGATTCATGAATTTTTGTACCCTTTATTACAAGGCTATGATTCGGTGGCATTAAAGTCAGATATTGAACTGGGTGGCACAGACCAGACTTTTAATTTACTAATGGGACGAGAATTACAAAAGCATTACGGTCAATCTCAACAAGTAGTGATGACTTTTCCATTGTTAGAGGGTTTAGATGGTGTAAAGAAAATGTCTAAATCATATGGTAACACGATTGGTTTAGACGACCACCCAGATGATATGTTTGGTAAGGTCATGTCTATCAGTGATACGTTAATGTGGCGATATTTTGAATTGATCTCTAACTTTGATGTAACCACCATTAAAGGGTTCAAAGAGGACACTGAGGCAGGCAAAAACCCCAGAGATGTTAAGTTGATCCTTGCTGAAGACATCGTATCACAATTTCATAACGAAACTTTAGCTTCTCAAGCAAAAGAGCACTTTTTAAATCGTTTTCAACAAAAGCAAATTCCTGATGATCGTCCAGTAGAGAAAATATCCAAGGATGATTTAGAAACACCCATTATTCAACTACTCAAAAAAGCATCGCTGATTACGAGCACATCTGAAGGGCTTCGTTTATTAAAGCAAGGTGCCATCAAGGTTGATGGTGAAAAGATTCTAGAGAATCATCCAATTAAAAAGCAACAATGCATCGTGACGGTTGGTAAACGACGCATTATTGAGTTTATTAAAGATCAGTAACCAATGGTAAGTTGTTTAGAAGACGGATCTGCTTGACGATCTTCAGAAAACAGTGAATAGATAGATCGTGGAATCATCGATGTCATATTTGGAGAACGATGTGTCACTGAGTTTAACACGGTAAATAGTACATTGACATCAGTCGCTCTAAGAAACTTCAGTATATTCACAGAAAACACCTGTTCTATGCCCATTTTAGCTTGTAGTGCATGACTAATCTTACGACAAACAGGATGTGCATGTAGATTCATTGCTGACAAGAATTGATGAATTTCAATTGTGCTATAGCCTTGTTCATTCATCATACTAACCACATTGTGTATGAATTCTTGTTCTTGCATCGCTGCGTCTTTTTCAAAAGAGATGTTGACATTGCATAGTTGTAGAAGATGGATGATTTCATTCATATTCAAACCTTCATACTTAAGGATAGGTATAATTTCTCCAATTACCTCATGCAAGCAATGTCGGTTGAAGTAAATCTTAGCCATGACATGCATCACTCTTGTTCTAAAGTTGTCCCATTTTTCATCCCCTGAAAATAACAGTGTTTTGAGTTGTGCTCTTCGTATACTATTGAGTTTCAGATCCTCTGTGGCTAGGCCATCTAATAGGTCAGAGTAGGTCATTTGGTTAGGTGCTAAAGTTCGATCTAATGATGCTTTATTGTGAATGATCATGATATTAGTCTGTGCTATTAGATCAATCTCCTGATTCGGAGGTACGATGATAAAATGATCATTTGGACTTTTTTTATAGAGCCACACCGAAAGGCCTTTGGTGATGCCCGTATTTTTTGATAGGATGACTTCTTGACAATTTAAGTCAATCTGTAGGGGTTGATTAGTTAAGCGATCATCCATCATATAGATATACTGTGTATTGCCTTTTTTAAGTAGTTGAAGGCGGCTATCATGTGCCTGCCTTGCTAATATTCTTCCTAATTCTGCACCTGCTAAAGGCGGTGATAAAGGAGTTTGTTCTGCATCTTGAGATGGTTGAACGAGTAGAATGCTTTTCATTATTTTGTACCTCAGTTATTTTTATTGTAACAAATAAATATTAAGGTTTTATGAAGATGGTGGGAGTTTGTCAATGGCTTGAATTATTGATAGTATGTATTTTATTTGAGGTCATTATGAAAAATATACCAGCAGGCAAAGATCTTCCAAATCAGATGAATGTCATTATTGAAATTTCATCGAATAGTTCACCGGTCAAATATGAGGTGTGTAAAGAGTCAGGCTTATTAGAAGTCGACCGTTTTTTAACTTCCGCAATGCACTATCCTTGCGATTATGGTTATGTACCAAATACACTTTGTGATGATGGTGATCCTGTCGATGTCTGTGTGATTGCGCCATTTCCAATTATTCCAGGTGCGATGGTTGCTTGTCGTCCCATCGGTGTTTTGACAATGGAAGACGAAAAGGGTGGCGATGATAAACTTTTGGCTGTGCCTGTACCCTCAGTAGCGCCAGATTATGCACATATACAAGATCTCAAAGACATTCCACAATTAACCTTAGATCGTATTGGTCATTTTTTTGCTCATTATAAAGATCTAGAGGCGAATAAATGGGCAAAAGTTAAAGACTGGCACGGGCGTGATCATGCCAAGACCATCTTATTAGAGAGTGTGAAAGCCCATCAGAGTGAATGATGAATACTGGATGCGTTTGGCTCTAGATGCAGCAAAGTGTGCAGCATCTTTGGGCGAGGTGCCTATTGGTGCTGTGATCGTTGATCATGAGACGCTCATTGCTACTGGGCATAATCAGTCGATTACCTTGAATGACCCAACTGCACATGCAGAGATTCTGGTGATGAGAGCGGCTGCGCAGAAGCTTGGAAATTATCGTTTAAATGGCTTAACGCTATATGTCACCTTAGAGCCTTGTATGATGTGTTGGGGTGCAATGGTGCATGCTAGAATAAAACGCTTAGTTTTTGGTGCTAATGATGCTCAGAAGGGCATTATCTCTCACCAAATGATCTCCAAACAAGTGAACCATCAAATCGAATATCAAGGTGGTGTTTTATCGAAGACATGTTCTGATCAACTTAAGACTTTTTTTGAAGAAAGAAGGCATTAAAAAAGCCCTTTTACAAGGGCTTGATATTTTCGCAACGGGTCTACGCTACAAAATATACTTTGAAATTATCACGCGTTCTTAGAAACTACAACCTGTTTTTTAGGGGATGTGTTCAATACTATGAATTTCCATGATTTTTTTTCATTTCACGACTTTGAGTTCTTTTCCACTCACGTTCTTTAATCGTGGCACGTTTATCATGTAATTTTTTTCCCTTAGCGAGTGCAACGTTGATTTTTACACGGTTGTCTTTCCAGTACATTGAGAAAGGGACTAATGTGAATCCTTTTTGTTGGACTAGGCCAATGAGTTGATCAATTTGTCGACGATGTAAGAGGAGTTTTCTCGGGCGTATTGGATCTGCTTTCGAATGAGTAGAGGTTGTGGAGGGGACACTAAAATGCGCATTCACTAAAAATGCTTCCCCGCGCCGTATGGTAATATGACTTTCTTTCAGTTGGACGGTTTTATTTCTGCATGATTTTACCTCCCATCCAAGCAATAAAAGGCCTGCTTCATATTGGTCTTCAACAGAATAATCATGTTTTGCTTTACGATTCAGTGTAATCGTTTTATCATAAGAATTGGTCATGATTGAATTATCTAACATCTTAGCTAGGACCGTCAACTGAAATGGTGAAAATATATAAAACAGCACAGGTCGAGTTTTCTTGTCAACAAATGTATGATTTGGTCTGTGATGTCAACCGTTACCATGAGTTCGTGATGTATTGTTCGGATAGTCGTATCTTAAGTGAAACGGATGAGATGGTGCGTGCTTATTTAGAATTTAGTCTTGGAGGTTTTAAGCAGCGGTTGACCACAGTCAATCGGCTCAAGCCGTATCATTCTATTGCAATGCGGTTAGAGGAAGGTCCATTTCGATATTTGAAAGGTGAATGGCGTTTTGAGGCGATTGAGGAGAAGAAATGTCGTGTGTCATTGAGTATCGAATTTGAAATCTCTTCGATGATGGTGAACATGGTTTTAGGTCCTATATTTACTCAAACCGCAGAACAACTAGTATTTATTTTTGTTGAGAGAGCAAGACAAGAGTATGCTTAAACTGCATTACTGTGAGGTGATTTATTTCGAAGGTCCTGATCAATATCATTGGGCGTCTGTCGTATTAGATCAAGTGATGACGATTCGAGATGTGATTCAACGTCTGGGATGGCAGATTCCTCAAGATCGTGCTGTGGGTATTCATTCAAATTTAAAACACTGGGACACGACGGTTCAGCATCTAGATCGTGTAGAAGTATATCAACCGCTTAGAATGACGCCGAATGAAATCAGATTAAAAAGAGCGCAACAAAAGACTAACGGTTAGAGCTGAAGGGTTCAATTTTTGACAGTCTATCTTGATCGAATGTCAATTTCACACCATTCACATCATAGTGGAATCTATTTTTAGGATGCTCTTCAATATAATACCATTGATTTTTGTGAAAGAAATTTCGGTAGTCAGGTTCACCAACCGTTGCGAGTACTTTTGACGCATCCATCCCAATTTTTAATTGATTAACAGCTTGTTGATCAACGGGCCTACCTTGTTGTACAGGAGGCGTAAAAAGCATCGAGGAACATCCACTGAGTAAAAATAAGGTTAATAATAAATACTTCATAAGCAAATATTACTGAAATTTACACCACTTCACAAGCAATGAATACTTGATCTTCGCAAAACATCTGATTAGTTTAGTGGATATGGGGGAGATCATGCAGGTCCAAAAAGTCATACTATATTCTATTAATCCAGGAACAGTGCCAATTTTAGAGCAGATTATTAATCTGCTTGCAAAGCAAAAAATTGATTATTTCCTTGAACAGTCAACAGCAGAGCGGTTTGAGCAGCTCAAGGCGCCAGTGGTGAACATGGATCATGAGACCATTGATCATGATCTCGTGATTGTTGTTGGTGGAGATGGCTCGATATTAAAAGCCTCCAATATATTTGCGCCGATGAATGTGCCGGTGCTCGGTATTAATCGTGGACGATTAGGATTTTTAGTGACGCATGATCCAAATGATGAAAAGGGATTGATTGATATTTTATCTGGAGATCACCAACAAGAGTATCGGATGATGCTGGACATCAAAACCAAAAAAAACCATTATCATGCGTTAAATGAGTGTGTCATCACACGCCGTGAATCCGGACGATTAGTTGAAGTAGATGTTTTTTTAAATGATCGCTACCTTTCCTCTAATTCTTGTGATGGATTAATAGTGTCTACGCCAACTGGTTCAACAGGCCATGCATTAAGTGCTGGTGGTGCGATTATTAATCCACAAGTTGAGGCGCTATTGATCTTGCCAATGTGTCCGCATAAATTAACCTCAAGACCTATCATCGTACCTCACGACTCAAAAATCACCATGAAGGTTTCACCTGAAAACCGAATAGACCCTGTGCTAGGATGTGACGGATTAGATTTAGAGATACTGAAAGACGATGATACGGTATCTATTCAAAAAAGTGATTGGCGCCTTCAATTAATTTATCATCCTAGTTATGATTATTATCGTAATCTACGTAGTAAACTGAACTGGGAGGAGTATTCGTATTAAATGTTAAAAGCGATCAGTATTACGAACTTTGTGATCATTAATCGCCTTGAAATCGATTTTAAAACCGGATTCACTGTGCTTACTGGCCCATCAGGTTCAGGAAAATCACTTATATTTAAAGCCATTTGCTTTTGCTTTGGTCGCAAGGTAGATCGTTCTGCATTTTTAGATGCACACTTACCCATTGGAATTGAAATTCAGATTGACGATCCAGAACAAGAGGGAATCACAATCATTTCAAGGGTCATGCAGCCAACTGGTAAATCAAAATATTTACTGAATCATCAGCCGATTAAAATCCAAGCATTACAGATGCATTTTCAACGTTTAATTGGTTACAGTGAGCAACATCAACATTATACGTTGCTAGACCCTAATACACATTTACAATACCTAGATGAGTTTGCTCAAATTAATCAATCAAAATTAGCTCATGCTTATGATGAGTATCAACAGTTGGAGACAAAGTATCACCAGGCTCAAAAGATTAGAGCAGCATTTGATGAAAGTACGTTAACTCATTATGTTCAGGAACTATCAGCATTATTTGATGAAGGGCATGATTATAATGAGTTAAATGAACAAATTCATGCGTTAAAAACAGAGCAAAAAATTAAAGAGACAGCGTCTACGCTCATCAATGAGATTTCCAGTGGATCAATGCAATCCTCACTGGATGAGTTGATCGAATATGATTTTGATGAAAAGATGGATTCAAAATTAATCGAGTTTAAGGAGATTTCAGCAGATTTAAAGATCCAGTTACAGGATTTTATTGCTTCACAAGATCAGACAAGACTCAGTCATTTACAGTCTCGTTTGAATACATGGCATGATCTTGCACGTAAGTATCAAGTACACCCAATTGATCTATATGATCAATGTTGTCGTTTTGTTGAAGATTTAAAAGTGTATCAAGAGCTTGATGTTGAGACATTAGCGCTCGAGAGAAACCAATCTAAGCTGAGATATGATGAAATTGCGGATACGGTGTCGCAGACTAGAATAGATAGGGCAAAAGATTTAGATCATAAGATGACTGCCTGGATGAGGAAGTTAGGCATTGCTAATGGACAATTTAAAGTGATGATCACAACGATAAACCCTTCTCGATATGGTCGGGATCAGATTGAGTTTCAAGTCTCCACAAATATTGGCCAGCCTTTAAGTGCATTGAATGGTGTTGTTTCAGGTGGGGAATTATCTCGAATTGCGTTAGCATTAGAAGAAGTGTGTCAGTGCCATTTGAAATCTGTCCAGTTATTAGATGAAGTGGATGTTGGTATTAGTGGCGCTGTAGCCGAGCAGGTTGCAAAACTCATTTATAAGCGATCCAAAAAAACACAAGTGCTGTGTATCACGCATTTACCTCAGATGGCAATGGTTGCAGATCATCATGGTTACATTACAAAAGAGATCGAGGATGAGGCGACTTTAAAGTTTGTATTTTCGTATCTCAAATTAGAAGATCGTGAGAAAGCCCTTGCTGAGCTATTGTCTGGAGAAACAATAGATGAGATTGGTTTAAGTCATGCTCGCGCCATGTTGACCCAAGGCTCAGAGATTAGACAGTCTCATCCTCAGGAAGAGATTGAAGCGACTCTTTAAGGCAAAAAGTAGTGATGAAAATGCCAATACATGAAACAATTGGAATGACGTAGAAAGCATATTGAAAATCAGATGGGATAAACACTTTATTTTCAAAATGACTCAAGGAGGCATGATGAAGTAGCACGCTGACAATGGGTTGTAGGAATATGCCTCCTGATATGACAGCCATATTATTAAAACCGATTGCCGTGCCTATAATCCCTTTTTCGTTGATATCACTAATCACTCCAAAAGTGACACATTGCGTTGCACATGCTAGACCAAATATAAATAATGACGCCATAATCACAATCTGACTGATCCCTGGTTGATAGACAAGCACGAGGGTGCTGAGAAGACATAAGACGTAACCTAATAGTAATGCTTTTTTCCTAGAGTGGATATAATTGGATAGCCACCCCATTAAGGGGCCTCCAACTGCAACACCGATCCAAATCCACGAGACCATTAACGCAGATTGTTGCAAATTGAAGTGAAAATGTGTGGTGATGAATGTTCTTCCCCAAAGCTCAGCAACAATGGTCATAGGTGCCCAGCAACAAAAGCCAAGAATAGCAGCTACCCAGTTTTGTTTTAATTGAAAAACTCTTTTTAGCGCTGTTAAAGTCTTTATTTGGTGTGGTGTGATGTGTTGTTCTTGTTTATGATGAGGCTTGTCTTGTACGATCACCCACATGATTGCGGCAAATAAAATACCGAATAATGCAATAATTTCCATAGTGTCTCGCCACCCTAGATATTCTGTCATGACAGCGATAGGTTCATTGCCAATCATTGCACCGAGAGCGCCTAATGTTTGTATACAGCCACCAATGAGTGCAAATCTTTTTTCTGGGAACCAATGTTTAGCAATGAGTAATGGGCAGCAATAAGCAAAAGATGCTCCAAACCCTAACATGAGTCTAGAAGCCCCCGCAAGACTTAGCGAATTCGATAAAGAAAAAAGCAATGTAGATAAAGCACAAGTGAGCATGGCGGTTGTTAAAATTCTACGAGGGCCAAATTGATCACTTAATAGGCCAGCTGGAATCTGCATGAAGGTATACGAGGTGTAAAACAGGGAGGACAAAAAGCCGAGTGAAGCGATAGATAGTTGTAGGTCTACAAGTAGGAAGTCACTCACAACAGAGATGATAACTCGGAGTAGAAATTCATAAATATATAGTAATGACGCAATGGAAAGGATCAGGATGGGTTTGACTTTAATCAAGAAAGGTCAACCTGTTTACAGTGAGTCTCTTCGATGAAAAAATAGGTATTGATAAAGCCAACAATACAGCAAAGTGGTAGAATCCACATTGCATGGTGATATTCATAAATACCATAATCACGAATATTATTGAAAAGGTGTCCTTGCCAGAATAAATCAAGTAAGAACCCAAACAGTGGCTGTAGTAGTACTCCGCCAAAAATTAAAGCCATATTATTAAATGCAATCACTGTGCCAGCGAGAGATTGGCTATTTTGTTCTCTAATTAATCCAAAAGTGATAGGTTGTATCCCTGCAGAAGTTCCAAGTAAGAACATTGTTATATCTAAAGATAACAAGGAAGTCTTCTGAGGTATGATTAACATCAAGGTCGCAAGTAAACCAATGGCAAAACAGACTAAAATGGGTGTTTTGCGGCTATAAATGTTATCAGACCACCAGCCCATCACTGGACTCATAACCGCAATCCCTAACCAGACCCACAGTAATTGTGACGCTGCAAGATCTACATCTAAACCCAAGTCATGATGAATAAATTGTATGCCCCATAGTTCAGCAAACACAGCGATAGGCCCCCAACAGCAAAAACCTGTAAGTGCAATATGCCAGTTTTGTGGTTTCTTAATGATTTTGAGTAATCTTTGATACTCTGTTGAGCCTGAATGTTGATCGGACATGCATGCATTCGGCTCATCAGGCGTACAGTCGTTCTCTGGTTTATTTTGCAGGAAAATAAATATGATTAGTCCAGCAATAATACCAAAATAACCAGAGTAAATGAGTGTCGAGCGCCATCCATAGGCATCGACTAATATTGCTAGTGGACGTCCACCGAAAATGGCACCAAGGGATCCCATGGTTTGAATGATGCCAGTGACTAATGCAAAATATCTAGAAGGGAACCAATGTGTTGTGAGTACCAATGGACAGATAAATGCAAATGCAGATGCTGCTCCTGCGGCAGTACGACAAACACCAATCATCAAACTTGATTCGGTGAGTCCAAAAAATAATGTTGCGACGCCACAGAGTCCAAGTCCAATAACAAGTAATATTTTAGGTCCATACCGATCGCACAATAGCCCTGCAGGAATTTGCATGAAAGTGTATGCATAATAAAATCCAGAGGACAATAAGCCAAGTACAGAGGCGTTTAAAGAAAAATCATGCATTAATTCTACAGAGATGACACTTGGGATCACTCTGATAAAAAATTCATACACATAGAATGTCGTGCCAAGCCCAACCATGAGGATACCCATGATTTGTAATGGGATCTCTGAGGTTTTCGGGGTTGATGAAGAATGCATCTAATGGACTTCCTTAGAATCTACAAGTTTAAATAAGCGACTACAGTAAGGACATTTATATTGATCTGTTTGATGCAAAGGAATATATACCCTAGGATGCATGTTCCATACGGGGTCTCCTGGTAATGGACATGATATAGGCAGATCACTCGATTCAACTTCAACGACGTCACTGTGTCCGCCGGAAGATTTTGATTTAGCGCTAGCTTTTGAATTACTTGTGTTACTCATAAACTTTTTCTACAATACACGAATCAACTATTTACGTCAATTTTTCTTGCTATGAGTTTGAAATGCTTGTCTGATAGATTGAATGAAGTAAGCCACTTTATCAGGTTGAATATGGGGTGTGATCCCATGTCCGAGGCTAGGGATAAGATGATGATGTGAAGGTAATTTGGCGACTGTCCGGTTTACAGATTCTGCAATGGCATCTTCCGAGCCAAAGAGCATGGATGGATCAAAATTACCTTGAAGGCAAATACCTCGAGTGTTTGTTTTAAGATATGTGTCAACTAATGGCGTAGTCCAATCAATGCACATGCCTTTAGGTTGCATGTGCAGTATATGGTCTACTAAATGAGCACTATTTTTTGTAAATACAAAAAGAGGTATAGGGTCAATTGCTTGAATGATTTTTTGAATATAGTGCTGGGACCATATCACATACTCTTCTTGAGATAATGTCCCACCCCAAGTATCAAATAACACGAGTAAATCTGCACCAGCATGAGCTTGTGCTTTTAAAAAATGTATTAATGCCTCTGTTAAATGAGAGAGTAAGGCGTGTAGAGCCTTTGGATCCGTGTGTTTAAATTTTTTAATGGCATGTAAATCTTTAGAAATCTTGCCTTCAACCATGTAAGTTGCCAAAGTCCACGGTGCACCGGCAAAGCCAATCAACCCATGATGAGGTCTTTTCGTTTTCAATAGACTAATTGATTCGTAGACACAGTCTGAATAACTAGACATTGCGTGTAATTGTTGAACGTCTCTAGAGGATCTGATGGGGGAATGAATGACTGGACCAATATTTTTCTCAAACGAAACAGGTAAGCCAACTGATTCCACAAGTGTTAAAATATCTGCAAAAACGATACCAGCATCAAGATCAAAACGATCCAGTGGTTGTAGTGCTAATTGTACTGCAACTTTTGGATTAGTATATAGATCTTGGAAGCGCTCAAATTGAGCTCGAACGGCTTGATATTCTGGAAGATATCTACCAGCTTGTCTCATTAGCCATATGGGTGGAGAATCAGTCGCTACGCCTTTGAGAGTGTTGATCAGTCGTTCTTTGCCTGTCATGAGATACGCGGTAATAAGTCATATACACTGAGTAAGCTTAACAAAGCGAATAAGCACCCGAAAATAAAAATAATATAAACCATCATATTACCGCCAGGTAATATATAAGGTGACGTCATTTGATGATGTCTACATTTGATGACCACCAGCGAGGGAATAATGGCATAAAGAATGGCAATGAAGAGTGCAGCGAAGTTTAAAGCATAAGTAAACGCATTGTTAAAGTATAAAGTAAAGATCAAAGGTGGAATACTAGCAAGTAAGATTAATCGTATGCGTACGCTCAATTTGTGTTGTTTTAAGCCTAATCCATCCGCTAAAAAATCATTTAGACTCATGAGGACCCCTAAAAAAGATGTTGCAATCGCTGAAAAGAAGAAAAGCTGTGTTATCACTTCGGTTCTAGCTAATGCATTTTTAGATTCAAGAATTTTGAAAAATTGGGTGATTGGTTGGGCGCTTTTTGATATTTCAAAAATTGAGAGTGGGCCTTTGGGTTCAACAATACCAAGTACGGTGGTTTGCCATATCAAGTAAAGGATCAATGGAATCAAACTACCATAAAAGAGGACTTTTTTGAGTGCATCTAAATCAGGGATATAACTTTTCAGACTAGGTAAGATGAGGTGAGAGGTAAAAGCAGCTGTGATTATGGGTAGCGAGTAAGGCATATACTCATAATGGTGTTGTGTCATAAGGTGATTGATTTCAAATAGTTGATTCAGGCTGATGGCTACGATGAAAAAGGTTACAAGCAATATCACCATGAAGATTCGGTTGATGTGATCAATAAAGACTGCTCCCATCATCACAATAAGACTAAAAATCGAACTAAATAGTAAGATGCCTTGAGTTTTTGAGATGGGTTGGAGACTTTGGGAAAGAAAAAAGCTCATCAAATCACCGCCTGCATTCATGTAAGATGCAATGATTGAGTAGAGCAATAGCATAAAAGTCACCCAACAAATGGCAGACCAAATTGGGGGGAGGTGTTCTCGAGCCATACCGATGATGTTGACATTAGGTTGCGAACAGTAAAGTGTTGCCTCAAGCAATAGGAAAAGGTTTGCAAGCATGATCAAAAAACAAATGATCATCACGCAAATGGTTGGAAAATAACCGCAAATACCAGATACAAACGGCATCCCAAGCATACCAGCACCGATTGCTGTTCCAGCAAGTAACATGGAGGCGCCGATCTTTTGATTAATGCTTATAGTCAAAATAAATACCAGATCATCTCAATATGCCTAAAATGAATAGAATATACAAGGTGTTTATGATTAAAGGCAATTTATGGAATATGTCCTATATTCTATCTATGTATATTTATCTATTAAAAAGATGTTTACTAATGATTCCAACGCTTTTGGGTATTTTAACCATCAACTTTGCAATTGTGCAATGTGTTCCTGGTGGTCCGGTAGAGCAAATGGCAGCAAAGCTTTATCAGGTCGGCGATCAGTCAATACTAGGTGCCCAAAATGATCTAGGTGTATCATCACAGGGGCGTACTTCTCTTTCAGGTACTGCCATTCCAGATGAGGTACTTAAAGAAATCAAAAAGATGTATGGATTTGATCAGCCAATAACGGTTCGTTATTTTGATTTATTGTCACGCTATGCTCAGTTTGATCTCGGGGATAGTTTATTTCGCCACATCAAAGTGATCGATTTAATAGGAGAGAAATTACCTGTTTCAGCATCTTTAGGCATTTGGACCACGGTGTTGATGTATCTGATTGCTATTCCTTTGGGTATTAGAAAGGCGACAAGGCACGGTAAACGGTTTGATGTTTGGACTTCAACGGTTTTAATTGTGTGTAATGCGGTTCCCACATTTCTTATTGCGATGTTATTGATGATTGTGTTCTGTGGAGGGGATTTTTTAGCTTGGTTTCCCATGCGGGGTTTAACTTCTGATTACTACAGTCAATTAAATTGGATGGAAAAAATTGGAGATTATTTGTGGCACTTGGTGTTGCCTGTGTTTTCACTGTTGCTTGGAAGTTGTGCAAGCATTGCTTTTTTAACCAAAAATGCATTTTTAGAGGAAATTCATCAACAATATGTGATTACAGCTCGATCGAAAGGGATTACTGAGCGAGCTATATTGTATGGTCATGTTTTTAGAAATGCGATGTTGATTATCATTGCCATGTTTCCTGGCGCATTCATTTTTATGTTTTTTAGTGGCGCTTTACTCATTGAGATTATTTTCTCATTAGATGGCATTGGCTTAATGGGATATCAAGCCATTATTCAAAGAGACTATCCAGTCGTGTTAGGTTCGCTCTATTTATTTACTTTACTAGGATTATTCGCAAGATTATTAGGTGATCTTGCATATGCCATGGTGGATCGACGCATTGATTTTACGAGAGTAGATTCATGAAAGTTTCAAAATGGCATCTTTTTTTTCAGAATAAACGAGCTAAATGGTCATTTTACTTATTATGTTTGTTTTCTTTTGTCAGTATTTTTGCTGAATTCATTGCCAATGATAAACCATTATTGATTTTCTATCGTGGACATTGTTACGCTCCCGTTTTATTTAATTATGTTGAGAAAGATTTTAATGGTCAGTTTGAAACAGCGCCTAATTATCATTCAAATTATTTTAACAATCTCATACATCAAAAGAATGGGTGGATGATATGGCCTCCGATTAGATATAGCTTTTCTACCCATGATTTTAAGTTAAACCAACCAGCACCATCACCACCCTCACGAGAGCATCTTCTTGGCACTGATGATCGCGCTAGGGATGTGTTAGCCAATCTCATTTATGGCTTTAGAGTGTCTTTGTATTTTGGGACTGTACTCACTGTGCTGTGTGCCTTTGTGGGTGTATATATTGGTGCTATACAGGGTTACTTTGGGGGTCATATTGACCTATGGGGACAGCGTTTTATTGAGATTTGGACAGGGTTACCAACGTTATACATCTTGATCATTTTATCGAGTTTATTTCGACCTGGCTTTTGGATTTTATTATTTGTGATGTTCTTATTTGGTTGGCCAAATTTAGTGGCCATTGTTCGAGCCTCTTTTTTAAAAGGGCGATGTTTAGATTATGTGATCGCTGCTAAAACAATAGGACTGAGTGATCATCAAATCATGTTTAAGCATATTCTACCAAATGCAATGGCACCGATTTTAACCTTGTTGCCTTTTATGATGACTGAAAATATTGCGGCATTAACAGCATTGGATTTTCTTGGTTTTGGATTGCCGCCAGGATCAGCCTCATTAGGTGCATTGTTGGCGCAAAGTAAAAGTAATTTATATGCACCATGGATTGGTATCAGTGTATTCTTCACATTGTCTATCATGATGTCCATGCTCGTTTTTATTGGGGAGGGCATTCGAGATGCATTTGATCCAAGGTTGGACCGAGCATGTTAATCATTAGAAATCTCTCAATTAGAGAGCCTGTTTCTCAGCAGTATTTAGTTAAAAAGATGACTTTGTCATTACCGAAAGGTGAAACCCTTGGTCTTGTTGGGGAGAGTGGGTCAGGTAAAACATTGACAATACATGCGATTGCAGGTTTGTTGTCTCATCAAGTGCGATGTGAGTATGATCATATTTCATGGTGTGGCGAATCTTATCTTGATCAAAATCTTGATCGGCAAAACAGTTATCGTGGTGGTAAAATAGCCGTCGTATTTCAAGAGCCAATGACGGCTTTGAACCCATTGCACCGTGTTGGGGATCAAATTGCTGAGATGATTTTAGCGCATCGCAAAGTCACTTCTATCGAGCAAGAAATTGCTGATTTAATGCGTCTTGTGGAATTAGATCATATTCAAAATATTGGACGTCGGTATCCTCATGAGCTCAGTGGTGGTCAAAGGCAGCGTATTCTTATTGCAATGGCTGTTGCTAATAAACCTGAGTTATTGATTGCAGATGAACCCACTACGGCATTAGATGGTGCTTTAAAAATGCAAATCATGTCTTTGCTCAGTCGTTTGAAGGCAGCATTGAACATGAGTATGATTGTTGTAACACATGATCTTAAGAGTATTTCGGGTATTGCTGACTCGATGGTCGTCATGCGTCGAGGTGCTATTGTTGATCAGGGACAATATCATGATATGGTTCAAGCTCCAAAGGTCTATTATACTCGAAAACTATTATCGCCCAGAACATGTCGCCCTAATAAACGGGTTCAAGATCAAACCGTACTCGAAGTAGCATCACTCAGTGTCAGACGAGATTCTAATTCGCTATTTTCTTTTATTCAGAAAAGGGCACCAATACTTTCAAATATCTCATTTCATATCAATGCTGGAGAGTGTGTAGGGGTTGTCGGATCAAGTGGTGCTGGAAAGACAACATTGGCAAAGTCATTGTTAAGAATGTGTGATGCGACAGGATCAATTAAGTGTTTAAACCATGATTGGTTAACAATGCCACGACAGACTTTAAGAAAAGAGCGTTGTCGTATGCAAATGATTGCGCAAGATCCTTTTTCTAGTTTATCCCCTAGAATGAGGGTCGATGACATTGTGAAAGAGGGGCTTCAGGTCAATCCTTGGTTGGTTGAAGGGTGTATTGAAGATGCTGTTGAATCAGCGATTAAGTCTGTGGGTTTAAATCAAAAGATTAGAAATCATTACCCTCATGAGTTGTCTGGTGGACAAAGGCAGCGAGTCGCTATTGCGCGTGCGATTATATTACGTCCAGATATTTTAATTTTGGATGAGCCATCGGCTTCTTTAGATCGAGTGGTGGCCGATAGAATATTAAGTTTATTGTCCAAGTTGCAACGTCAATATCACATGGCATATCTCTTGATTAGTCATGATTGGTCCGTGGTTGAGGCATTATCGCATCGTGTGCTGGTATTAGATCATGGTAGAATCATCGAACAAGGTACAGTGGATCATCTGAAGCATCATGCGCAACAAGGTTTAACGCAAGCTATTGTGACACAATAGAATTAAATAAATAGTTGGGCTTCTTTAATGAACATGTTAGTTTATGATCATGATCAAGATAATTTTCCTTTTATTATTAAATAGCTTGTGCTTTTCAGAATGTCGTTCGGTGTATTCATTATATGGTCAGCCTAAATACCTACCTACTTTTAGCCATTATGACTATGTCAATCCGAATGCGCCCAAACAAGGCCGTTTGGTGCAATCAAGCATCGGTTCATTTGATACATTGAATCAGTTTGTACCCCAGGGTATTCCTGCTGCTGGTCTTAGTTATCTTTATGACACTCTAATGGTGAGGCCGGATGATGAGCCAGATTCGCAATATGGTTTAGTTGCACAATGTATTGAATTATCTGATGATCAAAAGACCTTAATTTTTCGTTTAGATCCAAATGCAAAATTTCATGATGGTGTGTCTATTCAAGCCGAGGATGTTGTTTGGACATTCAATACATTGCTTAAAAAAGGGGATCCGAGATACAAGCTTTATTACCGAGATGTAAAAGCGGTGAAAGCTCAGGATCGGAATACTGTTATTTTTACTTTGTCCGATACGCATAATCAGGATTTGATATTTGCGATTGGAGGTTTGCCAGTTTTGCCAAAGCACTTTTGGGATCATCAGTCTTTCACGAAGGCAGATCTGACTGTGCCTTTGGGTAGTGGGCCCTACCAGGTTAAGGACTTCAAAGTCAATAGTGATATTACCTATAGTCGTGTTAAAGATTACTGGGCGGCAAACCACCCAACTCGTAAGGGGCAATTTAACTTTGATGAGTTGAAATGGGTCTATTTTAAAGATGATACAGTCGCATTTGAAGCTTTTAAATCTCATTTATATGACTTAAGGGTAGAGCATCGTTCAAAGCTATGGGCAACTGGTTATCAAGGACCTGCTGTTGAGTCTGGTGAAATCATAAAAGAAGAAATTATGAATAGAGAGCCGCAAGGGATGCAAGGATTTGTATTTAATTTTAGAAGACCAATTTTTAAAGACAGGCAGGTACGCAAAGCCATTGCGCTTGCATTTGATTTTAATTGGGTTAATTCACAACTCTTTTATTCTCAATATCAAAGGGCGAGCAGTTATTATAATAATAGTCATCTCGCAGCGGGCGCAGTCATATCACCACATGAGCTTACCATTTACAATCAGTTGGATCATCAGTTGCCTGAAGAGTTTTTTGTTAGTCCTGTTGTCATTAATGATCCAGAGAACGAGGCACAGATGCGAGATCAATTATTACGTGCCGCAAAACTACTTGATGATGCAGGTTGGGTGATTGAGAATGGATGGCGGGTCAACAAGATTACAGGGGAAAGATTGATTTTTGAAATTCTCATTACGCAAGCTTCTTTTGAGCGCGTGATTCTCCCTTATCAAGAGCACCTGAAAAGACTTGGGATTGATGTTGTGATTCGAAAAGTAGGTCCATCAGAGTATGTGAATCGGATACGAAGTTTTGATTTTGATATGACAACTACAGTATTTCGAGCAAATTTAAACCCAGGTAATGAGTTGTTTGACTATTGGTCCTCTAAAAGTGCGAATGTCATGGGCTCTGGTAATATTTCCGGTATTGCTGATGCACGTTTAGATCAATTAATACAATTAGTGATGGAGGCAAAAACACGTGATGAGCTCGAGCATCGAGTGAGGGCGTTGGACCGATTGCTCATGTGGGAATATATTGTCGTGCCTCAGTGGTATTTAGATATTCACCGAGTGGCTTATTGGAATTCGTTGTTACGTCCTGAAATTAGTCCAGATTTTGATCTTGGGTTAATGACATGGTGGTCTAAAGATAACCTAAAATAGTGTCATGATGATGGCTCCATGTCCGATAGGAATGTAAGATAATGCTTGCAAGAATCATAAATATAGTTTATATTTATATATAAGGACTAATTTATGGCTGAACCAACAAGTAACAAATCTTCATTAGACGGAACCCGAGAAGAACTCGATAGTTTATGTAAAGATCTTTTTGGAGATAGTCCTAAAAATGTTGTAAACAGTATTAACGATCAACTTAAAACTGTTGAAAATCAAGTAGGTAATGAACTTGATTCATCCAATACATCTGGTCCAAGTGGACCCTAGTTCTGACAGCCCTTTCCCCAATCTAACTAGACATTAATCCCCCTCTATACTATTCTTAGAACATGGGTGAGCTTAATGACAGAGAGCTAGAGAAAATCAAGCAAGACGAGAAAATCTACCAGGATCTTTTGAAGCTAAAAGATCGTAAAGGTTGGCAGATGTCTAACGTCATGAAGGTTTATTATAAAAGGTATCTTAAAGTCCTAGAGAAAAGTCGTGAGCTTTACGAGGCCGGCCAAGAATATATTTCACAAAAAGTTGATGTCAAGGTCATGAAAAATAGGCCTGGATATACCAAGTTATATGTTGTTTTATATCAGGTGGAGGGAGACAACTTATTGCGTTGGGAAATTGTTTTAAAGTCAATTTCAACTGTAAGTAGCGGTCGTCCAGTATTTGATGATGAGGCTGCAGCTAGGCAAGCAACAACAACTAACGCTAATCCGAAGACGGGCTATGTTGCAATATGGGTCGATGATATGAACATCATTCAACAGCCGGATGAGATGGCTCTAAAGGACATGAATGGAAATAAAATCATTACCATTAAGCAAAATGCATTGAGTACAAGTAACATATTATATTTTGTACACGGGTTAAATGTGACTTACGATTATACAAATAATAAATTAATTGCAAGAAATTAAATTAGTTCTTTTATATCTATTTTATCGTGTATATAATACACGTTGGAGAGAGGTATGAGAGGACAACAACAGCAGCAGCCAAATTCTGGACTCGACATCGTTTATGTTGTTGGTTTTATTATGGTCATGGGCATTGTACTTTGGTACGCCTATGGCAATATTATTGCTGAATATATTTTATACGTCAGGTACTACGAAGCAGAAGCAATTATTGCAATTTTGACGCCCATAGATAATGTTTTGAATGCATTACATCTGCCAATTTTTGAATTAGATTCGCTAAGATTTGCACTCGATGAAATTATGTCTACAAACACTAATGAAAGAAATTTCGAAGGCATCGTGGAAATTTCAAAACTCATTGGTGATTACCTCGTTTTTCCAACAACATTAATCGCTGTGTTGGCAGGAATGCATCTTCTGTTTTTCAAAAAAGGTGGTAACTTTAGACAAAAATATAGTATGGAAACTTTGCGAAGCTTAGAGTGTGTTAATTGGCCAGAAATTATGCCGGTCATTAAAACAGATTTAATCAAGGCCGATATTGATGATCCGCCTTGGGGAATGTCAATACAACCCATTGAGTTTGCAAAAAAGTATAACCTACTTAAAAGAGTGGTTGTTAATCATAAACCTGGTGTAGAAGTCGTGCGTGAGCGATCATTCGCTGTCTTTGCTAGTCAGCTCGGGCCCAGGTGGCGAAATTTGAAGTATCTTAAGCCGCATGAGCTTGCAATTTTTGCTGTTTGCGCTGCAAGAATTGGAGGTGATGCAGATGGTTCACGTAAGTTCTTGCAGCAGATGTCTTCAAGTGCGATGAATGGTAATCCAAATTTCACTGGCGCCTATGCACTAATGAAAAAACACATAACGCATAAAGCCGTCAGTAAAGCAGTATCCCCTCATGCTTATGTACTTACAGTGCTTTCTTCGCTTTTAGAGGTGGCTAGAATTAATGGTGTTTTGGCGAGTTCAGAGTTTTTGTGGTTGAAAAAAGTAGACCGTAGAATGTGGTATATGTTGTCATCAGTTGGGCGACAGACCCCTTTTCCAGAAGTGGCAGGAACATTTGCTCATTGGGTGGTCGAAAAAAAATTAAGAAGGCCGTTGAGGTCTCCAATGGTAGAAGAAGCAATTACTGGTCTAGAAGCTGCAATTGCAGATATTCTATATAACCCGGATGAGACATAATGTATCAGCAAAGAGGACTAAGCTCATCACAGGAACAAGCATCAGCACAACTGATAAGAGACGTTAGACCGTTAGGCCAGCGAGTCAAGGAGTTTTTAGCAAAGCCTATTAATGCCTCGATTTGTTTCGCTGTCATGGTTACGACATCTTATTCAGTCCCAGGCTTAAGCGATTTTATGATTTTGGGAATACTGGGTCTATATCTTTTTGCCGTGAATCAGATCTATAAGCTCCCATTTAGACTGCCTAAACGATCTCATGCAAAAGACTATAATGATCTTAACCCAGTGAATAAGCCCAATGAAGCGGGGGGTATTTATCATTTTGGAAATGAAAAATCAACTCAAGATGAGCTGTGGTTCAATAATGATGATATGAGAACACATGTGCTGATCTTTGGATCAACTGGTTCTGGTAAGACAGAATTGATGCTAGGACTTGCTTACAATGCATTAGTTCAATCAAGTGGATTTATCTATGTAGATGGTAAAGGTGATAACTCGATATATGCCAAGATTTTCTCCATGGTTCGTTATATGGGGCGAGAGGATGATTTCCTTGTCATTAACTTTATGACTGGTGCAAGAGATATTATCGGACCTCAAGAAAAGCGAATGTCCAATACCCTCAACCCATTTGCTACTGGTTCTTCAAGTATGTTATCTAACTTGATCTCGGGTTTGATGGATTCATCCTCAGGGAGTTCAGATGGTGATATGTGGAAAGGACGAGCCATTGCTTTTATCGAAGCTTTGATGAAGGTGTTAGTTGCAATGCGTGACTCTGGGCATATTCTACTTGATGCTAATACTATTCGTAACTATTTCGCACTTGAAAGAATTGAAGCAATGGTTGTGGATAAAACTTTTATTCGAGATGGTCAATACGCCATTAGTATGGATTTCTTGCCTGAGTTGGTCATGCAGCCATTGAATAACTATTTGTTTACCTTGCCAGGTTATAATAAGGAAAGAAAAGGTAAGCAGGTATCACAAGTCTTTGAGCAGCACGGTTATATTACAATGCAGCTGACTCGTCAGTTTAGTTCATTAGCCGATACATATGGACACATACTGCGTACTAAACTCGCAGAGGTTGATCTTAAGGATGTGGTATTAAATCGTAGGATTATGACAGTGTTATTGCCTGCTTTAGAAAAGTCGCCAGATGAATTAGCGAACTTAGGGCGTATTATCATTTCCTCACTGAGAGTGGTCATGTCATCCGGTTTGGGTGATGCCGTTGAAGGAACATTTGATAAGCTCATTACAAGTAAGCCAACTAATTCTCCATCACCGTATCTGTGTATTTTGGATGAGTATGGTTATTATGCTGTAAAAGGCTTTGCTGTTGTGCCTGCTCAGGCGCGTTCACTGGGTTTCTCAATTGTATTCGGAGGGCAAGATCTACCAGCTTTCCAAAAGGCATCTAAAGAAGAAGCCGCATCAATCGGAGCGAACACAAATATTAAAATTTGTATGAAGCTTGAGGATCCTACTGAGACCTGGGATTTCTTTATGAAAGGGGCTGCAGAATCTTATGTCACAATGGTGGACAGCTTTTCAGCAAACCCACAAGGTATCTCCAATGCTTATCAAGATACAAGGTCTGCAAAAACTGAGAAAAGAGCACGGATTGATTTACTTGATCTCAAAGAACAGGCGCCTGGGGAGATGCATATCTTCTTTAAATCAAAAATTGTGAGAGCACGCTGCTTTTTTGCAAATCCACCCCCAGTTAAATCAATGCGATTAAATCAGCTCCTTAAAGTAGATCTTCCAAAAGACGTTGTCCTTTATGAGTTTGTTAAAGCATTAGAAGATTTACAGGCACTAGAAAAGAAAAATTTTGCAATTGGAGAAGAAAGTACAGAGCCGGAAATCCAAAAGCTAGTTGATCAGTTTGAAAAGCATAAGGATTGTGATGATTTTATCGAAGCGGGTACAAAAATAATTTTAGATGATGTAACAGTCAGTGAGGAAAAGCCGCACATTGATGCTAACCAAGCAGATACTAAGATTGAGGATGTGGATATTGATACCTCATTCGGTGTGTTCTCAAGAGTCTCTATGCCTGAATCTTTAAAAAAGGTGTTCTCACTAGATGATTATGGTCCCTTTGAAGAGCCTGTGATTAGTAAAAATGCAATCAGAGAAGACCTAGAGTTTTGCGCTAGATTAATGGGTATGGATAAAACATCCGCTTCAGAATCAATTGAGTCTTTATTAAAGAAAATGCAGGCTAGTACCCAATACCCAGAGCCAGATTTATCAAAAATCGATGTCCCACAAATAATTGAGGCGATCGATAAAGTGAAATCGCAGATCAATGAATCTAAGGAGAAATCTTAATGATGCATATAATTTCAAAGTTTATAGTGTGTATGATGAGCATCGCGCTAATTTATGCTGACCCGATGCAATATGTTGAATTTTTTAAAGAAAATAATGTGAAAATGAATATAGATGGCCAAGTGCTATCCCTATATCTCCAGCCAGATTCATTTTTCTACGAAAATTCAACATCGTTGAAACCACAAGATATCACCGCAACAATGTCTCAATTTATCAATCATTATCATACACATGAAGTCCAGTTAATTGGACATTATGAAATGGGATCAACAAGAAAAACGATCGCAATCATGAAAGCGAGAGCGGCAACATTAATGAATCTGCTAAAAGTGAAACATGCTGGTATTATCGTATCAACGAAATATGAAAATTTTGTAAAATATAATCACCTTCCATTCTGGAAGGACATGCCAGGAGACTCGTTCTTTGAAGTTAAATGGACCTCTAATTTACCAATAGACGTTTCGGTGCTCAATGGATGAAATGAAAGATCAAACACCTGAGTCACCATCACAAGATCAGCAGTCTGATCAAAATGAACAGCAGGTAAAGGATACGAGTAATCAACCAGTTGCAACTCCTGAAGAAGCTCAAGCACATTTATCTGGAGATGAGATTATTCAAGCAAACCGAGGCACGTTTTTTAAAGACGGACTCATGACTCAGTTTCTTGGGATTGTTTTAGTTGGATTTACAACATTTCTGATTTTTCTCACAGCTGGCCGCGCCTATGTAGCTAGAGATAACCAGATTTATTTTTCTACCAATGAGAATGGTAGCGTCTTCAGTCAGATTCCATTAGATAGCGCACTTGGTCAAACAAGATCAGATATTAGTTATTGGGCATCACAAACTATGGCCTCTACTTTTACTTATAATTTTGTGGATTTTTTTTCAAGCCTAGAGGCAAAATCTGATCATTTCACAGCACGGGGATGGGAGGCTTTTAAAAAAGTGCTTGTTGATAAGGATCTAGTCAGACCGGTGATAGAACAGCGAGTTGTCATGTCGGGTATCCCTTCAGGCGTTCCAAGATTTGGTTATACCGGTGTGAATAATGGAAAATACACTTGGCAGTTGCAAGTGCCTTTAAAGTTACAATTTAGTGGGATGAGTGCGCTAATGCAGGTATATCAGTTAGACATTGAGCTCAAAGTGGTCAGGACAAATGTAACAGCGAGTACACCTCAAGGTATAATTATTGATGATATTCAAGTATTAAGCTTTAAATAGGAATATTAGCCTTGTTATATACATATTAATCATGGCATAATCTAGCTTGGGAGAGATGAAGGTATGGCAGAACGAAGTGAGTCACTACAACTCGTTTTAGAAAGGAATTCATTTTATAGAAATAACTATAGAAAATTCGTAATTATTCTAATTATACAAAGTTTTGCATTACTTTTAATGACCACAGTACTTTACTATGCGGTTGTGGTAAAACCATCTACTGCATATTTTGCATCTACACCAGATGGAATATTGATTCGTCTACAGCCACTCAGCCAACCGATCAAGTCAGATCAGTTTGTTGCCCAGTGGGCGGCAAAATCAGCTCAAGAAATATTTACATTCGATTGGGTCAATTATCGAGCTCAATTAAATCGTGCATCCCATAACTTTACAAGAAAAGGATACAATACGTTGATTCGATCGATGAATAAAAATAAATACTTTGAATTAGTCTCAAATCGTAAAATGATTGTATCAGCAGTCACAACACGTCCACCTGTGATTGTAGATAGTGGTATTGTCGGTGGAATTTATCGATGGAAGATATCAATGCAGCTATTGGTGAAGTATCAAGGAATTAACAAAGGTGATAATATCACTGTGCCACTTTCAGTTAATATGATTGTTCAACGTGTCAGTCAGGAAGTGAATATTCGTGGTATTGGTATTAGTGAATTCCAAGCGTCTCAGGGATAAAGTATGTTAAAGTTCTTATTTAAAATTTTGATTGTGATGAGTCTCGGGATGAATGTTCAAATTTATGGACAACAAGTCTCAGATCAGATGGCAGAGCAACTTGCTGAGATGGCTCAAGAACAAAAACCAAATTATGAAGCAAGTCCACAAACTAAAGCACTTCAAGACGAAGCCTTTGAACAAATACCACCAAGTATGTTTCCACTGACCTCTGATCAGATTAAAATACTCAGGGATTTATTCGTTGAGTCAAAAAAAGCAGCAGCATACACACAGCCAGTACCATCAAAACCAACCAGTTCAGCGCTTGTTGTTGATTTTTCACCAGGTGCAACCCCTCCATTAATAAGATTAGGCGCAGGATATGTCACATCATTGGTATTTCTAGATGCAACTGGTGAGCCATGGCCAATCAAAGGTTATGATGTAGGTAATCCAACTGCATTTAATATCGTGCAACCAACTAGTGGGAGTGCCGAACAAGGAGGGAATACCCTTCTAATACAATCATCAACTATGTTCAAAGAAGGCAATTTAGCGGTCATTTTACAAGGTCTCAACACACCAATAATGATCACACTGTTGCCTGGACAGCAAGCAGTTGACTATCGTGTGGATATCCAGGTGCCAAGAGTTGGGCCAAAAGCTATGATGGGTAAAAAACATATGTCTTTACCATCAACGATTAATCCAGTTTTACTAGATATAGTCAATCAAATTCCACCTAAAGGGAGTCAGAAAGTAGAAATCAAAGGCGCTGAAGCACAAGGATGGGTGTATAAAGGTAAGCTTTATTTACGAACTCCATTAACACTCATTTCTCCAGGTTGGATTGGAAAACTATCAGGTGCTGATGGAAGTACACATGCTTATGAAATAACTGAACTTGTTTCACAGATTATTTTATTAGATAACGGTGAAATGAAACATGCTACAGTAGAGGGGATATCTGATGTCAGGAACTGAAGGAATGTATGAAGGACGCAATCGATTATTAGTCATTCTCAGTGTATTTATTTTATTTTTAATTGTACTCTACTTTGGTTATGGATATATCTCTGGACCAACATCGAATGCAATTTCTCAATCAACACCTAAAGCACCGAAATCAGTAGGTAGAACGACTGGCGGTGAAGTTGCCAATATTCAAGCAGCCAAACTAGTTAATGAACAAAATATTGAATCATTAAAAGCAGCTGAAAGATCAGGGACATCAGTTGTGCCAATCATCATTGGTAAGGATATTGTTGGTGGTGATGTAAAAGCGAGTAATGTCAAAATAAATAATCCATGCACAATTGAGAATGTGAAAAGAGCGCGAGAGGCCGGTGTTAGTGCGTTTGAACTGAAGTGTCAAGGTTGTAGCGCCAAAGTGTTAAAAGAAGCTGGATTCTCTGCAGGTGAATTAGCTGCTGCAGGTTATAGTGCAAAGGCCCTTATGGATGCAGGTTTTTCTGCTGCAGATTTAAGAGCTGCTGGATTTACTGCCTCACAATTATTATCTGCGGGTTATTCAGCAAAAGATTTATTAAATGCAGGTTATACGGCTGGAGATTTAAAATCAGCAGGTGTTACAGCATCAGAACTGAAGTCATTAGGATTGTCCGCAAGTCAACTTCGTGCAGCAGGATTTTCAGCATCTAGTTTAATGAAAGCAGGTTTCAATGCAGATCAGCTTAAAAATGCAGGCTATACACAAAGTGAAATAGATCGTGCAGAAGTAGATGGTGAATTAAAAGGCGTTAAACCAGTCATCGAAAATTGTGACCCTGCAAATGTAAAAAAAGCTTTTAAAGAAGGAATTTCCGCAAGAACATTGCGTAATATGGGATGTACTGCTGCTGAAATGAAAAATGCTGGATATAGCGTTGGTGCGTTAATTGGGGCTGGTTTCACACCAAACGAACTGAGAAATGCTGGATTTACAACATCCCAAATTGAAGCAACATGTACACTTGCTGATGTACAAAAAATGAAATCACAAGGTGCAACTGCCAAAGAACTTTATGATAGAGGTTGTCCTGCAAGTGTCTTAAAAGAAGCAGGCTACAGTGCTAAAGATCTAAAGGATGCAGGATACAGTGCTGCTGAATTGAAAAATGCAGGATTTAGTGCAAAAGAACTCAAAGCAGCTGGCTTTAGTGCATCATCATTAAAGAATGCAGGATATTCTGCATCTGATCTGAAAAAAGCCGGCTTTACTGCTTCAGAATTAGCAAAAGCAGGATATTCTGCTGCAGATATGGAAAAAGCAGGATACTCACCAGATGAGCTTAAAAAACTTGGTTATTCTGATAAACAAATTAGAAATGCAGGATTTAATAATGCAGAGTTATTAGCAGCTGGTATTCAACCATCGACAACAGACTCTGGTCGCAGCACAGGAAACTGTAATCCAGAGACTTTGAAAAAGGATAGATTAGCAGGTGTTCAGGCCAAAGTCCTAAAAGCACGTGGATGTAGTGCTGCTGCATTAAGACTAGCTGGGTATACTGCTGGTGAACTTAAAGATGCCGGATTTAGTGCTAAGCAACTTAAGGACGCTGGTTATAGTGCTAATGAATTAAAAGATGCAGGATATTCACTTAAAGATCTAATGGCAGCAGGCTACAGTGCTGGAGATTTAAAAGCAGCAGGATATACAGCAAAGCAACTTCTTGATAATGGATTTAGTGTTGCCAATTTAAAAGATGCTGGTTTCAGTGCTGAGGATATGAGAGCAGCTGGTATTAGTGCAGCAGCACTCAGAGCAGCTGGTTACTCACCAAAAGCATTACTCAATGCAGGTTATAGTGTTGCTGATCTAAAAAAAGCAGGGTTTACTGCTGGTGAATTATTGAAAGCAGGTGCCAGTGTTAAAGACTTAAAAGCAGCAGGCTTTAGTGCAGGTTCATTAAAAGCTGCAGGTGTGAGCGCAAGCGATTTAGCAGATGCAGGATTCTCTGAAAAAGAATTAAAAGCTGCAGGCTTCACAGACGGAGACTTGTATAGAGCAGGTATCACAAAGGGTCAGGGGCTTAAAAAACTTGAGAATGAAGCAATAGATACAAAAGATCTCTGTCAGCCAGATGTATTACAAAAAGCTTATGAACAAGGAATATCAGCGGCATCATTGAAGAATGAAGGATGCTCAGCGGATGCACTAAAACAAGCAGGTTATACAGATGATCAATTAAGAAATGCAGGTTACTCAGCAGCTCAACTGATTAAAGCAGGTGTTCCAACTGATCTTGATGGTAATAAACCACAGGTAAAAGATTGTAGTATAGCAAGTATACAAAAAGCATTTAATGAAGGTATTTCCGCTAAAACATTAAAAGAACAAGGATGTACTGCAGCAAAATTAAGAGCTGCTGGTTACAGTGCTGCTGCATTAAGAAATGCTGGATACTCACCTGCCGAGCTAAAATCAGCAGGTTTAGATGTGGATAGTGTACCAGATACATGTAATATTGCCGATGTGAAAAAAGCACATGCAAATGGTGTTCCTGCTTCAAAACTCTATCAAATGGGTTGTCCAGCATCAATGCTCAAAGAAGCTGGCTATACACTTGCACAATTAAAAGCAGCAGGATATAGTGCAAAAGATCTCAAGGATGCTGGCTATACGGCTGAAGAGCTAAGGCAAGCGGGTTTTAGTGCAACAGCCCTTAAAGATGCAGGATTTTCAGCTGCTGAACTAAGAGCAGCAGGATTTAGTGCAGCGGATCTTAAGAAAGCTGGATTTACTGCTTTGCAACTGAAAAATGCTGGATATAGTGCCAGTGAAATAAAAAACGCAGGATATTCTGCAGCTGATATGGCAGCAGCTGGGTATTCAGCTCAAGAGTTGAAATCACTTGGATATTCAGCAGCAGAATTAAAAAATGCAGGATTTACTGCAAAGGACCTTAAAGCTGCTGGTTATAGTGCTGCTGATTTAAAATCAGCAGGATATACAGATGAAGATCTTAAAAACGCAGGATTTACTGCGTCGCAAATCAAAGCCACTGATACTCAACCAACACAACCAACAGCATCATTAACCCAAGCTGAAATCAATGCAGCTAATCAATCTAAACAAGCTCAGCTCGCTGCACAACAGGCTAAAAATGCGCAACTTGCTCAAATATCTGCAGGCATGCAAACAGTAACTCAAAACTTAATGACAAATTGGTCACAACCAGTGACACAAGGCTACAGACAATCACCAATGCCACCACCAAAACAGCCTGCAGCGCTTCAAGGTGCAGTAGCACAAGCAGGAAGTACAGTACCTGCACAAGCTCAAGCTGCTAACCAAATGAAAACATCAGGCACTGCGACTACGTTAGCTAGCAATAGTGCAGACGATATTCAAATACCTCTAGGTACAATGATGTATGCAGTACTAGATGTAGGAGTTGATAGTGATGAACCATCTCTTACATCTGCTTCTATTGTCAGTGGTCCACTGAAGGGTTCTAAAATATTCTCAAGTCAAGGTGGTACTTTGACTGGATTTTTAAATGAAAAAGTTCAAATTTCTTTTGACCAAATATTATTACCTGGTGAAAAAACAGTTCAACCTATTACTGCTGTTGCTGTAGATACTCAAACAGCTCGATCTTCACTCGATGGTGATGTAAATAATCACTGGTGGTTAAGATACGGTTCGATGATGTTAGCTTCATTTGTTTCAGGTGTGAGTGAAGCCATCCAAGAGTCTGGTTCGACTTCTACAACAAGTAGTGGTACGACAACCAGTGTCATGGATAACTTAAATACAGGTGAGATTATTGCAGTTGGTATTGGTAATATTGGAACTGACTATGAAAATTATGTTGAACAATATTCAACTTTACAACCTACAGTTACGGTGCCTGTTGGGACTGCAATAGGTGTTTTAATTACAGCTGATACAATGCTACACAAGGGAGGAGCATAAGATGACTGATAAGCCAGAATATCAATTTGAGGGCGAAGAGAAAGAAACTGTATTTGAAAATATAGAAGACTCACCTACAACACCTGCCAAAAAGATGCCCATGTTTAATTCAAAGTTAATCTTAGCAGTGGGTGTGGTTGTTTTACTATATGGTATTGGTTACATTGCATCTACTTACGATACATCAGTACCTAAAGAATCTGTTGAGGAAGTACCAAGCCCAATAGTCAAAAAGGCCAAAGTTGAAAAAGAGACACCACCACCACCTCCTCCTCAACCCGTTGTCCAAAAGTTTATTTTAAATCAAGATCCTCAATTTATTATGTACCAAAAGCAGGTCCAGGATGAAATCAACCAGTTAAAAGGTGCGAATAATAGCATGGTTGATAGGCTGAAAAGTATTCTAACTGAGTTGGAAAAAATACAAAGCTCCATCAAGAATGCTCAAGCTACTCAACAAGAAATGATCGATGCAAGTTTAAGTAATCTTAAAAATGAAGTGTATGATCTCAGGGCTCGATTAACTGTGGTTGAAGATCGAACTAAGCCTGTGAAAGTCGCTGTGAATCCTGATCTTAAAACATTCTACCTGAGAGGTATTATTGAGGGTCGTGCCTGGATTACAGATCGTAAGGGACACAGTCTTTCTGTGAAAATTGGTGACGAATTGCCTGATTACGGTAAAGTAACAGGTATTTTTCCTAACCAAGGTTTTGTAATGACTAGCTCAAAGCGAATGATTGTATTCTCAAAAAATGATAGTTAGATTATTACTCCTTTTACAAGTAATACCCGTATTTGCCCAAACAGGTGTGGCTACCAACATATTTGTTAACCTTCAGACTAGTTATGCTGGTATAACAAATTTCTTGACTGGCTTAATGTATGTATTGGGTATTTTCCTTACAGTACAAGCCGTTATGAAACTCAAGAAGTTCGGGCATCGTACAGCTTTTATGCATGTTGAAGCAGGCATGCTTGGTCCTACCATGCAGTTTGCAATTGGTGTTGGTTTTCTTTATTCAAAAAGTCTTATTGAGATTATCAACTCTACCTTCTTTGGTCAGAGTTCAATTGCGTCTGTCATGTCATACACTGCGAATTCTGGTATGGACAATGATTGGCAACAAATTATGAATCCGATTCTTGGTATGGTTCAAATTATTGGGTTGATTGCCTTTATTCGTGGTTTTTTAATTCTTTCTAAAGGCGTACAAAAAGAGGGTGGTCAACAACCTGGTCAAGTCACAAAAGGATTTGTCCATATCGTAGGCGGTATTCTTGGTATTAATATCGTATATACGATCGAAGTAGTCATGAATACGTTTGGTTTATCTAGCTAAGAGTATAAAAAAAGAGGTATTTTTCAATACCCCTTTTAAATGTTTATGGCTGTTAAATTCAATTAAAACTTAATTAACTACTACCACCTGGTAATACAGATGTATTTGTGGCACCAGCACCTACAGACTGTCCTCCGAAAAAGACACCTGCTAAGTTTAAGAAACCTGGTAGAAAGATAGCAGTCACAGATAATCCAAATAAAGTCAACGGTTGACCAATTTGTACCTGTTGAGGGTTTTCCCGATACTGTCTAAATTTCATAATAGCAGCGATAAAAAGCATTAGACCTACAATGTAAGCCATCCCAGTGAAAATCTGAGAGATCATTGTAAATAAACTAATGACGCCTGCTAGAGACGATGAGATAGATGTATAAGCATGAGCTATACCAATAGTCGATGCTGTAATTAAAGTTATTAGTGCTTTTTGCATTGTATACCTCCATAAACAATATTGTTATTATAGTACAGATTTAAAAAGTGTGTGAAATTGACTTGAATTTCAAAAAAGATAAACCATATCTTAATAAAGACAATTAAGGAGAGAATCTTAGTATGGTATCAGAAGTACACCAGTTTTCTGCTGACGTAAACAGCGTATTAAAAATAGTAGTTGAATCTTTATATAAAAATGATGAGGTTTTTTTGAGGGAACTCATCTCTAATGCCTCAGATGCGTTAGAAAAAAGAAGATATCAATCATTACAAGATAGCCATAAAGGTGACGAAAAATTAGGTATAGAAATAAAGTTTGATGATCAATATATTGAGGTGATTGATAACGGCATCGGCATGAATAAAGAAGAATTGATTCAACATCTTGGTCAAATCGCACATTCTGGAACAAAAGCGACGATACAGCAACTTCAGGAAGCTAAAGAAAATAATGCTTTAATTGGTCAGTTTGGTGTTGGATTTTATTCAGCTTTTGTAGTCGCTGATGAAGTGATCGTTAAAACAAGAAAACTAGATGATGATAAGGGATGGATTTGGATCACAAAAACAGATGAAAATAGTTACTCAATTGATGAAATTGCTGAACTGCCTGTGGGTACTTCTGTTAGATTGAAGCTTAAAGAAAATAAGAAGGATTTTGCAAACCATTGGAAAATTCAACAAATTATACAAAAATACTCTGATCATATCAGTTTTCCGATTACCATGTATCAACCAAAGGATGCCGATGATAAAGATCAAGAGACGCCAGAAGAAGTGCCGACTGTTGTTAATAAAGCAGAAGCCATTTGGACTAGATCCAAAAAACAAAATAAAGAAGCAGATTATTTCAGTTACTACCAGCATATCAACCATCATGACCCAGAAAATCCTGCCTTATATGGCGATTTTAGGGTAGAGGGTAAGGTATCCTACAATAGTATTGTTTTTGTACCTCAAAAAGCGCCATTTGATCTCTGGCATAGAGAGCATCAACATGGTTTGAAACTATATGTACAACGTGTGTTTATTCAAGATGAACAAGATGCATTACTACCGATGTACTTAAGATTTGTAAAAGGGATGGTGGATACACAAGACTTGTCTTTAAATGTCTCTCGTGAAATGTTACAAAATAGCCCTGTTGTTGAACAAATAAAAGCATCACTCACTAAAAAAGTACTTGGCTTACTGACTAATCTTGCAAAAGATCATCCAGAAAAATACCTCGATTTTTGGAAGCAGTTTGGTGCAGTGATCAAAGAAGGGATTGGAGAAGATTTCCAAAATAGAGATCAAATTGTCGCATTGTTACGTTTCAAATCAAGTACCAGAAAAGGGCTTATCTCATTGAAAGACTACACTGAGAAAGTACAAAAAGATCAAAAAACAATTTATTATTTGACTACAGACCGAATGTCTGCAGGTTTATCTAGTCCTCACCTTGAAATATTCAACCAGAAAAATATTGAAGTGTTGATGTTAGATGAAAAGATCGATGAGTGGTTGGTCAGTCATTTAAGAACATTTGAGTCATTCTCATTACAATCAATTGCTCATGGTGGGCTAGATCATTTGTCTGATAAAGATCAAAAAACAGAAGATAAAGATCAAACAAAAGATGCGGCATTTTCTGAGTTTTTTGAGAAGGTTAAAGGAGAGTTGAAAGATAAAATTAAGGACGTAAAATCCTCTACAAGATTGACTAACTCACCTTGTTGCCTCATCTCGGATCAAGCTGAAATGAGTAGTCATCTTAAGAGGATATTGAAAGAGGCTGGTCAGGATACTCCAGATACAAAGCCAATTTTTGAAATTAATACTCAACATCCACTTGTGCAAAAAGCATACTCTGAAACTGAGACATCTCAATTTCAAAAATATGTACAGCTTTTGTATGGTCAAGCACTGCTTATGGATGGAGAGCAATTAGAGGACCCTTCCTCTTTTGTTAAAACAATGAATGAGCTAATGACTGTTGATGTTAGTACATCTCAGTGATATCATCAATGTTAATTGGAGTCTACGTATGAGAAGAATGGTTAATATCTTGTTACTGGGATTAACGAGTGCTGCTGCATTTGCAGAAGGTGAAGTTGGACTAGGGCAGATTGCGGTAGGTTTATTGAATCAGTATCGTTATTTTGCTCAACTCATTTTGGGTACAGCGTTTATTGCTGGTATTTGCTTTTTTATTGCAGCATTATTTAAGTTTAAACAACACAAGGATAACCCTGCTCAAGTAACAATCGGGACACCTTTTGCGATGCTAGCAATTTCTGTAGGGCTTTTGTTTTTACCAGGCTTTATCAAGCCAACGGGTGAAACATTATTTGGCGCTGATATAGGTAACATGTCCGCAGGCGTGTCTGGAGATATTAGCAAACTCCCTGGTGCTGAAGTAGAGACCTTGAGAGATTTCGTATAGTTTTCCAAATTCGCTCATTATAAGAGATTCATATCATGAAAAGTAAGGGTGCCAATAGGTTCGAAGGTCGTAATTTCGATTCAATTAGGCCGTGTCGAATGACTGAACAGACATTTGGTTATGCTGATGGTTCTGTACTAATTGAGTTTGGTCAGACTAAAGTATTGTGTAATGCGACAATTTTAGAATCTGTACCAAGGTTTCTAAAGGACAAAGGCCAAGGTTGGTTAACTGCAGAGTATGCTATGTTACCAACAGCCACTCACACGCGATCAGACCGTGAATCTGTTAAAGGTAAGCAGCAGAAAAGAAGTATCGAAATACAAAGAATCATTGGCAGGGCATTACGTCAATCATTGGATCTGAAAAAATTTGGAGAACGTACAATTCATATTGACTGCGATGTGTTACAAGCAGATGGTGGTACCAGAATTGCTGCGATTAACGGTAGTATGGTCGCAATTATTTTAGCCCTCAGAAAACTACAGTATGATAAAGTTCTCACCAAAGATCCTTTATTAACGATTGTGACTGCAATATCTATTGGTTGGGATGGTCATCAATTATTACTAGACCTTGATTATCAAGAAGATAGCCGTGTTGATGTTGATTTCAACTTAATTGTAGATGAGCAAGATCGTATGATCGAAATACAAGGCACCGCAGAACATCACCCAATTAGCATGACTCAAGTCAATGAAATGATTTCACTCGGTTTAAAAGGCATTCAGGCTGTAAGAGACATTCAAAGAAAGTTTTTGAAAATAAGTTGATTTTTATTAAAATTATTGTAATATAAAAGTTTATCGGATTGAAATATGAATAAATATGCATATGTTGAAACTGGCGGAAAGCAGTATAAATTTGAAGCTGGAAAATCATATCAAATAGAAAAGCTCCCTCTTAAAGTAGGTGATAAGGTCACTTTTGATAAAGTACTTTCACTACATCAAGATGACGGTCAAGCTGAGTTTGGTATGCCTTTTATTCCTTCTGTAAAAATTAAAGCAACAGTCGTTGAACACTTTAAAGATAAGAAAGTTAAAATCATTAAGTTCAAAAGACGTAAGCACTATATGAAAACACAAGGTCATCGTCAACAACTGATGACGATCAAAGTTGATGCAATTGAGGTGAAATAATGGCACACAAGAAAGCTGGTGGTAGTACTAAAAACGGAAGAGATTCGAATCCAAAGTATCGTGGCGTTAAAAGACAAGATGGCCAGTTAGTTCGTGCTGGCGAAATTATTGTGAGACAAGTAGGCTCAAAATTTAATCCTGGTGATTATGCTGGTATGGGTAGAGATTTTACTGTGTATGCAAAAGTAGATGGTATCGTAAGATTTATTCGTAAGGGTATTGGTAAGAAGCGGTACGTTGTTATTGATCCTTGCGCGCAAGCAGCTTAACTAAAGTCTTTTTACAGGGGGTAGTAATACCCCCTTTTTTTTATGCGTTTTCTAGATGAAGTAAAAATTAGAGTGATTGCCGGTAAGGGTGGTAACGGGTGTATGAGTTTTCGCCGAGAAAAGTTTATTGCCTTTGGTGGTCCTGATGGTGGTAATGGTGGTAAAGGTGGAGACATCATATTAGAGGCCTCTACTGAACGACATACCTTGATGGATCTGCGATACCGATCAATCATTAAAGCCGGCTCTGGACAACATGGTGGCAGCTCTCAATTAACTGGTGCTCAAGGTGTCGATGAAATCATTTATGTACCCGTCGGTACATTAATTTATATTGATGAAACAGATGAATTTATTGTCGACTTAAATGAGCACCAAAAGCGCTTTGTCATTGCAAAAGGAGGTCAGGCTGGTTTTGGTAATGCCCACTTTAAAAGCAGTACAAATAGAGCACCTCGAAAATTTACAAAAGGTGGTTTAGGTGAAGAGGTACATTTAAGGCTGGAATTACGGCTGTTAGCTGATGTTGGTTTGCTCGGGTGTCCTAATGCAGGTAAATCGTCTCTCTTAAGTGTTTTTTCATCCGCTAAGCCTAAGATCGCAGATTACCCTTTTACTACACTTAAGCCGCAGCTTGGTGTTGTTGATTTGGGTGAAATGCAGTCATTAGTCGTCGCTGATATTCCTGGACTGATTGAGCATGCAGCAGAGGGGGTTGGACTTGGTAATCAATTCTTACGACATTTATCTCGTTGTGGTCTTTTATTACATCTCATTGACTCTACTGAAGGCGTTGAGGGACTCAGTAACAAAATCATGATTGAAAAAGAATTAAAAGAGTACGGATCTGATCTTTATCAAAAAGAACGTTGGCTTGTGCTCACTAAGGTGGATTTATTAAGTGCAGAAGAAAAAGCATTACTCGTTAAAGAAACTCAATCCATGAAAAATGTATTTTTGATCTCTTCAATAACCAGAGATGGCCTTACTACGCTAAAAAATGCGTTAAGACAATATATGTGTTCAAACGACTAATCTTTTTATTTACTAGGATGAAGTAGCTTTTTATTGAGTCTGCTTTTAAGGCGAGCAGCTTTGTTGATATGAATCAGCTTTTTTGTGACCATCGTATCAATTTTTTTCACAAGACCTTTGAAAGATGCTTTTGCATCATCAATTAATTGAGTATCAATCAACTTCAAGAACTTTTTGATTGCAGTTCTCATCGATGACTGTTGGCTCATGTTTCTTTGTCTACGAGTGATAGCTTGTCTGACTCTTTTTCTTGCTTGTGCTGTATTTGCCATATTTTCCTCAAAAGACATAATACTAACATTAAATGACAGATTATGAAAGTATTTTTTAGTTCAAAGTGTCGTTAAAGTAATTTTAATGCCATAGTGACTAATGCACCAATTGCAAAACCCCAGCATAAATCAGCCAGTAAGAGTGGCCAAGTCCAAATAGATAAGACGCTATAATTTGTTAATGCAAATACACCATACGTGATAAACCCATACAAGGCACCATATAAACCACTGTGCAACAGGTTCATGTTTTTAGTCAATGGCATGACAAAGACAACAATACCGAGGACAAGAAGAATATAAACACCAAATGCAGATAAGAGATAAATAGGAGAAGACATAATTGGGTTTAGATAATTACCAATAGCACTTTGATACATTGGTAATGCAACACATTTTATCCATAGTGCATCGATGATGAGAAATATAAAAAGCCCTTTAAAAAACATTGATATCATTTGTGTACTCCTAATTTATCATCTCTATATGTTCAATCTAAAAGCGATCAGACGTTCCAGAAGCAAAATTATTTTGCTTTTACTGTGACCTTCCTCATCCAAGGGATAAAGGCAGACGTTTCCTTTTGGTATTTACGGTATGCACGTGGCCTTTTCTTGATAGAGTAAGATTCTGTTACTGGGATGGTGATACGTAACATAATATAAAGCAGTATGATTGGAGATATGATGCCAATATATCCCATTGGAACACTCAATGCCATCATCGCAAATCCCACCCAAGCAAGCCAATCAAAGAAATAATTTGGGTGACGTGAGAAACGCCAGAGGCCAGTTTGGCAAATGTTTTCTTGATCGTGAGATCGGTGTAAATACAACTGTAAATCACAAATACTTTCGATAATGATTGAAAGAATCGTCAAGCCAACACCAATTGAGTACACCAAGTTACACTCTAATATAGGTACAGTCACTAAAAGATAGATTGGGGTTGAAATGAGAACAATAAGAACCAACTGTACGACAAACTGGATCAGCATTTGTGTCGCGAAATTGTAATGTTTTGATTCTAATAAATGATCATATCTTTTTTCAATATGGAAAGGTAACACGCGAGTGAATAATAAAAATGTAAATAAACGTGTGCCCCAAATCAGTAGTAATAGCTTGGGAATCAGATTGTAAATGGTCGGGTTTGGATTACTAAACCAACAAAAATAACCAATAAGAATAAAGCCGATAGGCCAAAATACATCAACAAGACCAGGGTTTTTAACTTTCTGACCGATGCCCCAAAAAATCAACATAGTGATTGTAAGTAATAAAAATAGTTTCATATTAATGATTGTAGACTATTATGAGAGATTTGCATTCTTTTTAAAGAAAGAACGAATATCATGCTCATCAATTTGCATTTGAATTTTTAATGCGTTGAAATCCTCTAGCTTCATTTGGTCTCTGATTTTATGATGAAAAATCACGTGGATTCTTTTGCCATAAAGATCACCATCATAATCAAGAAGATGTGCTTCTAACATACCATGTGGTACCGGGGCCATAGGTCGATGTCCAACGCTGATTGCTGAGTAATATCTTGTACGATCTGGTAAGATCACCGTGCCAGCATAGATGCCAGAGAGAGGATACTCAGGAGCATGTAAATTTGCGGTTGGATAGCCGAGTGTACGTCCTAAATGTTGACCATGCCTCACAATGCCACTCACGTGAAAGGGGCGGTTCATCATTTGTTTAATAGGCTCTAAATGACCTTCATGAAGTAATCGACGACATAAGGTGCTACTCACCTTATCTGGACCAATTGTGATATCGTCAGGTTGAATCAGATCAAAGTATTGCCGTAAGGTTTGACCGTCACCCTCACGGTTATGACCAAATTTAAAGTCTGATCCAACAATGATGGCTTTGGGTGAAAGTGGCGCAATGAATTGATCTATAAATGACTTTGCAGAACAGCGAGCAATCTCAGTTGTAAAGGGGATGACATATACACAGCTAACGCCATACGCTTTTAAAAATAATAATTTATCATAAAAGCTTTGTATCCCAACAAAATTCTTTTTGAAAAATAATCTTGGATGCGGTGCAAAAGTGAGTAATGTCACATTACGATTGACTTTTTGAGCACAACGAATGAGATGTTGGTGACCAATATGCACGCCATCATAATTGCCGATGAGTAGGCTGTTATCTTTATGGTGAGGTACCCAACGACTAACAATCATAATAATATTTCATCCATGAGCCTAAAATGGTTCAATAAAAATAAAAAGACACACAGGATCAGTACCGAGATGGAAATAAACATTTCAAAGCGGTGAAAAATCTGTGCATGAATCCACCATTCAATACCAGGTACACACAATAGCAGTATGGCACTTAAACAGGTGCAAATCGCGGTGAGTTTGATCCATGGCAATACACCATGCCAACAACAATGAATCCAGCCATTACGTGCACTAATAGTGATATAGGAAAATAACTGTAGCCATGCACAAATACTTAGCGACAAAGCCAATGCAACGTGTTGAAAGTGAGGGATGAGGATGATGTTTAATATGACAGTCATGCATCCACTCGCTATGGCAATTAGGGATGGTATTTTTAACTGTCGATGTGCATAAAAAATCATTAAGAAAATCTTATTAAACATAAATGCTGGTAATCCAATCGTCATTGCAAGTAGTGCGCGATGAGTCATGATGGCGTCCTGAAAACTATATGAGCCATGTAAATAAATGGTTGTGATCATCGGAATACCTAATAGGCTTAATACAAGAATGCAGGGTAGTAGCCCAGAAAATGTTAATTTAAGGGACCATGCAATACGCTCTTGTTGTGCTTGTAGGTTTTGTGTATGGATGGACTCTGATAGTTTAGGTAATAGTAACGTTGCAATAGACACTGCGATTAATCCAATCGGGAGATTAATAAGACGATCTGAATAATAAAGCCATGAAATACTACCGCTCGGTAAAAAGGATGCAAACATAGTATCAATAATTAAGTTTAATTGTGTAATGACACTGCTACCAACAATGAGCCCAAAAGCTAAAAGTAATTCTTTCATTTTTTTTGATTGCCAATTTGGTTTAGGCCTTTCGATACGACCTTTGAAAAAGAATAAAATCATCGCCAATTGTAAAAAACCTGCTAAAGGTATAGAGTAAGCCAACGACATGATCTTAACCTCAAACCAATTGGATACGAGTGCACCTGTAATCATTGAGAGATTTAATAATATAGGCACTGCTGCGGTTGCAGTAAAAAAACCATAACAGTTATTGACCGTACCGTACAATGTAATCAAAGCGATGAATCCAAGGTAGGGCATGGTACATCTTAATATTTTTGCGGTGAGTGCCAGCATTTGAGGATTATCATTTAATCCATAGGCAAATAGACAGACGACCGCTTTTGGAAATAGCATGACTAAACCAATCAAAATAGATAAGACAACGCATAAACAGCCTGCAGTATTTTGGATAAAAAGACGCGCTTTGGCAGAATCTTTTTGCACTTCAGAGAATATTGGTACGAATGCTTGAGAGAAAGCACCCTCTGCAAAAATTCTTCTCATGAAGTTAGGGATTTTAAATGCAATAATAAAAGCATCCAAAAACATCGTTGCCCCAAAGCTATTTGCCAACACCATATCCCGTGCAAAACCTCCAATCCGAGATAATAATGTCATGGACGAGATCTTACTAATGGATAATAGGAAAGGGATCCTATTTCTAGCGATTTTATTGTACATTAATAAAGCCTAACTTTTTGCAAAATATAAAGATATATGATAGTATCAATTAAATAAAATTACTAGAAAGTAGATAAATTAATCCAGGAGATTATACGTGCAAACAACTCAAGCTAAAAAATCATCAATTTTCATTTCAGGTCAATTCATTTTAGGAACACTTATTTTATTGTTCTTTTGTTTATCACAAGCAGGTATTGTATGGGCTGTTTTAAGTGGGTTAGGGTATAGTGTCAGTCTCATTGCTCTCACTGCTGTGATGACAGTGATCGGATATATGACTGTTTATCTCCAAAAATCTCTCAAGTCACTGGATATCGCAACACGTTACAAGGGAAATAGAAAAGCGTATAAATTAGAAAGAGCAATCATAAAAATTACTCAAGAACTAGGTATTACTGACAAACCGTACATCACGGTTGGGTCCAACGAATATATAGGAGTATTAAGGATTTGGGGGCTACACATTGTTAAAGAAATGGTAAAAGATAGGATAGATCAGGAATTTGATGCTCACTTTAAAAGCATCATGGGGACAATGACTCAATATGGGACTGGTTGTGCTGAGAGATGGAAAAATGAATTAGACAGTAACAGAGAAGTGTTGGGTTTAATGAAAGCTGAATACAATAGATTAACATCCACTTCAGAAAATAAAGATACACTAGATAAATGGTATTTGACTGGAAATGATGTCAAGATAATCAATGATTGTATAGAGTATTTTTATAAAATGAACTCACTTAAACTCATGAAAGATCCTAAGACAAAATATTTTGGAGATGTACTTGGGTCTAGTATCGGATATGCAAATATTTTGATTGGTAATAGCTTTTTAGGTTTATATGGTGCAGTAGTTGGTTTTACGGCTATTTTTGCTTTGATGCCACAGGTGACGATGAGTATTCCCCTAAAGATTGCGATTGCATCTATTGGAGGTGCTTCAGCAGGATACGCCGCGTATGTGATGACGTTACCATTTTTAAGAAAATGTATTGATTATTTTCAAAGAGTATCTACATTGGTCTCTCAAGGAAGAGATTGGAAGAGCAATTTAACCTTGAGAAATGTATTTACAACACTGTGTTGGGTATTAGTGATGATTGCAGCAGTTCAGTTTAATGTGGTTGCAGTATGGCATTTACCAGAAAAATTAGCAGTATTGTTCCCTAATACATCGATTGGTTATTTTTTCGATCACTTTCCTTTATTTTTGAAATACTTTTTTGCAATAGCTCAAGGTGTGATTACTTTATTTTGTGGTGGGGCGATATATCTGATTAGCTGCTTTAATCAGTACATTGGTCGACCCAAGAAAAGTCCCGTTCAAACAATCGCAATTTTTGATAAGATTGCATCAGCGCTGAATCAATTTAGTATTTCTAAGATTTGTGCTATGACCTTGATTTTTGTGATATGTGCAATATGTACATGGGGACAGGTTGTTTTATGGCTGCAAGGATTACCATTACTGCTACAATATGCGCTAGTTGTCCCTGCAACATCGATTTATTTTGCACTGTTTTGTGAATCTGCAATCAATTGTCTCGAGCCAAAACCTATCACACCAAAGCTGATTAAGAATGTTGCCCTTGCTGCTGATGAAATTGAAGGGGATAGAGCCCCTGATACTAGCAAGAGTTTGGACGGCGTTAAAGGAGCAGCAGCACAAGTTCTAGAACCAATGACTATGTAATCATTATTTTATTTTCACAGATAAAACTTGCTTTGAGACTATTTGGGCGCCAATCAGGTAGTACAACACGTGTGTAATTTTGATCAGGATAAATCCCTGGTTGATGTATGTGTCCATGCACTAATATTTGAGCGTTGTTATTTTCAATCAATCTTGTGATCTCAGTATCGACAGGAGCATATTGAGAAGCAGGTTTTTCACGTTTTGAATGTGTGTTCCTTTTAAGGTTTTGAGCAATACGCTTTCGAATCCACTGCGGTAAAGATAAAAATAGTTTTTGTACTAGAGGCTTTCTAACAATAGATCGGTAGATTTGGTAGGAACGATCAAGTAAACATAATTCGTCCCCATGGATCAGAACTATTTTTTTAGAGCCAACTTGAATTAAATGTGTCTCAGGGATGCGTTGTACGTTCGCTAATGCACACCATTGATCGTTAGGTAGAAAATCCCGGTTACCTGGTAGAAAAAAACAAGGACGTGATAATGGTGCTAATGTTTTAGCGATCTTAAGATGAAAGCCAGACATCATATCATCACCGAGCCATTGATCAAATAGATCACCTAAAATAAATAAAGCTTCGATATCCTTGGGCAGTGTGTTGATCAATGAACAAAAATCATCAGTCATCATTTGATCATTTTCTGATAAGTGGACATCTGAAATTAATGCAATTTTACGATAAATCATGATACCAAGGTGTCTTTTATGATGTCATTGAATGTTAATGTATTTTTATTTTGGCAAATTTTTCTAACTATCTCGAGCTGACGCATGACACTTTGAGTATAGTTTGGATGATCTAAATAACGTAATGCTTGCGTTACAATTTGGTCAGAAGTACATTGTTCTTGAATCAATTCTGGGACAATGCACTGATTGGCGATCAGATTAGGTAGTCCTACATATGGAATACGCACTAATCGTTTGAGAATCAATGCAGTGATCTTAGAGCATCGATAGACAATAATCATAGGTGTTATTGAAAAAGCAAGTTCTAACGTCATTGTGCCAGAGACAGCTATTGCAAAGTGAGATCGTCGTAGGTGTGTGTATCTGTTTTTTGAGATCAGCTCACAGTTTAAATGCGGGTATTGAACTAAATAACTTTCTATCAATGCTTTGACCGCAGGCCTTGCAATCATGATCGAAAATTTCACATGCTCTCTTTGATCTTGAATGATTTGTGCTGCTTTCAATATGTGTGGTAGACATCCAGTAATTTCTTGGGCGCGACTGCCTGGGCATATCGCTATTGTATTTGCTTCATAATCTGATGATGGTGATATTGTGTCCAGTAATGGATGTTTTACTGTTACTGCTGGTAGGTTCATCTGATTTAAGAATTTAGTCTCAAACTGATAAAGACAAATCAATTGATCACAAAAAGCATTCAATTTTTTTGCCCGCCATCGTCCCCATGCCCAAATTTTAGGTGGTATAAAATAAATGACCGGTATCCCTAATGATTTTGCTTTTCTAGCAATTGGTAAATGCAGGCTAGACGAATCAATGAGAATGACCGCTTTTGGCATGTTCTCAAGTGCCTTCATTAAATCAGATTGAACTTTTTTAAGCACGCGCCATTGTTTAAGGACCTCGGTGATGCCCATTATACCTTGAGGAACGTAATCAATGATTGGTGTCATACCAGCTTGCTTAGCAAGTGGTCCACCTAGCCCTTTAATGGGTGTTGTGATTTTTAGAGATTGTATGGCTTTAATAATATAGCTTGCATACATATCTCCACTTTGCTCTGCACAAGATAAAAGAATCCATTGAGTATTATTCATAGTGAGGAAACTCTTATATTCTCATTGTCTTGAGGTTCGCATTCTTTTAAGGCAACTGGATGAGCGATCAATAACAGTGCTAACGTCAGGACTGGAATCAGAACCATTAAAGGATTAAATGCGTTGAAATAATATGCAAAAATTGGAAATGCAAATGCAGCATTTAAACACACACTATATATTGCTGCAGTGATTGTACTGAATAATTGTGACGTATTGGTTGTAAAGGTGTTGTAAAAAATATTTTCAGATAGGATGTTATTTTGATTAGCCATTTCAAAGTTATTGAGATAAAACCTGTCGAAATGACATTGTTTTAGCAGAGCCCAAGTGATGTATAAAGAGCTAATAAGACCACTAAAAAGAAAGAACGTATCGATAGAGTGTAGTGTTAACAGTAGCGCAAGGATTAACATGACGGTGACGGTCAGTAGTACGTAGTAAATATTCGAGTAGCTATTAAAAGTGATTGTGTATAAAGATTCAGGATGTGTTTTAGATGGTGTTTTTTCGTCTGTAAAAATTTTATTATATCCAATGATGAACGGATAGATTGTTTTTGCAGATCTTGTAATATGTTGAGGAGTATGCTCTGGCCGTTCATTGGCGATATAGTTACAAATCATCTCTAATTTAACCCAAAGTGATACATTCTGAGAATCAACAGATGGATTAATTATACTGACATAATGCGTTGTTAACCTACCAAGAATATCAATCACACTACTCAAAAATACTGAGATGTTTTCATGTGTATGATTTATACCAGATGGTGGTATATCATCAGATTGACTTTCTGAAGTAGTGTCAGTTTCTGAGTCATCGATTGGGCTTGGACCGATGAGTGATTTTCGAATCTCATAAGGAACTTTAAAATCTGAATTAATCGCTTCCATCAATGAATCAATTGAAGAGATGAAAAATATTTTTGAAATGGGGGATACAATAATCAAACTCAGGAGATCCCAAAAGTTAGATCGGTCCTGTACTCCATGAAGAGATCTGATATGCGTGTTAGTAAGAAAATTTTGAAGTTCTTGATCAACATTGTCACCATCGGTTTTAAACCCGTTGGATTGAAGAAGCTGAAAGTAGATATGTTCTAGATGGAAGCTGCCTTTACCATGTTGAAATAAATGAATAATAAACTGAGTGAGCGTCTTATATTTTATAGGTGTATTTGACTGTATCAAAACTTTTTTAATATTTTCGATACCTTTTGTATGCTGTGATTCATAGATCCCTTCATGAGGAATCAAAAGTTCAAGTAATTCATTATCTAGTGCCCCAATAAAGTTTTGAAGTTCAGAAACACAAAGGGTATTAACGCCTGTATAACACAATGCTCTCACTGGCTCTTCTAAAGGTTGTCGAAACTGAAGGTACTTTTTAACAGAGATTGGTTTGGAGTAAATCAATTCATCGATGAGGGCACGTAGCACTTTCTCTCTACCACTTGGTTGTAGTATGAGCCACCAATTTGGATAATTAGGTTTATTGTGGTCTGCTGCAAAAATAATGACCTTAAGGAGAGGGAATATCAGATTGGTATAGGGCGTCAATAGATAACTACCAACAGAATCAGGTACCATAACAGCAATTTCTCTGATTAACTTTTGTCGACCACCTTGATCTGAGTTGCACTCCTCTTCTGTGATTTCAAGTAGTTCGACAATCGCCGTAGCCATTCGGGTTGAAAGAGAATCATTTTTAATATTGTCGCTCGCCAATTGTCCCGTAATAGACCAAAATTGAGATAGAAGTGGGTTTATTGGTTCAATTGTTTCTCCAGCGAGTCCTTTAGCATGCGTGGACATCCATTGTGCATAATAAGCTAATTGAGCGCTTTTTAATGGATCAGCATCTAGTTGATTATTTGACATATATTCCGGAATATTAAAGGTTGCGATTTGACTACCAAGATAAGGCCCATATGCTGTTGCTAAAATAGCGATCATATTTGCTAAGTACGGACAACTGTCCTTGAGTACAGATAAATACATCGTTGAATTATTACCCACGAAGTTCGTACCGACGCTGCCCACTATATTTTTTGCCAAAGAAGAAAAAGTATTACTTTGTTGTATCTGACATGCAGTGATATCCTGCAAATTCCCCAAACCTGCTAATGTTTGAATTGTATTTTTGATCCAATTTTCGTAGAGATCATCACTTGTCATTGTGGAAATATCAGCTTCGGTGTCTGAATGATCAATAGCTGTGCAGAAAGAAGCTTCTGACAAACCATCCTCATTCTCGTGAGTATCATCAGAATCTACACAATATCTATCTAAAAATTCCCCCAAGTAAAGGCTTAAAGAAGTCGATTCTTCTATACTAATTTCAAAAAAATTTGAGAGCACTATTTGGAACAAATCTATGATCTGTGTTCGATCATCGGCTGGATGACTACTCACGCCTATATGCATGTTTAGCACTTTATTTTTGATATTTGGTAGATTCAAAAATGCTATTAATTCTAGTGCCCCTTTCATATCAACAATTTAATGGAATTGTCTTCAAAGATCAATGATTTAAAAAGTGGAACTAAATTGTGGCGCTACTAGATACAAATGTTGTTTCAGAGAGATGTTTGATTGCTGATGAGAATAGTCTTTGATCAGCGTTATTATGGATGGGAGGTATTGGATCAATGACTTTATTTTCTTGTGCCCATTTAAACTGTAAAACAATATCCGAAATCATGGGACATGCAAGTAGGATCAGTGGAGTAAAAGCAAAAAGATTAGTAACGCCATTGATGATTAATACTCCTGTGGTAAGTGATGCGACTACAAAGCAAAATATAAACTTAAACAAACGATATTGTTTTTTAACGCCTTCAGTAATTTCTTCTGCCTGGATACCTTTTGATAAGACTAATCGAGTGATGAAATAAGCATTGTGCGAATGACCCTTTAAGCTTTGATCAAGAGAGTCGAGTATTTGATGAGTTTTGCTTTGATCAAATCGATCAATTAAATGAGATACCCATTTTGAAAAATAACTGAGTAAAACACAGAAGTTAGCTGCCAAGATACATAAACCTAAACTGGTTTCTGGTGGGAGTGGTACCAAAAAGCCGATGAAACAAAATCCAACAAACATCACTAGCTGTAAGATGGGAATGATATAATTAATGATGTTTTTGATAATATCTTGTTTGTATATCGAGTAGTATCTTTCGCTTTCAGACTTCATTAAATGAACCATCTTAAGAAGAGAAAGAGTGTGTAGTAAACGGGCTTCCAGATCCCCATCTTTATGTTTTGAGGCAATATTGCTTTTTAAAAAACTGAGTGTTTCAATGATACAATCAAGCCATAGATCAAGGTTTCGATTCATAGGATTTTTGAGGCGATCTATAATCTCTTTAAGCTTCCTTTGAGATTCATTATCCTTGACCCAATTGTCAATTTGATCAAGTAGAAGACTGGTAAAGTTTCTTCCTGGTTGAATCTCGGAAGACAAAAATGCCTTAAGATTATCGGTTTGTAGTTCGAGATGAAAATACTCACTAAATTGATTAGAGATATTGTTGATTTCTGTAGAGGGGTTATTTAAATCAGTCAACGCATCCAAGGTATACTTTATTATCCTTAAACTGACTTGGGATAATGCGTTTTCAATGCTTTTATTGCGAGTTGAATCTGCAATCAGTGTGACTAATTCAAGTATCTGTGGATCCTTGACGATACCACGATAAGCTTTCCACAATTCATGTAATTGATCAGTGTTTGTTGCTGTGTTCATTATCCAAAAAGACTGCATTATATTGAGTAAAAATATTGTACGATCATATTCATTTGGATCAAGAGTGTCACAATAACGAGCAAGAGACTCACTAAGATCACCGGTGTCAGCAGTGCGTACTTTATCAATTAGTCCCAATAAAGAAGTGGTCGAGGGGATAAGACTTGAAACTGCCTGTTTATAGAATGGGACTTTTTGTTGATGTGTGCTTTCATCTTCCTGTGGGGAAAGATCAAAGCTGTCCATATCTGCATCGAAAGGGTTTGTTTCATCATCCTCTGTGAATGCGGGTGAATGTGCTTCAACGATGGGGCTTGAGGACCAACGATGTTTAATTGTAGTATAGGTGATCAAAGTAGAGCACGTTATTAAGCTACTAATTAAAATATTGGTGAGTAAGGGTAATCCAGTTAAATGCAAACAGAGCATAATAGACATGTAAATTAAGCCAGAGAAAGTAGCAAACAGTAATGCATTAAATAACCTCAATGCATTTTCTTGAGTATTCACAACGGTTGAACTCACTTTACTCAATATAACACCAGAATCAAATGGCGCTTTTTTATCAAAATTGTGCCCCAATAATTTTTTTAAAGCGCCTTCAATATCATTCTCCAATAAAAATAGGGTGTTTTTAAACTCATGATTTGTATAGTGAGTATGAGTATATTTATATGTAGCATTAATGATCGAGGTCGTGAGAAAAGCAATAAAGATCACTAAAGGCATGGTATGGAAGCCTAAACTGGCGGTAATCACTGAGGCGAGTATTAAAATAAAATATAAACTTAATCCAATGGTTAAAGAGTTTTCCATGTAATCAATGATGATTTTAGTTGATTGAATCGATTTTTCGATACTCTCAATACTGTAGAACACTTCTTCAGAAAGATATCTGATACAGTTTTTTAATTCTGTATCTTTGAGTTGATCGCTAAAATACCAAGTGAGTCGTGCGAGTTGTTTGAAAACATGTAGTTCTGAGTATTGTTTCTTAAGTGTATCTGGAGTGTAGCCACATTGTATTAACATATTACGATCAAAATAGTGCACCAACCTTGTTCCTAACACTTGATTCGCTTTGAGCCTTTCAATCCAGGTTCGTTGTGTTTTAGTCGGGAGCTGGGTAATGAGATCTTGAATCGATCCACGGACACCATCTGATTTATACATCCAGCGTATTGCTCCATTAGGCTGCCTAGTCACAGAAACATCAATGCCTGCTTGTTTCAGGGTATGAACATTGATTGGACAATAATCTTTTGCACAAATCTGAATATCTTTTATCAACGATGTTATTTCTGTGGGCAGCTCCAGACGATCAATATCGACCAGTTCGCTTAGATCTGAGATGAAATGAAATAAATTGAATGAAAAATCACTCGTAGAATCAAAGAAAAATAAACGTAAGATATTCTGGAATGACTTAAACCAAGGCTGGTGTTCTGTTTGATCTTGCAGTAGTAAATTGAGATGAGGCTCATAAGATAGACCAGTACGATGACGATAAGCAGTTTTAAGGCTGGATAAGCCATACTGAAATAGACTGACTTCTCTTAGAGAGCGGATGAGCGCCTCCTCATCGACTGTCTCAGAAAAAATGACTGACAGGATGTGTCGTTCATTTTCAGTTAAATCAGATGCGTCATTTCGATCTCTCAATTGATTTTTAAGTATCTGTAGAGACTGTGCAACTTCTTTCCCTTGAGAAATTTTCTCTAGTGCAACAGGCACACCTTTAATTGCTTTCCAGCGCTGTTGTAGTTCATCTTTCAAACCATAAAAAATATGAGGGTCTTGATGAGAATTAATGACTTGTAATATCCTTAACAATCCATCAATAGAACACATCATCTCTTCATGGCTTAATATATTTCGAACTATTGAGTTAGATTTGAGTGAGTCTAAAAACTCATACAAAGAGGAGGCATCTTTGATATTCTTTTTGTTCCATAAGACATAAAAACCCAAAGCTGGAGATGCATATACATTTCTTGCAATGATAGAAATCAATTTATAGTAGGATTGGAACATATTGCAGTGTTATCTTTTTATTCTTAATGCTATGTTATCAAAGTTATATTAAGGTAATATTAACAAATTATTTTTTTTTAGTGGTGAGCAATGATTGTAGGTGTTGATGAAGTTGGAAGAGGGCCGCTGGCAGGTCCTGTAATTGCTGCTGCTGTGATTTTATCTCCTGCAGATGATTTTGCCTATCAAGATTCAAAACAGTGTACTCCAAAAAAGAGAGAGCAAATTTTTGCTCGATTGATGCAACAATCCGTTGAATGGCGTATTGGACTGGTGAGTTCGCAACAGATCGATCAAATGAATATATTACAAGCAACTTTACTTGCCATGAAACTCGCAGTTAACCAACTACATCATCCAGTCACACATGTCCACGTCGATGGACATCAAATGCCAAATTGGGACTATACAGCAACCACTCACATTAAAGGAGATCAAAATTTTAGATGTATTGCAGCGGCATCAATTATCGCGAAAGTAATTCGTGATCAAATGATGTCCCGTTATGATGTGCGCTATCCAGGATATGATTTTGACAAACATAAAGGGTACCCAACTCGTGCACATATCGAGCGTTTAGTCGCGTTGCAACCATGTGATATTCATCGACGCTCATTTGGACCAGTAAAAAAGATCGAGAAAGCAGGAATAATGGTAGAAATTTAGGATCACTTGCGTATAATAATTTTAGGTAGGAGAATTTTATGCATTTATTAAAGATCGTCATACTCGGCTTGCTAAGCTATGCAACTGCAGAAATCTTTATGAGTGGTGGTTTTGGTATGAAAGCATTTACCGATAGTGTGAACTATGGCTCTAATAGTGGTTACGGTGGAGAATCAGTTGCAGATATCCGATTTTCATTGGGTTATATGAAAATCCCTACGACCGACGAAGCGTCAAGTTCAGGCTTCTTTTTTGATTTAGCTACAGATATCACACCACAAAGTATTACTGTTGCGGAAGTCACTTCTGGTGGCACCACAACAAATTTCAATATTGATGCAAATTATACCTATCTTTTGAGAGTGGGTTCGCTGTATAAGGCATCTAAAAACTTTTTTCCTTATATCCAGGGTGTTGGCGCCTATAACTATGATACAACACTTAAGATCACTGGCGGTACCAATGGATCAAGTTCTACTGACATGAGTTCAATTGGGGTCGGTGTTGGAATCCTTGCTTTTGCTGGAGAAAGAGGTTTCTATGACTTTAACTACTATTATGGTGTTGGTGATCAAAAAGATGGTTCTGTAAGTTCTACGACATTCCAGGTCACTCCTCATCAAGGTGTGTTTATGGCCTCAATAGGTTTTGTACTGTAAATAAATATTAAAGACAATTTGTGAATAATTTCTGCCACTTAAGGGTACATAGCGAATATAGTATCAAAGATGGGATCATACCCATCAAGGCACTCTGTCATCAAGTGCGTGATGATCCTGGTATGAGTGCAGTGGCACTAACAGATTTCGGGAATTTTTACGGTGCCTTAAAGTTTTATCGTTATGCGCTGAGTGTCGGCGTGAGACCAATTATTGGATTAGATGTTTTAGTCCAGCATGCTGATGGTCATCAAGGCATGATGACTTTCCTATGTAAGAATTGGTCTGGTTATTTATGTTTGTCTCAATGGTTGACTCAAGCTTATTTAGAATCTTCTACCCCGGTTTTTTTAGCGCAATGGTTCAACGAGCAAAATACAAAAGATTTAATTGTATTGTCAGGTGGGTGGCAAAGTGACTGGATTACAGCGATTCAAGATGACCAGGTTGATCAAGCTCAACAGTATCTCACATTTTGGAAAAAATATTTCCCAAATGCCTACTTTCTTGAAATACATCAGATAGGAGTTAAAGAAGAAGTCACATTGATTGAAAAAACCATTGAGATTGCAAAGCAATTTGACTTGCCTGTTGTTGCAACTAATCCAGCATGTTTTTTGAATAAAGAGGACTATGAGGCTCAACAGACTAGAATTTGTATTTTTGAAGGAGAATTATTATCTAATAGTGAAAATATTTACACCCAAGAGCAAAGTTTTAAAACAGCAGATGAAATGCAGCATTTATTTGAAAATTTCCCTGGTGCAATTGAGAACGCTCTCACTATTAGTCAACGATGTGTACTAGAAATGCCTCTTGGGGAAACACACCTTCCTAATTATTCTTCTGATCTTACAGCTTCTATGGATGAAATATTGGCTCAAGCATCTTTTGAAGGTTTAGAAAAGCGAGTTGGTCAGTTGGAGACAAATTACCAGGATCGTCTGAACTTTGAGCTAAAGATTATTAATCAGATGGGCTTTGCAAGCTACTTTTTGATTGTGGCAGATTTTATTCAATGGGCAAAAAACCATCAAGTCCCGGTGGGTCCTGGACGCGGGTCTGGGGCAGGATCTATGGTCGCCTATGCTTTGGGTATCACCGATCTAGATCCAATTGTGCATGGACTTCTGTTTGAGCGGTTTCTGAATCCCATGAGGGTCTCTATGCCTGACTTTGATATCGATTTTTGTATGGATAAAAGAGATCTTGTGATCGATTATGTGTTCAAACATTATGGTGCGGATAAAGTTTCTCAGATTATTACTTTTGGAACAATGGCAGCGAAGGCAGTAGTGAGAGATGTGGGACGAGTTTTAGGCATGCCTTACACTGTTGTGGATGGTCTTGCTAAGCTCATTCCTTTTGAACTTGGCATTACACTGAGCGATGCGATCAAACAAGAGCCAAGGCTAGAAAAGCAGATTCAGTCAGATCAAGATGTTGCGAGGTTATTTGATTTAGCATTGAAGCTAGAAGGGAAGGTCCGTAATGTTGGAAAACATGCGGGAGGAGTTGTGATTGCTCCAAGACCAATTTATACCTTCATGCCGTTATACCAAGATGCACATGCACAACAGCCTGTGACTCAATTTGATAAAGATGATGTAGAGTCTATGGGTTTGGTGAAGTTTGACTTTTTAGGTCTGAGAACCCTCACAATTATTGACTGGGCAGTAAAGTATATCCATGCCTGTTTTGGGCAGACCGTTAATATTAATGACATTTCGTTATCAGACAAAGCCACTTTTCAATATCTACAAAATAAAGCCAGTATTGCAATATTTCAGCTTGAATCTCAGGGAATGCAGGAATTAGTACTTCGTTTGAAGCCAGACCGTTTTGAGGATTTAGTGGCACTTGTTGCATTATATCGACCAGGTCCATTGCAGTCTGGGATGGTTGATGAATACGTTGATCGTAAACATAAAAGAAAGGCCATTACTTATTTGCACCCTTTGTTGTCGGAGACATTGGATGATACTTATGGCGTGATCTTATATCAAGAGCAGGTCATGAAAATAGCACAAGACTTATCTGGTTACACGTTGGGTTCTGCTGATCTTTTAAGAAGAGCCATGGGGAAGAAAAAGCCAGAGGAGATGGCAAAACAACGTCAAGTGTTTATTGATGGTGCTCTAGAAAACAATATTGATAAGAAAACTTCGACAGATATTTTTGATTTGATTGAAAAATTTGCAGGATATGGTTTTAATAAATCACACTCTGCAGCCTATGCGTTATTGACATATCAAACAGCATGGTTAAAAGTGCATCATACTGCATCATTTATGGCAGCGGTATTATCTTCGGAGCTTGATAATACGGATAAAATTTTAAGATTGATTGAGGATTGTGAGGAGAATAATGTCAAAATTCATCCGCCCGATATCAACCACAGTCTCACAAAATTTGCTCCTATGGATTTAGAAAATATTAGTTATGGTCTTGCTGCAATCAAAGGGCTTGGTATTGCGTTATCAGATGCGATTGTTGACGAGCGACAGAATGGGGCGTTTTTAGATTTAAAGGATCTTTGTTGCCGGTTACATAAAAAAATTAATCGCAGAGCATTAGAAGCGCTTGTCGGTAGTGGTGCTTTAGATGCGTTTAAAGTAGATCGTGGTATGATGATTGCCTCAATTGATAAGGCATTAATGCAAGCTGATACAGATATGAATGCAAAGGAGCAAGGACAACAAGATTTATGGTCTATGATGGACGAAAACACTCAGGATTTTGAATATGTTCAGACAAAACCGATTTCACCAGGAAGAAAATTAGCCTTTGAGAAAGACGCTTTGGGATATTACTTATCAGGGCACCCTTTAGATGCTTATCAAGAAGAATTTGAATATCTTGAGATTAAGCAAATAGCGTCATTACATATTGGTTCAGGTTATGTCTATGTGGCTGGGTTACAAGGCCCAATTAGAGTGATTAATGGGAGAAGGGGGCGATTTGCTTTTATGCGTCTGGAAGATGCTTCTGGTCAATTAGAGACTGCCTTTTTTAATGATACATATGATCAGTTTGCAGATTGCCTAAGTGATAAAGTCCCTTTGATTTGTCAAGGCTCAATCAAGCATGACGAGTTTAATAATGGTATTCGTCTAGAGATTGTGCATGTATTTACACTTGAACAGTTTCGTTTAATGAAAAAAGCAGTGTTAGAAATTCAATTAGTTGATGATCTTGATGAAAAAGAACTTAAAGTAATGTCAGGATTATTTAAATCCAATGAAGGTGGTAGTGATGTCAGGTTATTATCTCGTTTTGATGCCATAGATGGGCGATTGAAGGTGATGCAAAAAGTCCGACTTAATGAAACTTTATTAGAGTCTTTATTGGAATTGGATTGTGTGAGTCATTTTCGAGTGTGTTACGACTAACAGGTTACAGATCCTCTGGTAAGTCTTCCCAGTTAATTGTTTTTTTATGATACTGATGGAGTATTTCGTTTGTTTTTGAAAAGTGTTTGCAGCCTAAAAAACCTCGGTGAGCAGAAAGTGGAGAGGGGTGTGTGGTTTTAAGAATATGGTGTTTTTGGGTGCAAATTTGTTCAGCAGCTTTTTGTGCATGAGAGCCCCATAATAAAAATACAACGTTCGTTAGACGGTCATTAATAGATTGTATAATCATTTTAGTAAACTGATCCCAGCCAAAATGTGCATGTGAACCTGCTTTTCCTGATTCTACGGTTAGGGTGTTGTTAAGTAGTAAGACGCCTTGTTTAGCCCAACCTACTAAGCAACCATGATTGGGAACTTGAATTTGGCAGTCTTGTTTTATTTCTTTATAAATATTCCTTAATGACGGAGGGATCGGGACGCCCGGTAGGACAGAAAAACATAAGCCATGTGCCTGTGATGGTCCATGATAGGGGTCTTGTCCAAGTATCACGACCTTGATTTGGTCAAAAGGTGTATATTTAAGCGCATTGAATATATTTTTTTTATCTGGAAAAATGATTTTTCTTTCCTGATAAGCTAAATTCAGTTGATCAATAATGCCTCTAAAGTAAGGTTTTTCTTTCTCGGATTTTAAAATTTCGTCCCAATTCATTGCCAATGTTTGATATGTTAAAGTTTAATTTAGGGTTCACTCCATTATATAGTTATGCTATATTGCCTTGATGAATTCAAGTAATCTATTTATCATCACTGCGCCTTCTGGGACTGGTAAAACGTCTTTAATCAAAGAGGCTGTGAATTCAATAGACCACTTGGGCTTTTCAGTGTCATATACAACAAGAGCGCCTCGTCCATCTGAAAAAGATGGAGAGAGCTATTACTTCATTAATGAAGATGCCTTTGAAGAAAAAATTAAGTCAGGCGAATTTGCTGAATATGCTAAAGTCTATGACCATTATTACGGTACTGCTTGGCAGGATTTAGTCGGTCTAAGATCACAAGAGAAAGATGTAATTTTGGAAATTGATTATCAAGGGGCTATCAATATTCAGAAAATTATTCCAGAAGCAATTTCTATTTTTATTTTGCCACCAAGCTTTGAAGCATTACAGTCTCGATTGGTAAATAGAAATGAGGATTCAGATGAGACAATGAAAATACGTCTACAACGTGCGTGTGGAGAAATGAAAAAAGCAACAGAATTTGACTATATTATCTTTAATAATGAATTTAATCAGGCGTTTGATGGGCTGAAATCAATCATTTTGTCGCAAAGGCTGAAGTGGCGATCATTAGGCCTTAAAGAATTGAAGGTATTGGAAAGTTTGACAAATCATGATATCATTAATGATTCAGAAAAAAAGGAAGGATAAAAATGGCTAGAGTCACCATCGAAGATTGTTTAGAGCATATGGATGATCGTTTTAGAATTGTGTTGGCTGCTGCTAAAAGAGCAAAGCAGTTACAGATGGGTTCCCAAGCCTATGTAGAAAGCGGTAACGATAAGTCAACAGTAGTTGCATTGAGAGAGATTGCTGCAGGACACGTAGAGTCGGCACCTGTTGAGGACATGGATGAGCTATAGGGTTGATGCCTATGAAGGGCGATTTTAATCTACTCAGGAAAGAGCTAAATTATCTAGAAACGAATCAATTAAGAAAGATTGAATCAGCCTTTGAGGTTGCGCTATCTGCACATGCCGGACAAAAAAGAGTTTCTGGCGATCCGTACATCATTCACCCCATCGCGGTGACTAAAATTCTTGCTGATTATAAGATGGACTATGAGTCCATCATTGCTGGCTTGTTACATGATGTCATTGAAGACACTGCTATTACAAAAAAAGCCATTCAAAAACAATTTGGAGTCAGTGTGGCTCATTTGGTTGATGGGTTAAGTAAAATAAAGCAAGTAGAGTTTAAAAGTCGTTTAGCTGCTCAGGGTGAAAACTTTAGAAAAATGTTATTAGCGATGTCGAGTGACATCCGTGTGATTGTCATTAAATTAGCAGATCGCCTACATAATATGCGTACACTTGAGGTCTTATCCAAAGAGAGGAAGGAAAGAATTGCGACTGAAACACTAGAAATTTTCTCACCGATTGCACGTCGATTGGGGATGCATGACATTTCATTAGAGTTAGAAGACCTAAGTTTCAAAGCTTTATATCCAAAACGATATGCTGTCTTAAGCAATGGACTTACAAAAATAGAGAAAAAGCATCAAGACGTGATGGAAAAGATTTTAAATAAAATTCGTCAACATATGTCTAAAGCAGACGTGACTATATTAAGTTTATTTTCTCGTAAGAAAAATCTTTATAGTATTTATCGAAAAATGAAAAGAAAACATGTGTCCTTTTCAGAATTAACTGATGTTTATGCTGCAAGAGTGATTTTGAAAAATGAGATGGATTGTTACAAAGCACTTGGTGTACTACATCAACTTTATTATCCATTATCAGAAAAATTTAAAGATTATATTGCAGTACCAAAGCCCAATGGTTATCAATCATTGCATACTGTCTTATTTGGTCCATCTGGTGTTCCTATCGAAGTACAGATTAGGACTCAGGGCATGGAAGAGAGGGCTTCTAGTGGCATTGCATCTCATTGGCAGTATAAAATTAGATCCATTGAAACAAAAGAGCAGAAATGGTTGGAAAATTTGATCGATATTCAGAAAGTCATTGGCAATCCTGAAGAATTTATTAAGAATGTGAAAATGGATTTATTCAGTGAAGAGGTCTTTGTTTTCACTCCTAAAGGAGATATTATTGAGTTGCCTCAAAATGCAACAGCAATGGATTTTGCATACAATGTACATACTGAAATTGGTAACCACTGTATTGCTGCTAAAATTGATCGTCAACTCGCACCATTATCATCCACTTTGGCAAATGGACAAACGATTGAAATTTTGACCTCTGATAGCGCTCATCCTACTGCTGTTTGGTTGGATATTGTTGTCACTCCAAAAGCTAAAACCTCAATTCATAATTTCCTAAAAAGTCAGCAAAAAAAGGAATCAATTGCCCTAGGGCGAGAGCTATTAGAATTTTCGCTCAATAAAATAGGTTTATCCATTGAGAGTGTAGGTGATGATCAGCTTTTCTCTATGGTCGATTCTAAACGGTATCAAGCAATTGATGAATTTTATGCCTCTATTGGTATGGGCACATTATCACCCCATAAAGTCATTGAGAAAATATCTAGTAATATTAAGCCTCAGAAACGGTCAAAAGTGATTAGAAAAACTCAACTGCCGATCAAAGGAACTGAAGGGATGGTTGTGAAATACGCTAAGTGTTGTTATCCGATACCTGGTGATCCGATTATGGGGATACTCACATCTGGACAGGGCATGGTTGTGCATTGTGAGAATTGTCCTCAAATCTTGAGTCTTCGCGAAGATCCTCAACGTTGTGTCCACATTCATTGGTCAATAGGGCATTCTAAAATGACTTTTGAAGTGAAGTTAATGATAAGGGTCGTTGACCATCGGGGTGTGTTGGCTGATATTACTACTGATATATCGAAAGCGTTCATTAATATTATCAATTTAGAAGTTCAGGTTGTTGATGATAAGCAAGTAGATCTTTTGATTTTGATTGGTGTTACGGGAAGAAAGCAGTTGGCTGATTTAATTCGCCAATTACGCAAAATTCGTTATGTAGAGAGAATTCAGAGGACACATATACAATGATGCATATTATCAACGGTAAAGAAGTTGCTCAAAGCACACTTTTGAAATTGGAAACAATGATTAGATGTATCGAGGCGTCATTGTACCGTGCTCCAAAACTGCATGTATACCGAGTGGGAGAGCATCCAGCTTCAATGATTTATACGCAAAATAAGTTAAATACAGGTCGAAAAATTGGTATGGATGTCGAAATTATTGCCTTGCCTGAAGAGATCACCGAGGATGCGTTAATGCATTTGATTAAAAAAGACAATAACGATCCAAAAGTTGATGGTTTGATTGTTCAGTTGCCATTACCTGATCAATTAGATGCTTACCGCATTACGAATGCGATCGTCAGCCATAAAGATGTAGATGGATTAACAGATGGTAACTTAGGTGGCTTGGTTTCTCAGTCTAGTCTTTTAAAGCCATGTACGCCTTTGGGGATTTTAGAACTTCTAAAGTCTATTCATTGTCCATTGCGAGGATTAGATGCTTTAGTCATAGGGAAGTCTTGTATTGTTGGCAAACCACTTGCGTTGAGTTTAATGTCTTGTGGTTGTACTGTCACAGTGGCCCACAAAGCAACCAAACAATTAAAGGAAAAAGTTCAGGCAAGTGATCTGGTGGTCTCTGCAATCGGTAACCCAAATGTGATACAACCTCAATGGTTTAAAAAGCATGCCATAGTCATTGATGTTGGGATTAATCGGCTGGATCATGGAGCAATTGTTGGAGATGTGGATTATCAGCAGTGCAAACAAGCGGGCTTTGTGACACCAGTACCAGGTGGTGTTGGGCCAATGACGGTGGCGATGTTGATAAAAAATACCGTTTTAGCATGTTGCCATCAGCATGATTTAATGGATTTATATTACGAGCATTTTGGAGAAGCGTTATGACAGCATTGATATACTCAATTTTTGGGGGTGGATTAGGATGGTTAATTGGTCATTGTTTTGGTCAAAAATGTGATTTGTTGTTATCGAGGCAGGACCCACAATTAATCAATGTCATTTTTGCATTTATTTTAGGTGTTGGGTTTGCATTTTCCGAACCATTCCAGTCTATTATCACGGTGGCGTGCTTTAGTCGGGTATACCCCATGACAGTCATATGGAATCAATGTTTTTTAAACCACATCCAAAATAAAAACTACATTGATCTTTCCCTCAGTGTAGCAATCTCGATTATCAGTGGGTTAGCCGGATATTTACTGATTAGTTATCCACAATTATTCATATAACAGATCGTCTAAGGAAATTGTGACGCCATCACCTGATCGACCTAGTTCATAGATTTGATCCATGATAAAAAGCATTCCTTCTGGTGAAATCTCATCGTTTGGGAAGCTGACCTTTTTTCCAAGGGTACTTTCTTTCAATTGTGTGATTTCTGCTCCAATCCCGGATCCAATACACAGCATAGCCACTTGGTTAGCTCTCTTTGCTATACCCGGTAAAACACCGTGTGGAGAAAATACATCTTCAGGAGAGATTTGCTGACCTTTGAGCCTGAATTTCCAACCAATCTCTTTTGCTACACTAATACATTGCTCAGTAAATTTTTCCATTATTCCCACCAGTTTGATGCAGTTTTTCGAGGCCCAGAGATAAAGCTTCGAATCAATCTAAAAAAAATCGCGCCATTCAAACCATAATAATTAAGAACAGTGAGTGTTAAAAAGACGACAACAGCCAATGTGATAGTCCAAGTTTGTATGTTGTAAAGCATTAACAAAAATGGAAACACAGAATAAGCGTCAAAAATCCATAGCTTTGCTCCTCGTGCTGAATCTCTCCAACTGGCATCTGGATCTGGTGTTTTGATCATCTTTCAACTCGCATGCGTTCATGATAGTATTTTAGAATAGTTGTTGCAAATCTTTTTGAGAGGTTAGGATGTTCCGTTCAAGTAAAAGTTACCAGTGTTTTTCTAAGAATGATATTTGGAAAATCAATGACAAGGTATACTCCGACCCAAGAGGGCGTGCATGGATGAAAGTACCAAGTCTTTTTACATCTAATTGTAAAATTGCAGAACATTTTGCGCTGTACATTAGAGCGATCATGAGAAAACATCCTAATGAAAAAGCTCAGATTCTTGAAGTAGGGTGTGGCACTGCGGCATTCGCTTATTATCTTTGTTTTTTTCTAAATAAATATCAAGTGAACTATGAAATGACATTAACGGATATGTGTCAAGAAAGTATAGATTATTTAAGTCAATTACCACAATGGAAAGCCCAAAAAGTGAATTGGTTGACTATCGATGTGAGAAAGCAGGTGAACTTATCTTCAATCGGAGATGGGCCACTTTTTTTGATGGCAAATTATTTTTTAGATTCATTACCCTTCTTAGGGTTACAGGAAGAAAGTGGTCAGTGGCAAAGAGCGAAAATAAGAGTAGATCACATCGAGCAATATCATGTTGATAATATAGATCAATTTAAATTTGATATTCAGTATGAGCCTATCGAGATCAATAATTTACCTGAGGACATTCAAAATGTTTTGCCAAATCCATCCCAATTTAATGGGAAAACGATTGTGCCAACAGTTTTGTTTGATTTTCTTAAACAGGTGATGAAGCAAAGAAAGACAATTTATGGCTGTTTTCATGATAAAGGTTATCAACATGTGCAAGCGTCTTCATATGGTCAACAATACAGTCTGACAACAGATGGTGCTATTCATTACATGTTTAATTTTGATATTTTTGAGCGATGGATCGAGTCTATGGGTGGGTTCTCAGCTTGTTTTGGTCGAAACTCAAGTTTTATGAATTTTTGGATGCTCGGTGATGCTCCTAAAGCACAAGAAGATGTGATCAATGACATTAACTCAAGGTTTATTTGGAGAGACGACTTTGACATGATGACAATGACAAATCGCTTGATGAGTGGTCGTTACGATGAGGTATGGACTTTGATGAACTTTGTCGCATTCTGTCCGAGTGTCTTTTTAAGAATAATTGCCGTTTTTAGTGATCAAGTTAAAGCAAACCCAAAATTAAAAAAAGATAACTATACCATCGTCCAAAAAGTACTAGAGCGTTTCTATTGGCATCCAGTTTTTGAGAGTGGCTTTTTTCAATTAATCACTATTTTGGTTAACTTAGGTCAACATGAGGATGCACTTAAACTCCATCAGCAGTATCAACCCTTTGTGGAAAGCCAGCATGCTGCAAATCTTTCTAAAGGGGTTATTCTCTATTCTAAAGGAGACTACACCCAATCAAAGATTTGTTTTAAGCAGGCATTGACATTAAATCGACATTGCGCAGAGTCTAAAAAGTATCTCGATTTGATGGTCTAAACTTGAATATCTGCTTGACACCAATCATCCATCTTGGTTCAATGGTCAGAGTGGGGAGATATTATACGTATGGATAAGTTGATAATTGGCGGTCTATGTTTACTGATGAGTGGTTGTGGGCTTTTGCCTAAGGATACAAAAGTAGAATATACGGATAAAGATTTAAGAGCACCCATTGAAAAAAGCGTCTCTATTGCAGATAAGAATAGAAGCGACATAGAGTTTCAGCATTTTATTTCTGAAACTGCTTTATCAGCTTCCAAGTCTATACAGTCATTATCAGCACTTGAGCATGCTGCAAAACCAGAGGTTAAGAATAAACCTGCGCCAAATCCAATTAAAACTGGTCTTGATCAAAGAGTCACCATTGAGTGGACAGGTCCAGTGGAACCGGTTCTTGAAAAATTAGCTAAAAATGCTCATTACAGGGTGAATTTGCTTGGCCAACCACCCGTTGCGCCAATTTTGGTGTCTGTGAATCGTTCTGATGCATATCTAGCCGACGTCATTCAAGATATTGGTTATCAGGTTCAGCGTTTTGCTGATGTCTCTGTGAATGCATCCGAGAAGTTGATTGAACTACGGTATAATCGCTAATGAAGTGGCTCGTTTGTTTAACTTGTTTGTTCTGTTTTGTTGGTTGTAGTTCAACAAAAACAACTAACAAAAGTGATGGTGATGGGATAGTCCGTAACCAAGCAATGATTGAGGAGGCGCTCTCTTATGGTGCTCAATCTGCATTATCTTATTATGCCACACGCTATAATTATATTCTTGAAACTGGCGCAACGAAGTTAGATGCCATTTTTGATTTTAGAAGACTGATCTTAAATGATAACATGTTGCCTCCAGTGATTCGTCAGGGTGGAAAAAATCTTTCCTTGGACAGCCCGAATACACTGAGGCTTTCAGACAGAATTATCGAAATTGTCACTCCAGCAAGGTTTGTGAGTGTTGCTCCAACTTGGCGAGATTACTTGGTGATGAAAATCAACTACCCTAACTTACCAGTGGAGCATTTGAGACCCTCAAATGAACAAGAATATAAAGTATGGGTTTTGTATACTACCAAAGGTTGGGCACAAGGAAAACACCAAGCTTATGACCTCATCAAGAAAAGATTAGCGCATCTTGAAGTCGATTTTACAGGCATTAATTTATACTACGAACTATTGTCTCAAAATATGATTTCTGCGCCACAAGTGGGTAAAGCTAATCTTGGTTTAACAGGGAATAATAAGAAGATCCGATTGAATGACCAAATTGTAAGAATTACAGCAAATTCAGATCTCAAATCTGACAAGTATTGGGAGCCTGTTGTTGTTGATAATGGCACTCCTAAAGAGCGTGTGAGCCCACCAGAGAATATGGCATCTAAATAATGAGTGAAGACGTAAATAATTTTTTAATTCCTAATGAGCCCCCAAGAATTCAAACAGCCGAGGAGCTTGATCAAATTCTCTCAAAATGCTGTGATTACAAGGCCTCGGATATTACGATTCAAACTGGTGAGCCTATTTACGCAGAGGTATATGGGCGGTTACATAAGATTACTCAAAGACCCCTTACAAATAGTGAGGTAGGCCAGCTGTTAAATGCCATTTACGGTGCAAATGGTACCACTCAATTATTGAGTGGTATTGATATTGATACGTATTATGAGTTTAGGCCAAATCGATATATGCGTTATCGGTTTAGGGTGAATGGTACAGCTTGTCTAGTGCAAGGCCATGATGGCATTCAGATTACACTAAGAAGTATTCCGATTGATCCGCCATTATTGAGCACGATGGAACTACCAGATACCATGTTGCATGCAATTAAGCCAAGTGATGGGGTCATTTACGTTTGTGGTACAACGGGATCAGGTAAAAGTACACTGCTTGCTTCAATTATTAGAGATATTGTTGAGGAACCTGATTGTGATCGTAAGGTGTTAACCTATGAGGCACCGATAGAGTTTGTTTACGATAATATGAAAAAAGTTTCTGCAATCGTCAGTCAATCAGAAATACCGCGACATATTCCCTCTTTTGCAGATGGTGTGAGAAATGCTTTACGTCGCAAGCCCAGGTTGATACTCGTTGGGGAGAGTCGTGATAGTGAAACGATTAATGCTGTCATTGAAGCTGCGCTTACAGGGCATCCTGTTTATACTACGGTACATAGTAATGGGGTGGGTGAAACTGTTCGACGTTTGGTTGGTAGTTTTCCTCAAGAAGAACGTTATGCAAAGAGTATTGATATTCTTGAGACCGCAAGAATGATTATATGGCAAAAATTAGTGCCCACAGTGGATGGTCGGCGAGTTGCATTAAGGGAGTTTCTCGTTTTTGATCAAGAGGTGAGAGATGAATTGTTAAGTAAAGACATTGATCGTGTTGCTGATTCAGCTCGTGATATTGTGCTTAGAAAAAAACAATCCATGCTTCATGATGCTCAAAAACGATTTGATGAGGGCCTTATCTCTCAAAGAACCCTAGATATCATTAAAAAAGGTTTTGATTAATGATCAGAACATGTTGTTTGATTTTGATTTTTACAGTAGCTGCATTTGCTCAAGGCTTTAGTTCTCGATATGAGATGTTGACTGATTATGCGAATAAGGTTGCGCAGCACATCATTGAAAAAATTCATGAAAAAGACCTTTCAGAAGCTCAAATCTATACCTATTTATCAAGTATTGTTGCCTACGATAATCGTATTTGGAGTGCAACATTAAGTTTTTCGCCTAGTTTCTTTAAGCAAGATGGATTAGAGGATTGGTGGGGCGCGGATCAGTGGAAGTCTAATCAATCCAAGTCTAAAAAAGCACTGTATGCACCTTATGTGTGGAGAAGTATGGATAATATTTTAGCGGCCTCTGACATTGGTGATGTTTCTTCTAGTTTTGGTTATGATTATACAGATGAAAAATGGGATTGGTGGTCCAGGACCTTACACTCACAAAAACCGACATGGACAGGGCCTTATAACAGTTCTTTAACTGGCCACTCCATGGTGTCCTACAGTGTTCCAATTGAGAAATTTGCTGTGTTAAGCTTCAATGTGTGGTACAACACGTAAAATAATTAGCTAGCATTTAAATCGTGCTACCGGCATACTAGCATTATGTGTCGGGTGTTGATTGTTTTATTGTCGTTTTTTGCGCCAGCATTTGCTGTCGATTATACTACAGTTCTAACGCCGCCTCATCCTGATCAAGATCTCTCTTATTACTTTTTAACCATGATTTTTGGACAGGTTGGTAATATCTTTCCAACATCTATTCCCTCAGCAATCACATCACCGTTGATGGAGCAAATATTTACAGTTTATAACTATGCTTTTTTAACGCTATCATGCGGACTGATTTTTTATAATCTCACATTAAATATCATTAATGACATTGCATCAGAGCAGCCATTAGCAAACCAATATGATGTCATGACAATTAGTCGTGTGGTGATTGGTAATGGTATTTTATTCCCGTCTTACAATGGTTATTCGTTTATCCAAGTGATTTTCATGCAAGTCGTGTATATGGGGGTCGCCTTAGCAGACAATATTTGGGTCAATGTGATTAAAGAGATGCCGTCATCTGGTTCAATTACCACAACCTCCAATACAGATACTGCAGGTTTGATGCAGGTACCGTTGCTTTATTCAAAAAGTTTGGGTGTTGACTATGCTGCTGATAATCCATATGCAACCGTTGCAAATATATTTGCAATGACGGTCTGTGCGTATGCTGAGTATTACAACGAGTATTTGACCAATCCTACAGTTGCTGAATATTCATATGAATGGCATTGTAATTCGGATGGTTCAGCATGTGGTGCTGGTGCACGTACTGTCGATGAAAATGGGAACCTTTTGACTGCGGATTGTGGCATCATAGTTCCCCCTGATAATTCAGCCTGTTACTCTCAGTGTCCACAGGGGCAGGACTATCAACAATGCTCTAAGCAGTGTGAAAATAATCAACAAAATTTAACTTATGACTTTTCTTCTAGTGTTTTATATGGGATGTATTTTAATGTCGTAAAACCCATGTTCACTAATGCACTCAATAACATGAAAAATTCAGGCTATGTTCAAATATTGAATTGTCCTCCAGGGGGTGCCGATAATTGTAATATTGGGCAACAGCTTGGTCAACTAACATATGATTATTACAACATACTCAAGCCCTTGGCGACCATCACCACCACGGGTACTGACGATTATAGTACGTCATCTGAAAGTACTTACGAAACTAATAGTCAACAACAAGGTTGGTTATCTGCTGGCGCTTACTTTTTAGGTATGATAGGTGATTTAACGTCATCTTCATCGACAACATCTTCTCAAATCACTCAATCAAGTTTAGAGAATAGTATGTTTACAGTCACATCCTTTATACCAAACTACTCAGCAAACCAAACTCCGGTCACTAGCCCTATTACAATTTATCAATATATTGCTCAAATAAAATCTGGTAGTAATTATACTTGGCAAGTGATTACGGATAATATTTATTTAGTCGATGCAGCCAACTACATTGCCAATCAATATGCCGATGTTGCTCCAGGTACCCCTAGCTGTGGTAGTGATAATAATAATCCATACTTAGATCAAGCAATTAGTGTGTTGTATAACGTATGGCTGAAAAATGATGCAAGTAACGGCGGGTTTGTTGACCTGAATTTAGGTATCAAGTCATCATTGAATGGTGTTGGTATGGGGTTTGGTGATGTTGAGATTGGAGTGTATCAACAGAACTTTTATGTTTTGCTGAATAGGGTGCTCGAAGATATTACTGGCTTTAAGTACTTCTCCAACGATTCGTCCCAAAGTTATAGCAGTGTCACCTATAACGGTAATTTACAGCCCATCTTAGGTGATAATTGTGGCAGTATGTCGAATCCTGCTGGCTGTTTTTGTGCTTTAATTAACAATCCTGATTCGATCCTTACAAGTGGTGCTGGATTCATAGGTATGATTGTGTCTACTTATAATCAACAGCCTGTCAATCCTATTTCTTCTACTCAATATATGGGGATGCAGTTATTAAGACATGCACTTGATAATATTACCCAAACGATTACAGATGTTGTTGATCTGAATACAACATTGGCATTAAGTTACCTTGGTCAGATGTTGATATTTGTAGAACTCTATTTGCCTTTTTATATTCCTATGGGTTTTATTATGCAATTTGTGCCCATAGGACCATATATTCAAGGGGTGAATGATATTGTTAACTCTGGGTTGAAAATAGTCACTTTCTTCCAATCGCTTGATTATGTGTATGTGTCACTATATCAAGGGTTAGCTTCAACATTTGCATCCATTATTGCAACGATGGGATTCTTGATCGGGGTGTATGTTGCAGCAATACCGACCTTATATTATTTTTTAGGTGTGATCAGTTGGTTTCTAAGCGTCATTGAGGGGATGATTGCAATGCCTCTTGTCGCATTAGCAATAACAACAACTAAAGGTCATAATTTACTTGGCAATGCAGAGTCATCGATTGTATTATTTTTGAAAGCTTTTGTGACTCCGGCAATCTTGCTCGGTGGTTTGTTAGGAGGAGTGTTGTTGTCTGGTGTAATGCTTGATTTATTGAATCAAAGCATGGTTGCATTTATTACAGTCTTTGCTACTTCATTTATGAGTATGAGTAGTTCCAGTTATTCTTCAACTTTATTAATTTCAACAGGGTTATTTACTATTTTCTATGCATATATTATTGCAACAATTTTGGGTAATAGTTATTCCATTATGTTCAGGTTGGTTGATCGCTGTATTCAGTATGTGGGTGGCCAACCAGAAAATTCAGGACTAGAGGAGCTTGCAAAACAAGCTCGAGCAGATATCGCAGGAGCCGGTCGAGAAACTGCTGGTTCAGCTGCACAAACAGCTGGCAATATTGGAGATTTCCAAACTTCACAACCACAGCTTGGAAGACAGGATAAAGCAGAAGAAAGCGAAGGTGAATAATAAAAATCTGAGAATGGCTTATATTAATTGTAATCTTTGTATTAAATCTTTATAATTTAATTCTATGGCGGGGTTTATCAGAGGCACTTTTAAAAGACATTTTAACATCAGTCAATGGATGGGTCTCAAGTATATTGGTGAAAACTTTAAATTAATTCCCTCGCTGTTTAAGCGATTATCTACGCCAGCGACTAATGATTATTCTGAAACATTTGAAGAAGCCGTTGTTCGTCTGGGGTTAGACCAAAAAAAATTAGGTTTTAGAGCCCGAGAGTACTTCAGAGCCGCTGTCATTTATAGCTGCTGTGGGGTGATTGGCTCCTTGTACGCCTTATCATTCATCAACACCGGAAAATACCATGGCGTTATTATGGGGATGATGGTTGCAAGTATTTTTTTTGCACATGCATTTAGAGCTCATTTTTGGTATACCCAAATTCGCATGAAGAAACTCGGAATTACACTCAAGGAATGGGCATGTACATTTTTAGATTATTAATCTTACTTCCCAGCCTCGCTCTAGCGGCGACAAATAATACCCCTCAATCATGTACTAGCGTTCAATTTTTCTTCCCAATCAGTCAAAACGACTCATCGTATTATATTCTATCCATGCTGTTTGGTAATATGTCTTCATCAACCGGTGGTGGTACAGGTCTTTTGTGTACAGGGGCGCCGATGCCACTGATGCAAGAGGTGATGACAGTGCTCAATATGGGGGCTCTGACTTTAGTCGGTTTTATTATTATGTGGACGGTTGTGATTTCAGTGTTACAGACTGCTCAGCAAGGTGCACAAATGGGAAAGAAAATCAGTCCTTTTGTTATTTTGAGAACTTGTCTAGGAAGCGCCTTTTTAGTACCAACTTCTACTGGCTACTCAGCTATTCAGCTGATTGCAATGTGGATTGTTTTACAAGGGATTGGTCTTGCTGATCAAATATGGACTGCTGCTTTAAAAACCTATCAGAGTCAAGGAGGGACATACTCAAACGTTTCGAATGCCTCTTCGCCAACAAATATGGAGGTAGCACTAGATTCAGTGATCTATCCATCTGGTAACACTAAGGCAGTTAATACAAATAAATTACAAGTATTGACAATTGATCAAATTACAGCAGCACTCATTTGTACAACGGCGATGTATCAGTATGATCTTTTAACTTCATCAAGTACTCCAGTGTCAACAAATTATGGCTATTCATTTGATAAAGATTGTTGTTGGAATAATAATCAATGTCCCGATGGTACAACAGTTCCGTCAAATTTCAATGGTGTTTGTTTTGGGAAAAAGGATAACAGTTCTAATTTGAGTATTTGCGGTGCATATTATGCCCCCTTTGATTATGGATATTCTGATGACACTGGAAGAGTCGTTTCTGCTCAAGCAGGCAAGCAATGTTCTTCACTGAATTCAGGTTTTAGTACGAGTAGTGCGTGTTCTGCGGCCTATACTGCTTTACAGTCTGTGATTTTGAGTTTACAAAGTAGTGTTGCTGCAAACTTTAGTTCTGCAATGACCGCACAGAAAGCAAATCCTACTTACACGTCTGAGTCAATTGCTTGTCAAGGACAGTCAAGTGTGCCTGCTGCTGCATCTGACACCCTAAATTGTCAACAAACAGCCTGGATGTCAGATGCAGCAGAAAGCTATGTGACTGAGTTGAGTCCTTACAATGAGGAGTATGTCACTCAAAGTGACTCTTCCGCCTCATCGACATCAAGCTTTGATCAGATGATTACTGATGCAGAAAACTCTGGATGGCTTCTTGCTGGGATGTATTATACCAGCATGTATGCAAACCAAACACAGACGATTCCTCCTTCAGGTGGTACAAATGCCACTTTGACTAATAATATGCTGTTTACCAATAACATCATCCCTGCTGGAGCAACGTCAACATCAGCACCAGCGTATGGTTTTAAATATCCTGGTCAAAGCACTATCTCTTCAAATGTAGTCATTCAAACATATAATTTTTACAAATGTGGCACTACGCAATGTACTGGATCATCGACATCATCATGTAGCTATGCTAATCAAGGCACTTGCTTTTCATCATCTATGCCATTATATTTTACAGGCAATACTTCTCAATCAACATCGCCAAACTCTATATGCAGCCAAGAGAATTGTTATGCTAGAGGATCTCTTTACTCACAAGAAGAGGAAGCTTCATCAGTGACCACAAGCTCTGGTAATATTTGCCCGTCAGAAACAGCGATGGAAAACCAGGGATTATCAACAGCCACTGCGTTGCAGAATTTATACTCGTATTGGTTAACTTTTGACTCTGATTCAAGTCTTTATAGTAGTTGGGATTTAGAGGAGATTTCAATTTGGGCTGCTGGATTACAGGGCGTGCAGGACTATCAACAGATTTACTCTGTAGCAATCCCTCAAGATAACTTATATGTCACTATCAATAAGACAATGTCTGAGATTATGGGTTTAAATTATTTTTCTCCATCTGCATCAGCAGTAGGGCAGTATTTCTGGGATGTAAAAGATCAGGTTAATACGGGTGCTTGGAATAATGCCTGTAGTGGTAAGACAGCTGCGCAATGTTATGTTAATGCTTGTACTGCAGGCTTAATAGATATGCCACATGGTATGTTTGGTATGTTGAACGCCTCTATTACAGGTCAAGCATATGATCCTATGGCTCAAATGCGTTATATGGGCTTAAATTTATTACGCTATGGATTTGATTACTTTAATGAATTGATTCCTGATATGATTGATGCTGTCACTAATTTGGCTACTCTATATGCTGGTGTTGCGATTGCTGTTGCATCTAGTATTTCTATCATTGTATCTGCAGCAATCCTTGTTTCAGCAGAGGCACCAGGTGTTGGTGTCGTCGTATCAGGTATTGGTCAATTATTTAATAGTACTTATCAAAGTATATCGCAGATTTATTATCAGATTGATAATACGAAACTAAACTTATGGCAGGGAATAGCAAGTTCTTTTGCTGGATTGGCAATAATGCTCGGTTTTTATTTAGGTGTTTACCTTGCCAATATTCCCAGTATCACATATGTTTTCGCGGGGATTGGTTATTTTATTCTAGTCATCGAGGCGATGATTGCTGCGCCACTTGTTGCAATGGCTATCGCACATCCTGAAGGTCACGATATATTAGGAAAAGCAGAAGCCTCAGTGTTGTTATTCTTATCAATTTTTCTCAGACCATCTGGAATGGTGTTTGGATTGATATTTTCAATCCAGTTATTATTGCCCGCGTTTTCATTGCTTAATTACGTCTTTACATCACTCATAGGCGATTTTTTCTCTTTCTTTGCAACGATGTCCTCAACAAGCTCTGATTATAATGCAGGATCAGTCATTCCTTTAATCAGTGGGACAGGAGTAACATTTTTATACGCATACATGGCAGTGACTGTGACTACAAATATATTTGGTCAAATATACACTATTCCAGATAAGTTGATGAGATGGATTGGTGGTCAGATGGAACAGTCATCAGTATCGCAGATGGTTGCAGAAGTGAAACAACAAGTTGGTGCAGCTGCAGAAAAAGGTACACAAGGCGCTGGGCAAAGTGCCGCAGGTGCTGGGAGACAAGTCAGCGTTGGAGGTATTCAAGCTGCTTCTATGGTTAAAGGTGAAAAAGAGAGTGCTGGCGTTTCTGGTTCTGCCGATGGCGGTGCTGAAGGTGGTACTGGAAGTGGTGCTGGAACTGGTGGTGGGGGCGGTGAATAAAAAATGTATATGTAGAGGGATTAAGGTTTTATTCTTAATTTTTTTCTCTCAGCTTTTTTTTTCAACATCGTATGCTCAAACGTCAGTAGATCCACTCGAAACAATCCAACAATTTAGGGCAGCACCATCATCAAGCACTAAAACAGCAGTGTATGACTGGACAAGTGCTATGTTTACTGATCCAGGCACCACGTATAGTCCGTTAGTGATGACAAATGCTGTAGATTCAACACAAGACGCATCAATTGTCTATTTAGGTAACATATTTGGTGAAGTCCCGAGTGTTTTGTCTCCGTCAATTAATACAACAATTATGACTTACTTCTTTAGTGTCTTTAATCAGGGTGTCATGTGTGCCTTAGGTTTAATGATTGCATATAATATTTTCATTAGTGTGACAGCATCTGCTTCTCAAGGCGAGTTTATGGGTAAAAAACAACAATCACCCGCATTGCAAATTTTGAGAACAGTGATGGGCGCCACCTTTTTATATCCACATTATAACGGTTATAATTTCATCCAGATCTTTACTATGTGGGTTGTCACTCAAGGCGCGTATTTTGCAGATGCTGCTTGGGCAGAAATTATTAATGTCACTGTTCAAGCAACTTCAATTATGCCATACGTCAAGTTATTACCAGAATCACAAACAACCTCTACACAGCAAGCTCAAGCTGATTGTGATCCAAATAATGGAGATAGCCAGAGTAGCCAGTGTATAAAATATGAAAATACTTATCGACCAGCTGCAATAACGCTCGCAGAGAATATTTTAAAAGCACAAGCTTGTCTAGATTATTATGTTGCAGCTGTCGAGCAGGAATATAATAGTTGTATGGCTGTATATGGGGGAACAGTCCAAGAGAGTGTGTGTAGTCAACCTTGTCGAAACGATTATATTATTGTTGATGATTCAAACTATAGTTTAACGATTAATACTTCTGGATTACCCCTTCAATCGCAAGATCAATCAGCCAGTGCTGTTGCTCCTCAGTGTGGAACATTTACAATGTCTACAAATGGCAATACTTCATTTCAATCGGCACAATGGGATGCATTTAAAACTTTATTTACTGCGCTTGGGCCTAAATCGCCTTCATCATTAACTGAGTCATGTTCAGGGGCTCCTGAATATACAACTATTTATGAAACCTATTATGATCCATCAGATGATTGTAGTTCAAACGATTCTGGGTTAACATGCCCAGCTCCTTGTTACTATCCTGGTACAGGAGACGTGGATACATTGGCAGAAAATGTCGTCAATGGTACAACCCAATGTGCTTTTTATACTAATGTGACCTCTGCCATTAATGCCTATATCGGTACATTGTCCAATCAATCAATTTCAGATACACCAAGCGAAACTGGCGGTGGGACCCTTGGATTTGTTGCTGGAGGCTGGATTACAGCGAGTGTTTCATATGGTTCATTAATTAATTATATTTCTGTTCCAGGGACATCTAGTAATGCAATGTCTGAAACAATTTCCTCGACAACAAATTTAATGAATACCACGCTCGAGGAGATGAAAAATATTTCTTACTATATCATACCATCGTTAGGTAATAGCTTTACTCCAAGCACGTATGTTGGAGGTGTGTTAGATCTGATTCTTCAGGATTGGAATAATGATCTAGTTGCAAGCATTACAAGTAACGAAACCAATAATGCAGATACTGTGACGGACTCACCAACCATCGGTTGGGCTGTTTTTGCATGTTTATTTGGTGCGGATACGGTTGCCGGTCACAGCTGTTCTGAATATGGTCCATTGAGTGGGTATTTTCCTGATTTTTCATCAAGTGACTTAAAGCTTCCCACACCTACAATCAGTTTCTCCAATGATACAAATGTATTGATGTATTTACCTATGGGATATATCGCGCAAGGCTACAGTATTTCTCAAGGAGTGTATAACTCTATATGGGAGTTTATTGCATCTGGATATTATTCAGGAATTGGACCAGTGGCTTTCAGTGATAGTTATAGTTCTGAAATTCAGACCTACGTTTCTGGAATGCATAATGCGCTCATTCTAGGTCTATTTGGTGGAGATAATATCCAGCTGATTTTAGATCCTATCCATCGTATGCAAGTGATGGGGCTCACTATCATTCAATTGGCAACAACTTATACTGGCGATATGGTAAATACAGCTTTAGATTACGCAAATAATGTCATTTTAGAGTGGGTTGTGATCACGACCTCACTCAGTGTGACTCAAATTGTTGCTTCAATGATCTCAAATCTATTGGCTATTGTTTGGCAGATAGGATGGGAAGTCTCTTTTGAAGTGGCGCCAGAATGTTTAGGAATTCCATTAGTTGGGTTCATAATTTTTGCAATCGTTTTTGCAATTGGTCAATTGGTCATGCAACTCATTCTGATTGTTCAAGTCATCTTTTATTTTGTCAGTACGTCTATTGCTGTCGTACTGATGATTCTCCCGATTTTCTTAACAAAGATGTTAATGACAGCTTTTAAATGGTTTGAAACACAGATATATCTTGTTATTCCATTATATTTATTGGGAGGGTATCTTGGAATTTATGTGTCAATGGTACCTTATTTGATATATCTTTTAACCGTTTGTGGGTGGTTTTTATTGGTTGTTGAAGCAATGGTCATTGCCCCAATTGTTGCATTAGGGCTTGTGTATTCTGAGGGGAGTGAATATTTTGGGCGTTCAGAACAATATATCTCACTATTGGTCATTCTATTTACACGTCCTATTTTGATTTTACTTGGATTTGTGCTTGGGATTATTTTGGCATCTATCTCGCTATTTTTATTAAATATCGCTTTTTTCCCAGTGATCACAGATGCCATTGGTTTTATTACTAACAATTCATCATATACCTCAGAGATTGCTCAGGCATTCCAATCTTATGCTAATGGATCTACGGGCACAGTGCCTACGATCACACTTTCAGTGACCCAATTAATAACAATTGGATTGATGATGTTGTTTTATGCCTATATTGCAGCATCTGTAGTTTATCAGTGTTTAAGTACGACTTTTATGATCCCTTATCAAGCAATAAGGTGGATAGATCCCCGTGCTCAAGAGTCTCCACAAGAGGTGATGGGTGGATTAAATGAAACCAAGCAACAGTTTGTGGGTGAACTGATTGGTGGCTTAGCGAATTCAGTACAAGTTCTTTCAGGGCTAAGTAATCGATTGTTTGGTATGATGGGCTATACAGGATCACAAGGTTCATTCCAGCAAGCACAAGGTGTGGATCAAACCTCTGCTGGTAAAGCCATGAATAGTTCGATGGGAACACAAAGTGAACGATCTGAACAAGGAATGAATGACTTGAAAAATTAGGTCATAGCATATTTGTATCATGACAATATCATCCTTCATCCATGTAAAAACTTGTATCCCTATTAAATCTCGATATAATAAAACTATCATATTATTATATTGTTATAATTTATAAGGGAAGTTAGATGAAGATAGGTGTACCAAAGGAGATAAAATCCGATGAGTATAGAGTTGGGTTGACTCCTGATGCTGTAAGAGAGCTAGTGGATCATGGTCACTATGTGGTGGTTGAAACTCAATGTGGTTCAGGTATTGGGTTTAATGATAAAGATTATCAATCTTCGGGCGCTAAAGTATTGCCTCATGCAAAAGATGTTTTTGATCACGCAGAACTCATTATTAAGGTTAAAGAACCTCAGCCAAAAGAATGTAAAATGTTGACAAAACGTCACACACTCTTTACTTTTTTACATTTAGCTGCTGATAAACAGCAGGCTGAGCTATTAATGGCATCACAATGTTTAGCCATTGCTTACGAAACTGTGACTGACTCCGTTGGTAGGTTGCCGTTATTATCTCCCATGAGCCAAGTTGCAGGACGATTTTCAATTCAAGCAGGTGCCCATTACTTAGAAAAGCCTCAAGGTGGAAGAGGGGTCTTGCTCGGAGGTGTGCCTGGCGTTGCTAAGGGTAATGTGCTCATTTTTGGCGGTGGTGTCGTAGGTCGTCATGCAGCCATTATGGCTATGGGTAAAGGTGCGAATGTCACAATTGTAGATAAAAATATAGATCGTCTAGCAGAACTCAGTGATGTATTTAATGATCGTATCAATACCATCTTTGCAAATAATGCGAACAAAGATCGTTTGCTTGCAAATGCTGATCTGGTGGTCGGTGCTGTCCTAGTCCCAGGTGATTCAGCTCCGAAGCTGGTGACCCGAGATGATTTAAGTAAGATGAAAAAAGGCAGTGTGTTAGTTGATGTTGCAATTGATCAAGGCGGTTGCTTTGAAACCTCCAAGCCAACGACACACACTCAGCCAACATACGTTATTGATGATATTGTGCATTATTGTGTCGCAAATATGCCTGGAGCAGTGCCACATACATCTACCTATGCCCTAAACAATGTGACCCTACCATATATTTTGAAAATTGCTAATCAAGGCACGCACCATGCATTAGCGAATGATCCGCATTTACTGATGGGATTAAATGTATGTCGAGGTGAAATCACTCATCCAGGGGTTGCAAAGGCATTAGGGTATGAATATGTTAATCCAGAGCAATTACTAGTTTGAGGCTGTAGTATGATCACCATTTATTTTGTGAACCCAGACAATTACTCAGATTTTGTCAGCGGTCATCTTGAAGAAAATCAAATAAAAGAGAAAGGCTTTTTTGGAAAACATGGACAAGTCATTTGTTTGTTAAACAATAAAGGCTGTATCTCAAAGGTCCTCGTGGGTTTGAAAATCAAATCAGACCCTTTTTGGACAGTCGCTAGTTTGACACATCAATTGCCTGAAGGGCTATACCAGTTTGATGCCACATTTTTAGATAAAAAGACACTATTACTATTTCATTTGGCATGGTATTTGGGCTTATACCGATTTGATCGATACAAAACACAAATTCCAAAAAAAGTATTACTCGAGGATCATGTTGACCTTGATAGTAACTTGCTTCACAGGATGGTTCAGTCAATCAATTGGGTCAGAGATATGATCAATACCCCTGCTGAAGATTGTGGTCCTAAAGATCTTGAATTAAATATTAAACAGTTGGCAAAAACGTTTGATGCTCAAATGGAAGTGTTTAAAGGCGAGGAGTTGATTGAAAAAGGGTATCCTCTTGTTCATGCTGTTGGCCGTGCGAGTGACCGAAAACCAAGAGTTGTCAACCTAACATGGGGGGATGAATCGCATAAATCCCTTGTTTTGATTGGAAAAGGAGTCTGTTTTGATACCGGTGGTTTAGATTTAAAGTCAGCTGTTGGTATGCGCCAAATGAAAAAAGATATGGCTGGTGCTGCTAATGTGATTGGTCTTGCAAATCTCATTATGGGACTACAATTACCCATTTATTTGAAGTTGATGATTCCAATCGTTGACAATAATTTGTCAGCCAATAGCTATCGACCAGGTGATATTTTCACTTCCAGGAATGGAAAGACTGTTGAAATTGGTAATACTGATGCAGAGGGACGGCTGATTTTAGCTGATGTTCTTTCTGCTGCTTGTGAATCTGATCCTGATTTAATTATTGATTTTGCTACACTCACAGGCAACCGGGCCTTAGGTAGTGTGGTGTCATGTTTTAGTCATGATGTAGAGATGACTCAGGAGCTTCAAATGGTAGGGAAGACCTATCATGATCCTGTCTGGAGTATGCCCTTAATCAAGCAATATAGTCAGTTATTTGAAAGTGATATAGCAGATTTAGTCAATATACCAAAGTTAGTGGTTGATTGTGGTACAGCGACGGCAGCGATGTTTTTAAATGAGTTTGTGAGTCCGAAAACATCCTGGATTCATTGTGATATCCTGGGTTTTAATCCAAATTCACTGCCAGGTCGACCAAAGGGTGGCGAGGCGATGGGATTAAGGGCTTTTTACCATTTTCTAGACATATGGAGTCGCAGACAATAAAAAATCACGCCCGGAGAGACTCGAACTCCCGACCACCTGGTTCGAAGCCAGGGACTCTATCCAGCTGAGCTACGGGCGCATACGCGTATCGTACACGGTTCTCATTGAGAAATAAAGCACTTTAATTTGGAGAATCTAGATCAAGTAATTTTCTTTTTCTAGCGACCTCAGTCCACTCATCAGCGTCTTCTGGTGGATCTTTTTTGTGGTCAATGACAGGCCACTCCTTTGCAAGAGTTGCGTTTAATTCAATATATGATTCAAATTTTTCAGGGACCTCATCCTCAGGATAGATTGCTTCTACAGGACAGCTTGGAACACATAAATTACAATCAATACATTCATCTGGGTCAATCACAAGAAAGTTTTTTCCTTCTCGGAAACAATCCACTGGGCATACTTCGACACAATCAGTATACTTACATTTAATACAAGGTTCTGTTACTACAAATGTCATATGTGATATATTATTATAAAAAGTCATTTATTTACAGTCTTAGAGGATAATAATATGAAATCATTATCTGTCTATGTTAAAATAGGTTTATGGTAACAAAAGATGAAATAAAATATTGGATTGAAAGTAATCTCATCGGATCTTCTGCTGAAGTATCTGGGGATGATGGGGCACACTTTCACGCAAGTGTGGTCTATGATGGATTCAATGGCATATCAATGCTTAAACAACACCGAATGGTCTACAATGCATTAGGTGATAAAATGCAATCTATGATTCATGCACTAAGTCTAACAACAAAGGTGAAAGATGACTGAAATCAACAAAAAAATTGAAGAACAATTAGCTTCGGATCGAATTATCCTGTACATGAAAGGCGAACCTAATATGCCAATGTGTGGTTTTTCCGCAAAGGTTGTCGATATTTTACAACAATATGATGTTACGTTTAAAAGTTATAATATTCTTGTGGATGACCAATTACGTCAAGGATTGAAAATATTTAGTCAATGGCCAACTTTCCCTCAACTATACATTGATGGAGAGTTAATTGGTGGTTGTGATATTATCGTAGAGCTGCACGATAGAGAAGAATTAGAGTCAATATTAGGGCAATCTAGTTAATCTTCAGGCCAACTGATTGAGGAAGATTTTTTCTGCTTGCCTTTCTTGTGATCTCTTGATTTGAATATGTTATCGTGTTTTTGAATTTCTTTACGTTGGGAGCTAGATTTAGGGTGTTTTTTATCATACTGTTGCATAAAGTCGTCAATTTTGCTGACGAAAGACTTTTGCATGCGTTTGAAAATACTCATGGGACCTCTAAAATGTTGATATTAAATCAAAATGATAGATTATACAATGCAAAAATGTAAGATTGAGTTAAAAAAAGGTTATTTTTTAGATGATTACCATCATAGTTTTGATGCGAATTGGATCAACGGACTAGATCAACAGTTTTTACTTTTTTTAAAAGACACTGACCAAGAGTGCTACGATGGGTTAGTATCGCTTAGAGAGCATAAAATTGAATTAAGCTCACAGCGTTTAATCGATATTAGTCTTTATCTTGAAAGATTTTTAATTCATATTTTCGACCTCGAATCTGATTATGCTCATTTAAGACAAAAAACTGAAGAGTATCAACATTTATCTTTAATCTATGAATGGGTACAAAAAAAACTCCGGCATCGAATAAGAAAAATGGGAGATCAGCCATCCATCCAAAAACCATCTCAAGATTATTTACAACCTTTTTTAAAAGATAATTTAAGTGCTGAATTAGAGTTTGCTCAATATATTTATGATCATCCTGATGAAGAAGAACATATTTTAGCTGTTTTATTATACGCACATTATCATCAATATTCGTGGCAATCGCTCAATCAGCCAAAAAGAAGAGTAGACTCAGAGCTTGTCGCATTTGAAAGAGATGAACAACATTATTTACATGGAAAAAGCAAAGTTGGTCGAGATGGTTTTTCACATACTTTATCTCAGATTAATGACCGTCAGATTTTCCATGAAACAAACTATTGTATCTACTGTCACAGTTCCGAGACGGATTTTTGTCGTAAGGGTTTTCCTGTAAAAAAAGGTGAGCCAGCTATTAAATTAGATGCTCACGATGTGTATTTAACAGGATGTCCTTTGGATGAAAAAATATCAGAAATGAATTGGCTCCAACACATTGGTCATCCATTAGCCGCTTTTGCTGTGATTATGTGTGATAATCCAATGGTCCCGGCAACAGGCCATCGAATATGTAACGAATGTTTAAAAGCCTGTATCTATCAAAAACAAACCCCTGTGGATGTCCCTCAAATTGAGACTCATATATTAAATCAAACTTTATCATTGCCATGGGGTGTTGAAATATATGATTTATTAGCTAGATGGAACCCTTTACGCCCAACACAGTGGGCAATTAAGCCAGCTTCTAAAGAGAGTGTGCTTGTCATGGGGCTTGGTCCTGCAGGATTTAGTTTATTGCACCATTTGAGTATGGAAGGGCTACAAGTCGTTGGTATGGATGGTATGACATTAAAACCATTACCCTCCGATTGGGTCAATCAACCAATTAAGCATTACTCAGATATTTATGAAGATGGAGAAGAGCGTCCTTTCCGTGGGTTTGGTGGGGTCAGTGAATATGGTATCACTGCAAGGTGGGATAAGAATTATTTGAAGCTCATTCAACTCATGTTAATGCGAAGACAGATTCCAATGTTTGGAGGAGCGCGTTTTGGCGGTAATATTGATTTTGATCAGGCATGGCAATGGGGTTTTTCACATTTTACAATTGCTGTCGGCGCAGGGTTGCCAAATGCGATCGACATTCCCAATAGTATGTCGCCTGGCATGCGTCAAGCAAATGACTTCCTAATGACATTACATCAAGGCGCTATCAGTCATATGTCTGAATTGGAAGTGCGTTTGCCAATATATGTTATTGGCAGTGGTTTAACTGCAATCGATACGGCAACAGAAGTACAGGCATACTATGTGAGACAGGTTGCACGATGTCAAAAAATCTATGAAACCTTAGAAGAAAAAGGCTTAATTGAAGTATTAAAATCCTCCTTATCTCATCGACAATGGGCCCAACTGATGACCTTCTTAGAACATGCCCGAATTATTTCTAAAAGACGCGAAGACGCTATGAAGCATCAACAGGTGCCAGATTTCTCAGATTTATTCCATCAATGGGGAGGTGTTCATGTGTTGTATAGACGTTCATTACAAAACTCTCCAGCATATCGACTCAATCCAGAAGAAATTGATGAGGCATTTAAACAAGGGATTATTTATCACGAAAACACAACACCATTAGACGTTGTATTAGATGAAGATGAGCATGTTCAGTCACTAAAAGTGAGAGATGGGGCTGATCATGAACATATTTTTGAAGCTGGTGCAATCCTAGTCGCAACAGGTGCTTCACCTAATGTTGCTTTTAGTTTTGAGCATCGTGGTTTGATTGAAAAAGAGGGACGTTACTATAAAGGTTTTCGATGGAATAACCAACAGCTAGAAGATATCGAGGTCGGTGTACATTGTAAAGACCAACCAATTGCACCAATCACTAGTTACCAATATGAGAATAAACGAGTGAGTTTTATTGGTGATGGACAGCCAGCTTATCATGGTAGTGTAGTTCGTGCCATTGCATCTGCTGGTCATGCATATCCACAGATTGTCCAGTTACTGAAAGAGACCCATTCAGATTCAAAGATGAATCCCCATGTTCTTTTTGATGATTTTGAACATACATTGATTTCAAAAGATGAACGCCATGGTTGGAATCATCTGATCATTCAATCACCACTCATTGCTCGAAAATGGCAGGCAGGACAATTTATTCGTATTGAATGTAAAAATCAGGACCCAATTGCACTTTATCCATATCATACGGACAACGAAAAAATTTATATTTATACATTGCAGCATTTAGATTTAGATGATTTTGGTTGTATGGGGCCAACCGGTGTTCGTTTAGGCGTACCTCGATCATCTGCAATTATCTTATTAGATATTGATGAAGAGGGCATGAATGCAGGTTTAAGTTTTGCGCTTAAACTTTCTCAAGATGCTCATTTGAAACCTCAAATTCATATTCAAACAAATGATCGTTGTATGGCGATTTTAAAAGCTCACTTGCCCGATATTTCAATGAGTCAAAACGATGAGAGTATACCTAATTGGGCGTATACTCATGTCTGGGTATTGGGAGAGCCTAAGCGAGTTCAATTTGTTCAAAGACTGAGAAAAGAAGGCTATTTTAATAGTCAGACTCAGTTTGTTGCAGCGACTTATGGACCAATGCAATGTATGTTAAAGGGGGTGTGTGCTCAATGTTTGCAGTGGCAAATTGATCCTGAGACTCAACTCAGGACGAAAGCAGTTTATGCGTGTTCATGGCAGCATCAACCTATGGATATTGTCGCTTGGGATCATGCCCAACGAAGAAGAAAATCAAATCCAATAATGAAACAAATAGTGAAAATGTGGCAAAATATAAATCAAGGAGAGCAGTAGCTTGGATTATATTCTTCACCTAGATCAGTACATTTTTACTTTATTACCATATCTTGGTAATTGGATTTATTTGCTGATAGCACTTGTCGTTTTTTTAGAGTCAGCATGTATTTTAGTGCCGTTTTTACCTGGAGACGGTTTAATATTTGCAATTGGTTTAATGGTCTCTAAAGATTTATTGAACTTAGAATATGTGTTAGTGGTGATTCTTTCAATGACAATTATAGGCTATGTGGTTAATTATTTTTTAGGTCTGTATCTAGGCAAGTATTTAGAGCCGATGATTCAACGTTGGCAGCTAGATGGCCATTTGCATAAAGCTAAAACTTATTTCAATCAACACGGCATTAACTCGATTATTATCGGACGTTTTCTTCCTGTCTTAAGAACATTTTTACCTTTTGTCTGTGGTCTGGTTTCGATGCACTTTTGGTCTTTTTTAATCGCAAATATTTCAGGTGCGTTTATTTGGACCGTCTCATTTTGTGCTTTGGGATTGTTTATTGGAAAAATTCCTACATTTGAGCAGTACACAACATTAATTATGATGGGCATTATGCTAGTGAGTGTCTCACCTGTATTATATCAAATCATTAGATTCTATTTGAGAAAATACGTATGGTAAGCGTCGTTGGTGCAGGGATTTGGGGAAGTGCATTAGCAATGCACCTCAGTCGAGTCACCTCTGTCAATCTGATCAATCGGGGAGCCTCAAATCAAACAGAGCCGGGGATTATTCACCCAATTCAAAGAATGAGTCATTGTGAGGATGATGCTATCATTATTTACGCTGCTAGTTCAGAGGCATTTCCTGAGGTAGCAACATCGATCCTGAAAACATGCCACACATTACAATATTTGATTATCGCCTCAAAAGGGTTTGTATGGTGTGATAACCGATCGATGTTTTACGAAGAATGGCTTAAAGATCATGGTTTTAGTGGTGACTTGGGTATTTTGTCCGGCCCATCCTTCGCATCTGAGGTTGAATCTGGCGTCAATACCGCTTTAAACTTGGCCACCTCATCTGATGCGCTTTTTGAATCTGCTCGATCGTTATTAAATCATTCCCATTTAACAATTCATCGTTCTTTAGATACCATAGGTGTTGAGATCTGTGGGGCATACAAAAATATTATTGCAATCTTAGTGGGGTGGATGGATCAACGTGGACTTGGATTAAACTTTAGATATGCAGTACTTGTAAAAGCCTTAGAAGATCTTTCTAATATCATCATTCACTGTCGAGGTGATATAAAAACAGTGTATCAATTTGCTGGTATTGGAGACCTCATGTTAACTACACTCAGTCCTATTTCAAGGAATCGAAAATTTGGAGATTTACTCGGACAGGGGGTGAATCAAGCCCATGCTCTTGAACAGGTCCAGGGGGTTGTTGAGGGCGTAGAAGCACTCAGACACCTCAATTGGTTAAACCAGCACCATCAGTGTCAATCGCCATTCATAGAGCTTGTGACTCGGTTAGTGAATGAAGGTATATCAGTTGAAGATATTATTACGATCATACAAAGTTAAAACTTTGTTGTCTTAATACCTCATAAAGACAAATTGCGACTGAGTTTGAAAGATTCAGACTACGCTGTGCTTTTGCCATAGGGATTTTGATACAAGTTGCCATCTGATGAAAGCGGATGTGATCAGGTAAACCTCTCGTTTCGGGTCCAAACATAATAATATTTTCATGACTGTAGGATTGCTGATGATAATATTTTTTTCCATGAGTCGATAGAGTGTAAAAAGGACATTGTCTTTGTGAAAACCAAGATTCAAAGCTATCGAATACGTTCACAATAGATTGATCATGGTAATCTAAACCAGCTCTTCTCATGTGTTTATTGTCAAGCTCAAAACCTAATGGCCTAATAAGCGATAATTTAGATTGTGTGTTTGCACATAATCTAATGATATTACCTGTGTTTGGTGGAATTTCAGGTTGATAGAGAACGACCTCATTCATCATTCACTGATGATTTTTTGATATAGTTGGTTGTTTTTCGTCATATAAGCTTCACGCATCGCAATATAGGGATCGACCTGTAAAGTTATCAGTGAATCAAACTTCAATAGATCAGATCTTTTTTGTAATATTTTCAATGCGATCGAATAATTTTCAATATCAAGATCAATTGCATGGTTCGTATAGGCCGTTAATCCTAGACCAATAGAGTTCCCAATAGTAGATGGTCCAAGTAAAGGCAATACAAGAAATTGATTTAATCGATTACCTGTCCAGTAGGCAATAGTCATACCATAACTTTGAGTTCTTTTGGGGAGATTCGCTAAGCCATCGGCAAAATCCATAGCTCCAAATAATCCGAATGTACTATTCATTCCAAATCGCTGAACATCGACCATAGCACCTTTGAAATTCAATTGTAGTACGTCATTAATAAAGCGTATTGGCTCGCCAAGATTACTAAAGAAGTTTCTAATTACAGTTTCAATTTCTTCTGGCACTATATGGTCATATAGTTCTGATAAAGGTTTGACAACGACCTTATCAACCGAGTCATTAATGGTATACATTTGGCGGTTATAAGGCTCAAATGGGTCTTTGGGGTTGTTGCTACAACCGGTCATGGAGAAAAGTAAAACTAAAGTACAAAATAAAAATCGCATATCAAATCCTAATGGCGCTTATTATAGACTAATTTTCCATTATTGGGAACACGAATTTGTTTTTTGGTCACATCATATTCAATACCATTACCTGTGAGTTGTTGATTAGATGTAATGACCTCAGTAAAGCCTGTGGTATAATATTTTTTGTTGACATCATCCAATATCAACGTTTCGCACTTTAATGAGGATAGTTCTTCCACGTTACTTGAGCCTCGCACTTTGCCTACGATCATGCTGTTATTATTCTTAATATTGATAATTGCTTCTTGACCAGTTAAATACCAATGTTCACCTTGGATATTACTTTTCTCAAATTGAATCATTTTCATTTGCCATTGCTTATCTGCGCGCTCTGTGAGAATAGGACTCGACATTTTGATATTTTGACGATCGTTAAAGAAGGTGATCGTTGCGTCTTGGATCTTTGCTGGGAATGCGTTTGAAAGTGTATTAGGCTGCGCAAGTAAATGACTTGAAATCGAGTGAAATGGTAGATAATAGGAAAGAAATAAAAGTAATGGTAAAGCTAACTTCATGAAAATGATCTTAAAATATCATGGATATGGACTAAACCTCGAAACTGATTGTTCTCCATCACAATCAAAGAGGTGATTTTTTTTTGTTCCATGAGATCCAGTGCATTTGCAGCCAACATATTTGGGGGGCATACAGTAAAATCTCTTGTCATGACAGAGTGAATGGGTATAGAAAGCTCGGGAGACTTTTGCGTCACCCTTCTCAGATCACCATCGGTGAAAATACCTTGTATTCGATCCGCTTCATCTATGATAATGACACAACCACATAAGTATGATGTCATCGTTGGTAAAATATCAATTAATGATGATTGTTCTTTCACTAAAGGTAATTGATCGACTGGTCGTAGGATATCTAGTACAGTTTTCGAAAGCATCAATCCAATATAGCCGCCTGGATGAAATCGAGAGAAATCTTGAAGTGTGATTGATTTATTGTGTGCAACGCACATCATTAGGGCATATGCAATTGCAAGCATGGCCATGATGCTAGTTGAAGGTGCTTTATGAATAGGCCACGCTTCATCTTGATCTTTGACATGGATATCCAAAGCGATTGAGACCATCTTTGCAAAGGTAGTCGTTGTATTGCCAGTAATGAGAATAGAGTGTTTAGGTTTCATCGTGCTTATGGTGTTCTCTAGCTCAGGACTTTTACCAGAGAAAGAAAAATAAATGACCAGATCCTTTTCTGGATCAATAATGCCCATATCACCATGATTTGCTTCAGAGCCATGTAAGAAGACAGTTTGGCAACCGATGCTTTGAAATGATGAGCAAATGAGTCGAGCAACATGGCCAGATTTTCCAAGTCCACAAAAAACTAATTTCCCCTGACATTCACAGATTAACCTGAGTGTTTCATCAAAATGATGATCGAGATGATTGCTTAGTTCAGCAATTTTTTTGGAAAAATGATTTAAAATGTTTGATCCATTTTGGGTCTTAGAATTTAGTTTTGTACTTGCCATAACTCACTCAAATAGTATATGCTCGAAAAGCTTATGATAGCTAATTTTAATGCAAAGGTAAAACCTAAGAAAATGTCAAGTTTAGCGGCGCACCTACAAAATGTGAGTTTTAGTCATTCAAATTCTAAAATTCTGAATAATATTTGTATTAAAATTCCAAAAGGAAAAATTATTGCAATTATGGGGCCAAGTGGTACTGGAAAAAGTACCTTACTCAAGCTAATGACCGGTCAATATCGTCCACAACATGGCAAGGTACAGGTATTAGGGAATAGAGTGGACCTACTTGCTGGAAAGAAATTATATGATTACCGAAAAAGCATCGGTGTTTTATTACAGCAAAACGCACTTTTTAATGGCTTAACCATCTTTGAGAATGTCGCTTACCCATTGAGAGAAATCTATGACTTGCCTGAGGAAATACTATCTCCTTTGGTGAAATTAAAGCTTGAATGTGTGGGACTACGAGGAGCGATCGATATGTATCCTGGCATGTTATCTGGTGGGATGGCAAGACGAGTTGCATTAGCTCGAGCTGTGATTTGTGATCCAAGTTTAATGTTTTATGATGAGCCTTTTACTGGTCAAGATCCAATTACAAGAGTGATGCTCATGCGTTTGATTAAACGTCTACATGATCACCTGAATATGACCAGTGTCATTATCTCTCACCAAGTAGAGATGATGAATGAAATTGCAGATGAAGTATTTATCTTAATGAAAGGACATGTTGTTGCTGCTGGCCCACCAAGTCAAGTGTTTAAAAGTCCTGATCCGCTTGTAAGGCAGTTTGTAGATGGATTTATTGGTAATAGAGAAATCGGATTTCATCATCCAAGCCAATCTATTAATAAGGACTTCCTATGAGATTTGTGACGCAGATGCAAGTTTATATGGTTAAGCAATGTGCAAAAGTTGGTGATGCAACTATTTTGCTTTGTCACGGGATCCTCAAATTTTTCACAAATAAACGCAACCTATCAACTTTAGTCACTGAAATTTATTTTATGGGTGTCATGTCTTTGCCACTCATTATGACTTCTGCATTTTTTATTGGTATGGTATTTACGGTACAGACTTATTATGTCTTGCAGGGTTTTGGGGCTGCAGATCAAGTTGGGTTAGTCCTGGCTATGTGCGTTTTTAGAGAGTTAGGCCCTGTGATTTCTGGGTTGTTGTTTACTGGACGAGCTGGCTCATCAATTACTGCTGAACTAGGCTTAATGAAAACAACTGATCAGATCACATCAATGCAGCTAATGTCTATAGATCCCATTTCTAGAACAATTTCACCAAAATTAATCGCAATGATCATCGCTTTACCTTTGCTGACAATGATTTTTAATTGGGTTGCATTGATAGGAAGTGCATTTGTTGCACAGGGTTTACTTGGAATAGATTCAGGAACTTATTGGTCTACGGTGAAAAATGGGGTATTCTTTATAGGGGACGTATTACCAGGTTTATTTAAAGCTTCAGTGTTTGCTCTTATCGTTGGTCTTGTAGCTTTTTACCATGGTTATTATGGCGTTGCGACGCCATCCGCTGTTGCAAAAAATGCAACCAAGACTGTAGTGCAAGGATCGATGTTAATTTTGGCATTCGATTATATATTGGTTGCTTTATTAGGATATGCTTAGATGAAATATAAATTAAATTTAATGGTCGGTTTTTTTGTTGTATTTGCAGCATTTTGTTTATTTTATATCGCTTTGAATGCTTCTTCAGTTGAACCAATTTTCAAAGAGCATGGTTATCACATTACTGCAAATTTTAGTGATATCACTGGACTTAATGTACGCTCACCAGTAAGAATAGCCGGTGTCAAAGTGGGTGTGGTTGAAGGTATTCATTTAGATCAAAATGATTTTTCTGCGAAGGTGAGTATGCTCATTGAAAAACAATTTAATCAAATCCCAAAAGACAGTGAACTATCTGTTGCGACTGAAGGTTTACTGGGTGCAAAATACTTGGATTTATCCCCTGGATTTGGTGATGGATACTTAGCAGATGGTGATCGGATTGAGAAAACAACCTCATCGTTGAGTTTAGAGAAGATTTTAGGTAAAGTCGCTACCTCATTTACAATGGAGAAATAAATATGCAATGGTTAAAATATACAGTACTATTTTTCTTAGGGTTATCCTCTATCTGTTTCGGTTCGAATCCCGATACTTATTTAGAGCAGAAAATTAGTCCTATTTTAAAGTTAATCAATTCCGAAGCAAAGAAAACAAATAGTCAATCTTCTAATCAGCTTGTTGATCAACTGACCGTCATGGTGTTGCCTATTGTAGATGAAAAAGGCATTTCAAAGGCGGTTACTGGAAAGTATTGGTCAACAGCGAGTGCAGATATGCAGTCAAAATTTTCGAACAAGTTTGTGCGATTGATTATTAAGTCATTCATTGCATATATTACAGCTGGTGAGGGGGTGTCTGCTAAGTATCGCCCAGTTTCAGATCCCAATCAGAAGCGAGTCACTGTATCATCACAGGTCAAGTTTAGTAATGGTGAGAAATGGCGAGTGGATTACCTTGTAACGGAATCTAATGGGGTCTGGATGATACAAGATATTATTCTGGATGGACTCAGTTTAGTTTCAAGTTACCGTGAGCAATTTAAACCCATTCTTGAGGAAAAAGGCTTTTCAGGTTTATACCAGCTGGTCTCACAGGTTGCGGGCTAAGTGCAAAAGTATCAACTACCACATCATTTGACTTTTAACAACATCAAAGTGGTGTACCAAGAGGTGGTTGCTCTGATCCATCAAGGCGATGCATTAGAAATTTCTTTCGATTACATTGATACTCCGAATACATTATGTAGTGCATTTATATTAGCGTGTATTAAAGTTTCAAAAGCCCATCATAAGAAAATATTTTTTGTGCATGTCCCAAAAGGTGTCTTTGTATTATTGGAGCATCAAGATTTGATCAGTGTGGTTGAGGGGTATTGCTCCTAGAAATTCGTATTTACTTTATATAGGATAATTACATTATGCAAAATTTACTTATACAAGGACCGAGTCGCATTGCCGGATCCGTCTATATTTCAGGCTCTAAAAACTCAGCTTTGCCGATATTATCCGCAACAATTTTATGTACAAATCCTGTAGTGATCCAAAAGGTACCGCATCTAAAAGATGTGACTACGATGTTATCATTACTGAGTAATATGGGTATGACATTTAGCATTGATCATGAGCTGAATGTCTTTGTTGAAAATTCGACATTAAGTAAATTTGAAGCGCCATATGATTTAGTTAAACAGATGAGGGCTTCCGTATTAGTGCTTGGTCCAACGCTAGCACGATATGGATATGCAAAAGTATCTCTTCCAGGTGGTTGTGCAATTGGTACACGACCTGTTGATCAGCACCTTAAGATTTTATGCGAGCTTGGTGCAGAAGTGAAAGTGGAAGATGGTTATATTATTGCATCAACAAAAAAGCTGATTGGGAAAGAGGTCAGATTTGATCGTGAAACTGTCACTGGGACTGAAAATATACTCATGGCTGCGTGTTTAGCTCAAGGGAAAACAGTGATACACAATGCTGCATGTGAGCCTGAAGTAAAAGATTTAGCTGACTTCCTTAATTCGATGGGTGCTAAAATTCAAGGTGCGGGCACATCAACTATTGAGATTGTTGGTGTAAATGAACTAGGTGGCGGTGCATATAGTGTTATTCCAGATAGAATTGAGGCAGGAACACTGTTGATTGCTGCGGTGATGACACAAGGACAAATCAAGTTGATTGATTGTATACCAGAACATTTAACATCATGTTTAGACGTGTTAAAACAAGCAGGTGCAAAAGTTGAAACAACTGACCATACTGTGAGTTTAAAAATGGATAGTAGACCTAAATCAGTCTCTATTGTCACCGATGTGTACCCTGGTATTCCAACAGATCTGCAGGCTCAGTTTATTGCGATGAATGCGATTGCAGAGGGATCATCTTGTGTTGAGGAGACTATTTTTGAAAATCGATTTATGCATGTTTCTGAATTGACAAGAATGGGTGCGCAGATCACGCTGAATCGTAATGTCGTTCAAATACAAGGTGTTGATTCTTTAGTCGGTGCTAGAGTGATGGCAACTGATTTAAGAGCATCAGCTGCCTTAATTTTAGCGGGTATTTCCGCACAGGGATTGACTTCAATCGATCGAATTTATCATATTGACCGTGGTTACGCTAATATACAAGAAAAGTTAATTAAATTAGGGGCTAATATAGAAAGGCAAACCTCTAAGCCTCCGCATTATGTATGAAGCATTTATTAAGTATCATCATCTGTCTTTGTTTGGTGTCATGTAGTACAGTGACAAGGTCCCACGCACCAGTTTTAGATTTATCTTATGATCGATCTCAATTCTCTTATCACCAAGTTGAATTAAATGAAACAATAGCTGATATTGCTGCTGCTTATGATGTTGATTCAAAATCAATATTAACCACCAACCATATTAAACCAAATGTTAAAATTCATCAGGGACAAATGATTAAGATTCCAGAATATTTAGCTCAAAATCAAAATAATTTGACTAATGACAGAGATATTTTTAAGGTCCCAGCAGGCTGGGCAATGCCTTTGCATACAACATTCAGTTCAAAAAAGGATCCTCGTGGTGGATGGATGCTTTATTCTAAGAAGTCAAATTTTGTCTACGCACCTCAAGCAGGTAAGGTCGTTTCGATTAAACATCAGCTCAAGGATTTAGGGCAGGTGGTGGTCATCAAGCATGCTGATAATCGCATTTCGGTATTTGGCTTGTTATCTGAAATCTTTGTGAAAAAGGGTGCATATGTTGAAAAGGGAGAAAAGATAGCTCGAATAGGAATAAAAATAAGTGGAAAAACAGTCACTTATGCAAGTATTGATAAATTATATTGATTTTAGGTTGATAATATGATTCTGGTATGGCAATATAACAATATCGATAAGGATTATCGTAAATTTGTCGTTCATGGAGGATATTATGGCAAACTCAACTACTACTACACACAATTTCCCATCATCTGTCAAGGATCTAGATGCAACAACGATCTATCTCAAAGAGATTGGTTACTATGATCTATTAAGTGCAGAAGACGAATTAAAATACTCACGTTTAGCTCGTAAAGGTGATAAGCAAGCTTACAATAAAATGATCGAATCTAACTTAAGATTAGTTGTGAAAATTGCAAGAAAGTATAATGATCGTGGCTTAGCATTTCTTGATTTGATTGAAGAGGGTAATATTGGTTTGATGCATGCGTTAGATAAATTTGATCCTGAAAAAGGATTTAGATTTTCTACCTATGCAACATGGTGGGTTAAACAATATATTGAAAGATCCATTATGAACAACAGTAGAACCATTCGTTTGCCTGTTCATGTCATTAAACAGCTAAATATTTGTTTAAGAAAGTATCAAGAGTTAAGTGTTGCTCAAGATGGTCAAGTCGATCCTGAGGATATAGCAAAATCATTGGACAAGCCAATTGATGAAGTCAGGTGGTTATTATCTTTAAAAAATGATTCTATTTCTTTGGATTTAAATGTATATGATGATTCTGAGAGTTCACTTGTTGATACGGTTGAAAGTGATGTTCAAGACCCATTTGAAAATGTGAGCGAAGAGCATATGACTGGATTATTAGATGAATGGTTGAAGCATTTATCACACCTTGAAAGAGATGTCATTATACGTCGATATGGCTTATATGGTCATGATGCAGCGACACTTGAAGAAGTAGGTCGTTCGTTAGATTTAACTCGTGAGCGCATTAGACAGATTCAGTTGAGAGGTTTAGATCACCTGAAAAAAGTGATGACTGCAGCGAATTTGAATTCTGACGAGCTTTATGATTAAATTTATTGATATATCCAGTTTAAAAGGTATATTAGGCTTATGGAAATTGATTTAAAGTATGTAAAAAAAATGATCGCTCTTGCCAAGGACAGTGGCTTAAAAGAGATTGAGGTCGCTCAAGGAGATCGATCATTTAGGTTTGTGGTTTCTCATGATGAGCCCAGAGCTGTCGAAAGAGTTGTTGAATCCCCAAAAAAGATTGAAGCTCCTAAAGAGGTTGAGAAACAAATATTTCCTTCAAATCTTCACTCAGTGAAATCCCCGATGGTTGGCACATTTTATTTGGCACCGTCGCCTGACGATCAGCCATTTGTTAATCTTGGTCAGAGAGTGCAAGAGGGAGATGTCATTTGTCTGATTGAGGCGATGAAGATGTTCAATAAAGTGAGAGCTGAGCGATCTGGTATTCTGAAAAGAGTATTAATTGAAGATGGCGGTGTCGTTGAATATGATCAAACTTTATTTGAGTTTGAGGAAGCATGACCACATCGGTACTCATCGCAAATCGAGGTGAAATTGCGCTGAGAATTTTGAAAGCGTGCCGTGTTCTTGGTTTAAAAACAATTGCAGTATACTCAACCGCAGATCAAAATTTAATGCATCTTAGGTTGGCAGATGAAACTATTTGTATAGGACCAGGTGATCCACTCAAAAGTTATTTAAGTATCCCAGCGATCATCAGTGCTGCTGAGATTTCTGGAGCAGACTATATTCATCCTGGTTATGGTTTTCTATCTGAAAACCCCGATTTTGCCAGACAAGTTGAACATAGTGGATTTAAGTTGATTGGTCCATCCTCAGAAGTGATACGTATGATGGGAGACAAGACTAATGCACGAAGCGTAATGCAAAAGTTCGGTGTACCATGTGTGCCAGGCACTGAAGCATTAACTTCTCCTGAAGCTGCAAAAAAAGCAGCAAGGAAAATCGGGTATCCAGTGTTATTAAAAGCTGCAGGCGGTGGTGGTGGTAAAGGCATGTGCCTTGTTAATGAGGAAGATGATATGATGTCTTCTTTTGTAACAACTCAAAAAGAGGCACAAGCGGCATTTAATAATGGAAAAATTTATATAGAAAAATACTTATCTAATCCAAGACATATTGAATTTCAAGTATTGGGTGACGCTTATGGGCATGTCATTTGCTTAGGTGAACGAGATTGCTCTATTCAAAGAAGACATCAGAAAGTGTTAGAAGAATCTCCAGCTTTTGGACTAGATCAAAAGTTACGCGATAAAATGATTAGGCATTGTGTGGAAACTGCTCAAAAGATTGGTTATGTGGGCCTTGGGACTTTTGAATTTTTATATGATAACGGTTCTTTTTATTTTATTGAGATGAATACTCGTATTCAGGTTGAGCACCCCGTAACGGATATGGTGACCGGACTAGATTGCTTGGAATTACAAATTAGAATGGCTTTAGGTGAAAAACTCACTCTCAGTCAGGATGATATTAAGATATCAGGACATGCTATTGAATGTCGGATTAATGCCGAAGATCCTACTAAAATGTTACCTTCACCGGGTGTTGTGACAGATTATCATTGTGCAAGTGGTATTGATGTTCGTGTTGACTCTCATCTTTATAATGGCTACCGAATACCTCATCACTATGATTCACTTATTGCAAAGGTCGTGTGTAAAGGTAAAACTAGACAAGAGGCCATTTTAAGAATGCAAACGGCATTACAAGAAATGATCATTGAAGGGCCTAAGACTAATCTCACATTACAACACAATATATTATGTGATGAACGATTCAAGAAAGAAGATATCTCAATTCACTTTTTAAGTGAAATTCCGGTTTAGAAACCTTAAGGTTTTATTAAGGAATTTGACAATTTCCATCTTTTTTACATTTTCTTAAGAAAACCTTAAGGTTTCTTATGATAAAATATAAAAAGAGGGAGAATAATAATGAAATTAAAAAAAATGCTATCTGCTATTTATAATCATAGAAGCGATCATTGCCATGAGTGCTTGAATGATACCAAAAATTTTACTACAGAAGATATTAGATACGCTTTGGTTGATGCGATTGAAGAAAAATTGCCCAAAGTAGTATTAGAATTATTGCAAAAAGCACGTGATGCTCATATTGATATTCCATCAATACAGGTAGGAGAAATGAATTTATTTGCACTTACTCTTCATCATGCTTGCCTTCTTAAATATCATTTATTACCAAATAGAAACAGTTCGTTTATTCTATCTAATATCCGTAAAGAGTTAGAAATATTAGTCTATCTTTGTGATTATGGTTTTAATGATTGTATCTCAAAAGAGATGAAAACTGATTTGATGGTGAAAATAATGCATTTCACAAATCAACAGAGCCCTTTCGTCAACTATATTAAAAAAAACTTCGATAAAGAAATATATAAAAAATTGCTAAATCTGATGATCAAATCCAAAGAATTTGAATATTTTGATTCATTATTATGTAATTCACAGCTGAGTTCAGATGAAAAAATAGATTATATCCAACGTGCATTTTCTAAAGGGTATGACTCAGAAGGATTAGAAGTGAAATTGCTACTACTCCAAAAATCGGTCAAATATTATGTTGAAAATAATATGTTTCAGCCACCCCAAATGACAGAAAAGGAAGTGCCAAAAGACTTGATGGGGATGATTGTTGACTATGTAAAATAAGCATCCATTGAGGTTTTTAAAAATATATGATAGGATAAACGATTAAACATAAAAGGAATAATCGTTTGAGTCGACTAACCAATACAGAACTATCACTCAGTGTGATCTCATTTATAGCTTCATCGTTTGTCGGTTTAGACTGTCTTGTTGTTGCCTTTGTCTATTCTGTAGCTGTTGTCGGTCCAGTATGGGCTTTCCTTTTAGGGTTCTCAGGATGTATTTTAAATTGGTATATATATCACAGGGACGGTGTCAAAAATTTAAGTAGTTTATTTAATAGCTTAGTCACGTTAAATTTCGAGAACCCTTTAGTTGAGGCCTTATCACTTCTGGGAGCCATTTTTGTTGGCTTATTTGTCTTCAGTGCTTATCAAAATTTATTGATAGAGTTTGTGTTTTTGAATACTATTATTACCCCTCCACTGGTGATTGTGATGTCTGTTTGTATTGCAATTGGTACTTACATTTTAAATAAAGAGGCACTCAGCGCTATTGTACATATCGAAGATGATCAGTCAAGTTTAAGCAAACTAATGACAAGAATCTATGATTCTAATTATGTAACTAAGTTTTTTGTTGTCATTGCGCTCGTAGTCACAGTTTTTATGACCAATAGTTTTTTTAGCGGTGCGATGCAATGCTTCCCATATCTTGCCCCTTTGATCAGTTTAGGCGCTGCAGCATTTCTCATTGGTGAATTAGCATTTAATATTGAGCAGCCACTCAACTTCTTTGAACTCATGGCACAGAAAGTTCCATTGGTGGAAGCATTAGAATCATCCCCTTGGCGTTTTATTGTATTTCCAACAATCGGTGCACTGATTATACTAAATGCGGTAGGGAATGGTTTGATTACTTTAGAACTTAAGCCCCTAGTGATGACATTTTTGCCCATGACCCAGTTATGTACAGGTGTACTGCAGTCAGCAATGACGATGACAAATAGTATGGCTAGTTTAAATCAAAAACAATTAGAAGAAGCTAAAGTGGATACAGAATCAACTAGCTATGGCTTAGCAACATTAGGCATTCTTGCTGTTTCATATGCCGTACAGCCTCTAGCGAGTGTGATGTTGATTGTTCCTGCAGCCATGATTTCTTTACGCCAAAATCCTGAAGGCCCAGATGGATCAGAAGACCTAAAGAATACAGAAGTAAACAAGAATACACAACCATAGAATTAGACTTTGCTGATCGTATCCAATACGTGATTGATAAATTTATGGCTACTCGGTCCACCGAACTTATGAGATAACTCAATACACTCAGTAATTGATACTTTATACGGAATGTCTTGTCTATATTTAATTTCAAATACACCCAGCCTTAGAATTGCAAGTTCCATCGGCGATATGTCTTTAATATGTCTTTGTGCTGTGGTTTCGATGAGAGTATCAATCTCTTGTTGTTTTTCAATACAACCTTTAACACAGCTTGTAATAAATTCAAGGTCAAAAGAGTTATTTTTTTTATTCAAGGTATGCTCTCTAATCAATATATGAGGATCTAAAGGGTCATAAGACCATTGAAAAAGACATTGTATGATGATTTGGCGAGAGTGTGTTCGAATTGACATTATTGATCTTCCAATTTAGAAATGGTTGTTTTAAAAGCATCAATATTTTGAAATGATAAATATACTGATGCAAAACGTATGTAGGCGACTTCATCGACAAACCTCAGTTGTGATAACACAATTTGGCCAATTCTTTGACTCGTAATTTCTTTACTCGGTTCCTGGCATATTTGACACTGGATACGATCTAATAGTTTTTCTAATATTTCTGGACTTACTGCTCTTTTTTCTAATGCTCGCATAATCCCTTTTTTAAGTTTTTGCTCATTAAACTGACAAGAATATCCGGCACGTTTAATGACTCTTGGGTAAGTGAATTGTAAGGTTTCAAAAGTTGTAAATCGTTCATTGCATTCAGGACATTCTCTACGACGTCTGATGTTATTTTGCGGCAATGTAATACGCGAGTCTACAACTTTAGTATCATGATATTGGCAAAAAGGGCAGTGCATCAGACGAGATAGTTGAGATCTACAGGATGAGATTGTGTAATATCGAGCACTTTCGATTTGATTTGGTTTACATCATATGCTTTCAAAGCAACATCACTAATCAGGTGTGCAATTTCTTTTGCCTCATTTTCTAAAATACCTCGTGTTGTGATGGCGGGTGTTCCTAGCCGAATACCACTGGTGACAAAAGGAGAACGCTGTTCATTTGGAACAGTATTTTTATTGGTAATAATACCAACTTCTTCTAGTTTCTCTTGCATTGCTTTACCGGTATGCTCAGTATTTGTAAGGTCTAATAGAACAAGATGATTTTGAGTTTGACCACTGACGACTTGAATACCTCTTTCAAGGAAGACAGCAACCATGGCTTGTGCATTTTTCAAAATTTGTTGTTGATATTGTCTGAAGTCTTCTGTCATTGCTTCTTTGAACGCAACTGCTTTAGAGGCAATAATATGCATCATTGGTCCTCCTTGGACACCAGGGAATAACCCAAAGTTAAGCGATTTGAATAAATCAGGATTCCTTTTTGCAAGAATAATACCGCCTCTTGGACCCCTTAATGATTTATGCGTTGTCGAGGAGAGAATGTCTGCTTCCTCAATAGGGTTTGGATAAACACCACCAGCAATAAGACCAGAAACATGAGCAATATCAGCAAGAAAATAAGCACCGACTTCATCAGCAATAGTTCTAAACTTTTTCCAATCTAAAATGCCACAATAAGCAGAAAATCCTGCAATAATGAGTTTAGGTTGTGTCTTTTTTGCAATTTCTCTGACTTGATCATAATCAATGAGGCCTTTTTCATTGACACCATAAGTCACTGCCTTATAGTCTTTACCAGAAAAGTTCACGGTTGCACCATGAGTTAAATGTCCACCATGATTCAAACTCATCCCCATGATAGTATCACCGGATTGTAATAGCGCATTGAAAATAGCATGGTTTGCTTGTGAACCGGAATGAGGCTGGACGTTTGCATATTCGGAGGAAAAAAGCTGGTTCGCTCTATCAATTGCAATTTCTTCTACATGATCAGCAAATTGACAGCCCGCATAATATCTTTTTCTTGGGTAGCCTTCAGCATACTTATTTGTTAGTGCATTCATTGACGCGAGATGTACGATAGGGCTGACATAGTTTTCTGATGCAATCAGATTGATTTGAGCATCTTGTCTGTCACGTTCTTTTAATAAATTATCAAAAATTTCTGGGTCAAATGATTTTAGCTGATCTACGCGGTTCATTGATAGTAATACTCCTAATTTGTCAAGTCTTATATTGAAATCATACCTATTTCAATCATCTTTTGCCACAACGTTTTTTTAAGTAAACCATTTTGTCTGAGACGATGTAGGCTTGGTGAGTGTAACAGGAGTTGAACTTGATTTGTGTTTGATACTTTAAAATAATGTGCCATGAGATCTGTAAATATTAAACCAAAATGGAACTGATGAGCAGGCTCTGAGGGTTTTAAATAGAATGCTTTTAGCATGGAATCTAGTAGCATCTGGTCTGGTGTATCTAAAGTATGAGGTAGACCCTCTATTTGCCATATATTATTTCTGGAGTCGATATAGGAAGGACTTGTTGTTGCTTGATGATGTCGCCATGTTACAAGATCAATTAATCCTAAAGTATTATTCATGATGGTATTGTATAGATTACTTGAAAGTAGTTCCAGTCAATTGTTTAGTCAGGCATAATACCAATATGAGATTTTTCGTTAGTCGAATAATTATATGCTTTTTATTCAGTGTTGCATGGAGTGCAATGACCTTTACGGTTAATTGTGACGACAAGGTAATTAAAGAAAATATTGAAAATAGTCTACAAAACTATACACTTCGTTTTAGTGAAATTGATAATGACAATGCAACGAGTATTTTCAATGGTGCGGTGCGTCAAATTCATGCTGCGTTAGAGCCCTTTGGATATTTTAATCCAGAAATTAATAAAGAGCTGTTAAAAGGCCAGGGGGACTTGTGGTTTGCTACTTTTAAGATCAAGTTGGGACAACGAGCAATTATTCGTAATGTGTTTGTGAGTTTTAAGGGAGAGAAAATACCTCACTTAAATGAGGAGCTTCAAAAACTGAAACATTTAAAAAGTACACTTTACGATGGTGGCACTATTCGCGTGTTACAAAATAATATCCTAAAGCAATTTCATAAGGCAGGTTTTATTACAGCGGATGCAAATGATTCATTCTATCGTATTAATGGCAAAAATATTGATCTTTATTTTGTGTTCCAATCGAATCAACTTTTTTCTTATGGGCCAATTACACTGAAAAATAAAACAAAACTTAATAATCAATTAATACGACGCTATTTTAAATTTAAACCAGGGGATCCTTTTGATGCTGATGAAATGAATGAGCTACAAGAGGATTTAATGAAAAGTAATTACTTTTCTCAGGTGATGGTTAAACAACAGCGGAGTACTCATCAAGAACAGATTCCCGTAGAGGTAGATTTAGAGAAGAATAAATCTGTTCATACAACATATTCTTTTGGTTACGATAGTCACTATCATCTTGGAGGAGGATTAGGCTTTTTTGTCAATCCGCTGAATGCTTATGGACACAGTTTAAAATTTATTAGCCGAATTTCAACAAATAATTTTTACAATTTCTTTTTCCTATATTCGATTCCAGGATTGGATCCCATCACAACGCATTATCTATATTCACTTGATTTCATCAATTTAGACTTAATAGATGGTACTTCCAAACGAGCTAGCTTATCAATGGGGAGACGTTACCAACATCAAGGTCGGGTTATTGAACCGAGTATTAATTTTGCTTTGGAGCGCTCCGAACCAGATAATGAGGCAAGTTATACTAGCCATTTATTTTACCCCCGTTTGGAATTAGGTTATCAATATCGGTCAAAGAAAAATTGGATATCGTTTTTTAAGACTAATTTTGATTCTCTAGTGGCCTCTGAAAAAATACTTTCAGATCTCAGTATTGCAAGATTTAATATACATTCTGAGATCATGATCCCAATCGCAATGCTTACTTTGAGAATGACAAATGATTTAGGTCAACTATCCAGCTCAGATTTAAATGACGTCCCATTATCTTTGAATTTCTATACTGGAGGGCCTGATTCTGTACGTGGGTATCAATTTAATAGTATTGGACCAGGAAAATACCTGAAAAATATTACATATGAACTACAATTTCCTATAAGGCCTCCCTGGAAGTTTATTATATTTCAGGATCATGGAGTGGCCTCTAACGAATGGGATACGCATATGAAAGTAGGGACAGGTGTTGGATTATTATGGGATTTAGATTTCGTGGGTGTGAAATTAACCTTTGCAAAAGCAAAAGATGATCCTGGTCAACCATTAAGATTTCAATTATCAGTACAATCGATGTAATGGCTAATATTCTTAAAAAGCCTTTTGTGATTGCATTAATCATCTTTAGTATGGCATGGGTAATACCAATGGGTATTGCAAATGTTATCAAATATTCAATTAATCATTCTCATCAATCCATTTATGTCGATAAAGTGACATTATCTTTAAGTGGTTTAACCATCAACCATGCATATTATGCGGATGCGATTGAGGCAGAGAATATTTATGTTCATTGGCAACCATGGTTATTTTGGGATCAAAATGATTGGATTCGTACTGTGAAAATTGAGCGATTAAATATTAAACAATTCATATTTCCACAAACTACTTCATCAACATTGAATCTCAATATACCCTTGATTGACATTCAAGATTTAGAAGTGAATGGCTTTAAAGTAATGGACTTAAAGGGACATTTGAAAATCTCTGAAAATGAAAAACACATTCTGATTGCTAGTTTCGATCAGCAACTGCAGTTTGAGTTGAATGAAATAAAAAACAAGGATAAGTGGTTAGGACAGATCGCATTAGGTTATCAAAAGGATCAAATATTAGTTCAATATCTCAAAAACCATCAAGACCAATGGCTATCTAAAAATTGTTATTTTAATGATAAAAAGATAGACAATTGTTTCATTAAGTACAATAAGGGTCAGTACACAATTAATATCCATGATAAAAATATGAGTGTTCAAGGGGATGGATTGTTATCTAATGGATCAATGAAGGTAAGATGGTTTGATACATCAGTCACTTGGTTTCATCAACCTCAAGGTAGCCAAGTTAGAATTCAAGGCAACCAGATTGTGGGCCAGTTCAAAATCCAAGATTCGATCACAGGGCAAATTCAGTTTAATGGTTTAAAACTCCCTAATGATTATTCAGTCAAAGGCAATGTATCATTGAATGAGCACCACAAGGATCAGTGGATCTTACATTCAGATCTACTTTTGAATAACAGCTTTCAAACCGTTCATAGCCAAATCAAATGTCATTTATCTGATGTGATTGATGGTATCATACACCTACAATTTCATGATAACGATCTTAAAGTGCAACTCAAAGGTCCATTACTGTCACCGACTGTATTATGTGATTTACGACTTAAAAAGAATCAATTCAAATTTTTAGCAGAACCACTTTTAAAAAGCGGTGAATATATTTTAAAAAATCAAATTCAACCTGGAAAAAATCATTGGCAGTTAACAGAGTCTATGCCAATTATACTTCAAAGTTCAGGATTAAAAGTCGGTCAGCAAAGCTTTAAAAATCAAGACTTTGGTCAATTAATATTGTTTGGTTCGCTTGATAAAAATATCAAAGATAGTTTTTTTAAAGTGCGACTAGATAGTTTAAATCTATTGGATTTATCAGATCTTACAAAGGATAACACAATGATTAAAGCGTTGTCTTTGAATGGAAAAATGGAGTATACATGGTACTCCAATCCGAAAAAGAGTAGTGATTTGGTCATTGATTTTTCAGACTGTCAGTCAACATTAACAGTATTTGAATCTGACCAGCTACCTTTTCTTTTTAATATTGATGTGATTGGAGGGAAGGGGAAAATTAACTATAAAGATGGTCGGTGGATCATCAATGGACAGTTAGTGACAAAAGATCAGGGGATAATTCATTTACAATCGGGCAAACAGTCTATGCTAGAGCTTGAAAATGTGACCTTAGGTGATCAAGGCAGCCATCACTTTTTGAAAGTGAATGGGACTGTTACCATCAATCCGTCTAATGAATTTAGAGGATCTATTGATGTCGTGGATGGGCGTTTAGCACTGAGTGACTACCATCCCTTTGTGACAAACCCACTGCAACAAGCACATCCTAAAAATGCTTTTCAAGGTGTAATCAATGTGAGAATTCTTAATGCAATCCCAATCGATATCTTAGGTCTTCAAGGTCAAGTTCAAGGCAGTTTAGAAGTGATCAAAACCAAAGCTGATTGGCTAGGTAAGGGCACTATTGCACTTAAAAAAGGGGCAGTATATCAAAAACTTGGTAAATCAATTACAATTAAAAAAGCAAGTTTTACTTTCTATGATAGTCTATTAGTCGATCCATTTATTCAACTAATATTTGAGCGAAAAGAAATCATTCTTACTTCTAGACACAATCTGACCTCTTACGAGGATGAGGTATTAGGTATGGAGATTAGTGGACGACTCAGTGATTATCGATATACTTTATATTCAACGCCTCCTGGTGTTCCAGATGTAGTGATTGTACAAGCTTTAATGATCAACCCTGTATTACTTGATCCTAATACTAAACAGTCATCGTCTAAAAATTTCTTTAATGTATTGCTTGCCTCTGTAAGAAGTGGTGCCTCATTACCAGTCGATACAGTTACGTTTAGACCAGCATCACCAGCAAATGATGTCATCGATCCAGACCTTACAAGTGCATCTGTATCTGTTGGTAAATATATTAATCCATCACTGAGTGCGCATGTCCGAATGGGTTCATCGCCTAGAGACAATATTTTTAGCTTGATTTATCGTTGGAATAGAAACAACCTTTCCACACAAGTATATACTAACTATCAAGCTGCGGGCATCAATTTTGTTATTGATCAATAGGTTAAAAAGCAAGTGAGGTAAATTTTGGATTGTCTTGATAGGCTTTAACTATTTTATCAACCATTTCATAAATAATATTTGCTTGCTTTTCCTCATCAATAAATCCTTCGGATGTTCTAGTTTGCTCTAGTTTTTGTTCAATGGTTTTCTTAGCTGAGCCAGAAGGGAATAAGAGTGCAAGTATTCTTCGCGCCTCACTTGAACCAATACGGTCATAAAGTGAATTTCTTAAGGTTGTATCTTCAACAGTAGTACTAAAGGCCCAAAGTTCAACAGGACCTAATGTGAGTGTGAGTAATTGGGTATTAATACCTTCTTTAGTTGAAAATTGACAGAGCATGGTTGATCCACCTGCTTTAGGTCCACTAACGTAGTTTCTAAGGGCATCCTGGGCTGATACAGATAATCCAAATACTTTAGTGGTATTTTGGATAGCTTGTTCAGGGCCTGCATCAAGTATGAATACGCCAGTACTAAATTCGACCATCGTCGTATCAAAATCCTCTAATGATTGGGAAATTAATGAAATTTGTACATTCCACTTTCTTCCTTCCCTCATATCTACTAACACCTGATCTCGAACTGATGTTGCTTTAGAAGTACGGTGGAATTCATCATAAACAAGTCTTTTCTTATCTTCTTTAATTTCTCTACAACGTTGATCATGATACGAAAAGTACCCCTCAGGTGCTTCACGTAAATTATCAATGTTGAGATAGAAGTCTTTCGCAATCACATAACGAGCTAACATATACATTACAGCTGTTTGTCTATCAGCTGCTTCACCACCTGTTTTAGCGACCTCATCAAGGTCTAATGAGACAATTTTAGCAGTTGAAATATCAAATTTAGTTGGCGATGCAATAATAGGGTATTCCCTGATAGCACTTGAAATCATTCTGATAAATGCATCAACAAGTGTTTCCCCAGTTGAAATATTAATCTTTCCATATAAATCGCTAACAACCGAGGATCTAGCTAACGAAGTTAAATCTGACAGGATTGGAACCGCGAAACGTTGTGCTTGAGCTGCTCTTTCAATTTTTCCTGACATAAATAGGGCATCAGTCACTTCCCACCATGTTGTTTTGGAATCGAAAACAAAACCAATATCCATGAGTTCTGCATCAATGAGGTCATTAATACCTTGAGTATACACGTTAGGGTTACCTGACTCTGAGCACTTTTTAAATGCTTCATCAATAATTAAGCCTGCCATTTCTGACACGCCTTCATATGTTGAGGTCGATCCAACAGGAGTAGCAAGTAAACAAATAAAGTTGACTAAAAATGCGCGCTCAATGGGGGTTGGTGTGCGACAGCCTAATTGAGTATCAAAAGGATTGATGGCATATTCAGAAGTCATTTGCAAGCGTTGCGCTTGTGCAAGATGACGTTGATCTTCGGGTAATGAATCTTGGATCATTCTGATTAGACCACTACTCGATGGGCCAATATCAATAATTGCAATTCTTGGCAATCTAGTTTGACCAGAAGCAATGATCAGACCTAAATTCAGTGCATTAGATAGAACAGATTTACCAGATCCTGGTCGAGCATAAATGAGATCTATCCATACACTCTGCATTGACGAGCCTGGTTCATAAGGCCAAGGCTTACCATCAGGTGATCTAAGGAGTATTGATCCCATAGACCAGGGTGAGGCTGGCCGGTATAAAGGCAACATATAAAGTGTATCTGAAAGTGGGGCAACCGTAGATGTTGCAACACTGTTACTATAGATACCCAACATACTTGAGGCGACTCCCTCAAAAGCGTCACCACACACTTCTGAGACATCACATGAGCCCCAGCCTTGAATTGCTCGTGAAAGCTGAGAGATTCGTGAATTTAATAATGTTTTATCATTCTCTGGCGCCCAGGTAGATGCGCAAACACGTAAACGTACAACTGCATCATCAGTATTTAATTCTAGGTATTCAAGTAGATTGACTGATTTATTAATCAATCTATTTTGTTCTGAGGTGAAAGAAAGAATAGATGCCAACACTCTTTTTAATTTTAATGCTGAAATTCCGCCACTATCGACTTTAAAAGATATTCTCCAAGGGATTTGAAGTTGAAGTGTCGTATTAAAGAGCTGTGCAAATGTTTGAATTTGACGTGGGAACAGGTCAATAAATACTGATCCCCAAATACGATCACCGATCTTACAAGTTTTCAAATCTAGATTGAGTGCATCCCTTGGGAATAATTGTCTAGATAAGGATGGCCAGAGTAGATCTGAAAGATCACCATCAAAGGTTCTAGATATTTTTGGTTTAATTTTATCACCTGGTAATACGGGTTTCCAATTATCATCAGTAAAATTGATATCAATGGTATCACGGCATGCTTTTACAGCATCATGTATACCAAGTACAGAATTCATAATGCCTACTTCAGTTAAAGCATTTGATGTTGCACGCACAAATGAGTTATGTGAATCTCTCAGTGCAGGAATTGCAGCTGCAATATTTTGGGTGTACTTAAAATTTGGTACTTTATCTTCACGCATTGTTTGAAGTTTTTCTTTATTTGATCGTCTTCTTTGCTCATTGGATAAGCTAGTAGGTTTAGTCCATAATGCAATGTAAGCTCTCTCTTCTGCACACCATTTACTTAAGTTCTCAATTCGTTCATTCATTAGATCATCTAAGTTGAGGTTTAGATTTTCAATTGTATCGTAAGAGGGGCCAAAGTTATGGTGGATGACGTTTTTGATATTATCTTTATTATATCCAAAGAAGACTTGAATACTATATCCCGGTTTTGAAAGGATCGTAGTAAGAGAGGTTTTTATTTTATTATGTATTCTGTTAAATTCCTCCTTACCAAGGAGAGCTGTATAGCCTTGAATTGCAATGATAGAGACTAATGCTCCTTCATGAGTCACTAAATCTGTTTCACTATCTGCTGTTTGTAAATCACAATAGGCCGATGTGGTTTGTTTTGACGAATAGCTAAGCCATGCTAAAAATGTATCAATACCATCTAAAATTTCATTTACATAGATCATTGCAATGGCTAAAAAAATGACTAGAAGTAATAGATAGGACGTCATGAGGCACTCTCCTGAAGTGTATTAGAGTCTACACTCCATTTATATAAACATTTTTTAAATGCATCTGCATCAGGTAGTAATCTTAAGTTTTTTCTGATGAGTTCGTAAAAACTTTCTCTATTTTGCATTGGTGTATCAATCATCAATTGTCCCAGTAAACTGGGCTTATTAACCCCTTTAGCGAATTTTTTTTCAACCAATTTCGCTCTTAATTTAAGGTTATTCATAATGTCTTTTGTGATTTTATGTTCTTCAGTACCTAGATTACTTGATGCGAATAAAGCATGACATAATCCATTTAACTGAGCTTGCGAAATTTCTGGTAAATAAATAATCATTCCACCAGTATTTTCTGTATAACCAACCATATCGATGAATTTGCATTGACTACAAAGAGGACACGCGGTAACGAGATTCGAAGTTTTATTATCACCATAATCATTATTAAGGTTCACAATGTCCATATTGACCTTACTTTGAAATCCACAGAATTGGCATTTATGCTCATCTCTAGAAAAGATGTAATCAGCATATTCTTTAAATCTAACATCGTTGGCTCTTGTGTTGAAAAGACGCCAATTATCCGGTTGAGCATCAATTGATAAATCAAACATATTTAGATCTCACATTGAGTTTGTACTGCTACTTCCACAACTTCCGGAACCCCCGAAGTAAAAAATATCACTACCAGTATATCCATATGTTTCAGCATCACTCCCAAAGAGAGTTTGTCCAGACATTGAATATAATCCTGGTAGAAAGATTAATACAACAGACATCCCAAAGAGTGCAAATGCAGTTCCGATTGGAATCTGAGTAGAATTATCTTTATATTGTTTAAATTTAAATACTGCTGAAATGAATATCACGATACCTGTCAAGTAGGCGCCTCCGATAATTAATGTGCCCGTCAAGTTAAATAGAGAGCAAGATATGTTATTGGCGATATCACCAACAGTTAACGTTGTGGTTTGAGCAAAAATTGTAGAGAAGCAAAGAGCTATTAAAAGACGAATAATCATAGCTTCATCATATCATAAAAATTGATTGATGCCAGCATAAAATTATTCGGCGAAAGTGTGAAGAATTTCGTTGATACTTGTTTTTGATTTTGTTCTTTCATCGACAGTTTTTACGATGATTGCAGCATTTAATTGACATTGTCCATTTTGACTGGGTACAGTTCCTGGAACAACAACGGAATAGGGCGGAACGTGCCCTTGAAACCATTCACCTGTCAAACGATGATAAATCTTTGTGCTCTGTCCAATCATAGTACCCATAGCGATCACAGATCCTTTACCAATGATGACACCTTCTGCAATTTCACATCGAGCACCAATAAAACAGTCATCTTCAATGATTGTTGGATTGGCTTGTAGTGGTTCCAAAACGCCACCAATACCAGCACCTCCACCAATATGCACGTTTTTGCCAATTTGAGCACAACTTCCAACAGTTGAGAATGTATCTATCGTTGCTCCATCATCAACATAAGCGCCAATATTGACGTAGCAGGGCATAAGTATAGTGTGTTTGCCAATATACGCCCCATATCTGACAATAGACTGTGGTACAGCACGAATCATAGCATTTTTAAAGTCATTTTCAGTGTAGTGCTCAAATTTGAGTGGGATTTTATCATACCATTTCGTGATTTGGTTTGGCATGATCGTCATTTTTTGAGATTTAAAAAACCCCAGTATGGCTAGTTTAGCTTCTTGATCAACAACCCAATGATCCTTTTCGAATCGAGCTACTCTTCTTAAACCCGAATCGATATCTTTAATAATCTGGTTTATATCCTGTGACATGGATTCAAATCTATCATGAACTGAATTATATACGCAAGTGCTTTTTGAAAGCTTGTCTTTTAACAAATATTTGATATAATTAAAGGCTTGCATCGGGGTATAGCGCAGTCTGGTAGCGCGCCTGCTTTGGGAGCAGGATGTCGGGGGTTCAAATCCCTCTACCCCGAAGAATGCGTCCGTAGCTCAGCTGGATAGAGCAACAGCCTTCTAAGCTGTGGGTCGCAGGTTCGAATCCTGCCGGGCGTGCCAACCCACTCAAATCATTTTAGATCGCTGGCCTTGATTCTAGTAAATCAGGTAGATCGTTTGAAATCAGTATGGTGTCTTTCGGTTGTACATTCTCATCAAGCCATTTTTTTGCATCTTTAAAAGTCAATGTTGTAATGATTTGTTGGTTACCTTGTTTTAACTGGTGACAAGTCCTCACAAATGCTTTGATTCTTTGATGTGAGACTGCGATGATCACATCTACATAACGCATTGCTTCTTTTGCTAAACTTTCATGGATAGGGTCATGTGCTTGACCAAGTTCAACGATCCCAGGTGTCACTAATATTTTTCGTCCAGATTTTTGCACGCCGAATTCGTTTAAGAGTGTAATACCTTGTTTAAAACCTTCTGGATTCGCATTGTAGGCATCATTGATCCATGTGACATGGCGGTGATCTTCTTGGACTTCTAATCGAGAAGGGATTTGAGGTAATGATTTAAGAGCGCTTTTAATCAGCTGCATAGGCACGCCTAATTGTAGGGCAATTGTTGTTGCAAGTAGTATATTATCTATTTGATGAAGTCCAAAGATCGGTGCTGATAAATCGATTGCTTCACCTTGGTGCTCAATACTCATAGATAAACCGTTAATGGTTTGTTCCTTATGTTGAGCGGTTAAGGGCTCAATCATCAATTTTGATTGACTCATTTTGTGAAAAATAGGGTACTGATTTAATGCTTTTGGGAAAGTAAATCCTTTGGCATGGGGGTGAGTAGCAACCGATTGAATGAGTTCTGACTTACCAATTGCAATATTGTCAATGGATCCAAATCGTTCTAAGTGACATGGTCCAATTGATGAAACGATACCCATCACAGGACGGGTCAGATCACATAGTTTAGCAATAGACTGCTTATAATATGCCCCCATCTCTACAATAAAATATTTGTGACTAGGTTTAAGATCATCCTTAATGACTTTACAAATACCCATTGGGGTGTTGACACTGCCAGGAGTCATGAGAGTAGGTTCGTATTTTGATAAAATATGTCCAAGGATCTTTTTCAATGAGGTTTTACCGTAAGAACCAGTAATACCAATCACAACTGGATTGTGTGATTGTAATGTACGTTGTGCTTTAATGATAAAATATCGATAGATCATTGACTCGATAGGTTGTAGCAAATAGCAACCAATAATAAGGATAAAGGGGATACAATGTATCATTAAGATTGCTTCTAGCAGCGTTTGGGTCTGCAATATAGATGGTAGTGATAGTAATAAGCAAACACAATAGATTCTAGTTGCTCTTGATGTCATCACAAGTAGTTTTTTTCCACTTTTAGTTGGTACTCGTTCTCTGTAGGAAATGAATAAAACGATCAATAAACAAAGTGTGGAAATGATGTTACTAATGAATACCCCTGATCCGAACAGCCAAATTGTAAAGGTACCGATTGATAAAGTGATCGTCATATATCGATCAATGGATTTTTTTACCCAAAGCCAATTTAAAAATCTCAATGGGGCATAATCGTCTTGTTGTAAAATATGTAAGTAAGTTAAGAGGCGTTTTGTCGCAACATAAAAAAGTACAAAATGGAGGAGGGTTAATGTCATGTCTGTTGTCCGAGATGTTCTGTTAAATGATGAATAATTTGATGTTGCCCATCGGTTAAAATAGTATAATGATCGAAATGATTTAAAATTGAAATATTTGCTTTAGGATTTGCTTTTAAAAAATGTTGACTGAGTTGATGAGGTGTTTCAAGGTCATGACTTCCAAATAGGAGATAAATCGGTACTGTGATTTTTGAAACGGTGGCTTTTGTATCATCATTAAGCCAGTTGGAAAGCATGACTCTCAATGCTTTTGCCGATTGATAATCTTTACTCCCAAAAATTGAGATGAGTTTTTCTCTTGGTAATCCAAGGAAAAGTCCTGCTCTGTAGATCGTTTTATAAAGTATTTTTTTGAGAAATTGACTAGAAAGATAGTTTTTATAATTAAAGGGTGGACATATTAAATGCAGGGAATGAATTTTTTCAGGTAATAATCGAGCCATATGCAGTCCGATTCGACAACCAAAGGAGTGGCCAACCCATATAATTGGTTTATCTAAAGAATTAACCCAGGATGCAATGGGCTTTAAATATTCTTCAACGCACCAATTGCCACAGCTTTTAGAAGTTTCTCCATGTCCAGGTAGATCAATTAGATAATGATCCCCGCACGCTGTCAATTGATTTGCTATGGTGATAAAATCTCGGTGTGATCGCATCCAGCCATGAGCCCAGACAAAGCAGACATCATTGGGTTGCGTTGCTGGCAAATGATGCACATGTAAATGTGGACTGGGTTTCTTAAATTCAATATTCATGTCATAATACTAGCAAGTTTTAAAGAAGATACCAAGATGAGTAAGCGTAAACAAGTTGCAGTAATATTTGGGGGAGTGTCTCCAGAGCATGATGTCAGTATTCTTTCAGGTGTGCAGGCTTTTTATGCAATTGATCAATCAAAATATGAACCACATGCTGTTTATATTGATGTACATGGTGATTGGTGGTGTGGTGAACATCTTATTGTTGAGCATGATAAGCTATTAGTTGGTGGCTTTCATTCGAAAGTAAAAAAGGTCACTCTTGATGTCAAAGGACTGTATACGAAGGGTCGTTTGTATCAAAGTATCGATGTTTGTTTGATTGCATTACATGGCGGGGGCGGTGAAAATGGTAGTATCCAAGGTTTATGTGAATTATATCAAATGCCATATACTGGGCTGCGTCGATCTGGTGCTTCAATTGCTATGGATAAATGGGTTACAAAGCATTTATTTCAGGCTCATGGCATTCATGTTTTACCGGGGCACTATCTTGAAAGGCCATCTGTTGGACAATTTTATACTTTGGAATATCTTAAAAGACTGCAGTTGACATTTCCTGTATGTGTTAAGCCATGTTCACTAGGAAGTAGCGTAGGAGTTGGTTTTGCAAATGATTATGAGACCATACAAGCACTTTTGATGGATCTTTTTGAGCACGATAATGCGGTTGTGATAGAGCCAGCAGTCCAATCACTTAAAGAATTTAATGTATCTGTCATGCGATCATCAGAGAATGAGATCAAGATCTCTGCAATCGAATCACCCAAAGTTGATTGTTGGCTTGATTTTAATGAAAAGTATTGTCAAGGCGGACAATCTAAAAAAAATGCTCCAGAAGGTTTAATCAATTTATCAAGAGAGATTAACCCTGATATGCCTGAAAAAATGAAATCCCAGTTGATGCGTGATGCAAAACTAGCTTATCAGATTTTAGGGGGATATGGGGTCCCAAGGATTGACTTTTTAGCGAATATGACTACAAATGAACTATGGTTGAATGAGGTGAATACTACCCCAGGATCATTCTCTTATTATTTATGGTCCGCAAAAAATCAAAAAATGGGTTATGTTTGGTTACTCAATCACTTACTAAAAGAGGCTTTAACAATTAGGGGACAGCGGCTTGTAGTTGACCCTGTCCCCAAAACTGCAAGGATCTTTATACGAAATGAACAGTAAACGAAACACGGTATCTAGATAATCACAGTGATTTTTTAAAAATAATATTTAGAACTTATAAGTCATCATCACACTGCTACCACCCATTAGATCAATATGTGAATCCACTGTCTCGCCTGGAATATTAGTATGATACTTTATTGTATTTAAATTAGCAGAAAATAGTATATTTGAAGTGGCACTATATTCGATATTGAAAAACTGGGCTACACCCCAGTCATGATGTTGGTTTGAACTATTACCGAAAAACTTTTGGTAGAATATACCAGGACCTACTGTGACATGACGAGCAACTGGAAAATTGTACCGCGCAAAAGGTTCAACTGTAAATTTGTTGCCTTCTGTCTGATCTGTATTTTTAACGAAAACTAAAGGTGAGAGCTCAATGCCAACGGTATACTGTTTTGAAGCAGCATAGTACACTGGTGCAACAGAGCTTGTGCTAATCTGAATTCCAAAGCCTGCTTCGTCATAGGGCATTGTGCCTGCAAATGAGAAATTGGTGATTGTAGACATAAAAACTATAGATAAACTTTTTTTCAACATATCAAAACTCCAAATATGGACATTATGCCATATATTTTTTCTTTTTTTAAGAAAAAAATTTTTACGAATTTAATGAGAAATAATCTAAAAGTATGAATGGCTTTAATTTATTTTAAAAAAGCTCTAACAGTCGATATCTGTTAGAGCTTGAAACGTGATATTTAAGATTAAAACACGTAAGTGATTTGCAATGAACCACCATTAAGGACGCTAATTTGATAGTTTTTAGTTGCAGAAGTAGCATCTCTATTGAACTGATAGTAGTTAATAGGCTGTAGACTAGCACCAATTAAAATATTAGGTGATCCAGCATACTCAAGTGATACATACTGTGATACAACATACTCATAAGTTCGGGTATCAACATTACCATAGTATTGGATGTATTGAAGACCAGGTCCAATGGTGGTGTTTTTCGTTAATGGGAAGTTGTAGCGTGCAAATGGTCCTAAAGATGTATTGTTGTATTCTGAACCATCTGTGTTATCAACAAACTGTTGTGTAGCTACTTCTAGACCAACAGTATATTGGTTGTTTTTAGCATAGTAAGCTGGAGCAACCCAGCCTGGACCAATTTGAATTGCATAGCCACCTGGGTGTAGTGATTCATAAGTTTCGCCAGCGAAAGCACTAGCAGAAGCAATCATTGCAGCTGATAATGCAATAGTATGTTTAAGTTTCATATGATTTCTCCATTAAAATGTACATAATAATAAACAATTACAATAATGCAGGTTATTAGGGACGAAAGAAAGTAATAATTATTTAATTTATGGTAAGTATATGAAAAATGCTTTTATTGTGTACTTGTTGATTAGAAGGTCTGATTGTTGGTTGCTTTGATGATAAAAAAACTCCGAAAGATTGGATCTATCGGAGTTTTCGAAATTATACAAATTTAGAACTTGTATGAGATCTGAAGTGATCCACCACCAAGGATGTCAATTTGGTAGTTCTTAGTTGTGGCATCTCTGTTATATTGTGTGTACTTAACAGGTCTGAGACTTGCAGCAAGAAGAATATTTTTTGTTCCAGCATACTCAAGATTGAAATATTGTGAAACAGAATATTCTTTAGTCTGTGTACCTACAGATCCAAAGTATTTAGCATAGTAAAGACCAGGTCCAATGGTTGTATGCTTTGTTAGAGGAAAGTTATATCTTGCAAATGGACCAATACCCCAAGAGTTATCTTCAGTACCGTTTGTGTTATCAATAAACGAAGCAGTGAAAGATTCTAGACCGATAGTGTACTGGTTATTTTTTGCATAGTATGCAGGAGCAAAAAATCCGGGACCAATTTGAATCGCATAACCACATGGGTGTAATGATTCAAAAGTTTCGCCAGCAAAAGCACTAGCAGAGGCAATCATTGCAGCCGATAATGCAATAGTATGTTTAAGTTTCATATGATTTCTCCATTAAAATGTACATAATAATAAACAATCCTAATAATGCAGATTATTAGGGAGGAAAGAAAGTAATAATTATTTTATTTATGGTAAGTATATGAAAAATAACAGTGATTAGGTGTTTTATTGTTGTGAAGATGTGATGATTAGTTGCTTTAATGATAAAAAAAACTCCGAAAGATTGGGTCTATCGGAGTTTTCGAAATCACACAAATTTAGAACTTGTATGTTATGAACAGTGACCCACCTTGAAGTGCGTTAACTTGATAATTCTTAGTTGTGGCATCTCTGTTGTATTGTATATATTCAACAGGTATGAAGGATGCGCCGATTAGAATATTCTTTGTTCCTGCATACTCAAGAGCGAAGTATTGTTGTACCATATATTCTTGAGTCTGCGTGCCTACAGATCCAAAGTATTTAGCATAGTAAATACCAGGCCCAAATGTTGTATGTTTAGTTAGAGGGAAGTTATATCTTGCAAAAGGACCAATGCCCCAAGAGTTATCCTCAGTACCATTCGTGTTATCGATGAATGCTGCAGTGAAAAATGCTACACCTGCAGTATATTGGTTTTTTGGTGCATAGTAGAGTGGACCAAACCAACCTGGACCAATTTGCATCGCATAACCACATGGGTGTAATGATTCAAAAGTTTCGCCAGCAAAAGCACTAGCAGAGGCAATCATTGCAGCCGATAAT
>NZEV01000022.1 GCA_002690495.1 Legionellales bacterium | reverse complement strand
TCAATCTTTGTCTTTCACCAACAGATGGGTTTAATGAATTTGGTGACTGTTTCAATAGTGTCTTAAAGCTGCCTAGTTCTAGGCCATCAAGCGTCTTTTGAATCAATGAGTTGATCTCTACTTTAATCTCAGGAGAAAGCTGACTTCTCTCAAACAAATTCAAGTTACCACTTTGGTGGTGAGAATTATTTTCATTTTTTGGTGGTTCAATCCCTAAAAGACTAGTGCATTGAGAGAGTAAATAATCTTTTAATGTTGAACCTGGAATATTTTTGAGTGTTGTAAAATCCTCTTGAGCACAGCTCAAGCATTGATCTTGAGCCTCGGATTGAGCGTAGGGCATATAAATATTCCCACGTACACCAATTGAATTAGTCGCAGATAGTGAGGAAAGTAATGTCGATTTACCGCAGCCAGACTTACCTTTGAAAATGTTCCAACCCTTTTCAAAAGTAACTTGATTACCAGTTAAAAAAGTGTGAAATGTGGTTTTTAAATCCACTTTAAGATTTTTTGCTTTAGTATATTCTACTTTACTTTCATGATTCATATAATCATTATCGTTAATGTCATTGATCCCTGCTTTTTTTAATAAATCCATTATGATGTTACTTCTTGCAATTAAGCTGATCCATTTAGTATGGTAAAAGTTGATTTTTAGAGCATGTCTTGCAAATAATGCCATTGATTCAGCAGTTCTAAAAAATGTGCTAAATGACCATGATAATGTTTTTGCAATTGGTCCGAGTATAATGATGATACCATCAATAGAGAGGTTGGTTGAAAAATCGTTGAATAAATCAAAGTAGTATTTTGCTTTATAATACTTTAGTTTCGAAACTAATAATCTACTACTCGAGTTGTCTATTGATTCACAGATAAAATTCACAATCTCAGACTTGTTTGAAAGTGTGGATGGTGTTTCAAGAGGTAAAATAGAGGTCACTACTTCCAGTCTTGCATTTTCAGATTCTTGGTTTGGCGCTTCTAATATTTTTGATATGAGATGTAACCCATAAATTAATAGAGTACATGTCATGAGCAAATATAATGGTAACATTGGATAAATAGCAAATAAAATGACTGATGCAGGCACTAATTGAACGACACAACTGAATAACACAATACTGATTTCAAAAAAATCAGATACAATTTCACTAGATACATTAACAAGGGTCTGTGCAATTGCAGTAGAAGGAGATGGTGGCCCTTTTGGATCCTTTGGTTTTGTTTCTTCTATAATTGAATAATTAACTGACTGGATGTTAGCAAATTTATCACCTAGATAACTAATTAATTTCAGCTTCCATTTAAATGCAAGTATTTTACAACAGCTGATTAAAGTCGTTTCAATCCATGTGTTTGCGATCAATATAGATCCGAGTATAATTGCATTGCGGATGACCTGATCTAAAACATCTAACTGGTAAGCTTCCATATACAAACCGATATGGATAGCAAAATAGTAGCTGCACACAGCAGATGCGCACATTAATAATAAAATAAAAATTAATTCAAACCATCTGTTCGCAAGCGCAGATGGAGTATCATTAAACCAGAATAATTTAATTGATTGTTTTAAGAACGAATAGGGATCTTTGTCTAAAGGTTGATTATTATCTGATAGACCTAATTTAGAGTCCACATTGTTAGAGTGCATTTATAATTCTCCGGGAGGAAGACTTTATTCTCATGTCAATAATGATAATTTATTTTACTATTTTTTGCAAGTCTCATGATTTATTAATTAATCTTGTCTATGATATATTCATATTAAGGGGGTTTTGTGAATTCTTTAAAAAGAAAACATTCGAAGACTCATCATCTAGATGATGTCATTATATGTTCTGGCTATCTCATGATTGCAGCCTGCATAATAGCACTTTTCATGGAAAACTCTTCATGGAGTATTTATTACGAAGCAATTGAACAATACCCTATTCGTATTCACCTTGGTTTTACAGTTTTGAAAAAGACGTTTCTCATTTTTGTGAATGAGGGCTTAATGACAATCTTTTTCTTTTTAATAGGGCTTGAAATTAAATCTGCATATGTGAATGGACCACTTAATGATATTAAAAAAGCTGCATTGCCAATATTTGCTGCCTTAGGTGGTATGGTCGTGCCTGCGTTATTTTATATTTTATTAAATTACAATCAAGCGTTGTATCTGAATGGTTGGGCTATTCCAATGGCAACGGATATAGCATTTTCATTAGCGATTTATTCAATGGTCAATCGTCAATTTCCGATTGAATTAAGATTACTCCTTACCACCTTGGCCATTATTGATGATATTGGTGCAATCCTAGTGATCGGTTTATTTTATACTGATCATTTATCATATTCATGGATGTGGATATCAATGATTCTCTGTTTTATGATGTGTGTTTTCAAATATCTACGCTTTGAAAGTGTTATTTTGTATCTTTCATTAGGATTGCTACTTTGGTATGGCGTATTATTTTCTGGTTTGCATGCGACTCTTGCAGGTGTCATTGTTGCCTTTTTTATTCCTTATAAAAACTCGAAAGGATTATACCCTATTAAGTCACTTGAGAAACAAATCATGCCATGGGTCTATTATATCGTGTTACCTTTATTCGCTTTTTTAAACTCAGGCATTGATTTTAGAGGATTACAACTTAATTATCTAATCAATACAAGTAGTATGGGGATCATTCTAGGATTGTTGTTTGGTAAGCCAATTGGTGTGATGTTATTTTCTTGGTTCAGTACTCATTTTGGATTAGCAAAATTAAGCGAAGGACTAGACTGGAAAATGATCTTAGGTGTGGGATTTTTAACTGGTATTGGATTTACTATGAGTCTTTTTATTACTTCATTGTCCTTTGAAACACATTTCCCAACACTGATGAGTGCAAGGTTTGGTATCTTGGTGGCTTCAATCCTCTCTGGTTTATTGGGCTTTATACTATTAAGAAGAATACCTCTAAAATAGATAATTCTATTATCTAGTGCATTATTACCGCTCATTTCGGATAATCATTTTAATCGCATTCTGTCGTCTTGTTGTAAATTTTGATTGACTAAAGATTGTTTGTTATGATTGTTGTAATGTTAAGAGGTAGTGTATGAGTGTGACCATTAATCAAAAAATATCTGATTTTTCAACTATTACAATGCAAGGTGAAATCGATAGTCAATCTCTTTTTGAGCAGGATTGTATATTGTTTTTTTACCCTAAAGATAATACGAGTGGCTGCACAGTAGAAAACAATGATTTTAAAGCATTATATCATGACTTCAAAGCAATGAATGTCAATGTTTTTGGGGTTTCAAAGGATAGTATTAAAAGTCATATTAAATTTTCAACTGCTTACGATTTACCATTTGATCTGATCTCTGATGAATCCACTGAACTATGTCAGCTATTTGGTGTATATAAAGAAAAGTCTATGTATGGAAAAAAATATATGGGCGTTGAACGCTCAACTTTTTTTATTCAAAAAGGTGGTGTATTAATTAAAGAATGGCGCAATGTGAAGGTGCCATCACATGCTAAAATTGTGTTTGATGAAGTTCAGAAGTTACAAAATAGTAATTGATATGGCATGAAAATGAGATTCGATTTCTTTACTCATGGAAGAATAAATCATTTTGTGTTGTTGAATTCGCTTTAGATTATCTAGCGCTTTTGCTTTAATCCTTATCGTAATATGGAGTTTATTATCCTCTGCACCAGCATGACCTACATGTAGGTGACTATCATCTATGATATCCAAAAATGAGGGTTTAAACGCTGAATTGAGTTTATCTTTTAGCGCAGTAATTCTTGGATCAATCATCGGATTGCTTCTGCTTTTTGACTGACAAAAAAAGCAACGATGATAGAAAAAGCTATTGAAGCGACTAGTAAACCAAAGGTTTTAAAATTAACCCAGGTTGATTCAGATAAGAAATTAAAAATGATCCAATTCAGTGATCCCATAAAGAATGAATACATAATAATCATTAGATCAACGCGGTACCAGTCCTTATCCCGCATATCGATTTTTTCGTTGAGAAGCGTATAGCTTGCGGCTTGATTTTTTAATAAGTAGTTGATGAGAATGCCTGTTCCAAGTAACCAAAAAATGATAGATACTTTCCACTTGATAAACAATGGATTCTTAAAAAAAACAGTTGCAGTGCCAAATAGTAAAATGAACGATAGTGTAATGACATCAGATGTATTGATTTTTCTTTGAATGAGCCAACTACAAGGAAAACAAATGACACTAGATGCCATTAAAAATAATGTCGCAGTGTAAATCTCATAAAGTTTATATGCAGCGAAGAAAAAAACTAAAGGTAGAAAGTGTAAAAGAGTGACCATAATCTTGATTTGGGTTATAATGTATTGTATATCAAATTACAGGTTCTTTCGCAATGAAAATTATTGATATTAATCATTATCACCCAACCATGAATCAGTTAAATGATATCGTGAGCTCCTTAACAAGAGGAGAAGTTGTAATTATTCCAACCGATACATTCTATTGTGCTTGTTGCATTCCGTCCCATACGGATGCAGTCAAGTTACTTGTAAAGCTCCAACATGCGATTGATAAACAAAGACCGCTGACTTTTTTATGTAATGATATCTCTCAGGCCAGCGAGTTGATGAGAGTTGATACAATGCATTACAGAATATTAAATGCTGTCGTGCCAGCTTCAATTACATTTTTACTTCCAGCACATATAGTGACCCTACGAAGACTTAAAATGAAGATGCGGACAGCTGTAGGTGTTCGTATACCTAACCATTCGATTGTAAAGGATATTTTGCGTGCCTGTGGTTCACCTTTACTGATTCAAAGTTTAGAGTCGATAGATGATAACAGGGAATTACTCAATCAAATTGCTCCATTTATTTCTTACTGGTTAAAAACGTACTATGGATGCCAAAATCAACCATCAACTATTATTGATATGCAACAATCACAGCCAAAGCTGATAAGAGCTGGTCAAGATATCGAAAAAATTCAATCGTTTATTGATTTATATCACTAACTCACCTGATCTATTTTTGGTTCATTAAGCTGAACGTTGAATATTTAAAAAGATTGAAATACAATCATACTTAAATAGAGGATTAGGTATGTCAAGCTCAGTTGATTTTGGAACTAGAATATTAATATCAACAACGATAAGCGCCTTTGCTTTTGCATTAGTGAATTTTTCATTAATTTATCTTCATTTACCTTCTTTAATCTATTTTTCATTGGCAGGTTTAAGTAATAATGGTTGTAATCTTGTTTTTGGGGGACTGTGGGGGCTATTTTCCTCCATACTAATGGAGAATTACGGTTTTCTAGTTCCTGAAGATAAGAAAGAAACTTCATATAGAAATTTTTTCAAACAATTTTTATTTATGATGATTTTTTCATCCTGTGCATCAATTGTTTTTACCTTTGTGCAGACATTTTATTTCGCCTATTTGCCTGTAGTTGCAATGAGTGCAGTTTGGTTGATGATTGGATCAGTTTTAGCTTTGAATACCAACCCTGGAGAAGCAAACCTATTGAACATTATTTTTTCTTCACTGATTGTGATTGGAGTTGGATTTGGTATTGGTTTAGTGCTGGGGATTTATTTTGACTTTGCTAGTATCCAAGGTATCTTTAATCAAGATTGGATATTAATGCCAGTGATTACCTCATTACTAAGCTTATTTGTGAGTGTGTTCTTAGCAGATAATGGTGTATCAAGAATTAAACTTGCAGTTTATATCGCTATGTCTACAATCACATTGATAGCGATGATTTCATTATCTAACTTGACTGTGTACTATCCTCTTATTGTGCATCTATTACTTGCTTCTAATTTTCATTTTGCCAAAATGTTCTTAATAGTTGATATGCGCTATTTTAGCAATCAACAACTAAAACCAGTCCCTGAGACTACAAAACAAGCCATTTCCTCACAGTATATAAAGCTCGTCAAGGTCAGCTTCTTGCTAGAAATGGATGAATCAAAAATTTCTGATGGAAACGGATGGGCAGAGATTTCCCAAAATCTTAAAAGTCGACTTGAGGCCCTGAAAAATAATGAGGATGAAGGCCGTGTTTCTCATTGTGTTGCTCTTTTGAATCAGATTTGTCAGAAAACAAATATCCTTAGCCCTAAAGATGTATCAGCTTTCTCTTCTCTATTACAAATCACTCCTGAAAACAAAGACGAAATTCGCGGAAATTTATTATATTTCAATAATCTGGATGACGATAATGAACAATTAAGGAATCATTTGTCAGAGTCACTCACTACAAATGATGCGCTTGACAGCATTACTCGTGACATTAAAAATGCAATCATCGATTTCCTCATTACTCGATGGACAGATTCAATTAATACTTATAGTGGCAATCAAACACCGAGCTTTTAAATAATTGATTAGTCTTTTCCTTTTTTCTTTCTAGATGAACGAAATGATTCAACAGATAAACTTTGACGTGTTGCTTTGATTGCTGAATTGATTTTTTCATGATACTTCAAAATCCACTCTAACATCAGATTGATTTTCTGTGGGCTCATCACAACTAGTGCGATCAATACAATAACCGCTAATTCAGCAAGGCTCATTTTTTTCTCTTATTCTGCTTCGATAATTTTTTTTGAAATATTAAAAAAGTATCTAACAGGTCTTTAGAAGCTGTTTTTAAATGTTTTGTCCCGAACAGTATTACAACAATCATTAAAATGATCAGTAGTGACCATGGACTAATATTTGAAAATCCCATTTGTATTCCTCCTATATTCATTAAAGACTATATTGATGATTTTGGCAATTGTGTACGTATACATCTTGATAAGATTAAACCTAGTTCAAAAAGTAAATACATTGGTATTCCAATCATAAGTTGTGAGATCACATCTGGCGGTGTAATGAGCATGCCAAATGTCAAACATATTACAAGCGCAATGGATCTATTGTTTGCAAAACGTTCATATGAAATCAGATTTAGTGATGTCAGAACAATAATGATAATCGGTGTCTCAAATGCAATCCCAAAAGAAAATAAACTCGTGATCATAAAGTTTAAATAATGTTGAATATCTGGCATGTAGACCACATCTGCTGGTGTAACCTGCACAAATAGATAAAAGGCCATTGGGAATACTAAATAATAAGCAAATAATATACCAATATAAAAAAGACATATTGAAGGAATAATGATATAAAAAATTAATTTTTTTTCATTAATGTCTAAGCCTGGGCGTACAAAGTACCAAATTTCACATAACACGTAGGGTACACTGATCAATAGACTCCAATAGAAACAAAACATTAAAGGGGTGAGTAAAGGGGAGACCAGTCCTGTTGCGATTAATTGGTGATGTGAACTGAGCTGATTTAATAATGGTTGTGCAAAAAGACTAAATATCTGAGTTTGAAAAAATAAACTGACTATAAATAGACTAACCATGACTATAGCACATCGTATAATGACAATTCTGAGCACATTTAAATGATGAATAAACGTAGAGGGTTTTGAGTTCATATTAATAGCTAATGACTTCAGGAATTCCGGAATTCTCTTTAATGATTTCCTTCACACGATCCCAATTTATGAAAAATACTTTTCCGCCACCCATTTGATAAATTTCCTCCTCAACATCAACAAAATTGAGCGGGGTTGTTGGGTTATTGGTTTTTACTTTGGGTTGCGCTTCAAGATAAAGCTGATTGTCTTTAACACCCACTTTGATTCGATGGTTAATGATAGTCACCGGATCACCTGGTTTTACAAACATGAATAATTGCTCAACATCCTGATTATACATTCTAATACAACCCGAGCTGACATATTGACCAATAGAACTGGGTGCATTTGTTCCATGAATTAAATATTTAGGGAGACCAAGATAAATAGCCCGCGTACCTAAAGGATTATCTGGCCCTGGTGGAATACTTTCAGGGAGTTCATTGCCTGTTTTTTCCAAATGATGTGCAGCAATTGATTCAGGCACATGCCATGTTGGATACTCTTTCATTTTGACAATGGTAGTCGATGCACTGGGTGTACGCCATCCAATACGACCCATTGAGACAGGATATGTAAATATAAATTGCCCATTAGGGGAGAAATAATATAATCTGAGTTCAGCCATATTTAACACAATCCCTTTTCGAAATTCTTGTGGTGGTAGGATGAATTGTTTTGGGATAATGACCACATCGCCGACTTTAAGTCGACTAATAGTTGGGTTTGCTCTTTTTAATTCAATAATACCAACATCATGTTTTAGAGCAAGTACACTTAATGTATCTCCAGGTGATGCAACAACAGTATAATTCTGACCTATAATATCCGAACCATTAAATCTGTAGGTGGATGCAAATACACTGGAACATAACACTAAAATTAGTAGAAAATATTTCATAATGACCTATCCTTAACTATGATTATAGGATAATTGTGAGATTTTATGGCAATAGATCAATTTCAAAAGTGGAGAAGGGCTTTTCAAAGCATTCAATATCAAAATAAAACAATCAAACTGAATGGGATTCAAGTTGGATATGCTGCTGTTTTAGGTCAAAATAAGCCAACCATTTTATTGGTGCATGGGTTTTCCGCGCATAAACATTGGTGGGATTTTTGTTTACCATGGTTATATGATGCGTTTAACATTGTTGCTATTGATTTATGTGGGATGGGTTATAGTGAACATTTAGATCATTATGATACAGCAACAACAGTGGATTTAATGTTGGCCTTGATGGATCATTTAAAGATTCCTCGTTTCCATCTCGTTGCACATAGTTTTGGGGCCTATCTATCGTCTTATTGTATATCTGTACACTCACAAAGAATTTTATCTTTTACGTGTATTGATTTGGATTTGAAAATATATAATCCCTATGTGGATCATCCTAATCCAAAGATTCAAACACCACCTAGAAGATGGTATCCCGATCAGGAGTCGGCAATTTCGCGTTTTCGACTCATTCCTGAGGGTTTTGCTCAAAAGGACACTCGATGGTTAGAATATATGGCTAGTCAGAGTATTTGTCCGTATCTAGATGGTTGGAGTTGGCGATTTGATCCTAATATCTTTAACTTTGACAAAGTATATTGCCAAGATACATTTTGTCAATCTATTAAAAAGAAAAAGATACGTTGTTTATTTATTGTCGGTGAGAAAACAAAAATTATGAATGTTGAACAAGGTTTGAAAAATTGGTATTCATTAGTCACCAGTGAATTTGGTTCACATGTGATTATTCATGATGCCTATCATCATATTATGCTTGATCAACCAGAAGATTTATCCCTTAAGATTATTAATTTTATACAAGCGCTTTCTCAGTGACCAGTTGAAGTTCTGATTGCATTTTTTGATATCCCTCTTGAATATTCAGGAATTGATGTTGAAAACCAGCTCTTCGAAGCGCTCTTAAATCTGCACAGGTATAATCTTGATAGGCACCTTTTAAATGTTCAGGAAAGGGGATTGTTTCAACATTGGGTGAGATGAGGTTAGCGACATCCATAAAACTAGCCGTTTGCCCAGTACCAACATTGAAAATTCCTGATTTTCGATGTTGCCACATCCATATAATGACCTTGACTACATCATATACAGAGACAAAGTCTCTTAAGAAATGATCTGACCCCTCAAACACCTTAACAGTTTGTTGTTGTTGATATTGCTTGGTGAATTGAGTGAAAGGAGAGGCCTGGCCTCCTTTGTGATCTTCTCTGGGTCCGTAAACATTAAAGTACCTTAACCCAACTAATGGACATTTAAATGGCTCATGTGCCTGTACAAAACGATCAAATTGCCACTTAGAAAAGGCATAGGGGTTTAAGGGGTGTTCATTTTCTGGTGAGATTGAAAATATTTTTGAATTGCCATAGACACTGGCTGAACTAGCATAAATCATGGGTGTATCAAATTGATTACAACACTCTAAAATTTGTTTAGATGTTGAGTAATTTTGTAACATAACGGCTTGACCGTTCCATTCCGTTGTGCTTGAATTTGCGCCTTGATGAAACACAACCTCGGCCTGTTGAACCATTTGGGCTAAGCGCATGGGTTGATAAAATTCAGAACAGTCTAAATAGTCACTAAATTTTAGATCAGAAAGATTATGTATTTTCTTTCCATCGGTTAAGTCATCAACTACACAGATGTGATCATAGCCGATTTTATTTAGTGCTTGAATTAAATGGCTACCTATAAAACCTGCACCACCTGTTACAATGATCATCTTTTTCTCCGTTTAAAACAAAATACTCATATGTTATAATAGCAAAATGGCTAGTAATTGATATAGTCAAGTGATAAAAATTGTTTATGAGAATTCAAAAATTAATTGCGGAATGTAGTCATTACTCACGAAGATCGGCAGAAAAATTGATCTTAGAGGGGCGTGTTACAGTAGATGCTTTGCCTGCAACAATCGGTCAGATAGTCAGTTTGGATAGTGAGGTGTGTATCGATCTTCAGCGACTAGATACCCGACATCGTCTACGCAACAAAAAGGAAAGAGAAGTATTTGTATTAGATAAGAGAATAGGAGAAGTATGTACCCGATCAGATGAGAAAAAAAGACCAACTGTCTTCGAGCGCTTACCTCCTGTAAAGAGTGGTCGTTGGATTATGGTGGGGCGTTTGGATATTAATACCTCCGGTCTTTTGATTTTCACAAATGATGGTGAGTATGCAAACTATTTAATGCACCCCAAATCAAATATTAGACGTACTTACCATGTGACCTTGAGGGGTATCTTGACAGAGAAAAAAATAAAATCTCTTATTGAAGGTGTTCAGCTAGAAGATGGGGTGTCAAGCTTTGAACAAATACATGTAAAAACACAAAAAGAAAAAGGGTGTATTGCACAAGTTACAACAACTAGTGGTAGAAATAGAATCGTAAGGAGACTCTTTCAATCCCAAAATCTTACAGTAGTCAGACTAAGAAGAATCTCCTATGGCAGCATCAAGTTGGGCTAAATAATCCCTCTAACCCATAACTAACACCATGATCATTCTCATTATGCTCGGACACGCTATCTTTTTTGAACATACCAAAATCACTACCACGTCTAGTAGTAACGTTGCTAGCATTATCGTTTTGGTTTTCTTTATCCGAATGAGTAACTTCATCAACACATACATCATTCTTAAATTCTGGCTTAAGGTCGGTTTCAATAATTGTGTTAATAAGAGACAATATGTGTTTTATATCTTGATTTAAATCTATGCTTTGTAATTGTCCACTTAATTTTAGTTCTAATTGTTCGGCAAAGATTTGAGATGGCTTGGTATCAAATAGTTCAAAAAACTTTTTAACACTTTGTGGTGTTAATTCAATCGAACTAAAAGATTCTAAAAAACGTTTAAGATCTTCTATAAGATTGGAAACACTCTGTTCTATTTCAATTTCAACACTTCTCATATCACGAATTAATCTTAAAAATTCAACTAAATTCTCTCCTGGATTTAGGCAAGAAACAAAAGTACTTAAGATAAAAAAGGCATGGTCCTTAAAAAATAAAATAAATTCATTTGGAAAATCTAGTGAAATTGTTGCATTTGTTCTGCAATTTTGGACTAAATTTGCGAATTGTTTTCCATATTCCACAATTGGTCGTTGCTTAGCATCTATCACTCTTTTTGATACAGATGCAAATTGGACATATCTTATTTGATCCATAGCACCGGCTAATGCTTTAAAGTCGTATTGGCCTTTTAAATATAGATCATCGATGAGTTTAAAATGCTTCTGTTCTTTATTATCCATTTTTAATAATCTACTAAATAAGAATAGTCTTATTTCCTTCATTAAATATTTTGGGAAATTTGATTCTTGAGTTAATTCGTATGTTGAAATGATATTTCTATCATCAAAACCTTCCTTCAATGATTCAAGATATGGCCGATAAACATCTTTTTTATTTGCTAAATTCTTGTTATGTTCAGTGTCGAAAAGTAACTTAGAATAAAATGCTAGTTGATAAATTGTCTCTTTAGGTAAACTGTTAAGAAATGTGGAGTATTTATTCCATAGTGTAATTATTTCTTTTTCTGAAACAAAATTAGGACAAGATTTTTCAAATTCTTGCAGAGTGTTAAAACTTTTTGCATCTTCCAGGATCGATTTAAAAGTCATTAATGCTTTCACTTCATCTCTTTCTTCAAATTCTACGTAATTAAGTACAGAAAGTGCTTGTTGAGTGTCAGTATCTTGTGTTACTAATGCCAAGAAATCTTCAGCGGATGGAATATGCTGCGCAAGTACTTGTGATATTCCATCATTTTCATCAACTGAAACTTGTTCATTTTCGACATCATTACCTGATTCACAAACAGTTATCTCATCCAAAAAATTGTGTTGTTTCTGAAGGAAGAAGGGAAGATAACCTTTAGCAATTGAATTTGAGATTGGATATTGATCTTTTCCAAAATGTTTAAACACTTCATACTGAAGTGAAAATAATGCAGATTTAAGCCCATCTGGTTGGTAAGCATCGCTTTCTATATTAAATGTTGCTAATGATTGGTATTGTTGTTCTAAGTCCATGCATTGAGATAATAGTTCTAATTGTTGCAATGTATTTACATGAATTTCTTCATTTTTTATAAATTGAAAATGAATTGCATGTAGCAGTAGAAAATGTGCTAGTTTTGCAGTGATTGGGGTGATTGGGTCTGTTGGATCAGTGAAATTTATTTCTTGTGATATAGTATTATTTTTTTCTTGAATATAAGTTACATCTGAATGCCTATGAACGTCTGAAAATTCAAAAAATTGATCACTCCTATCAATTAATATGTCATATGCTTTTTGCAATAGTCTAAATTTATTTGGGTCAAATTCTTCTATCGTTCCTGCGTATTGCCCTAAAAGCTGATTTACGTAAAACAATATTAAATTAGTATCGAGTAAGTTGTAGTCTAATAGTTGAGAAAAGTGAAATGAATCATTGTCTTTATAAACATAAAATAAAATTGACAAACTTACGCCTTCCACTTGACTTAAAAAAGATAGATCTATTTCATTCTTTGTACTGAAAAAATGTAACCAAAAATGAGAACACATTTCAAGTAATGTTCTTGTATTATTAGTATCTTTCCATTCAGGTAAAGATAGAAAAAACTCAATATAAAATTTAATGACTTTTGGATCAATTTCATTTTTGGTAATTTCTAAAAAATACTCCGGTGAAGTAAATTGAAAAATGAAATTTTTTAATGGTTCATGTTTATCTGAAACTGCCACTTCTTTATTATTAGATTCATTGTAATGTTTTAATAATAAAATTTGTGTAGTAGTAGTATCAAAAATATGAGATGAATCGATATTTAGTTCTGTTAATAGATTATCAAAATTAATCATTTTTGACTGTTCTAATTGATGATCTTCGAAAGTGTTTAAAAAAATATCACGGATGATCTTTTCACATTGATCTTGATGATCATTAATAAACTGTTTAATTGTTTTAAGAGTAAGATCTTTTGTGGCATCTAATATATCACTAGCCTTATCATTTAAAAAATGCGTAACATAGCTTTGAACTAGTTGTTGTCTTTCGTATGTACTTTCATTGAATGAGAACAACCATGACAGCAAATTTTTGAAAAAATCATAAATTTTGCCATACCAGGAGTCATAAAACGCCTGTTCGTGAGTAGCTAGATTAACTTGATTAGTTGTTGCTGCCATGATGATCTCCCTGACTTAAAAATCATTTGCTGTATATGCTGTAGAGGATTGGTTCATTTGATCTGGGGTACTGTTTTCATCAGTAGTCTGTGCAGAAACGAAAAAACCGCTTTTGTTTGTATTGTCCATTCTTTGCCTTTTCATTCTTGATAAATCGTCATTTTCAAGTTTTAATTTTTTATTTTCGATTGTAAGTGCCTCATTTTCTTTTGCCATGTCCCCAAGCATTTGACCAACAAAATCTGCCATTTGTATCAATGAAGTTTCATTTGATGGAGCAAGTTTAGTAATTGAAAAATGGACTTTACCGTTAAATAAACTTGGATTCCTATATTGAAATTCTGTATCTCGTTGGTTCAGGGCTAATAGTGAATTCAGAAAAGTTCGCACTTGCAACCTAAAGTCAAAATGAGATTCTGAATCATCGGAGTATTGTGAACAAAGCCATTTAAACGCATGTGTATATCTTTCATTGTTTGAAACATTTGCAGGGTCAGTCACAGTGGCTGTAATATTCTGTCTCAATCCACGGAATGCGTCATTAAGGCACTGTGTATTTACGTGTTGTAAAATTTCTTTCAAAGATGCATTTAATGTTATTTTGTCAAACAATGATGAAAATGTTTCTTTCTGAATTTCATCTTTTAATATTGAAAAGATGTTCACATCTACATGCTCTAGTGAGTTTTCTTTAAGCAAAATTAATTTCAATGAATCTAGGGCTGGATTTTTATCATTAATAACAGCATTTGCCAATAAATTTGCTCGTCCCCATCGATCTTGATTTACCCATGCACTTAATTCATTCAGCGCATTTTCTTTATTTTCCTTTATATTCCGGATTAGGAGATGTATACCAACATCCGATTGCAGACCAGCCGAGAATACCGATACAACTTGACTGTCTGAGTTTTGGGGGTTCCTAAAAATTGTTAGTGGTGCTAATCTCTGATCCATAATCATACCTCATTTATAATTGTTTTCTAATATAATAGATATGATATATCAATTGCAAGCTTTTTATTCCTTTTTGTAATATATATCCTAATAATATGTAAGAAATATACTACACTTTGTTATGCAGATATGTGTCTTCATGTTTGAAAACAGATTGATTTGATTGATTTGGTGAATCAAAAAATGTTTTTAACCCTTCATTGGAATGACCACGAGATAATCTACATTCAGTTGCATAATAATTAAATACGAAAATATTTACCGAGCGAATCAATGCATCCAATAATTCATTATCTCCAGAAATAATTTTAAATTGGCTAATGGCATCTAAAAAGCGTTTGTTAAATATAGTTTCATATAGGCCTTTATAGCTATCCAATATGATTTGATCGATTTCTTTGAAAAAAGCATCGTTATGATTTAATGCTTGCAGTTCACATGTGTTTTGATCAACATATCTCGTCACTGATTCAATAGTTGCATTGTCAGGGCATATTGAATGTAGATAATGTTCAAATTTTAGTTTAATAATGTGCTTTTTTAGTTCCTGATAATCATAGAGTTTTTTTAATTTTTCTATTTGATTCTCAACTTTTGAAATTTTTTCTATCCCATCTGTGTAGTTGAGATCCTCTAGTTGAGTTCTGATTTTGATTATTCGAGCGGCTGCTTCGATTTGTTTTAATTGTTGCTCTTGCTCTTTCATTTGAATTAATGTGTCTATGAATTTGTTATATTGCTTTTTTTCACTTTCGTTCATTAAGTGTTCGTATTGTTTGCAACCATCTCTTATAAACTTCAGTTCATGTTTGCACATGATGTTGCGTTGAGTCTCTTCATTGAAAAAATCATTGATACGAGAAATATAGTAACTGACTTTTTCTCTTTGAAAATATACACCTTTCCAAAAGTCAGCATTAAAAATTAATGATGGATTTCTCCATAACGCAATAAAAGTATGCCAATGTGTCCATTGGCCATTTTCTTCTAACTGACAAAAATCTAAATTCATTGATCATCACCTATTTTCGAATTATAGTTATAAATGTAATTATTTACATTTTTTTTCATATTTTTATTTAATTGCAGTTTAGGCTATGGACAATCATTCTCACATTAAAGAGCACTTTGAAGATTATAACGATGTGTTATTTGATGCAACTCCACCATCATGGGCATCACGGGTTACTCAGGATTTAGAGCTCCTTCTGATTGACCATGCACATTGTGAGCGAAAAGCAGCTCAAACTGCGATGACTCTGATTTATCGTTTTCCTGAACAGCCATTTGTGTCTTCGCTTTCTAAATTAGTGAGGGAAGAAATGGTTCATTTCGAACAGGTGATTAAGCACTTAAAGCGTAGAAAAAAGACTTATCGCTCCTTAAAACCAAGTGAATACGGTGCGTTCATGGGGAAGATGATTAATAAAGATCCTAAACATTTCTTGATCGATACACTGATTATAGCAGCTATCATTGAAGCGCGAAGTTGTGAGCGAATGGCAATGATATCTGATTATCTAGATGGCGATCTTAAACGTTTTTATCAACGTCTTCATGATGCTGAAAAAAGACATTGTATTCAATATCTTCATTTTGCTCAACAATGTTCAATTGAGTCAATACAATCAAAAATTAATGAGTTCTCTCAACAAGAATCACATTGGTTAAATCAAAAAAGTCATCTAGTACGATTCCATAGTCCTCATGGATCAGACTGAGGTTTGGAAATAGCACTTGTATAAACACAATGCATCATGAATAATATGTGTTGTGAATCATAATCGTTTGGCAATCATAATACTTGATGGATGGGGTGTGCGAAGGGAAACACGCTATAATGCAATTGCATCTGCTCAAACGCCATTTTGGGATTATTTAAAGGGTCAGTACCCCAAAAGCTTACTATCTGCATGTGGAGAAACGGTTGGGTTACCTAGGGGCCAAATGGGTAATTCTGAAGTAGGTCATATGCACATCGGCACGGGGCAGATTATCCCTCAGTCATTACTTCAGATTAATCAAGCGATCGCGGATGGTGAGTTTTCCAAAAGAATGTCCAGCACGGTCAAGAAACATGCACCTATTGGTGTCATTCATTGTGTTGGACTGATTTCATCAGGTGGGGTACATGCGCACATTGACCACTGGTTTGAAACCCTCAGAACATTAAGTGACTATGATGTACGATTGCACTTGATTTTGGATGGACGTGATACGATTCCTAATGTGGCTTTGAGAGAACTGCAGCCGTTTATCAATCAACTATTACCCCATCATCAAGTGGCTAGTATTAGTGGACGTTTTTATGCGATGGATAGAGATCAACGATGGGATCGAACTGATCATGCTGTAAAAGCCATTTCTGGTCATCTCTATGATCCATTAAACCATGAGGATGTGCTTCAATATGTAGAATCATCATACCAGAATGATTTGTCAGATGAGTTTATATTACCAAAATCATTTTCAAATATACCAGTTCAGGATAATGATTTGATGTTAATGATGAATTTTAGACCTGATCGAATGGTGCAGTTAACACAGCGTTTTAAAGACCAGTTGCCAGTGGTCACTTTAACTGATTATCATCTTAAAACAGATATTTTATTTCCGAAACAACCAGTGAATGTTTGTCTTGGCTCAATCATTGCTAATGCAGGTTTAAGCCAATCTAGAATTGCAGAAACTGAGAAGTATCCCCATGTCACGTATTTTCTAAATGGTGGTCATGATCGTCCATTTTTAAATGAACAACGAATACTGGTGCCTTCTCCGAAGGTCACAACGTATGACCAAGCACCTAAGATGTCAATTGATGAGGTGACTCAAAAGATATTACAACAAGTTAAACTGGGTACAGATTGTATTATTGCTAATTTTGCCAATGCGGATATGGTTGGGCACACAGGTCATTTTAATGCCACTATCGAAGCTGTAGAGTCAATTGATCATCATCTTGCAATGGTCTACGAGTATTGTAAAACACATCATTACGAATTAATGATCTGCGCGGATCATGGTAATGCTGAATGGATGTACCGACCTGAAGATCAAATCAATATGACCTCGCACACACCTTCTATGATTCCGTTTGTTTATTGTAAGGATGTAAAATTACGTCCAAAAGGCACTTTGATTGACATCTTACCTACAATGCTTACAGCAATGAACGTGAGAATACCTACTCAAATTATGGGAAAAAATTTAATCCTAACTACTAATTAGTGCTTGAGATTTTTATTGGTAATGTGTTTAATAGACACTTTAAATACAACAATGATTTGGAGGATAAATGAGTTCGTTATCAGATAAAACCGTTTTAATTACTGGAGCAACCAAGGGGTTTGGTAAATCAATGGCTTTAGCCTGTGCAAAAGCTGGCGCAAATGTTGTCATTGTGTCAAAGTCTGTACACGTTAATAGTGCAAACAAAGATACAATATTCACTCTGGCTGAAGACATAGAAGAAATGGGTGGGTCTGCGTATGCAATACAAACTGATATTAGATATGACGACCAGATTGAGCGAGCAATCAATGAGACTCTAAGACAGTTCGGTGCCCTGGATATCATTGTGCATGCAGCTAATGTTTTTGTTGGCTCATCCTCAGCACAAATTGATATGTCTAGATTTGACTTAATGCATCAAATACTTCCAAGAAGTCTTTTCTTGTTAGCTAAGTATGGTGTTAATCATATGATTGAAAGTGCAAATCCTCATATACTGACATTAGCTCCACGATACGAAGAATTTGAGCGATCAACATACTCAAAAACTGCATATGCTGTAAATGCTATGGCTCAAAGTGTGATGGTCAAGGCATTAGCCAATGAATTCTCTGATAGTGGTATTGCAGTGAATGCATTATGGCCTCAAGGACCTATTCAAGATTTTGATGATCAATTTTTTGCACTCAAAGAGCCTGATAGTGATCCTTTGATGATTGATGCATTAACTCAAGCTGCTCTACAAATATTTCAGCAGCCAGCTAATCAGTTTTCTGGTCGTTTTTGTCTTGATCGTGAAATCATTCAGGATCACGCTGACTTTACACTAGAGGATTTTATTCCAAAGCAGCTAGCTGAATAACTATATGCATCTACAACAAGGGCTTAAGTCACAATTTTGGTATGATCTTGTAGAAAGATATGCCATGATGCTTGTTATCGGTAGTACGATATTACTACTAAGCTCTTTTTTTAATAGTCTAGTTATTGCACCTATTGATTTTCAACAAGGTGATGTATATCGAATCATGTTTTTACATGTACCATGTGCAGCGATATCATTGATGTTTTATGCCCTGGTCGGTGCATTTTCAGCAGGCTACCTGATCACACGCGTCACTTTATTTGATTTGTTTGCTACATCATTTGCTAAAGTAGGTCTATTATTTACTGCATTGTCACTCATCACTGGCGCTTTATGGGGTAAACCAACATGGGGGACTTGGTGGGTATGGGATGCACGGTTAACGTCACAATTGCTGCTATTTACCATTTATTATTCCTATTTGTCTGGAAAAAAAATCATCAAACCAATAGAGCGATCACGGTTATTTATGTCAATATTTGCAGTCATCGGTTTGATTGACCTCCCAATCATTCATTACTCCGTACAATGGTGGCAGACGCTGCATCAAGCACCTTCTATTTTTAAATTTGCGAAACCCTCAATTGCAAATGAAATGCTGTGGGTATTGATCTATGCATTTGTCAGTTTTTTTACTTTTGCATTGAGTCTATTTTTTCTTACACTAAGAAATGAACTAGTCCAATATTGTCAACATAAGCGATGGCTTCAAGAATGCATGAAATCAATTTCTTTGTCTTAACCAGTTATCTCATTGCCTCTTTGGGATTTTTTGGATATGTTGTTTATATGATGAAATCTTATAAGAAACTATTGAATCATTCCTCAAAATGAATCAAGTATTAAAAAAGAGGTTATTTTGGCTTGCTGTTCAATTCTTAATAGCCGCAATAGGTATCGTACTGGTGTTAACCTCGTTGAATCAAAGTTTAAATTTATATTTGACACCATCTCAGATTGATATGAAGGCTCTAGATTCTAATAAAATCTTCAGGGTAGGTGGGTTGGTTAAAAAACACTCTATCATTAAAAAAGGGGTTCAAACTCAATTTGTAATTACAGATCTTAAAAAGGAACTAAACGTCATTTATAATGGCTTATTACCTGGATTATTTGAGGAGGGGAAAGGCGTGATTGTTGGTGGTCATTTCAATTATAATACTTTTGTCGCCAATGAGGTTTTAGCCAAGCACGATGAGAATTATCAACCACCTGGATTGAATACATGATTCATGCGCTTTTAGGATTAATGAGCCTTACTTTTGTTGTGATTGGTGCGTCTCGATTATTTTTCATTAGCTTAGTGTTTGATGCATCTAATTATCTTGCTAAGGCACATTTTTGGATTTATTTTCAGTTTATTTTTACGTTGCTGGCATATCTATTATTAACAATCCTGTTTTTAAATGATCATTTTGAGGTGCTCTATGTTGCTAGTCACTCTTACTCCAAATTACCAATCATCTATAAGCTTTGTGCGGTTTGGGGCGGACATGAAGGATCATTTTTATTATGGATGCTGTTCCTTTCTGGTTGGCTGATTGTAGTTTGGCGGAGTACACAGTCTCAAATCATTGAATATAGATGCCGTATAAACGCCATTTTGTCTTGTATCATACTTTGCTTTTCTCTCTTTATATTATTCACTTCAAACCCTTTTTTACTTTTGATGCATCCACCGGTTGATGGTATGGATTTAAACCCTTTACTGCAAGATCCAGGAATGGTGTCTCACCCTCCTATTTTATATCTTGGTTATGTTGGTTTTGCAGTCACCTATGCAAGTGCTCTTTCTGGATTACTAACTTTGCCTAAATCTTCAGATTGGATCGAACAAACACGGATATGGACGTTAATTGCATGGTGCTTTATGACGGTTGGCATTACCTTAGGTAGTTTATGGGCGTATCGTGAACTTGGATGGGGTGGATGGTGGTTTTGGGATCCGGTTGAAAATGCCTCCTTAATGCCTTGGTTAGTTGGCACTGCACTGATTCATTCATTGATGATCTCAAAAAAGAATCCAAAATTTATTCCATGGGTTGGTTTGTTGGCCATTTTTGGGTTTTCTCTGAGTTTATTAGGTACTTTTTTAATTCGTTCTGGTGTGCTTATCTCAGTGCATGCTTTCGCTTCTGATCCCCAAAGAGGCGTTTATCTTTTATTGCTGTTTACAGTGACGATCCTTGGGTCTTTATCCCTTTTATATTTATCGCTGCTGCATAATCAACAACGTCAACATCAACAACAAACTGCCACATACCATCATATGTTTATGCTCAATAATATTTTATTTTTTACAGCAATGCTTGTCGTGTTATTAGGCACTTTATTTCCAATGTTTTATTTAGTGTTTTTTTCACAAACGATTTCTATTGGACCACCATACTTTAACAAAGTATTAATGCCGCTTGTCATTGTCTTATTTTTGCTTATGGGGACTTCAACACAATTTAGCCGTGTATGGTCTAAAAAAACCATCCTTACGCTATTATATCAATTTGTGTCCTCTTTTCTTATCAGTATGGTCATTGTGTATGCTTGGTCGGGATCGAGCTCATTCATCGCTGCTTTCAGTTTGATGTGGCCAGTATGGCTTTTGATGGCTCATTTTCACTATCTTCGAAGAAAGTCATTTAAATGGTCTACTTTCATTAGCCATTTTGGTGTGGTTGTTGTGACCTTTGGGATTATCATGAGCACCCAGTTTAGCGACGAAAGATTGTTGAGTATGAGTTTGGGACAAACAGAAACATTGGGCTCATTGCATTTGAAATGGAAACATGCGACTCAAATTGATGCTTCAAATTATAAAGGCTTCAGAGGGTGGTTTGAGCTATCAGATTCTGTTGGATCAATTATGTTATACCCTGAGTACCGTATCTATACGGCTGGTAAAATGCCATTACCTCATGCTGGAATTGCATCCATGTGGTGGGGTGATTATCATTTAAATATTGGACAGCACTTAGATCATGGAGAATGGATGATTCGATGGCAAATGAAACCATTTGTTAGATTGATTTGGTTAGGTGCATTCATCATGGCTATTGGTGGCCTATTAGCATTAAGGAGGAAAAATGCTTAATCGATTCGTCTTATTTCTACCCTTGTTTGCAGTTGTAATCAGTTTATCCATGATCATGAACTATGCCTTGAGTAAAGATCCAACACAATTAGCTTCACCTCTCATTGATATGCCGCTTCCAGAATTTAGTGAAGTAGATGTGCTGCATCCCGATCAAACCATTACAAAAGAGTCATTACTCGGCCAGTCTTATTTAGTCAATGTATGGGCAAGTTGGTGTGCAGAGTGTGTCCGAGAACATCAAATGTGGGTCGAGCTTCAAAAAGAGCATCCTTTTAAATTAGTTGGTGTGCTCTATAGTGATAAAACTGCTCATGTTCTACCATGGTTATCCTCAGAGGGGAATCCCTATACAAGTTTGATTGATGATCCACAGGGTCATACGATGATTAGTTTTGGAGCATATGGCACACCAGAGACATTGCTTGTGGATGCTCATGGGTTTATTATTAAACGCTTTTTAGGCCCCATATCCAGAAAGGATTGGAGTGAAATTATTCTTCCGGAGCTAGATCATGTCAATTCAAACCATTAACTTATCACATCAATCTGCAGCTCAACAATTGGTCCAGTCTTTGCATGATTCTGGGTTTGCAATTATTGATGAGGTACCATTTAATCTCAACTTGATTCAGTCATGTTACCAATCTTGGGCAAAATTTTTTGAAAATCCAGACGAACAGTATATTTATCAGCAATCTACTGGAGCAGGTTGGGTGAAAAGAGAGCATTCAGAAAAAGCAAAAGATGCGAAAGTGAAGGATATCAAAGAATTTTATCATTTTTATTTAGGTGAACAATGCCCAAATCAGTTGTTGAAAATGACAGAATCCATTTATCATCAATCCTATGATTTGGCAGTGAAGCTATTATCTTGGATTCAAGATGCATCCCCAAGCACGATCACACAACATTTTTCAAGGCCATTACATGAAATGGTCTGTCAAAACAATACATTACTGAGAATTATCCATTATCCAGCTTTAGGTGATTATTTTATTCCAGATGCAGTGAGGGCTGCACCACATGAAGATATCAATCTATTGACAGTGCTCCCATCAGGCACTGCTGATGGTTTAGAGGTGTTGTTACCTGATGGAACTTGGTGGCCTGTGAAATTAAAGCCCCATCAATGTGTCATTAACATTGGTGATATGTTGCAAGAATGTAGTCAAGGTTATTATTGTTCGACTAAACATAGGGTAGTGAACCCTGATGAAAAAGATGTGGCAAGATATTCGATGCCATTATTCTTGCATGCAAAAGATGATGTGGTACTCTCTGAACGTTATAATGCAAAATCTTACTTAACTGAACGATTGAGAGAAATCGGTTTGATCAAAGATTAGTCAATTTTTTATGCGTTTATGAACATACCGAGGGTCGGAATCGAACCGACACGGTGTTACCACCACCAGATTTTGAATCTGGCGCGTCTACCTGTTTCGCCACCCCGGCATAAGAAAGTATTATAACAAATTCATTTCTGGTGACAAGATTAATCCTTGCAAAGTGCGCGAGCAATAATTAATCGTCTTATTTCAGTAGTACCGCCGCCAATATCATAGAGTTTAGCGTCTCTTAAAAAACGACCAACATCATAGTCATTTGTATAACCATTGCCACCTAATATTTGAATGCCATCAAGTGCAGATTGAACACCATTTTCACTGCAATGAAGGTATACACTGGCTGCTTTTTCTGCGCTTAATTGACCATGATCTGCTTGTTTTGCTACTTCATAAAGAAATGATTCTGAGGATTGTAATCTGGTGTAAATATCAGCTATTTTCCCTTGTATAAATTGAAAATCACAAAGTCTTGTATTGAATTGTTTTCTTGATTTTGCATAATCTATGACAGTATTGAGTACCGCTTTTTGAATGCCAACGGGTCCTGCAGAAAGCAAAACTCTTTCAATATCTAATCCAGACATTAAAACATGAATGCCTTGGTTAAGCTGACCTAAGATATACTCGGGACCAATTTCTAAATGATCAAAATATAAGCTGCATGTATTAGAGCCTCTCATGCCTAATTTATCAATTTTAGTACCTCTTCTAAATCCAGGTAAATGAGTAGGCACTAAAAATGCTGTGATTCCTTTCGCTTTACTTTGTGGTTCGGTCTTAGCATAAACAATCACTAAGTTTGCATCTGGACCGTTAGTGATCCAACATTTTTCACCACTTAATACATATTTAGAGCCATTATAAAAAGCATTCACTTGCATTGAAATGGCATCTGATCCTGATTGAGGTTCACTGATGGCAATTGCACCAATATGCTCTCCAGAGATTAATTGTGGTAAAAACTGATTTTTTTGGCTGGTAGTCCCAAATCGATTGATTTGGTTAATACACAAGTTGGAGTGCGCAATGTAGCTTAATCCAACTGAGGCGCTCGCTTGACTAATTTTTATCATCACCTTGCAGTGATTTAAGTAAGATTCATCTAAACCACCATAGATGGTTGGAGCACAAATCCCTAATAATCCCATTTCGCCCATTTCTTTCCATAATGAGCTTGGAAATTCATTCTCTTCATCAATTTTTCTCGCAAACGGGAGAATCTTCATATTACAAAAGCGTTGGACACTTTGTAACATTTGTTCTTGTTCGATATCCATGTGTTGTAATTTACCATGTTTTAAATAAAATTGCATGATACAAATAAAGCTGATATTTTCAAAAACATGATACGAATGATAATGTGTTTGATGAGTTTAATGAGTATTCATGCCACTACACTTGATGAAATTAAGTCAAGGGGAGTTGTGAACTGTGGCGTCACAACAGGTTTGTCTGGTTTTTCCTCCATCAACTCTCAAGGACAATGGGTTGGGTTTGACGTGGATATTTGTCGTGCAATTGCAGTAGCTGTATTTGGAGATAAAGAGAAGGTTAAATTTATACCACTCACTAATCAAGTCAAGTTTAATGCGCTTTCAAGTAAAGAGATCGATGTTTTATCAAGAGTCACTACCTGGGATTATCAAAGTGATCATAAGAATGGGTTGGTCTATGTCGGTGTGACGTATTTTGATACTCAAGGCATCATGGTTTATGCTAAAAATAAAATCCAATCAATGGCAGATCTGAATCATATGACAATTTGTCTAATATCAGGTACAACATCTGAGCGGAATCTTTCAACTTATGCGGTAAAACATGATCAGACATTTGATACACTGACCTTTGACAAGGGTTCTTTAGCTTTGAAAGCCCTGAAAAATGGTCGTTGTGAGGCTTTGTCCACAGATAAATCAGCATTACATGTATTGAAAAAAAGCTTACCAAACCCAGATGAAGCAACCATATTGAATGTCTCTTTAGGCTTTGAGCCTTTGGCCATTATGGTGAGAGACGATGATGCAAATTGGTTTAAGCTGATACGTTGGACATTATTTGCGTTAATCAAAGGTGAAGAGGACGGTATTGGCCGTTATGTCAAGGAATCAAACATGCCACTAAGAATTGGTTTAGAGCACATTGAGCCAAAAGTGATCACAATGCCAGAATGGGCACTCCAAATTTTACATCAGGTTGGCAATTATCAGGAGATATTTTATCGAAATCTTACGGTTCCTTTTGAAATTCCAAGAGATTTAAATGCCCTCTATCATCACGGTGGTCTACTGTATTCACCCCCTTGGAATTGACAAAATTAGTCGATATTGATATGATTATCCCATGTTTTTTGAAAATCTAAGCAAACCAACAGAAGAAGAATTTATTAAAGTCTATGCATCATTATTAGCAAATAATGATAAAAAGTTAAATGAATCTAACATTTATCCCTGTATAAAGAATAAATATGATATCCTTTGTACTGAGTCTCAACAATCCCCCGCTGATTTTGCTTTCAAACATAATTATTGGCTTGCATGGCCTACTTTAAAAACAAAAGAACTAATATCATCTATACCAGCAGGTGTTTTTGCCAGTTTATGTCATATACCTTATTTTAGACCAATATTTTTTGCTGCAGTGATTTTATCATTGCTACTATTACCCTCAATAATCTTATTACCTATCACTTTTGTAGTGAATCATTTTCAGATGTCGTTGCTGCTGGGTACATTTCTATTTCTAGCATTGCTTTTAGATGAATTTGTGAGTCGTGAGCAAGCCGAAATTAAGAATCAACAACTCCCTCAATACGAAACCCTTTTATCGATGTTTGAAAAATATAAACCTAATGCTGTTGTTAATGTCAAAGAAATTAATTTTAATATCGTGTGAGACACCTAGATTTACTCAAAAAAGTTATTCTTGAAGTTATTGTTTTTTTATTCCTTTTGCTATCAGTGTTATGGTTCATACACAACTATTACGTGAATACATCCCATATCTATCAGCCACTAGATTTTACTTTTTTATTTGAGCCATCTCAATTTTTCATTAATCAGGCATGGTATCCTATCAAGGCTGATGATTCTATGATGATGATATTTTTATCTGGTTTATTGAATACGCTAGTTGTAAGTGTTGCTGCAATTATATTGTCTTCATTGATTGGACTTGTGATAGGGTTGTTGCCTTTTTTACAACACAATAGTTTTAAAAGTATGAATATGAAGTTTGTGAGTTTATTTAGAAATGTGCCGCTATATATTCAACTGTTAACTTGGTATTTTGGTATTTTTTATCAACTGCCGAAACCAGAACATTCTCTTCATTTTTTGCATTGCTTTTTGAATATTAAGGGTTTATATTTTCCTTCGGTCTTTTTTACTACCATGACATATGTTCTGATTGTTTTGCTATTTATCATGTTCCAAGTATTCAAAAAACATCGATTGTTAATTTGTTTTCTGGGTTTTTTTGTGTGTGCTTTTTCTTTGAGATTTTCTTTTCCTACGGTGGATCAAAATCAAGTGATACATGGATATTATCTATCTACCGAATTTTTATCTTTATGGCTAGCATTATCTTTTTATTCAAGCGCATATATTGCTGAAATCATAAAAGGAGCAATCCGATCGGTTCCAAAAGGGCAATTTGAGGGGGCCAAAAGCCTAGGTTTGTCATTTACACAGCAATATCAATATATCATTTTGCCACAAGCTTTGCCTATCATGAGACCAGTTTTGACGAACCAATATATTAATATTTTTAAAAATTCGTCTTTAGGTGCGCTCATCGGTTATCCTGAATTATTAGGTATTACAGCTGGAACGATGATTAATCAGACATCAAGGAACCTTGAAGTGATGATGATTACACTTTGTATTTATTTTGGTATTTGTCAAATCATCACCTTTTTGTTTAGGCAGGATCAATGAAATCTTTAATAAGATATTTGTTATTTATGATTGTCTTTGCAATGTTTTATGTTGGATTAGGCGATGTGATTATTTCACCTTTATTAACCGGCTATCATTTCAGTGCGCTCTCGTTATTTGGACTGATATTAGTCATTCTTGTATCGTTATATCTTCTTAATCACGGATATTTTATTGTTGGTATAACCTTTTGGTACCTCTCTTCTCTGACTTATTTTATCCTCTTGCCTGAGACCACACCTAGTGGCTATGTGTTAAATATTTTGATTGCTTTGATTTCTATCCCAACCGCATTTATGATTGGTTTTTTACTCGCTATTGGTCGCGCTAATCATTCTATTATTACATTGCGTTTTTTCTGTGTTGGACTTGTAAAGTTAATTAGGGGTATACCATTACTTGGTTTGTTATTTTTTGTAATAACAGTCGGGTCAAAATTAATTCCAGAGTCCTGGATTGTCAGTTCTTTTACAACTGCATGGATGACTATCAGTCTATTTGCTGGCGTGTATTTATCAGACATATTTTATGCTGGATTAAGAGCATATCCAAAGCAATTAGACGAATCAGCGTTAAGTCTTGGTTTTACACCATTTCAAGCCTTACGTCTTATAAAATTACCTTGGGTGGTTCAAAAGACGTTACCTTCTGCAACTAACATCTATGTGGGTTTATTTAAAGAGACGAGCTTATTATTAATTCTTGGATTATACGATCTTTTGGGGGTAATGCAAAATACACTGAATACGCTGAACCAAGAAAGTTTAACTATTTATTTTTACCTTTACGTCGGAGTTTGCTTTTGGATTGGCGCAAAAGCCATTCATACTCTGGGTCGACATATTTTGATTAAATAGCTAGTACAAACCTTTAGGCGCTAAATATTGAGCTACAATATCACCACATGGGTTGAGCTCAATGTAGTGATGTTTTCTCTGCATTGTGAGTTTGATTGGTGAGAAAAAATTAAATGAATGTATATACTTACGAATCTTAAAATGATCATGATCATCCTTTGGATGGGATGAAGAAAAACACCTAAACACAATTTCTGCGCTCAATCGATATAAAAGAATACAGTATAGTGTTTTTCCACAGTCAAAAAATTTCAGAATATGGATTAATAATTGAATATCTTCTAATCTTGATTGACTAACAAATTGAATGAAATGTTCGTAATTTTGATGACTTTTAATCATAGCATAAGTATATTTTCTAATTTGACTTTCATCTTGAACTGAAAATATACCTTGAGGTTGATATTCATTGGCATACGCATCAATTAAGTCTCTTTTAATACGACATAGCGACTTTTTATTTAGGAGTGCTTTTTGGCATGAAACGCCTAATTCTCCACATGCATTAAGAACGACAGAAATTAATTGGGCACTAAAATATTGAAAAAGATGCTCTAACGTTTTGAAATGCTCATTATTGATAATGGTATTTATGATGGGCGTCAGTATTTTAACTGTCTCGCTCTCATCAGTTAGATCCGCAGGAATATCATATTTTGTCAATATATCTTCAATCATGAACTTTAATAAAAAATTTATATCAAAGTATCATGTATTATATATTTTATCAATTATTTACGTAATATTTTCTTTTTCCATCATTTCTAAGTCAACCTTTTCAATTTTTTCAAAGTGCTTTGTGATTTTCGTTGATGATTTATGTACAAGGTCAATATCTTGATAAGCAAGATTAAAATGTCTGGAAAGATCATCCATTCTTTTTTGGAAGCGTTGGAAGTCAGTACCTAACAGGTGGAGATGTTGTTGGATAATATTAACTTGTTTTCTTGTGGAGAAATCTTTAATGACAGCATGAGCTGTCGTTAAAATAGCCATCAGCGTTGATGGTGACGCAATCCAAACTCTACTTTTTTGTGATAATTCAACAAGTTCAGGGAACTCGTTATGAATAGTTGAAAAAATTGATTCAGCGGGAATAAACATGATTGCGGAATCTGAGGTGTAAGGTGGTATGATATATTTGCTATGGATGTCTTTGATGTGTACTTTGATATCAGCAATAAATTGTTGGCGATTTTTAGCATTAGGTTCAGATTGATACAGTTTGAAATTATTCAGTGGAAACTTAGCATCAATTGATAACTTGCCTGTAGGTTCGGGTAGAAGCAGTAAACAATCTACTCTTTTTTTATTTGGCAGTTCAGCTTGAAGTTGATAATGGCTTGTTGGTAGAAGATTTTTTAGTAGGTGTTGCAGCTGAACTTCACCAAAAGCGCCACGAGCACTTTTATCATTAAGAATATCTTTTAATCCAATAATATCTGTTGATAACTCCTTGATTCGTTTTTGGGCCATATCGATTTCAGCAAGTCTTTTGATCACATCATTAACTATTGCAGAAGTTTTATTTAAACCTTCACCCACTTTTCGATCTACATTACCAGAAATTTGTTTTAGTTGTTGATCAGTGAGTTTCATTAAATTTTGGAACTGTTCAGAAAAAAAGTGTGTTTGTTGTCTTAAAGTCCCTTCTATCTGTTGTCGAATATCATTCATGCTGGATTGGATCTGAGATTGAATCATTAAACGTAAATCGTCAGACGATTTTTTGGATGAGGTTGATTTGATATAAATGATACCAAAAATGATCAGTAGTGAATTTAAGAATGTTAGAGTCAGTATCAACATTATTACTAAACTAATAATTCTGTCGCAAGAAATAAAGTTTTTTTTGAGTTGATACTTTCATGTTATGTATAATTAGCGTAATATATGCTCATGGGAATTTTCGCATTCATCGTTCATTTTTGGTGGTTATTTAGTCTTGTAGCGCTTTGTATAGCTGCAATTATATACCTTGAACTAACTGAACAGCTTAATAAAGGAAATGGATTAAGTGTTAAAGATGCCATTCAGAAGGTCAATGATGAGAAATATGTTTTTGTCGATTTGAGAGATAGTGCGCATTTTGAGAAATGTCATATCCCAGGTGCAATTCATATCTCAAAAATTAAATCAACTAAATTGACTCCTATATTTTATTGCGATGATGCAAAACAGTCCGCTAATGAGAGTAAAGCGAAGCAATCTTTCTATTTGCTAGGCGGAATTCAACAATGGGTAAAATCAGATATGCCAGTTAAGGAGAAATCAGATGATTGAGATCTATTCTAAAAAAATATGTCCTTTTTGTGATAAGGCAAAACTACTGCTTAAATCTAAAGGATATGAGTATGTAGAGTATAAAGTCGATGAGGATCAGGAATTATTTAAACAGATGCTTGATCGGTCTGATCGACGCACCTTACCTCAAATTTTTATTAATAACCAGCATGTTGGTGGATGTGATGACCTGTTTCTACTTGAAGAAACACAAGGAATACAATCTTTGTTAGATAAGGAGTTATAAATGTCAACAAAAGAAAATCAATCAAATAGCCAGCAATTTGGCATCAACCAAATCTTTGTTAAGGATTTATCATTTGAAGCTTCAAAGTCAATGCATGAAATTCACAAGGATTGGGAGCCTAAAGTAGATTATCAGCTTAACATAGAACATAAATCACTTGATCAGGATTATCATGAAGTGAGTTTAATATCAAACGTTACAGTCTCTGTGAAAGATGAGAAAATTTTTATTGTGGAAATTAATCATGCAGGTCTTTTTCTTGCAAAAGGCTTTAGTGACGATCAAAAAGATCAGTTGTTTAAAGCTGTTTGTCCAAATATACTTTTTCCTTATTCTCGACAAGTTATCGCAGATACAATTGTACAGGGTGGGTTCCCAGCATTACATTTAAGCCCGATTGATTTTGATGCACGTTATCGCTCACTTAAAATGGAAGCAGATATTAAGCAAAATTAATGGTTATTCTTCTTAGACTCTGGGTATTTGCTAGACCAGTCATTACCTTATTTTTAGTTGCTTTTTTAGCAAGTATTGGTTCTGGGATGATCGATGCCGGATTTTTAGCGCTTGTGAAAATCAGCATTGATCGCACTTACGCTGATTATCATCTTAGTTATCATCACATATTGTTGTTATTGTTTATTGCAATTTTAGCAAGAACCGTTTTCAGTATCATTGCTGAACTAGGTGTTTTTCGATTTGGTCGAAAAATCGTGATGGGATTAAGAATTGCATTGTATCAACAATTAGTTGGGATTCCTGTTAAAGATGCAGAGCAGCATTCAACTGGTGAACTTGCAACAAAATTAATTTACCATACCGAGCAATTAGGTAATGGGTTTTTATCTGTTTTACAAAGTTTATTACAAGAAGGTGTAGTTGTATTAGCCATTACAGCAGCATTGTTCTACATTAATTGGCGTTTGACATTAATTCTTTTTTTAACTTATCCAATTATTGGTATATCAATAAAATATGCTGCAGTTTATATGAATAAACATCAATCAGCCATGCAAAATAATTTAGAATCTATTGCACATTTTGTTGATGAAACCCGCTTGGGTATTAAAACAATCTGTATGCAGAATGTTTCGGAAAAATTAAAAGCGATCTATCAGAGTATGGTTCAAAGTAATACACTTCATCAATTTAAAATTAACCAAGCCTCTACCTTATCTTCAGCCTGTTCACATTTTATGGTCTCATTACCAATTATTGGCCTAATCTGGTTGATGTTGGCATTTCCAAAGTACGTGACTCAAGGGGATATTGCGGCAATCATTATTGGGATGACCAGGATCTATCAACCAGTGAAACGAATCAGTAAGATTAACGTTGATCTTCAATCAGCAATTGTTGCAGGTGAATCACTATTCAGGTGGCTTGATATTCATCCTGAGCGTCTCAATGGTAAGGTAGTGGAATTTAAACAACCTCCAAAAATTGTTTTAAAAAATGTTTCCATGGTGCGAACAGAACGACCAATTCTTCAGCATGTCTCCTTGACAGTTGAATCCGGGCAAATTGTTGCTTTTGCTGGTGAATCTGGATCTGGAAAATCTTCTCTCATTCTTGCGATTACTGGACTTGTTCCAGTTGACAAAGGTCGCATTCGTGTTGGTGAAAATTATTTAGATCAGATTAATCTTTCGAGTTGGCGTCACCAGATTGGTTATGTCGATCAAATCCTTCCATTATTTAATTTATCTATCGCAGAAAATATTGCCTTCTTTAAACCACTTGATGTTCATAAACTAAAAAAGGCTGCTTACATTGCTGGATTAAATGAGACCGATTTTGAAGACGGTTTTGAACAAATGGTTGATTATGGTGGACATAATTTATCCAATGGTCAGAAGCAACGAATTGTACTTGCTCGTGCAATCTATCATGCTAACAATATACTCATTATCGATGAAGCCACTTCAGCGTTAGATCAAGAGACAGAATCTAAGGTATATCGTCGTATTAAAGAACAACTTCCTGAGATGACAGTGATTTTAACAAGTCATCGTCCTGCTGGTTTACAATTTGCTGATAGGATCTATGTGATCAGTAAGGGGCGTATTGTTGAACAGGGTGATTATGAATCGTTGATGAAAGCCAATGATCATTTGGCACAAATTATGGAACATCGGGATAATGAGAGCATCACTTGAATTATTCCTAAACAGAAATTGGTATCAAGATCAAAAAGTCCCTTTATGGTTAAGACCGTTAGAATGGATTTATAGTCTGGTAAGTCAGCAGGGAAGAATACCTAATGCCACACAACAATCCACACCAGTGATTGTGATTGGTAATTTGAATGTGGGAGGGATGGGTAAGACGCCTTTAGTGGTTGCGCTTGCAAACAAGTTATTACTGCAAGGTGCCTCTGTTGCAATCATTTCAAAACCTTATCGGGTGAGAAAATTTCATGGGTATCATTTATTATCTCTAAATGATGATTCGTCTTTGTATGGAGATGAAGCATGTATGATGAGAAAACAAACCAATGCCTCAATTTATGTGACTTTTAATCGTCAACGTACAATTGAACAGATTAGCTCTCTTTATGATTTAATTCTTGTCGATGATGGTTTACAGGATATTCATTTAAAACGTTCATTCAATATTTGTGTTGTTGATGCAAATAAACAATTTGGCACAGGGCACTTGTTACCTGCAGGCCCATTACGTTCCTCAAAATATTGGATGAAGCATGTTGATTCTATTTGTGTAAGAGGTCAGTCAAATAATTTGCCTGCTTACCATCTTGAAATCCAAGGATTTTTTGAGTTGACAGATGTTAATCAACATCTTATTCATGACTTACCCAAAAAAAGTATTCGGGTGATGACTGGTATTGCGCATCCAGATAAGTTATATCAAAGTTTGAAGCCCTATAATATACAGTATGAGAAAACACAGTTTGTCGATCATCATCGCTGGAGTCAAAAAGACTTTTATCATATTGATGAGGATACGATTATCGTTAGCGAGAAGGATGCAGTAAAGATCAATTTCCCTGTTGATAAGACTATCCTTGTAGCAAAAACTCAGCTAATTATGAATACATTCTTATTAGAATTATTTAATCATTTACACAGATTGTATCTCGATCGTAAAGAAAGATCCTCTGAAGCTAATACTCATTAAAGGATGCTTAAATAAAATGCCTCATAGCTATTGAAGCTATCATTCATAGATGATACATTCATTACTTATAGGAGAGATGGCCGAGTGGCTTAAGGCGCTCCCCTGCTAAGGGAGTATGGGGGAAACCTCATCGAGGGTTCGAATCCCTCCCTCTCCGCCAAGGTGTTGTGCGCCCGTAGCTCAGTTGG
>NZEV01000021.1 GCA_002690495.1 Legionellales bacterium | reverse complement strand
GGTGTTGTGAGAGGTCCTTTTATTGCAACTTTGTATTCATTAATTATTTCACAGGTTTCTTCTGGAAGCCATCCATCGTCACCGTATTTTTCAGCACCACGCTCACCCGCAAACACTTCAAACCAATTAATTTTTTTTGAGCCCTGGTAAGCTTTTTCAACTGCCGCATCAATCACTTTAATCATAACAGGTGTAATATCAATACCAATGCCGTCACCTGTAATGTAAGGTATCATTGGGTCATTAGGTACGACAATTTTTGCTTGTGCTTTATCAAATGTAATCTTGGATCCACTTTCGGGGAAATGAATATGGCTCATATTTCGCTACTCTCATTTATTTAGACAAATTTTCAATTGATTATTCTAACGAAATATGGCTGTGTTATCAATGGCTGAAGGTAAGTAAATGGTTTAAAATGGTTGATATCATTGTAATAATAGATTAATGAGTAAAATAAAATTGCAGTAGGCCTTTCAGGAGGCGTAGATTCTGCAGTAACAGCTTTGATACTGAAGAATGAAGGGTATGAAGTTCATGCTTTTTATATGGTTAATTGGCATGATGATGCTAATCTATGTCGTAATGATAGTGATCATAAAGATGCAATGGCCATCGCTGATCAAATAGGGATACCGTTTGAGGTTTTAGATTTTTCTAATGAGTATAAGGCATCTGTTTTTTCAAGAATGATCGATGGGTTCTCAAATGGTCATGTTCCAAATCCAGATATTTTTTGTAATCAATATGTCAAATTCAAGGTTTTTTTTGACACAGTGAGGCGTTTAGGCTTTGATTATTTAGCAACTGGTCATTACGCAAATATTGATAATGGACGATTAATCAAAGCTAATGATGCAAAAAAAGACCAAACATATTTTCTTTGTGCAATAGATCAAAATACTTTATCACATCTAAAGTTCCCATTAGGCCAATTGACCAAAAAAGAAGTGCGTTTCATCGCTGAGCAAAATCAATTAGTGGTGGCAAAGAAAAAAGATAGTGTAGGCGTATGTTTTGTAGGACCCAGATCATTTAAAGCATTTTTAAGAAGTTATATTATTTCAAAACCTGGAGATATTGTGCTTGAAAATGGTAAAGTTGTGGGTCAGCACGATGGTGTTGTTTTCTATACTCTTGGACAAAGACAAGGCATTGCAGTTGGTGGCATCAAAGGTTATGAAGATAAACCGTGGTATATTGTGCAAAAACAGATAGAGAATAATATTTTGATGATTAGTCAAAATTCAAAACATCCTTTGTTACGTGTTAAGAGAATTAAATGTCATTCAATCAATTGGATTAGACATGTTCCCCAACCTCATACAGTACAGTGTGTTATAAGACACAATGGTGTGGCATACGATGCTACATTGGAGCCTCAACAAAATGAGGTAATTTGGGTGACTTTAAATGAACCTATTTATGGGGTTTCAATTGGACAATGGTGTGTATGGTATGATCATGATGAATGCCTTGGTGGGGGTGAAATTTGTGAAACCAGTGCAACATAAGTTTCATTTTGATAGGATGATTTGATGAATTATAAAATCTCAGTCATTGGTTTGATTTCTATGGTGATTATTTCCATCGATAGTATCCGAAATTTACCTGCTACTGCATTATTTGGTTCGCAAATAATACTCTTGTATCTCATTGGTGGTCTTCTTTTTTTTGTTCCTGCTGCTTTTATTGCTGCAGAATTTACAAGTATGTATCCAATTGCTGGCGGTGTGTACACTTGGGTCTCTAGAGCATTTGGTAAAAAAATAGGCTTTTTAGCGATTTGGCTTCAATGGATTGAAAATGTGGTATGGTTTCCATCTATCGTGGCTTTTATAGCAGCCACATTTGCTTATATTTTTAATTTTCATACCTCAAATTATTATTATGCAATCATGATACCCGTCATATTCTGGGGATGTACTTATGTGAATATTCATGGTATTCAAATTACGGAAAAATTTAGTATTTTTGCAACTTTTTTTGGGCTGATTATCCCTTATATTGGTCTTTTAATGTTAGCCTGTTACTGGATCTATTCTGGACTACCTATTGCTAACCCAATTCGATTTGATCACATAATGGATTTTAAACATTTAAATCTGAGTGCTTTGAGTGTGATTTATCTCTCGCTTGCAGGAATTGAAATTACGGCTGCACATATCGCAAATGTAGATAACCCCAAAAAAACATATCCAATTGCAATTATTATTGCCACTGTATTTATATTAGGTAGTCAAATTTTAGGTAGTATTGCACTTGCAATGATGATCCCAGTAGATAAGATTAATTTGATAGAATCTGTCATTGCTGTTTTTTCAGTGGCATTAGACAAGGTCGATATGACATTTATGATGCCTCTTGTTGCTGCGTTATTTCTTACGAGTAACTTAGGAACGATTATCAATTGGGTGATTGCTCCAATAAAATCACTTGAGGTAGCTGCTATCGATGGTTTTCTTCCGAGCATACTAGTTGATGATAATCCCAATAAACCGGTTAAACTGCTTATATTACAAGCTGTGATTGTGACATTATTAAGTTGTTCATTTATATTATTGGATGATGTGAATCAAAGTTATTGGTTGCTCACAATTATTCCTGCAGCTTTATATCTGTTCATGTATTTATTAATGTTCATCAGTTATGTATTCCTTTCACTAAAAACAAACTTTTTCTCATTTAGCATGAAATCTAAAGTTATGCTGACGGTCTCTTTGATTGGTATTATTGGTTCTACCCTTGGTCTTGTGAGTGTGTTCATACCGCCGTCTATGATTTTTCAAAAAATCAGTTTAATTCATTATACATTAGTTGTGTTTTTTGCTATATTAGTTTTTATGTCACCGGCCTTTATAATGATGGTTTATAAGAAAAATGAATGCTAAAGAAAATAAATTAAAAATTGCCCAACAAGTCACTTTGATCAGTGCCCTCATCAATTTATTCTTATCATGTATAAAAATATTTATTGGTAATATAGGTTATTCAAAAGCATTAATCGTAGATGGTATTCATTCATTTGGGGATTTATTGACTGATGGTTTTGTATATTGGGGAGCATCAATAGGGAGTTTGCCACCAGATGAAAACCACCCTTATGGTCATCAGAGAATCGAAACATTGGTGATGATATTACTATCACTTTTTTTAGTGATTGTTGGTGCTGTATTTGCATTTGAAGCCATCATCAATTTTTATCATCATCCTGGACAGTTAAGTATATATGTCATTATTACGGCATTAATTTCAATTGTATTTAATGAATTAATCTATTTTTATACCATTAGGGCAGGTAAAAAAATTCATTCAAATTTATTGATCTCTAATGCTTATCATCACCGGAGTGATTCTCTATCAAGTTGTATTGTGCTAGTTGGTTCATTTGGTGCCATATACGGTTACCCTTGGATTGATTCTATTGCAGCATTGATTGTCAGTATGATGATCATTCATCTTGGTGCAAACTTAATTATTGAGGGTTTAAATGAACTGATAGATACAGGTGTGAGCGAAGCGACTAAGCAAGAGATTAAAATGGTCATGCTTGATTTCAAGCAAGTTCAAGACATCGTGCAGTTAAGAACTCGGTTGATGGCAGGAAAAATATTTATTGATGCTCATTTACGCACGAATGCACATTTATCAGCATCTGAAGCATCTTTGATTACAAAAAAAATTGAGACAAAACTCAAGGAACATAACTCAAAAATTCATGATGTTTTAATACAGTTAGGGTATTGTGCATATGATGATCATCACCTCATTGCATTACCTGATCGAGATAAGATCGAACAATGGCTAAAAGAAAAAACATTTTTCAAGGATATTGGTCATATACATATTTTTTATCTTAAACCAACTATTGAAGTCATTGTGTTAATGAAAAATGAAATGTCTCAAAGAGAGGAAATAGCTGCATTAGATGGCATGCAGGTACTCTTTAAATATTACTACACAGTTGGCACATCATATTGATCATCAATACTATAACTTTGATCTTGGTTTAAAGTAAGTAGTTGTTGACTATGCAGCGCTTTTTCGATTCTCGGTGTTAATTCACTGTGTGTTGTAACACATCCCACTAGCAGTGAAGATAAAGCTAAAATATATATTTTCATATTATTTCTCCTATTAAGTCTTGAATATTTTGCTTGTTTTGATTGCTGTTTAACGTTTTTAAAGGCGCGCGAACAGCGTCATGTTGTATCAACCTCATGTGTTTGAGTAAATATTTGATTGGCACTGGATTTACATGACAGGATATTGCTTGAAGAATATCAATCAGTGTAGAGTCACCATGATTAATGTATTGCTTGGTAAGTTTTGGATAGGCGTTTGAGATGACAGAAATTACCCCCTGCCCGCCTATTTGACAATAATTAAAAGCAGATAAATCATCACCAGATAAAAATAAATCATTAGCTGTTTGTATTGTTTCAAGCCATTTTAAATTGACAGATGCATCTTTAAATCCAATACAATATTTTAGGTCAAGTATACGTCGAACAACTGAATCAGTGAGTTTGGCATTGGTTCTAGAGGGAACATGATAAAGCATGAATGGAAACTGTGTTGAATCATTGATACATTCGTAATGATCAAAGATTTCTTCAGGACATGGATTATTATAATAAGGGGTGACGATGAGTGCACCAGAGGCCCCCTCTTCTTTAGCAATCTTAGTCATCTCAACTGTAAATGCAGTTGCATTAGAGCCAGTACCAATTAATATAGGACATTGATGATTAACGCGATGTACTGTTTTTTTTATTAAATCGATCTTCTCATGAGGAGTTAATGTTGGGGATTCGCCTGTTGTGCCTAGTAGTACTAAACCATCAATATCATGTGCTAATTGATGGTCGAGTAAAGAAAATAAAGAATGATAGTCAATTGAATGGTCTTGTTTAAATGGTGTGACTAACGCTGTAATTACTGATTTATTCTGGTTTGAGAACATCTAGATTATCCAGATAAGTTTGGAGGTTTTTAGGGATGTGAATGCATTCACCATCAAAATAATTCTCCATAATCGCAATCAGTGTTCTACCAATGGCTAACCCTGATCCATTTAAAGTATGTACCAGTTTTGATTTACCATCTTCCTTAAATCTAGCCTTCATTCGTCTAGCCTGGAAATCCCCGCAATGACTACATGATGAAATTTCTCGGAATGTATTTTGGCTTGGAATCCAAACCTCGAGATCAATCGTTCTACATGCGCTAAATCCAAGATCACCTGTACACAACATGACTTTCCTATAGGGTAATTCAAGTAAATCTAGAATAGATACAGCATCATTGACCAACTGATCAAATGCAGCATCAGCTTCATTAGGGTGAATAATCCACACTAACTCTACCTTGTCAAATTGATGTTGTCTCATCATGCCGCGAGTATCTTTTCCATAAGAACCAGCCTCACGTCTAAAACAAGGCGTGTGAGCTGTATATTTTAACGGCAGAGATTTGGGATCAATAATCGTATTTGCGACTAAATTAGTGAGAGGGACTTCTGCGGTTGGAATCAAAGCTAATTGATCATCCTCTAAAATAAATTGGTCGTCAGAAAATTTTGGTAATTGTCCAGTATGATACATACTATTTAGGTTCACTAAAACAGGCGTATAGTATTCTTTATAATCATTTTTTCGGGTATGCACATCTAACATCATTTGGATGATTGCTCTGTGCAATCTGGCAATTTGACCACTTAATAATACAAACCTTGATTGAGATAACTTTGAAGCTAAATCAAAATCCATTCCAGAGAATATTTGACCAATTTGAATATGATCTACTTTAGATTGTTTACACTGATTTTCTCTAACTGTTTGTATGACCACATTATCTTGTTCATCCGAGCCTTTGGGAACAGAGGGATGAGAAAGATTTGGAATAGAGGATAGTAACTGATCAAGGGCATTTTTCGATGCGTTATATTTTGATATTGTTGATTTTAATGTCTGGTTAATTTGATCTACTTGAGACATTAATGAATCAACATTTTGTTGATCTTTTTTTAAAACGCCAATCTGCTTGGAGATTTGATTACGTTCCATTTCAAGCGATTGTTTTTCAATTAAACTTTTTTTACATTCCTCATCTAATTCAAGAAGATGATTAAAGTCCAGTTTCACACCACGAAAAGACAAGTTGTCCTTTGTCGTCTCTAAGTGTTGTCTAATAAGCTGAATATCTATCATTGAATGATCTCAACATTTTTAGGATAACGGATTTCAAAATCAGATTGTATTGGTTCTTTACCGGTCGGCTTCAAAGTCATTTTAAAACTATATCCGATGTTATCAATGACTTGAACTTTAATAGGGATTGATTGGTTATTAAAGTTGATAATGATTTCATTCATCGTGCTTGTTGTAGATTTTGGTTTAAGATGAATTTCTTTAGCTGAGCTAGAAACAGTGGTGTAGTTTTTTTTAATTTCTTTCATGTCTGACGAGAGAAGACTGGCAATTAAATCATAATCGACTGCAGTAAATCGTTTAATAGTGACTTGATTCAGCGGAACATCATAAATAGTAACACTTTTTTTATTAATCCATGTGGTTTGTTTGTATGGATCTTCAGCAACCCATTTACTGCCATATTGTGGGTGATAAAAAAAGCGGCCTGTTTGTTGATCATAAATCTGATGATCGCTATCGTAGTTAACAATTTTAAAACTAGCGATCAACTTAGATTGAGTTTTAAAATGATCAAGCTTAGCCCATGCTGAATCTGCATAAGTACATTGAAGAGTTAACAAAAAAGTAAAAATGTGTATTAACTTAATAATCATCCTCGTATATTACTCCTTTTTTTGTATATCAGCAATCCTCTCCTATGCTTGAGAATTTTTGACTAGTAAAGTTCGTGTGCCATTTTGTTCTGGTGCACTCAGAATGCCAGATTTTTCCATTTGTTCAATTAAAACTGCTGAACGGTTATACCCTATTCGTAATCTTCTTTGCAGATATGAAATGGATGTTTTACCAGATTCTATAACAATTTGAACGGCTTGATCATATAAGGCATCCTTCTCAGCATCATCATGTCCACCTGGTTGACCGGTTTGAGTGAGTTCGTGGTGTTGAGTAACATCATCTATATATTCTACTTTTTGTTTGGATTTTAAATGTTTGACAACTTTATGTACTTCGTCATCCTCGACAAAGGCACCGTGAACACGAATCGGCACAGAGGTTCCTGGTGGTAAATAAAGCATATCACCGTGTCCAAGTAGTTGTTCTGCCCCACCTTGGTCTAAAACAGTTCGAGAATCAATTCTAGAAGAGACTTGGAATGCTATTCTTGTAGGGATATTTGCTTTGATTAAGCCAGTGACTACATCAACTGATGGTCTTTGTGTTGCCAGAACGAGGTGAATGCCTGCAGCCCGTGCTTTCTGAGCAATTCTAGCAATTAGTTGTTCTACTTTCTTACCAACAACCATCATTAAATCAGCATACTCATCAGCAATAACAACGATATACGGCAATGGTTTCAGTGCAACATCATCTAGCAGGTTCATTTGTTTTTTTTGTGATTCTAATTTAGCATTATAATTTGCGATATTTCTAACACCAGCTTTAGCCATTAAATGATATCTTCTCTCCATTTCCATGACACACCATTTGAGGGCATTGGATGCATCTTTCATATCAGTAACAACAGGAGTTAGAAGATGAGGAATACCATCATATACTGCTAGTTCTAACATTTTAGGGTCAATCATGATCAATCTCAGTTGTTCAGGAGCTGATTTTGAAATGAGACTGAGTATCATTGTATTTAGACCAACAGACTTACCAGATCCTGTCGTTCCAGCTACAAGAAGATGAGGCATCCTCGTTAAATCTACAACAACTGGATGACCTGCAATATCTTTTCCAAGTGCAACAGATAATATAGAATGACTATTTAAATAACTCCTTGAATTTAATACCTCACCTAATTTTACAACTTCTCTTTTAGCGTTTGGTAATTCTAAACCAACAACAGATTTACCAGGAATGACCTCAACAATTCTGACACTCGTGACCGACAATGAGCGTGCTAAATCTTTTGATAAAGAGGTAATTCTGGATACTTTCATCCCGGCTTCAGGTTGTAACTCAAAACGAGTCACAATGGGACCTGGACGTATAGCAACTACTGTCACTTTAATTCCAAAATCAATGAGATGCCCTTCAATTTCATTCGCTCTACTCTTCAATTGAGTGTTTGATGGTGCTGAGTGTGAATCTGAGGATTGACTATTGAGTAATTTTATTTCTGAATAAGTACCGTTATTGTTATTTTTCTCACTCTCTTTATTTTCTTTAATACGCTTGACAACTTTCTTTTGTTTAATTCTCGATTTAACTGGAGAAAATAGTCTTTGGCTTGAAGTCAGAAAGTTAATAATAATGAGTTTGATTAAATTTTGAAAACCGACAATAAATTGTATTAAAGAACGATCAAAATATAAGATCGTAGTACAAGATAAACAACAAAAAATGATTAAGGAAAAGCCAAGCATACCAAAAAACTGAAGTCCATACCACGCAATAAATAAACCAATTATGCCTCCGGGGTTGTAGTCCCACGGATAATTTTCTAATGGTATAGTCAGGGAGAAAATAGTACTTAAACAGATAATGAAAGAAACTTGTAAGGCTGATCTTATCATGTAAGAGGTCGATGAAAGCTCAATAAAAGAAGATAATATTAAGTGTGTTGGAATAATAAAAGCCGTAATACCGATCAGAAAGAAAATCCAGTTAGCAATATTGGCACCAACAATGCCCTCCCAGTTTGCAACAGGTGTTTGTAAGCTACCACCGTTTAATTGAATGATATCAGATGACTCAAAACTAACAAAAGCGAATAATAATGAAAATCCAATCACTAACTTTATGATTCTTCTTGCTTCAAGAACGCTAGCAAATTTGAAATAAAACCTCTCCATCCACACATCATAATATTAATTCAAGCATACTTCCATAGGAATTATACTATTAACTATTTCAACAAAATCTGTTAGATTAATTTTATTAACACATACGGAATGATATATGCACAAATCTTTAATTATACTTGGGTCCGGCCCTGCAGGATACACTGCAGCACTTTATGCAGCAAGAGCTAATATTGATCTTGCCATGATTTCAGGGTTTGAAGTGGGTGGTCAGTTGATGACAACCACAGATGTTGAAAATTGGCCTGGGGATCCCCATGATCTACAAGGTCCAGATTTAATGCAGCGTATGAAAGATCATATTGAAAAGTATCACGTTGAAATTATCAATGATCATATTGATGCTGTTGAAATGAATTCAACCCCTTTTATTCTCAAGAGCAGCCAGAAAACATATTCTTGTGATGCGTTGATCATTTGTACAGGTTCGAATGCAAAATATCTTGGATTAGAATCTGAGAAGAAATTTTTAGGTCGAGGTGTATCTGCTTGTGCTACATGTGATGGATTTTTCTTTAAGGATGAAGAAGTAGCTGTAGTTGGAGGTGGAAATACCGCGCTAGAAGAGGCAATTTATTTATCTAATATTGCAAAACATGTTCATTTAGTACACCGAAGAGATGAATTTAGAGGCGAAGCAATTATTCAGAAAAGAGTATTTGCATTAGAAAAAGCTGGTAAAATTACCATTCACTGGAATCATATATTAGATGAAGTGCTTGGAGAAGATCAAGGTGTACATAGTATGCGAATCAAGAGTACGATTGATGATAAAACAACCAATATTGAATTGAGCGGTGTATTTATTGCAATTGGACATAAACCGAATACGGATATCTTCAAGGAACTGCTAGATATGAAAGATGGGTATCTAGTTACACATTCAGGACAATCTGGAAACGCAACACAAACCTCTTTACCAGGTGTATTTGCTGCTGGAGATGTTTCCGATTCAGTGTATCGACAAGCGATTACTTCAGCTGGAACAGGATGTATGGCTGCAATCGATGCAAAAAACTATCTGGATAGTTTAAAAGACTAATCATTCACGCCCGAAAGGATTCGAACCTCCGACCTCCTGGTTCGTAGCCAGGTGCTCTATCCAACTGAGCTACGGGCGCTAGATGATCTAATATATATTAAATATATGATCATGATCAAGATTTATTCAGTTATATGTTGTAAAACTGAAAATATAATGATATTATAAGTAAATAAATAGTAAATTTTAATTATTAAACGAAAATTAATGAAAATTTCCAATTGGGGATAAACAATGAACCTTAGAATATTAGAATATCTGATTACCGTCGCAGAATTAGGACACTTTACCAAAGCAGCTAAGAAATGTTACGTATCTCAACCCACCTTAAGTACACAACTCAAAAAGCTAGAAGATCAGCTAGGCGTTGTTATTTTTGAAAGAGACAATAAAAATGTCATGCTAACACAAGCTGGTATTAAGATTGTTAATCAAGCTAAACAGGTTTTACTAGAAGCAAAAGAACTAACAATGATTGCAAAAAATAGTGCAAATCCATTATCAGGTAAATTTAAACTGGGTATTATTCCAACAATTGGCCCCTATATTATTCCTGATGTTCTTAAGTTAGTGAAAAAAGAATTGTCTAATATCAAGCTAATCATTGTAGAAGATGTTGTTGAAAATTTAGTTCAGGATTTAAGATCAGGTGAACTGGATGCTGTCGTTGTCTCATCTCCAACAAGGTGTATTAAAGGCATCGATTTTAAGACCATCAAAGATGAAGCTTTATTTGTTGCAGTCAATGAGGATCATGCTTTGGCACAAAAAAAGAAAATCACGCCATCAGAACTTTTAAAAGAACAGCTGATTTCTTTAGATGAATCTCATTGCTTAAGAAAAATCATGACAAATATATTTGATGAATCACATATTTCTAAAGATTTTAAAGCTAGTAATTTAACTACATTAATCCATCTAGTTGCTCAAAACCAAGGTATTACTATATTACCTAAGATGGCTTTAGTGGATTGCCCAAAAACTATTAAAACAATTCCGTTAGATTGTGATGATAACGTCCGGACAATCAAAATTGGTGCAAGATCTTTAAATTCGAGAATAGATGCACTTGAAGGAATCAAATCTTTGTTAAAAAATATTTGTTAACGACTCCAAAAATAGAAGTGGTTCCAAAAATTTAGGGATTGTTCACATTGTTTTGACTGTATCTCATATTGTTCTTGACGTTTTTGTACTTTATTTAAGATAAATCGTTGATATTTTGTAAGATGTCGATGAGATCTTCGATAACCCTCAATACCATCATGATATGCTAGATATAATGAAGCTGTATCTGTTTTTTTGATATGCAGTCTTTTGGATGCTTTATCTAAATACCATCCAATATAATCCACCGTATCTGAAAAACTTTTCCTAGAAGCATACATTCTTTTATTGGCTTTTTTATAATCATTCCATCCTCCATTAAGGATTTGTCCATAGCCAATTGCAGATGATTGTCTTTCCCATGGAATAAAACCAAATAAATAACTTAGTTTCTGTTTGGCATGGACATTAAAATTAGATTCTTCAGCAATAATTGCCAGAGTCGTCGATTTGGGAATACCATATTTTTTTTCATTTTTTGATACTGCACGATACCAATGGAAATTTTTTGTGAAAATATCACAGGCTGAAGTGTTCTTATTGACCACTTGTGTACACCCTGAATTGATCAAAGCGAGGAATAAGATAAGTGCTTTACGAGATACCATCCACATAATACGATAAATAAGTTAACAATAATGAGCCAAAAGTTAGTCAAAGATATATTCAAAAAATAATAGTTTAAACCAATGTTTAAAAGACTGATGAGTACATAGATACTTAAAAAATAATATAAATGAATATGAGATTTATTCATTTCGTAAAGTTTGTTCATACAATAGATTGCAAGCATCGATAAGCCTAACCAGTAATGAAATAAACAATCATAAAAAAGAGATAAAACACTTATAGACATAAGATACCTCTCATTATTGAGGAGGTAATAAATGATAGGAAATAGCAAGGCGTCTAACACAACATTAATCTCCGTAAACTGCAATCCACATTGGACATGCAGCCCTATTAGGTAGGCTTAAATTAATGACAGGATGATGTGACTCATACTGGATATTATCAACATAGCCAACAAGATAACCTGCAGGTTGATAATCAAAGTAGCCAGAGGTATAGAATGCTTGATCTTGGTATACTTCTTCAATTGAATTTGGATATCTCATTTTAAGATGTCCATGATAGTTTTCCATAACGCCTGTAATACTTGCTGATTTTGAGGATATTACCAATCGAGTTTTAGGATTTGAGAAGAGTTTAATCGTACACCGTCCATTGTGACAATCTGATTGTAATGTACCAATAGCACCATAATCATCGATCGCTAATGCACCCTCTTTTAATGGTTGGTCGTTGAGAAGATCAAAATATAATGTATTACTAATACATCCTTTGGAATGAAAAATATGCCAATTTTTAGTATTTTTAAATACTTTTTCAAGATGTTTGATCTGCTGTATGGATTGTGATTGAGCTTGCATATCTTGAATTTTGGTTTCTAGCATCAAGATATATCTATCTTTCTGTTCTAATCTATATGTATCAGCATAATGGTTAAATATACCATCTTTCAAACGAACTAAAAATTGTCTACCATAGTCAATTTTAAACATAGAGTGTATAAAAAAACTATTAAGAAAATTTTTGTGATAAAGGAGTGAAAATAAAAATTGAAAACTTAACAGAAATAAAGAAACGAACAATAGATAAGTATTATATTCGCTTCTTCTTCTGATCATTCTGAGACAGTCATAAACTCTGGATCACCGTATTGTTCAATATAACTGAGGATTTTTCCCCCACCTCTTGCAACGCAAGTCAGTGGATCGTCAACGATATAAACAGGTAATCCGGTTTCTTGAGAAATTAATTTGTCTAAGTTATTAAGTAAAGCGCCTCCCCCAGTGAGCATTAAGCCTCTATCAGCAATATCAGCTGATAACTCTGGTGGTGCTTCTTCAAGCGCAACACGTATGGCTTCGAGGATACCATGAATTGGTTCTTGTAAAGCTTCTGCTAAATCATGACATGTTACCTTGAATGTTTTTGGAACTCCTTCAGCAATATGACGACCTACAACCTCTAGTGAGCGTGTTTTCTCATTTGTCACAAATGCAGTTCCAATGAGGTGTTTAATCCTTTCTGCAGAGGCTTCGCCGATTAAAATTCCAAACTTTCTACGAATATAAGTAATAATACTTTCATCTAAACGATCACCACCAATCCTAACGGACTGGGCATATACAAGGCCATTTAACGAAACAATTGCAATTTCTGTAGTTCCACCACCAATATCAATAATCATTGATCCGCCTGGAGTATCAACTGGTAAATCAGCACCGACAGCAGCTGCCATGGGTTCAGTCACAAGATATGCTTCTCTTGCACCTGCGCCCAATACACTTTCTCTGATAGCTCTTCGTTCTACTTGAGTAGAACCGCATGGAACGCATACAACAACACGTGGACTAAATCCAAAGACCCTTTTGGGAACAACTTTATTAATAAAGTATTGCAACATTTTCTCAGTAACTTGAAAGTCTGCAATGACACCATCTTTCATTGGTCTGATTGCACTAATATTTCCGGGTGTTCGCCCTAGCATTTTTTTTGCTTCATGCCCAACGGCATTGACTACCTTTGTACCATTTTTATCAATTAAAGCGACAACGGATGGCTCGTTTAAAACAATTCTTGATTGGTTAGGCATATAAATCAGAGTATTTGCTGTACCAAGATCCATTGCTAGACCTTGAGAAAATCGACTCATGAAATGTTTAAGTATATTTGCCATAGTTTGTCTTCCTCGTTACACAATCCTAATACTGTATCTGAAATATTTTGTTGACACAATCCTTAAATATCTGTCAATATGCAAATCTAATAAGGGTATATATCTAATGGTATTTGACGCTAAAATTATTAATAATTTAAGTAAATTGGCATTTATTGATCTCTCTGATCACGAAATTGTGTCACTGACTGATGATTTTAATCGGATTGTCGATATGATTGATAGTATATCAGATATCGATTTATGCGTTGATGATATTGACGCTAAGACAGGTCCATCAGCACCATTGAGAAATGATATCATAGAGCACACCCCTTTCGTCGACCAAATCAAATCATTTTCACAATTCGATGAAAACCTTAATTCATTTGTAGTACCTAAAGTAGTAGATAAAAATTAATTTTTTATGAAGAATCTCCACACCCAATCAATTCGTGAGTTAATCAAGTTAATTGAAAATAGATTAATCAGTGCCTACGAGCTGACATCCTATTTTTGTGATCGCATACAGACATATAATTCAAAAATCAATGCAGTGATCTCCTTCGACAAAGATATTGCTTTGGATCAAGCTAAACAAATTGATCATAGAATAACAAAAAAAAAGTCCTCTCCTCTTCAAGGCATTCCTATTCTTCAAAAAGATTTAATTTGCTCAACAAAATTTAAAACAACTTGCGGATCAAAAATGTTGGCAAACTATCAATCCCCATTTAATGCTCATGTCGTTAACCTTTGTGATGCAGAGGGCCTAATTGAAATAGGAAAGACGAATATGGACGAATTTGCCATGGGCTCAAGTAATGAGACCAGTTATTTTGGCAATGTTTTAAACCCATGGGAACATACTAGAGTACCAGGTGGTAGTTCTGGTGGTGCAGCTGCAGCAGTAGCTGCGGGATTTGCCCCTTTGGCAACTGGCTCTGATACGGGTGGCTCTATTCGCCAACCTTCCTCTTTTTGTGGTTTAACAGGTTTGAAACCAACTTACGGTGCGGTGTCCAGAAATGGTTTGATTGCTTTTGCCTCGAGCCTTGATCAAATTGGTCCTATGGCAAAATCTGCAGAAGATTGTGCATACTTGATGGATGTCATTACCAAAAAAGATCCCAAAGATAGCACGAGTCAACAATACGATATGCAATTCGTTGATTATCTCAAGAATGATATCCCCCCCAAAATTAAAATAGGCATTCCGAAAGAATTAAAAAACTTTACGATTGATTCATCAGTCGAGAAAGCTTTTGGTGAAACTGTTCAATCATTGAAAGGACTTAATGTTGAGTTTGTGGAAATTAGCCTGAGTTCAATGGAATTAGCATTGCCCGCATATTACATTATTGCTCCCGCAGAATGTTCATCGAATTTAGCGAGATATAATGGTGCTCTATTTGGCTATCGTCATGAAGGAGACAATAGTTTACAAGAGATGTATAGCAAAACAAGAACAGAAGGTTTTGGCAAGGAAGTTAAAAGAAGAATTATCATAGGCACATTTGTGTTATCAAAAGGTTTTCAGGGACAATATTATCAAAAAGCATTATCACTTTGTCATAATCTAAAAATGGAGTTTAAGAAGATATTTTCAATTTGTGATTTTATTTTAACACCAACAATATCTACACCTGCATTTGAATTTAATGCTTACAAAAATCCAGTAGAAATGTATCAATCTGATCTATTCACTATCCCAGCAAACTTATGTGGTTTACCAGCGATTTCATTCCAAGCTGGCATGCATGGTAAATTACCCATCGGTGCACAGTTGATAGGAAATCACTTTAAGGATCACGAACTCTTACAATTAGTTCATCATTTTCAAAAAGCAACTGGATGGCATGAAATTTACCCTGAGGATTATCAATGACAGCACCACTTGTGACCATTGGGTTGGAGGTTCACGTTCAACTGAATACAAAGTCTAAATTATTCTCGTCTAGTTCGACTGAGTTTGGACATCAACCAAACAAAATGACATCAGAGATTGATGTTGGTCTTCCTGGTACATTACCGGTTATTAATAAGGAGGCTGTTATTAAGGCAGCTATGTTTGCACTGAGTATCGATGCTCAACTAAATGAAAAGTCTATTTTTGCTAGAAAAAATTATTTTTATCCAGATCTCCCAAAAAGTTATCAAATCACACAAGAAGCATATCCTATCATTGGCGAAGGTGTACTCAAAGTAGATAATAAAGAGATTAGAATTGAACGAGCACACCTTGAAGAAGATGCAGGTAAATCTATTCATGATGGTCATAGTAGTTATACACTAATTGATCTAAATCGTGCTGGTCAGCCACTTCTTGAGATTGTTACCAAACCCGATATTACATCTGCTCAAGAAGCGATTAAATACCTAAAGAAACTGCATCACCTTGTACGATATATTGATATTTCTGATGGTAATATGCAGGAAGGCTCATTTAGGTGTGATGCAAATATTTCAATTAGAATGTCATCTGATGAGCCACTTGGCACACGTGTTGAAATTAAGAATTTAAATTCATTTAGATTTATTGAAAAAGCGATTGACTATGAAGTGAGTAGACAACATTTGGCATTAATGAATAATGAAAAAATCATTCAAGAAACTCGTCTTTTTCAAGAATCATCTGGTAAGACACTATCGATGCGCTCTAAAGAAAACGCAGCAGATTATAGATATTTTCCCGAACCAGATTTACCTCCACTAGTGATTACCGAAGCACTAATTCAACAAGCAAAAGATAATTTGCCTACCCTTCCAGAAAAACGAGTTCAAGAATTAATGTTAAGCACTCATCTTTCAATGGATGAGGCAGAAATGGTTACAACTTCAAGAGCAACAGAGTATTTTTATTCAGAGTGTGTCAAAAAAACTAACACTCAATCTTATAAAACGATCTACAATTTAATTTTTGGTGAGTTATCAGCTCTGATCAATAAAAATCAAAAGTCCATAGGGTTTCAATCTGTCAAACCCGAACATATTGCTTTGATTGCGGATTATTTGAGTGAGAAGAAAATTTCTCAACCTATGGCTAAAGAGATCATTAATGCTTTATGGCACACTAACAATGGTTCTGTTGATAAAATCATACAAGAAAAAGGATTACGTTTAGTTCATGATGATAGTAAGTTGATTCAGCTGATTGAAAAGGTTGTGCATAGTTTTCCTGAACAAGCTCAGCAATATAAAGATGGTAAAACCAAATTATTATCATTTTTTGTTGGACAAATAATGAAGGAAACTAAAGGAAATGCAGATCCTGGCACATTATCTAAATTGTTAAGTAAATATCTTAAGGAGTCATTGTGAATAAAACATCTAATTTAAAGGGTTGGTTTATTTTCGCTATCGCTGCAGCATTTTACGCTTATGAATTTTTCTTACGTGTCACCCCAGCTGCGATGCAAAGTCAGATTATGAGTAACTTTGGCATTAGTGCCAAGTCTTTTGGTTTTCTAATGAGTAGTTACTTTTATGCTTACACACCTTTACAATTATTTGTTGGGAGTATCATGGATCTTTATGGTACAAAGAATACATTAGTTGTTGCCGTTTTAGCATGCCTGGTTGGAGCAATCATTTTTTCTCAAACGGATTATTTTACTATTGCTATACTCTCATATGCACTCGTTGGCTTTGGCTCTGCCTTTGCTTTTGTTGGCGTACTAAAAATATCATCAATTTGGCTGCCTGCAAATTATCTTGCAATTGCTACTGGGATTGCAACTAGTATGGGTATGTTAGGTGCTATTTCTGGTGAATTTATACTTGATGCTGCAATTCAAGTCTATGGTCAGCATCAAACATTGACGGCATATTCATTAATTGGTCTTTTGCTTCTTGGTGCAGTTGTCTTTATTGTAGATGATCAACCACATAGAAGATCTATCTCAAAACGTGCTCCAGTTAAATTTAAAACCCTAATACGTGATATCCTGAAAATTCGCCATTCTTCTCAGTTTTGGATTAATGGTATTATCGGATCATTATTATTCATGCCTACAAATGTTTTTGCTTCTATGTGGGCTGTAATGTTTTTTAAACAAACCTATTACTTCCCCTCATCTCATGCAAATGCCATATCAAGTATGTTATTTGCCGGTTGGGCTATTGGTGCTCCAATATGGGGATGGTTATCATCTAGACAATTTCGTGCGGTGACTATGTTACGATACTGTGCGTTAATCTCTAGTGTATTGCTTTGGCTCATCATTTATCACAAAACACATGATATCACAATGATATATATCATTATGTTTTTAGTGGGAATGTTTAGTAGTGTTCAAGTTTTGGTATTTCCTATTGCAACAAGTTTTTTTGATAAAAAATTAATTGGTACGGCTATTTCATTGACGAATATGCTTGTGATGCTCAATACATTTATCAGCCCACTTGTAGGTACAATATTAGATTTGAGTTGGGATGGAGCGACTATTGGTAATGAGAGAATATTCTCAGCTCACGGTTTCGAACAAGCTTTACTCATACTTCCTCTTGGATTATTTATTAGTTTCATTTTAACATATTTTCTTAAAGAGAATTCCTTGCTTAATCAATAAACAATTGTTATGATTAAATAGATTTTAATTGGAGGCAAAAATGAAGTTATTTACATTATTAATCGCGGGTGCACTATTTACTCTAGTTGGTTGTTCAAGCGTACCTGGTTATGATTCATTATCAGGTTGTGACAAGCCAAGTAGATACGGTAAGTAGTATCTGTTAAGGGGTAGAGAAACATAACATTTTCTCTGCCCTTTAAATAAAAATAAAAAAACATTACAATAAATTAATGAAAAATTTTAAGCTCTATATCCAAACATACGGTTGCCAAATGAATGTCTACGATTCAGATAAAATGGTTGATATTTTGTCAGCTAAAATGAATATTAAGGTGACTGATAAAGAATCTGATGCAGATATTTTATTAATGAACACATGCTCGATTAGAGAGAAAGCTCAAGAGAAAGTATTTTCTGAATTAGGACGTTGGAGAAAATTAAAAGTTGCTAATCCAAATTTAATTATTGGGGTTGGTGGCTGTGTGGCTTCACAAGAGGCTGAAAAAATTCATCAAAGAGCACCTTCGGTTGATATTGTATTTGGACCACAAACATTACATCATTTACCAAAAATGGTCAATGCAATTATTTCTAAAAAAGAAAAAATCACTGACATTTCTTTTGATCCAATTAAAAAATTCGATCAGTTACCTACTCCAGGTAAAACAGGACCAAGTGCATTTGTTTCTATTATGGAAGGATGTAGTAAGTTTTGTTCTTTTTGTATTGTTCCGTATACACGTGGGCCTGAAATATCAAGATCTGTTGAAGATGTTTTATTAGAAGTCAATCATTTACTTTCATTGGGTGCTAAAGAAATTCACCTTTTAGGTCAAAATGTGAATAATTATAAGAGTGAGTTTCAGGGTGAGTTATTTAATTTAGCAGCACTAATTAGGCTAGTTGCATCTATGAAAGGTGTTGAGCGTATTCGTTTTACTACTTCCCACCCTGCTGTTTTTGATGATTCTTTAGTTGAAGCGTACAAAGATGTGCCTCAATTACCAAACTATTTACATTTACCAATACAAAGTGCTTCAGATCGTATTTTGATGGATATGAAAAGAGGTTACAGCCAACTTGATTATCGACAAATTATTAGCAAGTTAAGAAAAGTGAGACCTAATATAAGTATTTCATCAGATTTTATAGTTGGTTATCCTGGAGAAACTTCAAATGACTTTGAACAAACATTAAAGCTTGTTGAGCAGTTAAATATTGATCATTCTTATAGCTTTATTTATAGCCCTCGTCCAGGTACACCCGCGAGTTTTAAAGAAGATAATGTTTCTCTTGAGGAGAAAAAATCTAGATTAAATACATTACAAAAATTAATCCAATCAAATGCATTTAAAATTAGCCAATCAATGGTGGGTACTGTAGAACAAGTATTAATTACTGGTTATTCATCAAAATCTAAAGAGGATTTAGCAGGTAAAACCGGCAATAATCGCACAGTTAATATTAAAGGTGATTCCCATTTAATCGGAGAGATGGTTGATTGTGAAATTACAAAAGCAAATTTAAATTCATTAAACGGTCAAATATTAGAATATGTTGTATAATGACAGTAATGATTCGTAATGATTAAAGTGGATAAGATTACTCGAAAATTTAGTCTCAAGCCGATTGATAATAATCGACTGATGTATTTATGTGGTTGTGAAAACGAACATATTAATAATATAGAATCGGTGTTTAAAGTTATTATTAGTAATAGATCATGCCATTTTAAAGTATTTGGTGAAAATATTGAAAATATTGAAATGGCCATAAAGGTACTTAAAAAATTGTATGAAATGACAAAACTAGGCCCTCTTAACCCAGATCAAATTGATATGCTCCTACATTGCCCAGAAAGCATTGATGAAGGTAATCAGCATAATTTTGAAATAAAAGTACTGAATAAAGAACAGGATTTGTTTTTAAATCAAATTCAAAAACATGACATTACATTTGGAGTTGGTCCTTCAGGAACAGGTAAAACTTTTCTTGCCGTTGCATCGGCCGTATATGCTTTAAAAACTAATTTATGTAAAAAAATCATCTTAGTTCGGCCAGCGGTTGAGGCAGGTGAAAAAATTGGTTATTTGCCAGGTGATATGGCTGAAAAAATTAATCCATACTTACAACCTCTGTATGACGCATTATACGAGCTAATGGGATTTGAACAAACTAATAAATTAATTGAAAATCAAGTGATTGAAATCAATTTATTGGCATTTATGAGAGGGAGAACATTCAAAAATAGTTTTATCATTATTGATGAAGCCCAAAACTGTACTTCTCCTCAAATGAAGATGGCGTTAACAAGAATTGGTTATAAATCGAAAATGGTGATTATTGGAGATCAGACACAATCTGATCTTTCTGATGAAATTTCTGGTTTTGATACAGCTATCACAATATTAAAACACATTCCAGAAATCAGTGTGTTCTATTTCTCAAATGATGCAATTGTACGACATCGAATTGTGCATAAGATTGTTCAAGCTTATGAAAAATAAAATACATGTATTTAGAGAGACCTCTTTACAGGTTGTTTCAGATCGATTTATTTCCTCATGGATTCATCATGTTATGCAACATTTACAACATCATGAATATGATATTGAAGTGTTAATTGTTGATGAGGAAGAGGGAGCGATATTCAATAGTCGTTATCGAAATAAGTATGGCGCTACAAATGTATTATCCTTTGATACATTGACATCTGGTCAAATGATTCTATGTGCGCCAGTGATTTTAAAAGAGGCGCAATCATTAAAAAAAGATGTATCTGAATATTGGGCTTTTATGCTGATTCATGGTACCTTACATTTATGTGGATATGATCATGAAGATCCAAAAGATGCTATCAAAATGGAAACAATGGAAGATATTATATTACAGGATTACCCTATACAGTGATGATGAATTGGCTTAAAAATATAACTTTTTTTAAATGGAATAAGAAATCAATCAAGAGTTTGCAGGATTTACTATATGTAATTGCGCAAGCAGAAACAAAACGAATTACATCAAGTAATATTTCTAGGATTTTAAAAGGTGTGATTGCAATTTCTAACTTGAAAGTAAGAGATGTGATGATTTCTAGAGCTAATATGAAAGTGATTGATGAAGATGAAACATATGACAGTGTTTTATCCATTATTAAAGATTCAAGACATTCAAGATATCCTGTTATCAGTAAAAATAAGGATCATATATTAGGTATTCTGCTCACGAAAGATCTTATTGGTTGTAACAAAAAAGTTAAAATACAAGACCTAATGAGACCGGCGATGTTAACTCCAGAAGGCAAGAGGATTGATAATTTGCTGCATGATTTTCAAGAACGTAGAAATCATATGTCAATCGTAGTTAATGAATATGGTGAAGTCAGCGGTTTGATCACTCTTGAAAATATTTTTGAGGAGATTTTTGGTGAAATAGACGATGAACACGATGCAGAGTATGACAAGAGCGCTACCGTGATTAAGGTACTTTCACCAGGTTGTTATATTGTTTCTGGATTAACCCCTATCGATGCATTTAATGAGTTTTTTTCTGTTGAATATAGCAACGAGTATCTAGATACATTTTCTGGCTTATTAACCCAAAGATTAGGCCGGATCCCAGAAGTTGACGAAAGTTTTAATTTTGATCAATTTAAAGTCAAAATCCTCTCTGCTGATAGTCGTCGAATTAAAAAAGTTGAAGTGAGTATAGATGAGAGCAGAAAAAAATGATCTGTTTTTTAGATTTATCACGTTAAAGGATCTTGTTGTATTTATTTTAGGGATTTGTACTTCTTTAGGCTTTTTGTATAGCAAGCTTTATTTTTTGTCCTTACTATCATATTTCCTCTTTTTAAATAACATCGTAAGTAAAAATAATTGTCGCAATACAAGACAATTTTTTATTTTCTATTTTTCTTTTTTCTTAATCGGTTGTCACTGGTTGATTCACCCACTGAGAGATTTTGGAGGACTGCCCTCTTTATTATCTAATCTAGTCATTGGCTTATTCTGTGTTTATTTGTCATCAATCATGGTATTAGGAATATTCCTATTTAATCGCTTTTTTAAAAATGCACAGTATGAAACTTTTATTTTAGCTGCGATTATTACACTGTGTGAGTTTGTGAGAACACAAGCATTAGGTGGCTTTCCATTTTTAATGATGGGCTATCTGACAATCAATACGGTATTAGATGGTTATATACCTATCATTGGTGTTTATGGTATGACCTTTTTGATGACTTACTTATTTCTTAAAATAAAAGACTTAAATAGAAACAAGCTTCAGTCAATATTACTAATCTCTTTATTTAGTTTAACGACGCTCATTTTACATCATATTCATTGGACTAAAGCTAAGGCACCATTACAAATTGGCGTTATCCAAACGGATACGCGCAAAGATATTTTTATAAACTCAATAGACAGTGATGTTGTAAGATATATTTTTATGTCAATTAAACAATTACCATCATCGCATTTTATCATTTGGCCTGAGGGCTCATTTGTACTCAATGATCATTTGATAAGTTTAGGTACACCAAATCAGCTTTTAGTTGGAGGTGTTTTTGGCTTACCTAAAGATACAAATCATTTACCTAAGAATCTACTTGTCACTTTTAACTCTGATGGTGAGATTTTACATGTTCATCAAAAGTATTATTTGGCTCAATTTAATGAAACTATACCAGATTATTTCACATGGCTTTTAAAAATATTACATTTACCACATATTGGACTTGAAAAAGGTTCTGGAAATGATGTTATTTTTAATTCTAAGTATGGGAGGATTGGAAATTTAATTTGTTATGAGCTTTTATTTCCACAGCTTTCCCATCATGTTGGAAAAGAGGTTAATGCATTTTTTGTGGTGAGCGATTTAAGCTGGTTCTTAGATTCTAGTTTTAATCATCAGTATGATCTAGCTGCAAAATTTTTAGCCCGTTCTGTTGAAAAACCAATTACCATTGCTAATAATTATGGTGCTTCAATTTGGATCGATCACCATGGTAGAAAAATTAATTCTTTACAGGCACAGTCTCGAGATGTTGGTTCTGAAACTATGCTAACTCGCAAAGGCAGCACACCAATTTGTTATTATGGTGATTTTATGATCATATATATCCTTGCACTTTGTATCCTATTCGTAAACATACTGTCTAGATATCAATTGTATCGAAAGTAGATAGATGTTAATTTAGTATTAATGAGACAGTTTGCTTTTATAGTTTCTTTTTTGTTACTAACAGGTTGTGGATTCCATCTTGTGAATTCTAAGCAATATACAATCAATCTTTCTAGTATTACACCGAAATTTGAAAGACAGCAATATGAAATCTTAGCCAGTTCTGAAGGATTTAAAAGTAGTTTACAAAGTCACAATGTAGTGAATGATTTAAAATACCATGTAGAATACTTAGCGGATAAGAATACTGGTAATATCTGGAGACAATATGAGATTACTGCAGAGTGGTCATTAACAACAAAAACTAAAACTCAAATGGTCATTGCAAAAGAAATTGTCAATTTATCCTCCAATCAGTCGCCGAACGAAAGGACTTTTAGCGAGTTTTATGTTCCGATAAGAAAGAAACTGCTTTTTAATACTTATGCAGTGATTCGTCGTGGGGAAATGAGTTTACAACTCCATAATTAATTGAATTGCACTAGTTGCTCTTAATTTTAGATTAAATGAATGATGTCTTTTAATTTTAATCACACGGTCCATCATTGCAATGAGTTTTGATGTGTCTCCAAGACCTTTTACAATTAAATGACTCAATGCATGTGCTAATTGGTTAATGTCCTCATTGGGTGGCGTTGGTTGTTTTTGTAAAATAAATGACTGCCATTGTTGGAGTTCACTTTCACTCGTGTTTAACTCCTTTTCAGATTGATGAACGACTTTTAAGCGACTATATAGCGTAGGTAAAATTAATTGCTGAATAGACTCATCAATATATATGTCCCATTGTGTTTGTAAAGACTCCTCTAATACTTTTAGTAGTTTATTCTGAGCTGCTTCGGTAATGCCGTGAGGGCAAATGATAGAGATCAATTTATGATTTGCAAATTTTGGATAAAAGTGAGATTTATGAATCAGGTAGTTAATATCCTCCACCCCAACCATTTTGTCTGCATGAAAACAACACCAATCAGGATGCATCTGATCAACCCATTTTGTACAAGCATGACATTCACCACAGAAGCTCTGATTTATGCAGATAGCGTGCTGAGCATGCTCAAGATGATTCGTAATGAAATTAATATATATTTGATGGTTAGGCATGTTCATTAATCATTAAAGTCAGTTTAGACTCAATAAATGCATGAACATCCTGAATATCCTGATTAGCTGGTACGATGCAAAACCGATCTGGATATTTATTTGCGCGTTCTAAATAATTGTTTTTAACAGCAGTAAAATATTTATGAGACCTACATTCAATTCGATCTTTATGGCGTCTATTTTTTAAACGGTCGAAACAAACTGAGATGGGTGCATCTAGATAGAAGGTAAGATCTGGCACTGGTAATTTTGTTAGCCATGCCTCTAAAGCGTCAATTCTCTCATGATGAACACCGCTAGCAACTTGATAGGCATGTGTGGCATCAAAGTAGCGATCACATACAACCCAATCTCCTCTATCAAGAGTTGGTGAAATAAGGTGTTGTACATGTTGATTGCGAGATGCAAATAATAACAAAACTTCTGTATCTGGGTGAATGGACTCTTCAGATTCTTTGATGAACAGTTCTCTCATTTTTTCACATATCAATGTACCGCCTGGTTCACGTGTCGCGACAACTTTATGATTGGTGTGTTGCATAATAAAGTCTGTAATCAGCCTGATTGCTGTAGTCTTACCTACACCTTCAATGCCCTCTACTGTAATGAAACGACCTTTATCCATATATATTCATCTTGAATCATTTTATAGTGAAAATAAAGTTTTAATTTTCTTTAGTTCTATGTTTATTTTTTTTATGTTGCTCAAAATCGTTTGTAAAGAAATGATCACCATTTGGTTGTAATACAAAATAAATTTGGTCACCATCATCAGGAAAAGCAGCAGCTTCTAAAGACGACTCATCCGGATATGAGATTGGACTTGGGGGCAAACCTTTGTGTCGATATGTATTATATGGACTTTCAATTTTTAAATCAGAAAATTTTAAAGGTCTATTCTCTTTTAGTATATATAAAATGGATGAGCAAAACTGCAATGGAATTTTCTGATCAAGGCGATTATAAATGACTCTAGCAATTTTCTTTCGTTCATTCGGATCAGAACTTTCTTTTTCTATAAGTGATGCAACAATAATTAAATCATTTGGGCTATGTAGGGGTAAACCTAATAAACGATTTTTCCAATAGTAATTTACTTTATTATTCATTGACTCTTCGGCACTATGAAGAATTTGAGATACGGGTTGATTTAAATCATAAAAATATGAATCAGGATAGTACGATCCCTCTTTAATGACTGGATGGTCATTATTTATCTTTGTATGTTTCACAATGAGGCTTTTCACATCTTCTGCATTAAATCCTGGTATGATTTTAAAGACCATTTTCTGAGCATCTCCACTAATGAATTTGAAGAAAATAGAATATAAATCGTCTGTATTAGTGAGATGATAACAACCTGGTTTAATATTTCGAGCAACAAAGTCAAATTTAATTAATATATTAGCAAAGTACTTATGTGAGATGATTTTATCATCATACAGCTGATTCACCACTTTGTAGGCAGGTGTTCCCTGTTTGATCATAAAAAGTTGTTCTTGATCAATGTGTACAGTTTTAAATTGAAAATAAAAGAACCATAAACAACATGTGAAAAATATTAAAAAACAATTTAATTTAAGGAATCTAGCAGCCATTTTACTTGGTATCCTTGTTGATGAATCCACTGTTCAAATGACATATTTGTATTGTTTGTTTGCCAATGATGATATTCAACTCCTGATGAAACAAGTGCAAAATCAATCTGAGAATTTAGAGCACCTAAACCATCTGTAGAATAGGAGTCACCAATCATTAAGACTTTTGGTTGATGAATCATGCTATTTTTTAAAGCATACTGATAGATTGGTTGATTTGGTTTACCCATGTATATAACAGGCCCTGATTTCTGCTGATAGTGATTAGCAATTTGACCATCACATGCAACTGGCCTTTTATCTGCATCCATTGAAATCATGTCCGGGTTTAAACAAAATAGTGGTAGTTGATTTTGCGCACAATCTTCTAAAATAGGGTTAATTTGCTCTATTTCATTTTTATATAAGACGTTACCTGCTAGGACGAGCATTTGCGCATCATGGTGATTGTGAACGCGCTCTATATTTGGTAGATTAGCAATGATTTGATGATTCTTACCTAAGAAAAAATACTTTGCAGGTAGTTTTAATGGAAGTGTTTGATGAATTACACTTTGACAGAAAAATTCTCCAGAAGAAATCAGTAATTGATAATGGGTGTTTCTAGCTATCTGGAGTTTATTTAACATCGCCTCGAGGACAGTCACTCGTTGTGAAGAATTAGTGAGTAAAAATACTTTTTTAGAAATCTTGGATAAAGCATCATGCACGCCTGGAAAGATTCTATCTCCATCAAAAAGCACACCCCATATATCGCAAAGTATTAGATCATATTGGTTTTCAATATCAATGATGGAATTAATTTTTTTCATGAAATCGACTTTTTAAAAATAATTGAGGCATTAGTGCCACCAAACCCAAAAGAATTACACAATGCATATTCTGTATTTAACTGCTGAGCTTCATTAGGTACTAGGTTAAGGTCAATATCAGGATCTGGATTATCAAGATTGATTGTGGGTGGTGCTATCTGATGTTGAAGACTTTGAATGGTGATAATTGATTCAAAAGCACCAGCTGCACCTAATAAGTGACCATGTGTTGATTTCGTTGAGCTGACAAGAAGAGACTTAGAGTAATCCTTAAAGCATGCTTTAATGGCATTAGGCTCAATTTTATCTCCAAGTGGTGTCGATGTTGCATGTGCATTAATATAACCTATTTCGGATTTATCTATTTTTGCATGTTGTATGGCCAACTCCATAGCACGTTTGCCACCTTCACCTTCAGGATCAGGTTGTGTGATATGAAAAGCATCAGATGTCATTCCATAACCAGCAATTTCTGCAATAATGGTTGCGCCACGATGAATGGCGTGTTCTTCTGATTCAATGGCAATAATAGCGGCACCATCACTTAATACAAATCCATCTCTATTCTGGTCCCATGGACGTGATGCCTTGGTTGGTTCGTCATTTCTTGTAGATAATGCTCTCATTGAGCTAAATCCACCTATGCCGAGAAGGTCGCTGGCTTTTTCTGATCCACCTGCAATCATAAAATCAGCGACTCCCGTAGAAATCATCTGTGCTGCAACGATGATTGCGTGAACTCCGCTTGCACATGCGGATGAAATGCATAAAGAAGGACCCTTAAGTTGATATCTCATTGACACTAGCCCAGCAGCCATATTTGAAAGTGAACAGGGTAGAAAAAAAGGAGAAATTTTCTTTGGATTGACTAAAGCCCGCTGGTAGTTAAGTTCAATATTGTGTAAACCACCTATTCCAGATCCAATAACCACTCCAGATCGCGCAGGATCAAGTTGTTCCGTATTAATTGTTTGTAAACATTGTTCTGCTGACCAAACAGCATATTGTATAAAAGGATCACATCGTTTTAGCTGCTTATCAACTTCAAACGAACCAATATCTTTGACGTAACCACAGATCTTGCTAGATGTATCGTAAGTAAACTCATCATTAACTTTCGTAATACCAGAATTTCCAGACGATACATTATGCCAAATTGTTTTTAAATCTGAACCAATTGGGGAAACTGCCCCCATTGCAGTGACAACAACTTTTTTGGACACTAATTATTTGCCGTATCAGTCTGTTTCTCAATGTAGCGAATTGCATCACCAATAGTAATGATCTTTTCAGCATCTTCTTCAGGAATATTGATTCCAAATTCTTCTTCAAATGCCATAATTAATTCTACAGTATCAAGTGAATCTGCACCTAAATCGTTTTGGAAAGAAGCACCTGAAGTCACTACTGACTCTTCAATACCAAGTTGTTCAACAACAATTTTTTTAATCCTATCTAATGTGGGCTCTGACATAAATATCTCCTTTGTACAGGTTTATTTTAATCAATATATTCAATAATGCAAGCTTTAGCTTGTGATCATTGCGCCATTAATCTGAATTGTTTGTCCAGAGATATAATCAGCATTCTCACTTGCTAAAAATGAAACAAGTTCAGCAACTTCATCGGAGCGACCGTATCGACCTAATGGAATTTTATTGAGTAATTGTTTGCTGTGATCCTCTGATATTGTATCTGTCATATCAGTTTGAATAAAGCCTGGGGCGATCACATTAGATGTGATGTTTCTAGAGCCATATTCAATGGCTAATGTACGAGATAATCCAGCAATACCAGCTTTACTAGCAGCATAGTTGATTTGACCAGGGTTGCCAAAAGCAGAGACTGATCCTAAAAAAATAAATCTCCCCCATTTTCTTTTGACCATATTCCTTAAGAATGCTTGGCTTAATAAAAAAGATCCAGTTAAATTAATATTTATCACATCAACCCACTGGGATTCTTTCATTCTCAATGTTAGTTGGTCGTCTGTAATACCCGCATTAGCTACTAGTATATCGGGCAAACACCCAAAATGCGCATTGATTTCCTCAACCCATTTTTTTACTGTTTCTGATCCATTACGTAAATCACCAACTAGCCCTATTCCCTCACCACCGGATTCCTGAATGGTCTTATCAATCAATTGTTTACCTTTATCTGAGGTAGAGGTACCAATTACTATATAATTTTCTTTAAGTAGTTTTTTAAGTATTGATAAACCAATACCACGTGAAGAACCAGAAATAAATACCATTTTTTTCATCATCGACCCTCTAATATTTTATAAGTGTATGTGCAAATGTAAATCCAGCACCAAATGCAAGAAAATAAAGATGATCTCCTCGTTTAATCTTCCCACTCCGAATTCCTTCATCAAATGCTAATGGTATTGAAGCTGCTGAGGTATTAGCATGTTGATCAACGGTGACAATACACTGATCAAATGGAATATCAACTGCATCAGCAATAGACTTAATGATTCTATAATTTGCCTGATGCATGATAATCCAATCAACTTGATATCCTTGATTCAAAACACTATTTAGCAATGCAATGCCCTTTTGGACAGCTATTTTAAATACAGATTTTCCAGACATTTGAATGTATTCTTGATCGAATGAAAGTCGATCTGTTTTTAATAAATCAACATGCCGGTTGTTACCGCCAATTTCAGAAAGAATCATCCCAGGTGTTTCAAAGGCCTCTAATATCATTGCACCAGCACCATCTCCAAAAAGTAAACATGTACTTCTATCTGTCCAATCGATGTGTGAGGAGTTTTTATCTACACCGACAACTAATATCTTTTTAAAAGTTTGGTTTGCAATGAATTGATGTGCTGTAATCAAGGAGAATAAGAAGCCTGTACATGCGGCATTTAAATCAAATGCAGGGATATCATATAGTTCTAATCTATTAGCTAATTCACATGCAAGACTAGGCATCTTATGATCTTGTGAAAATGAAGCAACTATTATTGCATCCACATCTTCGACTATAGATTTTGATGCATTAAAAGCAAGGTCAAGAGGAGATTCATCAAGACCTGCGATATGTCTTTGCTTAATCCCCGTTCTTTGTTGAATCCATTCATCTGTTGTATCAACTAACTTCTCAACGTCCTGATTATAGAGGATTTTTTTTGGTAAATAACTAGAATGACTTTTAATCCTTGAGTAAGTCATGCAATTCTCGATAGGTTGATTGGTAATATTGTTCAAATGAAAAATGCTCTGGCCCTGATATTGTTTGATGTGCTAATTGAATCGCATTATAGAAGGCTTCTGCACAAGCAGCGCCGTGACTTTTAACAACAATGCCGTTTAAACCAATGAGCATAGCACCATTTCTAAATTTTGGATCGATAAATCTCAATCTGGATTTGAGTTGTGTTTTCATAAAATACCCAACTATTGAGCCAACAAAAGAGGATTTAAACATTTCACTATAAACAAATTTTAAAAATTTCGAAGTGCCTTCGCAGGACTTTAGAAGAATATTTCCTGAAAAACCATCACATACGACTACATCTGCAATATCACTATAAATCTGAGTGGGTTCAATATATCCAATGTAATTAATGGGTAGTTTTTGAAATAAAACATCACTTTTTTTAATTAATTGATTACCTTTATTTCGTTCATGTCCGATATTGAGTATTGCAACACGAGGTAATGAAATACCCTGTCCAATTGCAACGTATGTGCCCATAAGTGCAAATTGCATCATGTTTAAAATATCACATTCAATATTTGCTCCCAAATCAAGAAGCCATGTATTTTTACTTTTCTTAGTTGGAAAACTTGAGATGATAGCCGGTCTGTCAATGCCAGACAGAGTTTTTAAAATTTTCTTTGCAACAGCCATTAACGCACCTGTGTTGGCGGCACTAATAGTTGCATCAGCATTCTTATTGATTTGTGCTTGAATTGACTGGCCTAATGAAGATTTAAGATATCTCTTAAATGTTGCAATCAGCCCATCAGACATTTTTACCGATGTTTCACAATGGTGAATTCGAATTCGAGGATGATTTGAATCTAAATATTTCCATATAATCTGTTCATCACCATAAAGGATGATTGAAACATCAGGGTGATCTTTAACGTATTTTATTGATGCAATGACTGTAGTTTCAGGGCCGAAATCACCGCCCATTGCATCAACGGCTAAAGTAACGTGCTTACTCATTTATCCATTGTCGTTAACAGAATTAAGAATCTTCTTTCCTCTGTAATAACCATTTTGAGTAACATGATGTCTTCTATGTGTTTCACCTGTTTCGTGATCAATCGCCAAGGTGGGATTATCTATTTTAGTATTAGCACGTCTCATGCCTCTTCTTGATGGGGTGACCCTACTCTTTTGTACTGCCATAATACTTACCTTTAAACAATTTTCTATTATGACAATTTATAATTTAAAAGTCTAGTATCAATGATTTTCAAAGAGTGCTGAGAAAGATTTTGGACTAGCGGCCACAAAAGACATCTTTTGACGTGTTGATGGGTGAGAAAATGCGATCATACTTGCGTGCAAATACATTCTTTCAATATCCGTCACTTTTGTTTTGGAGTATTTTACATCACCTAATATTGGGAACCCTAATTGTGATAGGTGAATTCTAATCTGATGTTTTCTTCCTGTTAGTGGTTCAACTTGTAATAAGCTATATTCTTGGGATTGACTAATCTTACGACATTTTGTAATTGCAGATAAAGTGTCTATTCCAGTTCTATTCTTTTGTATGATCGGCCTATCGATTGTGATCGTTTGCCAACTTGGTACGCCTACGGTCACAGCATAATACTTTTTTTTAATTATATTTTGACTAAACTGTTCTGATATATCTCTCGCAGCATTGTAATTGAGCGCAAAAATCAAACAGCCCGATGTCTCTTTATCTAAACGATGAACAGGATATATTTTCAAATTAAATTGATGCTCTGCTTGATCAATGACATTAAACTTTTGCTTGGTGCCGCCTTGAACGGCAATACCCACAGGCTTATCAATAATGATTAAATCATCATCACGATAAAGTGTTTTAAGATGAATCTGCTGACTGATGTTTTTTTCAGGTTGTGGTGATAAAGATATCTCAGGGACCTTTACTTCATCATTAGTCTGAAGGAGATATTGAGGAGACGTCTTTTTACGATTGACTTTTATAACTCCTTTTCTGATCAATTTAAAAAAAAGACTTTTAGGAACACCTGGATATAATCGGTATAAATATTTATCTAATCTAGAATTTGAATTTTTGTTATCAATTTTTAAAAATTTCATTCACAAAGACCATGGTTTTCTGAAACGAATTAACGTATTATTAAACATTATACCTATTTTAATTTTTTATGGTATTAGAGAATTTATGATTAACAATTTTAGAGAAACGAATTTATTATGGAAACAATATATATTAATGCACAATGGCCTGAAGAGCTTAGAATTGCGTCATTGCGAGATGGAAAACTTTATGATTTAGAAATTGAGATTGCAAATAACAATCGCAATAAGGGCAATATTTACAATGCTAAAATAGTAAAAATTGAATCGAGTCTAAATGCTGTATTTGTTGATTATGGTCAATCTAAAAATGGATTTTTACCACTCAAGGAGATCCATAAAGGATACTTACCAAAAGACGAAAACGGTAAATTTGATATGAGTGCCATACAGCTGGGCCAGAAAATTTTAGTGCAAGTTGAGAAAGATGAACGTGGCGAAAAAGGTGCTGCATTAACTACGTATATTTCACTAGCTGGCACATATCTTGTATATATGCCCTACAGTAGTAAAAGTAGCGCTATATCTAAACAAGCAGAACACAAAGAGAGAGCTGAGCTTAAATCTATTCTTGATTCACTTGATATAGAAAGTGGCTCTGGAATTATTGTAAGAACCGCTGGTATTGGAAAAACTAAAGAAGATTTATCTTGGGATTATAATGCACTTAAAAATCACTGGGAAAGTGTATTAGCCTCTAGTCATCAAAACGCTGCACCTTGTTTGATCTTTCAAGAAGCTAACCCTATTATTAGAGTACTCAGGGATAATCTTAAAGTTGAAACTGAAAAAATCATTGTTGATACTCAAGAGGCATATAATCAAATTAAATCTTTTATTGAAAGAATCAGACCAAATTTAGTCGACGCAATTGAGCATAACACCTCTAGTTTACCTTTATTTGCTCAGTATGATATTGATGATCAAATTAAAGATATTTATGAAAGACATATCAAATTACCTTCAGGTGGCGAAATTATTATTGATACGACTGAAGCATTAACAGCTATTGATATTAACTCGGCTAAATCTACTAAGAGTGGTGATATTGAGTCCACCGCATTACATACAAATTTAGAGGCTGTGACTGCTATTGCACATCAGTTGAAAATTAGAGATATTGGTGGCATTGTTGTCATTGATTTTATTGACATGGTTGATAAGAAGAATAGAGGCACTATTGAGGAGAAAGCTAAAGAATTATTTATC
>NZEV01000020.1 GCA_002690495.1 Legionellales bacterium | reverse complement strand
TGCACCACAAAGTTACGTTGAAACCAATATTACAGGCACTTTGAATATTTGCCAGGCTGCATTAGAAAATGGTGTGAAAAAAGTTGTGCATACCTCAACAAGTGAAGTGTATGGCACAGCACAATATGTGCCAATTGATGAAAAACACCCCTTACAACCACAGTCTCCTTACAGTGCATCAAAAATTGGAGCAGATGCCATGGCGATGAGTTTTCATAATAGCTTTAAGTTGCCATTGGCCATTGCAAGACCCTTTAATACCTATGGACCTAGACAGTCAGCTAGGGCAGTGATACCAACTATTATTAGTCAAATTGCAGCTGGCAAACCGCAGATTCAGCTTGGTGATTTAGCGCCTACACGAGATTTCAACTATGTATTAGATACCTGTTTAGGTTTATTACAAATCATGGAGTCCCCTGAGAGCATCGGAAAAACCATTAATATTGGCTCTAATCAAGAAATATCTATAGGGGATCTTTTTAATAAAATCAAAAATCTAATGGGTAGTGATGTTGAGCTAGTGACTGATACAAGCCGTATCAGGCCCAAAAAATCTGAAGTGTTTAGACTCTGGTGTGATAATAAGAAAATCAATGATTTGATCGGGTTTAAGCCAAGATACACCTTGGAAAAGGGATTACAAGAAACGATTAAGTGGTTTACAAATAGCCAACATTTAAAAACATATAAAACAGATATTTATAATGTTTAGCGACATCATTGCATTTATTCGTACATTGTATCCATATGATGAGTGTATTCCATTACATGCCCCATCCTTTATCGGTAATGAAAAAAAATATGTGCTAGATGCTATTGATTCCACTTTTGTGTCAAGTGTTGGGAGCTATGTGGATCAATTTGAATCAGCCTTTGCAAAGTATGTTGGTGCTAGATATGCAGTGGCGGTGGTGAACGGCACGTGTGGATTACACATTGCATTACAACTGAGTGATGTGAAACAAAACGACTTGGTGATTACCCAGCCGCTAACATTTGTTGCCACTGGTAATGCCATTAAGTATTGTGGAGCGGATCCGATCTTTCTAGACATTGATCCAAACACGTTAAGTCTATGTCCTCGTGCGTTAACAAACTTTTTAGAAAAAGATACAGAGGTGATCAATAATCATTGTATCCATAAAGTATCAGGTAGAAAAATAAAAGCATGTTTACCTATGCATACATTTGGGCATCCAGCAAAAATTAAACGCATTGTTTCGATTTGTGAAGCGTATCATATACCTGTTGTGGAAGATGCAGCAGAGTCACTAGGTTCTTTTTATCATGAACAGCATACAGGAACATTTGGGGAAATTGGGGTATTTAGTTTTAATGGCAATAAGATTATGACCACAGGCGGTGGTGGTATGATTGTAACCAATGATGAAATGATTGCAAAAAAAGCGAAGCACCTTACAACGACTGCAAAGTTGCCGCATCAGTGGGAATATATTCATGATATGCTGGGTTATAATTATCGTCTTCCAAATTTAAATGCGGCATTGGGTTTAGCTCAGTTGGAGCAACTAGATACCTTTTTATCCACAAAGCGAGCTTTAGCTCAGCAATATCAAGATTTTTTTAAAGATCAAGAAAAATGTCGTTATCTATCAGAGCCAGAAGATGCTAGATCCAATTTTTGGTTAAATACTTTATTGTTTGAACACAAGAAAGATCGAGATCATTTTTTGCATGATTTAAATCAAGCAAACATTATGGTTAGACCGGTTTGGGAGCCATTATGTTACCTAAAACCATTTGTGGGTTGTTTTTGTGATAACTTAGATGAGGTTCACAATCTGTATCAGCGTTTAGTGAACATTCCAAGTAGCTTTTCGAGTTGAGGATTTTTAAGTAGATGTTAAAGATAGTAGTTATTGGTGCAAGTCAAATTGCCAGAAAACACCTCGATGTTTTAAAAGATTTGAATAATGTTGTTGTTGTTGGAATTGCATCAAGAACTTTTGAAAAGGCTCAAGCCATAGCTATGGAATATGATATTCCTAGCTGTTATAAAGATGTTGCTCAAATGATTGAATTAGAACAACCTGACGGTATATTGAATTTAATATCTGCTGATCAAATGTACAGTGTGACAAAACAGTTACTGCCATTAAGGGTACCTATTTTTTTGGAAAAACCGCCTGGATTATCCTATGCAGAAGTAGCAGATTTAGCCAGTATTGCAGAGCATTTTCGAACATTAAATATGGTAGGTTACAATCGAAGGTTTTACTCTGTTTTTCAGAAGGGAAAAAAGATTATTGAAGATCATGGCCAATTACTAGGTGTATCAATTGAAGGTCATGAGCGCTTTTGGAAAATAAAAGATCGGTTGCGTTCTGAAATTAGATCAAACTGGTTATTTGCAAATAGCACACATACATTGGACTTAATAGATTTTTTTGGAGGAGAGATAGAGAAATGTATTTGTTTTTCGAATCGCCTTGAAGAAGTGAAGGGAGATCAGTTTTCGGTTTCAGTGAAGTATAAGACTGGTGCTTTAGGTCAGTATGTTGCACATTGGTATTCGCCAGGGGGATGGAGTGTTAAGCTGTATGGTGAGGGTGCTACTGTCGTCTTTCAGCCATTAGAAAATGGGAAGTGGATAGATAAAAATTTCTGTGAGCACGAAATTAAGATTGACGATGTAGATAAAGAGTACAAGCCAGGATTCTACCGTCAAATGCAGACATTTATACATTCGATAGAAGAAAACTCATTGAAAAAACCGGGTATAAGTTTAAAAGATTGTGAGAGACTTTTGCGTCTGACAGAAAGTATGGTATGTAATGATTAATTATAAAGCTGGATTGCGGTTTACTGATTTATGAATATACTTTTAACATGTATTGGTCGCAGAGTTAGCTTGGTAGAAAATATTCGTGAGACCATACCAAACGTTAACGTGATAGGTGTTGATTGTGATCAACTAGCACCTGCCTTATCCTTGTGTGATGTTATCATAATTGTTCCAAAAAAGATTGATGAGCAATACTTTCTCAAAATTGACTCTATATGTGATGAATATAAGATAGACTTGATCATTCCCTTGATTGATACAGAGCTTTTATTATTTGCATCTAAAAGAGATTACTTTTTGTCAAAAGGGGTTAATATCAACATCTCCCCTTTGGATACGATAAGACTTTTTAGAGACAAATATAATATGTACCTTGATCTTTTATCCATGCCTGAGATGAATCAGCCTCAGACTTGCTTGTTGAAGGATTATAAAGAAAATATGTTTCAAGGGAACAAAGTTATTTTGAAACCAAGAGGTGGTTCAAGTAGTGCAGGTATTTATTGTTTAGAATCTAGACAAGTTTGTTCTTTTGCTAACCTTATGATGTTAGATCATGATGCGTATCTCGTACAAGCATATATACCTTATGAATTTGAGGTAACTATAGATGTTTTTGTGGGGCGAGATGGTGATGTGCTTGAAATGTGTCAACGTAGGCGTATTAAAACAAGAGGAGGTGAGGTCAGCCAAGGCATTACCATGAATGATTCAATGCTTGCAGCTCATGTGATAAAATTAATAAAAAGACATGCATTTTATGGTGTAGTAAATATACAGTTTATGTTTGCAGGTGAGAAGTTCTTCGTTGGTGAAGTCAATCCTCGGTTTGGTGGTGGGTACCCATTAGCACATAAAGCGGGTGCAAATCTGATAGAGCATTTTATTTCTGAAAAAAAGATACAGTCAGCTAGATATCAGTCAGGATTAAAAATGTTACGATATGATGCTGCCATATTCATTTAAAATTATAGAGCTGAATTAAATATTTTATGGGTCGAGAAATAGTATCTTTATTCCCCCCATACTGCCCAAGCACACGATGGTTGGTGTGGATAGTGATGGAGTTTAATGTTTTTTGTGGATAGAACTTCTCTTAATGCTATTGTCTCACCCGGAAATTTATTATAATTTAGTTCATCGAAAACCAGCAGGCTCCCTCTAGTTAATAAGGGCAAAATTGCTTCAAGTGCATTTTTTGTAGGGTGGTAGATATCCATATCAAATATAGCCATAGCTACAATTGCATGAGGGTTGTTTTTAACCCAATCTTTGGTTGTCTTAGATGCGTCTCCTTTGACTAAGTGAAACTTCTTTATATGAGAAACAGGGCAGTTTGCTTCATGAAGTTCTAAGATTTTTTCTAAAGTATGTTCATAACCATCAAATACGCTATAGTCTCCATCAGAAGAAAAGCCTCCATCAATTGAAGGGCAGGTATTAGAAAATCCTGAAAAAGTATCAAATCCATAGATATGTCTAGAATGGTTGAAAGGCTCATAAATGCCCCTTAAGGCAATTAATTGGGCCAGAGTGGCGCCCCAATGTACACCAAATTCCATAATGATACCAGGTACACCAACAATTTTAGAATACAGCATGTTGTAATAGAGAATGCGACTTATAGATTGTCTTTGCATGGTGAGTAAGGTATGAGTGTTCCAATTTGGTCCAAACTTTGATACCAAACTTAAATGATGATCTAACAAAGATGATAACTGAGAGTTTTGATCCGCTGATCTGTTATTTAATTCTCTTGTCGTGTCCACTTTATAAAACTCCTATTTATGGGTATAATACCTGGATTTAGATTTAGTGTAAATTTTGAATGTTAAATTTTCTATATTTTAAGGGTGGGTAGATTTAAATGATAACAAAGACAGTGTTCTTTGATCTAGATGATACTTTATATAACCATAAAGAGTTTGAGTTCTTTCTATATGAAAAGATTTCAAAGATGGTGGGAGACTTTTTTAAGATATCTAGTAATGATTATTACATAGCGTTAAAGAAATATTTTAATAAAAGACACCAAGTTTCAATTTTTGACGTAGCTTTTGCTGATTTAGATTGTGCTGTGAACATCCCAAGAAGGGTTTGGGATGAATTTGTTACTAAGGAAGTTATGCCTTTTTATCGAAGTTCATCGCCAAGCCAACTAACCTTATTTCATTGGGTAGAAGAATGCTTTGTTTACTTACAGGAACGCAACATAACTTTGGGTTTAATTACAGATGGACGGGTAGAAATGCAAAAAAAGAAAATTGCGTTATTGGGCATAGCTGATTTTTTCTCATATATTTTAATATCTGATGAGTTTGGTCGCCGGTATAGGAAACCAAATATGTTTATGTTTAAGAAAGCAATTGACCTTACGGGAGCAAAACCTCAAAATATGATTTATGTTGGTAATGATTTGGTAAAAGATAAGGCATGTGAACAGCTAGGGATTGTTTTTATCGATCACATACATTTTCCTAAGCACTATAGGGAATTAATATGAAAAAACATGTATATATAATTGCAGAGGCTGGTGTTAATCATAATGCGAATATCGATACTGCTTATAAAATGATTGATGCAGCAAAAGCAAGTGGTGCAGATGCTGTCAAGTTTCAAACAGCAGTGCCTGAGCTTGTGATTTCAAAGTTTGCACAAATGGCAGATTATCAAATTAAAAATATAGGACAGCAAATGACTCAATTGGAGATGGCAAAAGCAATTCATCTTCCAATCACCGATTATAAGAAGCTTTCCCAATATTGTGACCATTTAGGAATTACTTTTCTATCAACGGCATTTGATTTAGTAAGCCTTGATTATTTAATGCAATTAGGGCTGGAAATTTTTAAAATTCCCAGTGGTGAAATTACTAATCTGCCCTACTTAAAAGTAATAGGGGCTTACCGAAAGAAAATAATACTTTCAACCGGTATGGCAACGTTGAATGAAGTAAAAGCAGCATTGGATGTATTAGTGAATTCAGGTGCCAATATTAATGATATAACTATTCTTCATGCTAATACAGAATATCCAACTCCAATGTGTGATGTTAATCTAAATGCAATGGTAGCTATGGGTCAAACGCTGGGTGTTAACTATGGTTATAGCGATCATACGTTAGGAATTGAAGTGGATATAGCGGCGGTTGCAATGGGAGCTAGTGTTATAGAAAAACATTTCACATTAGATAAAGCTATGCAGGGTCCTGATCATGTTGCAAGCTTGTCTCCAAAAGAGCTGACAGAGATGGTCAAGTGCATTAGAAATATTGAGCAGGCATTAGGGACCCATGTCAAATCACCCAGCCCAAGTGAAGAAAAAAATATTGCTAATGCTAGAAAATCACTAGTCGCAAAACAAGATATTAAAGCTGGAGATGTTTTTTCAGATGAGAATCTATGTGTGAAGCGACCTGGGAATGGTATATCGCCTATGAATTGGGAGACTGTCATTGGAACTAAGGCAACTCGGGATTATCAAGAGGATGAATTAATATGAAGCTTTGTATTGTAACTGGTACACGCGCAGAGTATGGGCTATTGTATCCTCTTTTAAAAGCAATTGAATTAGATGAAAGCCTAGATTTACAATTAATCGTAACGGGAATGCATTTATCACATGCATTTGGGTATACCATTCAGGAAATTGAAAAAGATTTTAAGATTGATAAAAAGATAGAGATATTGCTCTCAGGAGACTCTCACATAAGCATTTCTAAATCTATGGCGCTTACACAGATATCAATGGCTGAGGCATATGAGAGTTTAATGCCAGACGTACTGATTGTTCTTGGTGATCGATTTGAAATTATGGCCAGCTGTATTGCTGCAATGGTTGCAAACATTCCAATTGTGCATATTTCTGGTGGAGAAAAAACAATAGGAGCAATGGATGAGGCTATCAGACACTCTATTACAAAAATGAGCCATTTGCATTTTGTCTCCACAGAGGAATATCGTCAAAGAGTGATCCAGCTTGGAGAGCAGCCACAACATGTTTTTAATGTAGGTGCATTAAGTGTAGATAATGTTCATAATGTGAAACTACTTTCTTGTGATGCTTTCGAGCGGGCAATTGATTTTAAGCTGAATGAGCGAAATTTACTTGTAACTATTCACCCTGAAACATTAAGTGAAAGTTCAGTTGAAGTTCAATGTGCCCAATTATTTTCTCAACTAGATCAGCTAAAAAAAACAAACATCATATTTACAAAATCAAATGCCGATGAGGGCGGTTTGGTAATAAATCAAATGATAGAGGATTATGTAAAAAATAATCAAGACCATGCAATCTTAATCGATTCTTTGGGTCAGCTTAAGTATTTAAGTGCGTTACAGTTTATGGATGCCGTTGTTGGTAATAGCTCAAGTGGTATTGTGGAGGCCCCACTATTTAAAATTGGCACAATCAATATTGGAGATCGACAAGCAGGGCGTATTCGTTGTCAAAGTATCATAGATTGTAGCTGGGATGAAGACGCTATTTATAGAGCATTTGAGAAATTATATAGTGGATCATTTCAAAATACTTTAGATGGCTTCGAGAATCCATATGGAGATGGTCAGGCTGCAAAAAAAATCATTAAGCAGATTAAGAAATTTGATTTTAGTCATGCACTTAAAAAAACATTTTATGACATCATTTTTGATGGAGAGGAGAAAGTATGGAGTTGAGTCTTCCTTATTGGCAGGGTTGTATCAAATCAGTGCCCAAAAAATCTACCGAGAAAAAACCTTTTTCGTTAAAAGTAAATGAGCATGGTTTGATTGTACAATCCACAGACTCAGCCATATTGGAATCTATTCACCAGAATTACAATGATGACAATTATAATTACATTACACCTCCTCCAGGAAGGAATGAGCATTTAAGCACTTTGCTTAAAGCTAGAATAAGAAGTATTGAGCATACCATGAAAGACCTCTGTGATATGGACTTATTAGATATTGGATCTGGCAATGATCATTTAGGTCGTTATTTTGTAGATAATCACAAGATTAACACTTATACAGTTGTCGATCCTTCCTTACGTGTTAAAAAGTATAATGATAATTTGCATTTAGTAAGAGAGTATTTTTCAAAAGAGTTATTTGGAAAAAAAACATTTGATGCCATTATTTCCTTAAGCTGCCTTGAGCATGTGCCTGATGCATATTCTTTTTTAATGGATGTTTATAGCATTCTTAAAGATAGAGGTTATTTCTTTTGTTTCTTCCCAGTAATTGATCGTCAATTTCGGTCTGGTGATTTAAATGCTATTTTGCATGAGCATATTTCCTATTTTTCAGAATACAGTATGCGTGATATTTTTCAAAAAGTTGGCTTTAGTATTCACGAAGCAATCATTAAGAATGATGGTGTTTGGTTGATCGTTCAAAAATCATATCAACGTGTTGCTTATCTTAAGCCTACACAGGAGAGTGATTTATTGGGTGATTTTTATAAAAATATGAATTTATCGATAGAAACAGCAATACAAAAACTCAATTCTGAAACAGAAGATATATTGATTTACGGTGCTTGTAATGGGTTAAATAATTTAGCTTCTTTTCTAAGTGATGATGTATTAAGAAGGATTACGGTCGTTGATGGTGATCCTGTAAAAAAAGATATGTATCTTCCATGTATTTCTAGCAAAATAAAGCATAAATCTAATGTGGATTTCAAGCATTATAAGAATATATATATTGCTGCAACTTCTTTTTATGAGGAAATTAAAAAAGATTTAGTTAGTACGTTTGGTGTAATAGAGAGTAGAATACAATCTATATTTTGGTGAAAAAGTATGCTTTCAGAATTAGTCGTAAAAAAAAATATCTCCATTAAGCTAGCGCTTAAAAAGATAAGTCAGGTTGGCCTGAAATGCCTGATTATTGTTGATGATCAGTATCAGGTCGTTGGGACTCTAAGTGATGGTGATATCAGAAAGGGGATTATTGAAGGTTATAAAATCACTGATTCAGTTAAAAGCATTTATAATCAGTCTCCAATAGTTCTAAATACAAAGACCTATTCCGTGGACACTGCCAAAAAAATATTTCTACAACATCGATTAGATATTATTCCAATCATCAACGATTGTGGTGTACTTGAAGATTGTATGACATGGGATATGGTATTTGGAGGTGATAAAATAAAACCAAAAATTAAAGCTACTGTAGTGATTATGGCTGGTGGACAGGGAACGCGTTTAAAACCCTTTACCAGCATACTACCTAAACCATTAATGCCTATCCACGATAAGCCAGTTATAAAACATATTATTGATAGATTTCATGAATATGGTATTGATGATTATTGGGTCACTATTAATCATAAAAGTAATATTATGAAAGCGTACTTTAAAGAATTAGAGCCTGACTATTGTATTAAAACTGTTTCAGAGTCAAAGCCTTTGGGTACAGCAGGTAGTTTGCGTTTATTGTATGAGCGAGTGCATACGCCTTTCTTTGTATCTAATTGTGATGTACTAATCCAATCTGATTATGCAGATTTGCTTGATTTTCATATGTCTAGACAATGTGATTTAACGATAGTTGCTGCCATTAAACATTATACCTTACCGTATGGTGATTGTGAGATAGGTCATGATGGTATGTTAGAGAGTATTAAAGAGAAACCTGAATATGATTTTTTAGTGAATACAGGGTTTTATGTGATGAATCCATCAGTATTAAACATGATCCCAAAAAATACGTATTATAATATGGATCAATTGATAAAAGATATGAAAACGAAAGGGAAAGTGGTTGGTGTTTATCCTATCAACGATAAAAGTTGGGTTGATATTGGTCAATGGGATGAGTATAAAAAAGCACTGAGTATGATTGAGGTTGCGCCGGTTTGAAGTTTAAAGTGTTAATCATTGGGTATGGCTCAATCGGTAGAAGACATGCAAAAATATTGAGTGCCATGCCCCAGGTAGAGACACTCTGTGTGGTCAGTCGTCAAACAGATCTCCCGTTTAAAACTTATCAGCAGATTGAAGAATCGATTGTCTTTGATCCTGATTATATCATTATTGCAAATAATACAGCTTTACATTATCAAACATTAAAACAGCTTGATCACTTATTTTCTGGAAAGAAAATTTTAGTCGAAAAGCCAATCTTCGATCAGTATTACCCCATTTCGCAGTTCAAAAATCAAATATGGGTTGGGTATAATTTACGCTTTAACCCTATACTTCAAATGATAAAAAAAGAAATTGCTCATAGAAAAATTTGGGCTGTCCAATCAACTTGTATTTCTTTTTTGCCTCATTGGAGAAAGAATATTGACTATAGAAACTCTTCTAGTGCATTGAAAAAAAGTGGTGGTGGTGTTTTATTAGACTTAAGTCATGAATTAGATTACCTTTGTTGGCTTTTTGGCGAGATAGCTATTGAAGATACTCGTTTGGGGCAGTTGTCGAACTTAGAGATAGAGACCGAAGATTATGCGATGCTGCAAGGTTGTACTCAGCAACAGACACAAGTTCAGGTGTATTTAAACTATTTCTCTAAAATTGCATCGAGACAATTGGTGATAGATGGTGAGGGCATTAGTATTAAAGCGGATTTGTTAAATTTAAAAGCCGAATTAAATCGGGACGATCAATCTATGAATGTTGATTTATCTACAATGCCAAAAGATAGGATGTATGAATTATTGCATGCAGAGGTGTTGGGGAGTCAGAGTCGTTTTGCATGTCACTATTCAGATGGTATCAATTTAATGAAGGTCATAGATCAAGCAAGAAATAAGTGTTTAAGCATATGAAAATATTGTGTACGATTTGTGCAAGAGGAGGATCAAAAGGTGTTCCAAACAAAAATATTAGAATTTTAAATGGTAAGCCGTTAATTGCTTACTCGATCGAACAAGCGCTTGCATCTGATTTATTTGAGCATATTGTTTTGTCTACCGATTCTGAAGACATTTTACAGGTTGGTCAATCCTATGGTGCTCAAGCCTGGTTTTTAAGACCAAATGAATTAGCAACAGATTCTGCTGCAAAGGTGCCTGTTATTAGACACGCGCATTTAGAAGCTGAGAAATATTTCCAGCAGCATTTTGATGTTCATGTGGATTTAGATGCGACCTCTCCATTGCGTCATGTGAGTGATATTGTATTGAGTATGAAGATGTTTATTGATGAGGGCGCGGATATCTTGATGACTGGTTCGCCAAGTCGCAAGAACCCATATTTTAATATGGTCGAATTGCACGAAGGTTGCCCTCAACTCGTGAAAGCATTGCCAAAGCGTATTTTAAGGCGTCAAGATGCACCCAAAGTTTACGATTTAAATGCATCTATTTATATATGGAAGCGAGAAGCGCTGTTAAATAGTGATGATTTATTTTCAGATAAAACCTCGTTTTTTTGCATGCCTGAACTAAGATCAATTGATATAGATACATTAGCTGATTTTAAAATTGTAGAGAGCTTAATGAGACATAAAGAAGAGGTTTGATAGATGGATTATTTGGAGCGATTTAATCTAAAAGGTAAGACTGCATTTGTAGTTGGGGGGTTGGGCTTATTGGGCTTGGAAGTGTCGAAGGCAATGGCTTGTGCAGGCGCAAAAGTCATCATATTAGATCTAAACCTTCACAAAAAGGACGCTTTTTTAAAAGAAATGTCATCATTGAAATGTGATGTGATCTTTCAGGCCTTTGATTGCGCAGATGAGAAACAGATTGAATTTTCATTCAATGAGATACTGAGTAGATATCAGGCAGTAGATATTTTTGTGAATTGTTCTTATCCACGCACCCCCAATTGGTCTCAAGCTTCATTTTCGGGGATTGATTATAAAAATTTAAGAGAAAATGTAGATATGCATATGAATACATATGCCTGGCTTGCAAAGCAAGTAGCAGATCATATGGTGAAAAATCATCACAAGGGCTCGATTATTCAGTTTGGCTCTACCTATGGTATTATTGGTCAAGATCTCACTGTTTATGAAGGCACTGATATGAAAGAAAACATGGCGTATGCGTTAATAAAAGGTGGTATTACTAATTTGACGCGTTTGATGGCCTCATATTATGGGCAATGGGGCATTAGAGTGAATACAATTTGCCCAGGTGGAATATCTGGTCATGTGGCTGGCCAGGGAGATCAAGATGCAGTTTTTATTGAAAACTATTCCAAAAAAACGCCACTTAAGCGATTGGGTCGTGCAGATGAAGTGGCTTCAGCAACATTATTTCTAGCTTCTGACGGAGCTTCATATATTTCTGGGACAAATTTAATGGTTGATGGTGGTTGGACAATTATTTAGGGTGATATTGGACGATGAGTGAAGTCTCTATCTTAATAGTGGGTGCAGGGCAGATTGGCTCAAGACACTTACAGGGCTTAGCAAAGCTAGATATGGATGCTAAGATTTTTGTTGTGGACCCAGATACAAATGCTTTAGCAATAGCAAAAAGTAGATACGATGAGGCGTTAGTGGGTTCGAAGAATCATTCAGTTTCTTTTTGTGAGTCATTAAGTCTCGTTGAGGGTAATGTGGATGTTGGGATTATTGCTACAAATGCTAGAATTAGAAAAAAAATTGTACACAGTATCGTAGCCAATATCACAATCAAATATTTGATTCTTGAGAAAATAGCTTTTCAGTCCAAATCTGATTTTATTGAAATCCTTCAATTACTTAATAGATTAGGAATTCAAGCTTGGGTGAATTGCCCAAGACGGTTATATTCCGTTTATAGGCAGATAAAGTCATGTCTAGATATCACATCACCCCTGCATATGAGTATCACTGGAGGTAATTGGTCGTTAGGCTCAAATAGCATTCATTGGTTAGATCTATTTCACTTTTTACTAGAAGATGCTCACTTAAGTCATCATTGCTCAAATTTAGAAGAGAAAGTATACAAGTCGAAGAGAGAGGGCTATATAGAGTTATTCGGCGAACTTACTTTTGCGTCTCGGGTCAATAAATTATATCTATATTCTGCTAGTCAGGTGACGTGCCCACCATTCATTCATATTGAAAATGGCCATCAACGATTTTTAATAGATGAGCGTAATGGGCAATATACTCGTTATACGGCGGACGATCAGTGGAAGCCAAACAGGCAATCTTTTGCAGTCCCTCTGCAAAGTGATTTAACCCATCAAGTGATTGCTGATATTATGCATCATGGGAAATGTCATTTAGCTTTACTAGAGATGGCTTTACTTTCACATCAGCCACTTTTTGATGCTTTAGCTGATTATCATGTTAAAAATATAATGTTATCTGTGACATGATGCTATGAGAATAATCCCAAAACTTGACATTAAGAGTAATAATCTTGTGAAAGGATGTAACCTAGAGGGACTAAGGGTCCTAGGTAAACCTGAAGTCTTTGCTAAATACTATTATGATAATGGGGCAGATGAGCTTATATATCAGGATGTTGTTGCCAGTTTATTTGGACGTAATGCACTTTATGAAATAATAACAAAAACGGCTAAGGAGGTGTTTATTCCTTTGACAGTAGGCGGTGGTATTTCATCGTTAGATGATGTCAAAAAAATATTAAGGTGTGGCGCAGATAAAGTTGCGATTAATACTGCTGCAATTAAGAATCCATCGCTGATAAAGGATATGGCGCATATATTTGGTAGTTCGACAATTGTGCTTAGTATTGAAGCAATGCGTGAGTTGCTGAATGAAGTGAAGGAAGAATATGTACTATATCTAGAAGATGATCATTATGTGTTTCCCAATGGAATTGCTAAATGTGCAAAATTTCTAAGTAAAAATCCAAGTTATCGAGCTGAACATGGTGTGAGTATTGTTGCTGATGTGGGTAAAAAATTCCCAAGTATAAAATACATGAATCATTATATGATGTGGGGTAATCAAGCCTGTCATTTAAAATCTCGTCTAAAAAAAATTAATAAAACTGGCTTAACATATTTTAGTGTTCGGCGTACTGGCGAATTAATGGAGGACTTGAATGATATAGGGTCATACTCAGATCAAAATTTTGATGAATTATTGGTTAACCATTTATCAATAATAAAAGGAAGAGTAAAAAAGATATCAACTTTGTTTCTCAAAAGACCTTATCCTCGTCCAAAAAGATACAATATTCCAAAAGCTTTTGATTGGGTAGGCAATGAAAATTGGGTCAAAGCATATGATATCTATGTTAGATCAATTCAAAGCATCCTTAAGTTACATGGTTTGGATAATCGAGCAGCTATTTCTTGGCAAGAAAAAATATTATCAGAATACATGGTGATTCGCTTTGGAGGACGCTTAAAATCTCTGAGAAATAAAATATTGAATCTTTATAATAAAACTATATTAAAATTTTATATTTTAACGTTACTTGTTGTAAACTATAAATATCTAGCTTATATAAAGCAAATCTAAAAGAGGGAGGAAATCATTTTGGACAATCTAGATAAAATTATAGAAGAGTCAGGGACTCCAAAAGATTTTTCAAGAGCTTATTTTAAGTATATTGCA
>NZEV01000019.1 GCA_002690495.1 Legionellales bacterium | reverse complement strand
TCGAAATTGAAAAAAACATTTAATCAGGAAGGTAAACGTAAGATAGAAGAGGCGATGAGCGCGAATAAGGTAAGGCGATTGGGCTAGATGAGTGGACATGTGCTTGATAGTAGGGAGAGATAAACGATAGAAAATAGGGTCGAGGCCATTAATGCTGTGTTTATATAGGGTTTTGTATTAGAGTCGTGTAGTGCTGAATTAAGGGCTGATCGTGAAGTGATGTTGTCAGCGGTGAGGCATTAGGTTGGACGAATCGTGTATTACAATCGGATCGATCTTTTTTGAAAGTGGCATTAGAGATTGCGCCAGCCTGTTGTCGAGCGATAGATAAGGATGTTCTACGGTGTTTATATGGGTAAGGCGGGTATTATTGTCTCATCATTCTAAAGCGGATGTGAAAAGTAAGCTAATAGGTATAGTGGGTGGATTGCTGGTATTAAGCCATCAATCGAACGAGACGGTGAACTCAGATGTGATCCTAGAGATAGGGCGTTATATGAATGTGCAGGATATGATGATCACATCAACGAATATTTATGTAGAGCATTGGATCTATTTGGTTGATTTAGTGAAGAGTATAAGTGGTCTACTTCAAAAGATTTTAATCGCATAAAGCGATTGAGCCTACTTCTAAATCAGCTAAGTCGTACTAATCATTTCTCCCCTGAATTATACAAGGACTGATTTTGATTTGGCTGGGGTCAGTGAAGCGACCTTTTTTGCTCCACAGTTTTATGGCTGACGGTTCTATGTTATAAAAATTTAAGGCCACAGCCCAATTCTGCCCTTAATGTATGCTATAATAATAATTAAGATGAATACTAATAATGATAACACACTATTCTCTGAACAAAAACATCATAAAATGGTCCTGCGTCAACTACTGAATAAAATATTTTTTCAAAATAAAAAAGCTCCTCATGATTCAGATATTATTGATCAGCTTTTAAATGGCACTGAGATTGTATTTAAACAGGTCCGATTAGTTAAACAGGTCCAATTAGAGACTGACTATTATGCGCTTAGTATTCTCTTTTGTCTCAATGCCATTTACTATCCTGTAATATTTCATGATGCGGAGATATCATTTCTCCGCAGAAATAGTTTGAATTTTTTGATAATGGGGCTTTCTTTTGGTGCTGCTTTTGGTCTCAATGTATTATTTGGTATAGATCTTGATGAAAGTGTATTCATTTCTTTTTGTGTTGTTGGCGCTTTTTTTACATTCAGAGTATTTGTGGATACCATAATAACAACTCAAGATCATGAGAACTATCAAAATATTATCGATATGCTTAACGTTCCTGAAGAAGGGACCGCACTAACTTCAGATCAATTAAAAGAATGCTTTGACGAATTGTTATGCTTGGCAATTTATTTTCCAGATTTAAAACAAATTTATGCTTTTGATCGGGGTGAGATCATCACTGTCTTGGATAATTTACTTGAAAATTTTATTTTTGAATATAAAGAAAAAGCGGTGGAAGATCTAGATAAATTAAAAGAATTAATTAATGGAAAAAGTGCACAAGATGTTATATATGCTGCATTTCCAGATATTATAAAAACAGATTACCTAGGGCTTTGAATATTTGTTCAGATCTTGCATCGATGCCATGATATTATTTACTGAGCCAGCATGATGATACTCACCACCAGCATCATTTCATAAACTGACTGATTTTGACTTTCTGTGAGTTTTTTGATATATTAAGATCATTAAATAACATTAATTTTAATTGTTTTGCGAAGTTACTTTGTTAAGAAGCGAATAGCTTGATGGTAGATAAGCAAATCTGCAGTCAGCTTGGTAGAGAAATACCCCAAAAGCGGTTTAGTAAGGGAGCAATTAGATGAAATTAAAGAATAAAGCGTTAAATAATCTTGGTGTTCAATGTTACAGTTTATAAGTGAGGACTTACAGAATAATCCGGAAGTAGTACTAGCGGCGGTGAGTCAGAGTGGCAGGGCATTACAGTATGCGAGTGATTCATTAAGGAATGATCGCGAATTTATACTGGCAGCGGTGCGTAATGATCGGCATGGGTTTGAGAGAGCATTACAATATGCGAGTGAAGCATTAAGGAGTGATCCGGAAGTAGTGCTGGCAGCGGTGAGTCAGCATGGTAGTGCATTAGCGTATGCGAGTGCTGATTTACGATCAGACATTAACTTTTTATTAGAAGCGATATATAGAAACCGAGATTGTATTGGCCTTATTGAAGGCTCATTATTAGCTCCAATAAGTCAAAGACTGAGTGCAAAGCGTATGTTGACTTTTATGCCAGGTACACATTATTCAGAACAGGTCGGTCAATTATTAACAGGATTATTGATATTATCTTCACAATCTGCCCACGTAGAGATCACACGTGAAGCGAAGCGTTCTAGTCTTATACCCCCAGGTATACTGTTTTTGTATCAGTCTATCAAAAGGGCATTGTTAGGATCAGATCAAAGTGAACAATCAAGAGAAAATATGGCAAATTTATATGGCACATTAGTATCTCGTTCTCATGTTGGGTGTATGGGTCTTGTTGGCGATTATTTGACGTTATCAGATGTAATGAGCTTAATGCAAACATCAGCCAATCATTATATACCCACGGCACATTCTTTTTGGCCATCGGTTAGATCAAACGATTCTAGTCTAGATCAACATATTACTGTGGAATCATTACCTGAACATTATCGTACATTGATAAGATGAGCTCTATATTATGATTAGTAGTAAAGAAGCAGCATTAACACAGGTAAGAGAGGATGGATTGGCTCTTGAAAAGTGTAGTCCGGAGTTGCGAGCAGATCGCGAGGCAGTACTGGCAGCGGTGAGGCAGAGTGGTATTGCATTAAAGTATGCGAGTGATCATTTTAAGAGTGATCGAGATGTCATGCAAGCTGCTGTGAAACACCATGCAGAGAAATTTTTTGATGCAGACGATGATTTGATCGAAGATGATTTCTTTTTAAGAGATGCGATTTATGAACAACCTGAACTCATTCTATATACTGAACGTGCTAGAGCAGTAAGAGTAAGTCAGCGATTAGATTTAGCAAAAGTAAAAAAATAAGTGATATTGATTATCAACAGCATATGGTACTATTAGTCGTCAATTTGTTAGAAATACAACTTTGTGAAAAGACTGTAATGTCTCTGAATGTCACAGATGACATTACCCCTATTTGTAGTCAATATTTAAAAGACATATCATTCCTCGGTGGACTTGTCATATATCACATAGTAGGTTTTCTCAGTCTGTGGGATGTGGCGAACCTGATTAAAAGTGTTGCCAATACTCAAGAATTAAAAGACCTCAGTTTATCAAATAAAAAAGGACTTTTTCAGCCATGTCAGGAAAAAGTTTCTAAAGAATATATCCCAGATGGTTATAAAGGATTAGTTGAGCGTTTTGTGGAGGTTGAGTGCGAAGTGATTGATGTCATTGATTCAAAGTGTTATAAACAATTAAGAGTCTAAGAAGGAGCAGGTGTGTGGTAACAGCAACTTTTAATGATAACAATCAGCAGTTAAGGGTCAGTAATGATTTGATGGCAATACCAGATCATCAGGGACATTGTGTAGAATATGTGAGTTGTGATGCTGATGAATATTTCATTAATGACCTGATTGCCTGCTTCGCAGAATCAAGTACATCTTTTGGATCTTTTAATGATTTTTGGTCTCATGGAAGGACGTATAGATGATATTTACATTTATGATTAATAATAACTCAATCAGTGTAGATCACCTTGGAGCGTTTCCAAAAGACTTTGGAAACATTACAAAGATAACGATGCCAGAAAAAGAAGTGGTTTGTGAAGGTTTACAAAAAAACGATATCTTAAAGTTACAATATTGGATCTTTGCATATTTTTGGTGTGAGTGTTATGTCGAGTACTTAAATGGAGAAAAATCATATAAAGGCTTATTAAAAGAAACCCTGGAGCAATTCAAAGGCATCAAACCAAAGGCCATCGAGTGGCATAACAAGGATGTAGATAACAATTCAATTGAGTGTCTAAAAGCCATATCTTGTTTTCTGGATGAAAGTGTTATTTATGATTCAAAGGACCCAACAGATCTTTATGTCTTGCTTGTATTTTCGATGGTGATTTTGCCATGTCTCTCTTTTTTGATGAATTTGTCGTTGTGCTATCTCTTTTTAGCATGCTGTCCAGCCTATTTGTTAATTATGATGGGCACATTAACATTTAGAACCCCTGTTGTGGGTCCCTCTCAATTAGAAATATCGGATATAGAAGAGACATTGTTTGGGCATATTCATTCCTTTTTTCCTTCGCAGAATGTGTTAAAGGAGCCTCCTGTAGATAAAAATAAAAAGATTTCAGAAATGACAGTCAAGAAATTGTTTAGTCAATTGAGAAGTGACGATCCTGCCCAGACTGTGTATTACTCTGAGCATGAGCCTCCTCAAAACGACACTTTGCAAGATTTGATAGATCAGGGACAAATAAATGTGTGTTCTTTTTATGATCAAACGTATTACCTTTATAAACCTGCTTTCGAGGATAATTTTCAACCATAATATAACAGAACAGGAGAAATTAAAATGAAAACATATTCACTGTATGAATCAAGTTACTATTTTTTTCAAGCGGCGTTAGACCACCATAATTTAGATTTTAGTTTAAATCAATTTCGTTTAGTGAGAGAGCAAACTTATTTTAAGAATCTTTATCCAATACTCAACGAAGGGAAAGATAATCAGCTGTTCAATCAATTTATGTTGGAGCGAAAAAAACACTTCCAATTCTTCGATCAGACGCTCTCAATATGGGCATCTATTAATTTTATGTTTACTTACATTACTCTCTTACATGCTTGTCAGATCATGATAGGAGCTATTTTACTCAATGCCAGTCTATTAGTTTTAATCGGTTGGACGTTATGTACCTATTATTCTGCAGTCAAAGAAAATCATCGTCTTATTGGAGATATCATGCGAAGCGTGGATGATAGTCAGCATGCTCAGATAAAACACGCTAGTGACATAGCCTTAACAAGAGCCAATAACCATAGTAAAGCTTTAGAGGAACAGACGATGACAGTAGGTCTGTCTCTTTTTATGTATTTGATGGTTTTATGCCATGAATGGTTTGAGGCATATGTCATTTCTGAGGCTGTTTTCTATCCTGCAATGTTTAGTGTATTCGGGATAGTTTTCCTGCTCTATACGTTGATGATTTATGATTTTTATCAAGAAGTTGCTAGATTCTTTCCTGATGAAGATGAAGAAAATATTATTTCTTCGTCTGGCAATGAGGCTGGTTTTTGCTGAAAAAAGGCATGTACTTTAGGGACTGTGTAAGTTGTAATCAATAAATCGGCCCCAATCAAAGCGTAAATTTGTAAATGTAATGGTAATGCAAATGATAGTACACAGCCTAATAAGATGAGTATCGAGAGGATGTGATAAGATTGATTTTCAGGTGAACGGTCTAACAATGCATCTATTGAGGCGACACAACAATAAATCCGTATTAAATTCACGTAGCTGAGGCATAACAGAGGTGAATGAAGTAGCAGTGCTGTAGGTATTGCTGAATATACGATAGGAGAATCAAAATGATTTATCTCTGATTGATTGAGATTGGGTTTTGATGCTACTTGGTATATATTAGATAGTTCAAACGGTGCCTCTACATCTTTATCCTTAGTCGTCTTTGTCTTTGGTTTCTCATGCATTGGATTCTTTTGCATTTGATCTTGTGGTATTACAGTCACCTGAGCAGCAGTAGGCAACACACCAACTGTCTCTTGTGCATTGGTCGCATTTAATTTTTTTATCTCATCTATTTGAAGGTGTTCTGATTTTTTTATTGGAATTTCAGTGGCATGAGTAGTAATAGGCGACGACCCTGCTGTTTTTGGACTAGTTGGAGATTTTCGTTGACTTGGAGTGCGTGGTTTTTTGAGAGGCGTGATGTAAACATTGCCGGTATTCCTTACCAGTAATTGTGCTTTTTGTTCTTCATGTTCTTGCTTTAGTGTCTCGTAGTTGAAATCATCCATACTTCACATCCATGTCCTACTAAAGTTATAGACCAACTTTAACCGTTTGTATATTCAGCAAAATCTAATCCGAGTTCATTATGATCACTATGATCACTATGATCACTGTCTGGTGTTACTTCTCGTTGCTCTATATCTTTAGGATTATGAATGGTGTCAAAAAAACCTTTAAAGCTGTTACTTGCAGTTTGAGGTATTGAATAGTGATGATTATAGCTACGCACCATATACCAACACCATATGCTACAGGCCATTGCAAGTATAAATATACTGGCCTTGGCTAAATCATTATCACTGTATAAAATACCAAAGGGGCTTAAAGTCATTAATAGATACATGCTCTTTATGATGTGTGGTCGGTATACGTATTCGCGTTCATGATCAATCAGTGCATTCCTCAATCTTCTTAAATTTAGAACGAGGTTTAAGAATTGAAATAATGGATCCGTAAGGTCTTCAGGGTAACACCCAACGTTACAGTTTTCAATAGAGCCAGTGGATAATTGAGTCAATGTTGGGGAGCTGAGAACGCAGGTGATTTGACCTTGATGACCTACTTCAGTAAATGATTGAAAACGAATGTTTAAGGATCGAAAAGCAAATGAGGTGAGAATATTACCTTCGATTTCTTTAAGTGCAGTGTCAAAAAAGAATGATGTTTCAAATCGACGAGGCTCGTAAGAAATGTCCAACATATGTTTTTTTAACACAGCCCGTTTAAAGTGATGCAATAATTCATCTTTATCATAGAGGTATAGGCCCTCACTAGGCTTTCCAGAAATCACTTTCAACTGGCCATTGAGACGAATGTTTACATTTGGCACGTTTAATAGAATGCATTTTTTAGATTGCCCATTCTCATTACAATGTTTTGACTCCGTTTCTTGAGATATAAGCGAGGTTAAAAAATTATACGGATGATTGATTTCTGCATCAAATATTGCGCCAAGATTTGTGATGATTTGCTTGGATTCGTGTATCAATGAGGTATTTTCTGGAGATATAGTTGGCATCAATTATTCCATATTATTACTTTTCAATGTGTTAAGATATGGGTATTCGCGGTTTTTGTTGATCTAAATCCTTAGGATCTTGAATGGTATCAAAAAAAGCTTTATAGCTGTTACTTGCAGTTTGAGGTATTGAATAGTGATGAGTATAGCTACGCACCATTGAGATACTCAATATTGTAAGGACCGCTGTAAGTATAAATATACAGTAGTGGGATAAAGTATGATTACCATATACAAGACCAAAGGGGGTTAGAATCGTTAATAGTAACATGCTTTTTATGATGTGCGGTCGGTATACATTTTCGCGTTCATGAAGAATCAGCGCATTTCTCAAATCTCTTAATTCTAGAACGAGGTTTAAGTAATGAAATAATGGATCTGTACGGTCCTTAGGGTAATTCTGAATCTCACAGTCTTCAATCAATCCGGTGGACAATTGATTTAATGAAGTGGAGGTGATAGAGCAGTTGATTTGAGCTTGATGTCTTGTTTCTTTTAAAAGTGTAAACTGAATCTCTAAGGCTTTAAAAGCAGATGAGGTGAAAATACTGTTTTCGATTTCTTCAAGTGCAGTGTCGAAAAAAACAGATGTTTCAAATCGACGAGGCTCGCAAGATATGTCTAACGTATGTTTTTTTAACACGGCCCATTTAAAGTGATGCAATAATTCATTTTTATCATAGAGGTATACCCCCTCACTTTCCTCTCCTTGTATCACTATCAACTGGTCATTGAATTGAATGTCTACATTTGGCACGTTAAGTTTAATGAATGCTTTACATGCTTTATTCTTATGGCAATATTTGATCATAGGTACTTGAGATAAAAGCGAGTTTAAAAAATCTTCGGGTCGATTGATTTCTTCATTAAATTCTTTGCCAAGATTTGTGGTGATTTGGTTGTTGAGCACCTTTAACGTTAAAACATCTTCTTGAATTGTGGTTTGCATCATTCTTCCTCTATTATTACAACCAAATTTTGACAGAGAACAACCCTATAGTCAATGCTGGTTGATTAATACCCTTGATTTTTAGGGGTGGAATTGCTTTAAATCCTTTTTATGTTGTATATTAATGAGTGAGTCTAATATGAAAATTTTAATTTATTACATTTTACTGCATCTTTTCACAACCTCTTTCGCAGATCAGCCCGTTGTGTATGTTAGACAACTAGACCAGGCACATTTTCTTAAATATTTTAATGATGGCCTTCTATTAAGTAATTATGAGACACAAATGAATAGAGCATACTGTGGAGTTGCTAGTGCTGTGATGATACTCAACACCCTCGATGTAAAACCTACATTGGATGTAGCACATTTCCCATACCAACGTTTTACTCAAAACAATCTTTTTTATCAGCCAGGAGTCATAGACATTATGACGCCACAACAGGTAACCTCTCAAGGCCTGACGTTATCGCAATTGGCAAATGTTTTATCTCTTTATCTCAAAACAGAAGTGCATACTGGGACACAATCTTCTCAAGCGCAGTTTAAGTCTCAGTTGGTCCGCAGTATCAATCAGCCACAGACTTATGTGATTGCTAATTTTGATAGAGCCATTTTAAAGCAGCCAGGTTCAGGTCATTTTTCTCCAATTGCTGCATACGATGCTGCAGAGGATCGTTTTTTAATTTTGGATGTCGCCCGATATCAATATGTGCCTTATTGGGTTTCATCTACAATGCTTTATCAAGCGATGCAAAGCCAAGATCGTAATGGGGTGAGTCGCGGTTATCTCGTTGTCTCAGCAAAAAAAGCTCAGAAAGCACCATGATGCGGTCGTCTATATGGCACTTTAAGGTGGCTTTTTAATGAAATGGAAACCCCTAAAAACACTAAGATTTAAAACGGGCTAGCCTCTTTATTTAGTAGAGATACGACTTGCTGAGGCTTTTCAGTGTCCTTTTACATAATTAAGTATTGCAATTATATCTATAATTATAAGTAGAGAAAATAGATATGCCAGAAGCACATAAACATGAAGGAGAGCAAGATCAAATTCGGGTGGATCGTTATGTAGCGTTGCTACGTCAAACACCACATGGGCTTGATTTATCCATGAAGTTGTATGATCAGCAGATCATGGTGTTCTTTACAACAGGTATGGTACTAATAGGTAAATTGGCTCATAGAGTTATTCTTACGTTCTTTCCAGCTGGATTAGCAGTACAGCTATATAATCAATTAAACCTCCCGTTAATTGCTCAACAGATCATAGGAGGTGTTTATTCCAGTGATTTGCTTGAAACATGGTTGGCAATAACCTTTTTCAACAGTGTTAGAGACGTACTCGCGATCTCTGAAGTTGTGCGCCAAGATGTGAAATCATTTATTAATGAATATCAGTCACTTGGAGGTGCTATTGAAGAG
>NZEV01000018.1 GCA_002690495.1 Legionellales bacterium | reverse complement strand
TCTATCAAAGCATCCTAAACTGAATTTTTCAAATCTTAATGAGCAACTTCGTTTAAAGCAAAATGAGTTAAATGATTTAGATTCTGAAATAGAAGAATTTTCTGCACAATATCAAGCAATAAAAGACTACTTAATCCGTATTAGTACCAATACTGAACAAGAAACAACTAAGGAAGGTTTACGTAAGGGGTTCTATACTGCATTAAATGAAGCAGATTTACAGTTATCACATGAAGAGAAAAGAGCATACTGTTTAGCACTTAAATTAAGTTTAGATGGACAAGTCTATTATGGTAAAACATTGAGTGTGTTTCGTTGGATTGGGTTTTTGTTCGCTTGGATGAATATTTCTGTCAATGTCTTTGAAGGTTGGGCTTCATTTGCAGTTGCGATCCTATTACTAGGCGCTTTAGTGGGTGCTCATTTCACAGGAATGCCACTTGCTTTTTGGATTCTTGGTACAAGTTTATTCGCTATTTTTATGGTGATTCCTGCATATTTGAATAATAAAGACTTTATTTTAAAAAGTGCTGAAGACATAGCATATGATGCATTGATTATTGGAGAGCATCTAAAGCATAGAGACATACAACGGATGTTAATTGCTGGGTTAGCTGGTATCATGGCTGGAATCGGTATTTTCGCCATTGTATATGTTGGAATGATGACAGGATTACCTTTATTACCATTTTCAATAGGTTTAGTTGGTATTCAGATCATGTCTATTTTTGCAGCATTGGGTGCATTTATTTCTGTCACATCTAAGTCGTCTAAAGTCATTTATCATGCTAATATAAAACTTGATGATTTAGTACAAGGTTTTTATGGTCTAGATACTAAAGTATTAATACAGTCTATCTTTATCGCATCAATTTTTATCTGTGTACCTACGCTGGTATTACCAGGGGTTTTCTTTGGGGGTATTGCATCATCTATCCTATTAGGTGGTATGCTTTCAGCAGTGATTTATTATTACAATAAAGATGAGAATCCAGATCAGCAATTTAAGAACACATCGATGATGATTAATACTAGTACTATTATGATTGCTTCATTTGTATCAATTGTTTTAATCGGTGCTATTCCTATTGCACCATTGAATGTAGGACTTGCATTGATAGTTTGTTTATCTTATGGATTATATCAGTATTCAAACTCATTACGGGTCAATGATACTTCTGGAGAACAAATCGTTGAAGCTTATTTAAACGACAATATTGAAACAGGAGATGAAGGTAAAGTTTGGTCTGACAATCCTGGGAAAGCTGGGGAACCTGAGAAAGATAATGCACTATCTATGTAAGGAAGTTGTGTTATCAATAGGTATTATCCTAATGGCTTATCTGATATGTTTAATGCCAATGATGTATCTATTTATTCCAGAATATCATCTTCTATTGATTATTGGTATTGTAGGTATTTTGATTCTAGGTAGTCATTTTTTGAGAAAGAGAGTAAGGTTACCTTTGGTCGTTAAATGGGGATTAGGTATTATACTCGTGATGGTCGGTAGCCTAGGCGTTGTTGGCTTAGTTTCCCAATGCTCGAACCCTACCAGTGGGTGGATTTCAGGTATTATTTCTTCTGTGTTCTTTTATGAACGACTTGTTTTGAACCTATTTACATCTTAATTCTAATTCACCACTAAATTGAGGTAACGGGTAAAATATTCTCATTTCTATTTTCAATTTCAGATGATGCTTGTTGTAATAATCCAAATACACTTTTGTTATCATCATTAGGTGAAGAAAAATAGGTGTGTGCATCGGGTACATTATTTAAATGCTGTTCTTGACACAATTGATTAAAGTCTCTCCCTTTATGATCAAATGCCTCTTTCATAGAAACATAAATCAGAGCAGTGCTTAAAATAAAGATAGCCGGAATACCAATAACTGGTAAGTACTGGATCACAAGCTGGGGTAATAATAAGTGAAGAGGAGAGCCTGATTTAGTCATCATCCATGCCCACAACACGGTGTTAAACACAGACGCTACTACTGTAAAGAACCAACCTGTACGGCTTTCCATGAGCCCTTCACTTAGAGATTTCGTTAATCTCTTAATAGAGCTTGCCATCAGTGGAGTAACAGCAATAAATGTGAGTGCAAAACCAAGCCATCCAAATGTGAGCTCAAGCAGGGATAAGCTGGCATAACTGTTAATACCAAATTGGGCGACTTGATAGGGGTGTACAAGAAAGGAAGGATTTAAGAACAGTTGGATAAACATCACACCTGCTTGGAAGTTGAAGCTAGATACTGCAAACGCCATGACAATAGCGAGAAAATAGGCAATTGATGAATTTCTTTCAACGAACTTTAATGTCCAGTTGTAGGTATCTAAATGTTGGTAATAATTTGAACTGCGTTGTTTTTTAGCTTCATGCTTTTCGTGATCGTGATATTCTTTTTTTGCAAAGCTCACTTCTTGTACAATAGATTGTCGAGTGAGTCCGTTAGCGGCGGTAAATCCAGCTGATGCAAAAAGACATACAAGTGACGCAGCGAGGTACCAATTAAGTTGTAAATAGGTCGCCCCGTAGATTGCTAGAAATGGTGACAGAATAAATAAGGGTGCCAAAGAAAGCCCTACAGCGTTTCCAAAAATAGCATTAAATAATCCCAATGCATGAGCAAAAAAGGCAGAGTAATCTTCTCGGTTGGTACTGGCTGATTGCGTATCATTTCTTCGGCGCTTCATTTTAGCACGTTGTAACGGTTGAATTTCGTTATTATCTCGTCTTAAGTATGTGTTTTCTGTATTCTCTATCTTTGTTGAGAGGCAGTTGGTGAACATGTCATCTTGTATTTGGACTTGATGGGTTAATGCTGAAATTGGTAATAAAGACTCAGAAAGTGTTTCAAAATCTTTATTCCTAGCGACAAACATCAATAAAAACCCTAGTTTTGCTTTATCGTGCTGTGAGACGCTAGTCTTGGTTTCATTTTTTGCTTCCCAAATTAATTGAGCTCCCAAAGCAAGAAGCAATTCTTCCTTAGTGAAAGTCTGATTATTATTTTTATGTCGGTACAAAGAACGCAGCACTTTTCCTAAAAATTCATGTGCACTATTCAATGCACTATTGTTTGCATTTAGTTGAATGATTTTATTGTCTATACCTTTTTTTTCGTCTGCTTTTTTTTGAATGCTATCCCTAACTCTACTTGCGACTGCGGGCATATAAATTAGAGCCCATGGAATGGCGTATAAAAGAAATGTCGATAGCGTGACTAAGCCAATGACCTGGGGAGTTAAGAAAGTTGACAGCAGTGGAGCAATAAATACCACAGAAAAATTAATAATTGTGGCAGCTGTACCTAATCCAGTGAGTACACCAGCTTGGAGGGTGACTCCCAAGAAGTACTCGTAAGAGAATTTTTCTTCATACTGAGTTGGCAATGCCGGTTGTAAAGCAATATTTTTTTGTACTCTTTTAACAATTTGAATACATTCCTCTAAACTAGGTTTAGCAGTACCTGAGTTAATAATACTTGAAGTAGCAGCTTTTGACATGATGTGGTGGATCTCCGTACAAAGTTTTATTACATCAATCAAGATAGATCTTGTCAAATGATTTTATTGAATTTGGAGATGATTGTTATAAATACTTAGAATGTTTAAGCCAGTAATGATCAGGGTAATAGGCAATAAAAAGACTACCTGGTTTGAGGTGCTGGTTCAATGCTTTCATTGTGTTTGGACTGACTGCTGGACAACCAAAACTTCGACCATTATGACGTATGTTATCATGAGCATAGTGTGTATCATGAATATAGTATGCACCATGTATCACAATGCCTCGGTCGTAGGCATTGTCGTTAATTCCTGGTTCTAATCCATTGAGCCGGATTGATTTGCCATGAATACCAAAATAGGAATGACCCGTTTTAAATACACCAATACTTGATTTGAGTGATCTTGGTTGATTAGAAAAAGTTTCTGCGTAGATGTTACCAGAATTACGACCGTGAGCAACATGGACATTTTCAAGTACAGTATGTGTTTTCATATCAATGACCCACATTCTAGGTTGATTGGAAGAGAGCTCGTAATCTACGACTGCAATGACTGAGGATGTGGTTTCTTTGTGCTGGATGGCATGATGATAGATTTTATCAGCGGTCTGCATGACTGGGCGTGGGGGGAGGTTCTGCGCGTAGGAAAAAGTACTAAAAAACTGAACTATACATAATATTATTTTTGTGTACATTATATTATTTTAAATAAAATTCACGAAAAAATCAATAAGTTGTACTACACTTATACTTGAATGCACTTGAATGGAGGCAATTAGGATTATGGATATTTTAAAATCATTAGTAATTATCGTTTTTTCGTTATCAATTTTAGGTTGTGATGCAACTGGTATGTCCAACGAGGATCAAGGGACTATATTAGGTGGTGTTTTAGGTGGTGTGATCGGTTCTAATATTGGTGATGGATCAGGTAAAACCGCAGCAACAATTACTGGTACAGTCATCGGTTCACAAGTTGGTAAAAAAGTTGGTAAATCAGTCGATGATACAAGTAACAACCAATCTAATTGAGGTATGAAATCATGACGAAGGAAACAATGAATCAGTTAAAGTTAGGTACAATTGGTATTATATCCGCATTTTTGCTTGCAGGTTGTTCTCAAAATCCCAGTCAGGTTGCATTTAACAACCCACAACCAGCAAACTTTTATGGTGGTGTGATCGGTACAAGTACTGAAAATTATCAAACCAATGCATTTTCTAAAGGGGCATTGGCAGGTGAGTTGGTTGGCTTATTTTATGAAGATGCAATTGATCAAAGCTTAGACGTTGCTAATCGCTTGAAAATTGCAAATATACTGGAGTTTAAACCTTCTAATCAATGGCAGTCTTGGACTGATGCTCAAAAAAATGTGAAATACAGCATTCGACCAGGTCGTCCTATTTTTTCTGTTGACGGTTCAGAAACCTGCAGAGAGTATGATCTTATTGCGCGGATTCAAGGTGAAACAAGTCAAGCTTCAGGGTTTGCTTGTCGTAAGCCAAATGGTAACTGGCTATTGAACTCCTAAATCTTTGATCATTTGATTTAATAATGGGAAGTTCGTTTTTCCAGTACTAAGTTTTGGGATTTCACTTAAATGAAACACTTTTTTAGGCATCATTAAATTATTCAGATCATCCTTTGAAATTTTCTTACGTAACTCTGACAATGTGATGGTAGCATCTTCAGTAACAAGATGAAGTATTTCACCTTTTTTGAGGTCTTTTTCTGCAATAATCGCATGATGTGTACCTGGGTAAGCAGAAGACACCATCTGCTCAATCGCTTCAAGTGAAACCATTTCACCACTGATTTTTGCAAATCTTCTTTTTCTACCATGAATAGTTAGAAAACCAAAGTCATCTTGACTCACAATATCGCCTGTTGCATACCATTTGTTTTCCATGGATGTGATTTCAAAAGGTTTGATTGAGCTTGCATAACCCATCATCACATTTGGTCCTTTGATCATTAATTCGCCACCTTCACTGATTCCGGGCACTTTTTTAATTTTGACTTCAACACCAGGAATAGGTCGCCCAACGGTGCCTATTTTGTGATACATCCTGTTATTAATTGATAATAGTGGGCTAGTCTCTGTTGTGCCGTATCCCTCAAATATCACGATGCCAAATCGCTCTATCCATTGTTGAATGACATTGCGATGAATTTTTTCACCACCGGCAAAGATATAACGGATATTAAAGAAATCATATGAGTGAGCGGCTTTACCATATTCTCTCAAAAATGTATTAGTGCCAATTAAAATGGTTGCATTGCAGCCATAAATAAGCTCTGGAATTAATCGATAATGCAGTGGGTTGTGATATTGGAATGTTCGCACGCCTGATATGGTTGGAGCAATTAAACCAATGGTTAAACCAAAAGCATGAAAAGCAGGTAGTGTGTTAAAGACCACATCTTTTGTATGGAAATCAACAGAGTTTGAAACCTGAGCCACTTGAGCCATGATGTTATTGTGAGATAAAATGATGGTTTTGGGTTTCTTTTCTGAGCCTGAGCTTAATAATGCAACAGCCGGTTTTTGAGAATCAAATGACTTTTGTTTAAATAGTAATCCGTATAGGCCATAAAGTTTAGATTTAAGACTAATCTTCAATTCATCAATAAAGACTACCTTGACCCCTTTTTGTTCTAATCCTGTGACTAAAGGCTCTAATTTTTGGTGTGTGATGAATTTTCGTGCTGTGACTAACTGCTTGACGCCTAGATCTTCAATGGTATTAATTAATGCGTTAGCAGACATAGAATAATTTAATATCACGGCGCTTTTATTTTGTGACCAGAGCCCAAATAAGGTACAAGAAAAAGTGATGCTATTCGGTAGCAATAATGCAGACCATTGTTCTTGATATAATGAACAAATGGCATGACCAAGTGTACCTGCTTCTAATAGAAATCGCCCCAGATTTTTGGGCTTATGTTGATAATCCTCCATAATGACATGATTGAATCCACATTTTTGATAGGCTCTTTGAAGGGCAAGCCAGGCATGTTCTTTAATATAGCTTGATTCGAACATTAAACTTTGCATAATGTCGAAAAATTCGATGCTGTAACGATCACGACTCAGGTTGTTATCGACAGATTTTGGTGGTAGAACCTGTAAAGATATTTTAGGAAATAATCTTCTTTTACCTAGATTAAAGCAGGAGAAATAGGAGAATTGAGATCCCTCAATTCGGATTGGAAATAAATGCGCACCTGTTTTTGCTGCAATTAAAAAAGGTCCCTCATATATTTTCATCATGGCACCAGTCACGGTATGACGTCCTTCTGGAAATATAACAACGGTCTTGTGACTTTCAACAGCTTCAATGAGAGCCTTTAATGCAATAGGTCTGGATGGATCTAACGCAACATGATTATTAAGAAAATTAAAATAAGAAAAAAATCCTTTCTTCGCAGTAAATCGATTCACTGCAAATGTCATTTCTGTTGGTAAAAAAGCACTTAGAATTAATCCATCCAACCATGATTGGTGGTTTGCGATAATAATTCTTTTTTTGTGTTTACTGAAATGTTCCAAACCATGGACTTGGATTCTAAAGCAAATCCCAAATATTAATCTTAGAATACTGATAAAAAACGCCCTAGGCATTAATTTTATCATGTAAATACAACATATAATGTTAATGATAATCCATGTTGTTAGGATACCTAACTGTAGGTAGCCAACGCCGATTGCAAAAAGTAATAAGAGAATATGGTATCTTTTATATTGGTGTCTGAAAAATTTAAGATGTCGCAGTGGTAGGTACGCCAGTGTCATAAACAAGCTGATAAAGAAAATATGTGTCGCCCAATGGGTCATATTATTTAACTGCCAATGAATTAACGTGAGTGTGATGAGCAGATTCGCAAGCGCAAGTGAGGCGGCATCTTTGACATGGGCTTGAGTTCTAAGATAGGTGACATAACCAAGGGCACTGCCTACAGCCAAACTGCCAAGAGCAACCCATTTAAATGGCGCTGCAAGGACACCATAGCCCAATAACAAACCTAACTGAATTTCCACATATCTGATTCCAATTTTAAGGTGCAGTCGTTGTCTATTCATAAATATTCCTTGGGGGTTACCTATTTTTCAATATTCGATTATAATAGTTGTTCATTGTAATACGCAATGCTATTTGCATGTAAATTTTATGACAGGTGTAAGATGCTGAATATTGAATTAAATAAAGGTCAAATCTTCGAGATTGAAGATGGTCAAGAAATCAAAAGCTTTGTTAAATCACAAAAGCTAAAAAATGTTGTTGCTGCCAAAGTAGATGAGGTTTTAGTCGATCTGTCACATGTGCTGACAAAAAATTGCCAGTTAGAACTGATTGACCCTGAGAGTCAGGATGGACTAGAAATTATTCGACATTCAACGGCACATTTATTGGCACATGCAGTGAAAGAGTTGTATCCAGAAGCTCAAGTGACTATTGGGCCTGTGATCGAAAATGGATTTTATTATGATTTTTCCTATGAACCTGGTTTTAAACCAGAAGATTTAAATTTGATTGAAAAAAAGATGCATCAATTAGCAAAGAAAAATACCGCAGTGACTCGTGAGGTGATGGCGCGTTCTGATGCGATCGCATTATTTGAATCGATGGGTGAACATTACAAGGCTAAAATTATTGCTGACATCGATGAAGGAGAGCAGATTACACTCTATCGACATGGTGATTTTATCGATCTTTGTCGTGGCCCTCATGTGCCGCAAACAGGTATTCTCAGGGCTTTCAAGTTGATGAAGTTGGCAGGTGCCTATTGGCGAGGCGATGAGAATAATGAAATGTTACAGCGAATCTATGGGACAGCTTGGGCTAGCGAGGCGCAGTTGAAAGCACATCTTCATCAGTTAGAAGAGGCTGAAAAACGAGATCATAGAAAGCTTGCAAAAACTATGGATTTATTTCATATGCAAGACACAGCGCCTGGGATGGTTTTTTGGCATAATAATGGCCTTAAAATATTCCATACTGTGATCGATTATATGCGCAAACGTATGCGCGAATATGATTATGAGGAAATTGCGACACCAGTGATGATGGATCAATCCTTATGGGTCGCATCAGGTCATTGGGAAAAGTTTAGGGATAATATGTATGTGACTGAGGCAGATGATAAGGTGATGTGTATCAAGCCAATGAATTGTCCTGGTGGAATACAAGTTTATAATATTGGTTTGAAAAGCTACAAGGAGTTGCCTCTTAGGATAGGAGAGTTTGGTTTCGTCCATCGTAATGAGGTATCTGGTGCATTAAATGGATTAAAGCGGTTAAAGGGCTTTACACAAGATGATGCTCATGTATTTTGTACACCAGAGCAGTTACAAGATGAGATTGTCAAGCTAATAGAACTAGTTCACAGTACATACTCAGCATTTGGATTTAATTCAATTATTGTGAAAATTGCGACCCGCCCTGATAAAAGAATTGGTACAGACGAGGAGTGGGATCTTGGAGAGCAATCATTGATTGATGCATGTCAGGAAAAACAACTTCAATTCGAGCTTGCTCCTGGAGAAGGTGCTTTCTATGGTCCTAAAATAGAATTTCACCTCAAAGATTGCATTGGCCGAACCTGGCAATGTGGTACGATTCAGGTGGATTATTCCATGCCTGCCCGTCTTGGCGCACAATATGTGAACCAACAAGGTGAAAAATCAACACCAATTATGATACATAGAGCTATTTTTGGTTCCTTAGAACGTTTTATTGGCGTGTTATTGGAGCAATATTCAGGTTGTTTGCCACTATGGCTCGCACCAGTACAAATTGCTGTTGCTGCAGTTTCTGATCAATTCTCCGAATATGCATTACGTATTGTTCAAAGACTAAAGCAAGAAGGATTTAACGTGTTCTATGATAGAAGATCCGAAAAGCTTGGATATAAAATCCGAGAAGCCACTTTGAAAAAAATCCCTTACTTAATCATTCTTGGAGAAAAAGAGCAGAACGATCAAACTCTTTCAATTCGCTGTGTGAATGGTCAACAGGTTCATGGATTACAGTTAGATGCGTTTGTTAAGGAGATACATAAGGAAATTAATGAGAAGGCAGTTCCGACCGAAGCATTTGCTTATGCACTTGTGAACAAATAGTTTCGCCCCGAGCAGGATTCGAACCTGCGACCTATCCCTTAGGAGGGGATCGCGCTATCCAGCTGTGCCATCGG
>NZEV01000017.1 GCA_002690495.1 Legionellales bacterium | reverse complement strand
GGAAATAAAAATTAGTTTACAAGAATTAGTTGATGAAATGATGGAGGCAGATTTAAAATTATTTAAAAATTAATATGAGAAAAGTTGCAATGATAACAGGCGTGACCGGTCAGGATGGATCTTATTTAAGTCAATTTTTACTTGATAAAGGATATACGGTTCATGGAATTAAGAGAAGAAGTTCAATTTTCAACACACAAAGAATCGATCATCTCTATGAAGATCCTCATCTAGATAACAATAAATTTATTTTGCACTATGGCGACATGACTGATAGTTCAAATTTGATAAGACTCATAAAAGAGATTAAGCCAGATGAGATTTATAACCTTGCTGCAATGAGTCATGTTAAAGTTTCTTTTGATATTCCAGAGTATGTAGCAGATTGTGATGGTATAGGTACACTAAGAATTTTAGAAGCAATACGCATACTTGGATTAGAAAATAAAACAAAAATTTATCAAGCATCTACATCAGAACTTTATGGTAAAGTTAAGGAGGTGCCACAAACTGAGAATACTCCTTTTCATCCTCGATCCCCTTACGGAGTTGCAAAAATGTATGCGTATTGGATTACTGTTAACTATAGAGAAGCCTACGGTATTTTTGCATGCAATGGCATTTTATTTAATCATGAATCACCGGTCCGTGGTGAAACTTTTGTAACTCGTAAGATAACAAGGGCTGTATCTAAAATTGCACTTGGTTTACAAAAGAAATTCTACATTGGAAATTTAGATGCTAAACGTGATTGGGGTCATGCGAAAGACTATGTGAAGATGATGTGGATGATTCTGCAAGCTGAAAAACCAGAGGACTGGGTTATTGCATCTGGGAAAACAACAACAGTTAGAGATTTTATTAAAATGGCATTTAATCATATTGGTGTTCAACTAGAGTTTAAAGGGAGAGGAATTAATGAAAAAGCATATGTAAAATCATCTAATAAAGAGTATAAATTAAAAGTTGGACAAGAAGTCTTGTCAGTGGATCCAACTTATTTTAGACCAACTGAAGTTGATTTATTGGTTGGAGACCCATCTAAGGCAAAGAAAAAACTTGGATGGGAAATAAAAATTAGTTTACAAGAATTAGTTGATGAAATGATGGAGGCAGATTTAAAATTATTTAAAAATTCAAAACTATAAAAATGATAGATAAGAATTTAAAAATATATATTGCTGGTCACAAGGGAATGGTAGGTTCTGCTTGTTGGAATTATCTATATAATTCGGGTTACAAAAATTTATTAGGCAGGGATTCTAATGAACTCGATCTTAGAAATCAGAACTTAGTCAATAAATTTATCAGTTCTAATAAACCAGATATAATAATTAATGCAGCAGGAAAAGTTGGGGGTATTTTATATAATAACAATTATCCATATGAATTCTTGATGTATAACATGTTAATTCAGAATAATTTAATTTCTGCTGCTCACAACAATAATATTAAAAGATTTATTTTTTTAGGTAGTTCGTGTATTTATCCAAAACTTTCAAAGCAACCTATTAAGGAGGATTATTTGCTTACTGATTCCCTTGAGCCAACAAATCAGTGGTATGCAATAGCAAAGATTTCGGGCATAAAGTTAATAGAGTCATTGCGAAATCAATATAACAGAGATTACATATCCCTCATGCCAACAAACCTTTATGGACCAAATGATAATTTTGATTTGGAAACATCCCACGTACTTCCTGCACTAATTAGAAAATTTCATGAAGCAAAAATTTTTAATAAAAAATCTGTTGTGCTTTGGGGAACAGGCGTTGCAATGAGAGAGTTTCTACATACAGAAGATTTAGCAAGAGCTGTTGTTTTTTGCATTGAAAATAAACTATCGGATCATCATATTTATAATGTTGGATATGGAAAAGATATTTCTATTAAAGAATTAGCAGATATCATTAAAAATATTATTGGCTATGATGGTAAAATTATTTGGGATACAACAAAACCTGATGGAACAAAAAGAAAATTAATTGATAGTACAAGAATAAATAATCATGGTTGGAAGCCTAAATACGATTTGATTAATGGCATAACTCATGTATATGAGTGGTATAAAAAAAATTATTAATAAAATATAAAAATTAATGAAAGCAGTAATATTAGCAGGTGGATTAGGAACAAGGTTAAGTGAGGAAACAGTATCAAAACCAAAACCAATGGTACAAATAGGTGGAAAACCTATATTGTGGCATATAATGAAAATTTATTCAAATTACGGAATAAATGATTTTTTAATTTGTTGCGGCTATAAAGGTTATGTTATAAAGGAATATTTTGCAAATTATTTTAATCACAATGCTGACATAACATTTGATTTTAGTAATAATTCAACTATTATTCACAAAAAAAGAGTTGAGCCTTGGAAAGTTACAGTTGTTGATACAGGACTAAATACAATGACTGGTGGGAGACTAAAAAGAGTAGCGAGCTATCTTAATGAAGACGAAGATTTTTGTTTTACATATGGAGATGGAGTTAGTGATGTTAATATTTCAGAGTTAATTAAATTTCATAAAATCAACAAAAAAGAAGCAACACTTACGTGTACTTATCCACCAGGAAGGTATGGCTCTCTAGAAATTAAGAAAAATTTTGTCACATCTTTTCATGAAAAACCAAAAGGAGATGGAAAATTAATTAATGCAGGTTTTTTTATTTTAAAGAAAAAAGTAATTGATAGAATTGATAATGATAATACAGTCTGGGAACAAGAACCACTTAAAAATTTAGCTAATGACGGGCAGCTTATGGCATACAAACATGATGGATATTGGCAACCTATGGATAAATTAAGTGATAAAAAAATATTAGAAGAATTGTGGAATAAAAATAAAGCGCCATGGAAAATTTGGTAGAATCAAATAATCTAGCAGATAATGAATTAATCAAGAATAGCGAATTAATTGTTCTTGGTTTAGATAAGTTAAATTCTAAATTTAGTGGAAAAAAAATTTTAATTACTGGAGCAGCCGGATTTTTGGGTACTCAGTTCATCTATTACTTTTATTATTTAAATAAGAATAATATTTTGGATGATCCCATTGAAGTTTATGCATGGGATAATTTTATTAGAGGTTATCCTGATTGGGTAAAAAAATTTAATAATATTAATGGTTTTCATATTGAAAAAAAAGATATCATAAATGATTCAAATTTTCCAGAGGTTAATTTTATTATACACGCTGCATCAATTGCTTCTCCAATTTTTTACAGAAAGTACCCAATTGAAACAATATTTTCAAATATTACAGGATTAAAAAATATTCTTGATTACTCTGTAAATAATAGGATAGTAGAAAGTATTTTATTCTTTTCCACGAGTGAAATTTATGGTGACCCTGATAATAAAAATATTCCGACAAAGGAAACTTACAGAGGAAATGTTAGTTGTACTGGACCTAGAGCCTGTTATGATGAATCAAAAAGATTAGGTGAAACAATATGTGTGAATTACAGTAAACAATTTGATGTTCCAGTTAAAATTGCAAGACCCTTTAATAATTATGGTCCAGCCCTAAAAATAACTGACAGAAGAGTAATTCCAGATTTTTTTAGAAACATCATAAATAATGAAAATATAGTATTACTGTCGGATGGAAAAGCAACAAGAACTTTTTGTTATATTTCTGATGCGATTGAGGGTTACTTAAGAATTTTGTTGTCTAATTTTAATGGTGAATCATTTAACATAGGAAATGAATCTCCTGAAATAAGTATGCTAGAATTAGCAAGACTTTCTATTAAAATTTCTAAAAAACCACTTAAAGTTGTATATAATAAAAGTTCAGATAAAGAATACTTAAGCGATAATCCTCAGAGAAGATGTCCAAACATAGATAAAGCAAAAACATTATTGAATTATAAAACTAAAATTAATTTGGAAGACGGTCTAATTAGGACTTATGAATATTATTTAAGGAATAATAAAACTAAAGAGCTATAATGAAAATAAATGTTATCGGTACTGGTTATGTTGGTTTAGTTTCAGGTGTTTGTCTTGCGGCAAAAGGTCACACCGTAAAATGTTTTGATAAAAATCCAAAAACCATTGAAACACTAAAAAAGGGAAAATGTCACTTTTATGAGAAAGGTTTAGAGGAGTTGTTCAAAAGATATAGTGATAACTTGAGCTTTGAAGTTTTGGACCTCTCATCTGAAAAAAAATTAGTTGATGCTCAAGTAGTTTTAATAGCGGTTGGTACACCAACAATAAATAATAAAATTGATTTATCTCAAATAAAATCTGCAACAAAAAAAATAGGTGAATTAATTAAAAACCATGATAGTTTTATTTCTGTTATTATTAAGAGCACTGTTGTTCCAGGCACAACAGATACGGTTGTAAAAAACCTTCTTGAAACATCATCTGGAAAAAAAATTGGTGATTTTGGTTTGGGGATGAATCCTGAATTTTTAAGAGAGGGTAATGCAGTTGAAGATTTTATGAATCCAGATAGGATTGTATTTGGACATGAGGACAAATTAACCCTCAAATATTTACATGAAATTTATAAGCCATGGGATGTCGATAAAGTTATTGTTAATTCAAGATCGGCTGAAATGATAAAATACATTAATAATTCTTTACTTGCTACTCAAATTTCTACAGTTAATGAATATTCAAATATTGCAAAGTCCATTGGTAATATTGATTTCAATAATGTAATTAACGCTGTACACCTTGACAAAAGATGGTCACCAATTGACACAAAATCAGGAAAAAGAATTTACCCCGAAATAATAAATTATTTAAAACCAGGTTGTGGTTTTGGTGGAAGCTGTTTTCCCAAAGATGTAATGGCTCTATCAGCATTGTCAAAAGAGATTGGAGTAGATTCACTTATTCTTGATTCCGTTATCAAGGTAAATCAACATCAGCCAAAAGTTATTTTACAATATTTAGAGGATAAAGTTGGTAGTTTAAAGGGAAAAAATATTTTAGTTTTAGGCCTTGCATTTAAGCCTGAGACAGATGACGTTAGAGAATCTGTTTCTATTAAAATAATTGAGCATCTAATTGAAAAAGAATGTATTATTTCTGCACATGACCCCTTGGCCACAGAAAATGCTAAAAGAATAATTAATTTTGATATTAATTATGTTATTGATTGGGAGTTAGAAATATCTAATAATGACATAATTATAATTTCTACTAATTGGAATGAATATTTAAAGATTAAAGATTTAGATAACGTTATCAAAAATAAATTTTTATTTGATACTCGTTCTTTATTTAAAAAAAATGAATTAAAAAATGTTAACTATATAAATATAAATTAAAATGAATAATGATTTTTTAAGAGTACCATACGCACAGTCTGTCCATGGTGAAGATGAGATTAAAGCTGTTGTTGAAGTTTTAAGAACTTCTACTCAAATGGGTAAAAATGTTACAGAAATGGAAAATAGAGTAGCAAAAATGTTTAATAAAAAATTCGGGCTAATGACAAATTCAGGCACTTCGTCATTAATGTTAGCAGCTGAAGCTGCTGAACTACCCAAAAATTCTGAAGTTATTACAGCGGCATTTACCTTTTCAACTACTGTTACACCAATTCTGAAGAATAACTTAGTTCCTGTATTTATGGATTCAGAAAAAGACACTCTAAATATTGACGCAAACAGAGTTGAAGAATTCATTACATCAAAAACTTCAGCTATATGGATTCCAAATATGCTTGGAAATATTCCAGATTGGGATGTTATTAGAAAGGTTGCTGATAAATATGGTTTATTAGTGATTGAAGACTCTGCGGATACGCTTGGTGGAACATTGAGAGGAACACCAACTGGTGATAGAACGGATATTAGCATAACAAGCTTCTATGGTTCACATATCATAAATTGCGGAGGTAATGGTGGTTGGCTTGGTGTTAATGATGAGAAAATTGCAAGAAAGGCTAGATTGCTAAGATCATGGGGAAGAACTTCTTCTATTTTCACTGACATAGCGGAAAGTGAAAGTCTTGAAAAAAGATTTGGTATTAAGCTGAAAGGCATAGAATATGACGCTAAGTTTGTTTTTGAATATCCTGGATATCAAATGGAGCCTAATGAAATGGGTGCTGCATTTGGTCTTGTTCAATTAGCAAATTTTGAGAATGTTAAACAAAAAAGGATTGAAGCATTTAATAAAATGAGTAAGATATTTAGTAAGCATAACGATTTTGTTAGAACTGCGATACCATTTTCTGATGCTACTATCATTTGGATGCACTATCCTATAATTATAAATGAGGGTTCACCATTTACTAGAAAAGATTTCCAAACTTTTTTTGAATTGAGAGGAATACAAACAAGGCCTCCATTTTCAGGAAACATATTAAATCAACCAATGATGGAAAATCAAAATTATGTTGCAAATGATTCTTATGATAATGCAAATGACTTAATGAAAAATGGTATTTTATTAGGTACGCATCAAGGATTAACTGAAAAACAGTTTTCTCATATTGAAAAAGTTGCACAAGAATTTTTTGACAAATACAGATAAATCTAATCACGTAAATTGAAGACTATTCTCATAACTGGAGTTAATGGATATCTTGGTAGTAAATTGGCCGAAAAATATTCTTTATATAATAATATTGTTGGTCTAGAAAAATCAACTCAAAACCTGTTCAGGCTAAAAGATAAAAAATTAAAGATTTATGACTACAAGTCTGGACTTGATGATTTGTTTGATAATCATAAGATCGATTTTATTATTCATACCGCAACTATTTATGGTAGAAATGGGGAAACATATTCTGATATGATTAATTCCAATGTGAATTTTCCTCAAATTTTATTAAAAAAAGCAATTGATTATAATTGTAAATACTTTATTAATACAGATACAGTTTTACCAAGATTTACAAGTGCATATTCTCTGACTAAAAATCATTTTAAAGACTGGTTAAATTTCTTTTCTAAAAATTATAATCTAAAAGTTGTGAATTTATCCGTTGAACATTTTTATGGTCCTGGCAGTTCAGAAACAAATTTTATAACGTTAATGATAAGAAAGATGTTGAAAAATGTTCAAAATATTCCATTGACTATGGGAGAACAAAATAGAGATTTTTTATATATAGATGATTTATTAAGTGTTTATGATTTAGTTATTGATAATCTAACTGAATTTTCGAATTTTGAAAACTTTAATGTTGGATCAGGAGTTAATACAAATCTCAGGTATATTTTAGAATTCATAAAAGATTATACTAAATCAAATTCAAGTTTAGATTTTGGAGCACTTAAATATAGAGAGGATGAATTAATGAATTCAAAAAATGATATAAATAAATTAATTGCATTAAAATGGAAACCATCCATAGATATTCAAACAGGCCTTAAAAATGTAATTGAATATGAAAAAAATCTTTGATCCAGTTCTATAATCAAACCTTATGAAAAAATTTAATACCATTATTATTGGAGCTGGAATAGCTGGAATTACTGCTGGACATGAGTTAAAAAAAAATAATATTAGTTCAATAATATTAGATAAAAATTCATCATGGGGCGGCCTTTTAGATAATTTTACAATTGATGGATATAGATTTGATAAATTTATTCATATGTCTTTTGCAAAGGATAAGTACGTTAATGATATTTTTTTAAAAACGCCCCATTACAAAAGAATACCCAAAATTGCAAATTATTATAAGGGCTTTTGGATAAAACATCCTGCTCAAAATAATTTATTCCCATTAAATAATGATGAAAAAATCAAAATATTGCAAGATTTTAAAAAAAGAGATGATAATAGTAACAAGTTTGGTAATTATGAAGATTGGTTGAGATTCCAGTATGGTAATTATTTTGCTGAAAACTTTCCTATGAAATATACCAAAAAGTACTGGACAGTAAATGCAGATATGTTAGAAACAAAATGGGTAGGTAACAGAATGTACAGACCATCATTGAAAGAAATTGAGAAAGGATGTAAATCAAGTGATACACCTAATACTTATTATGCCAAAGAACTTAGATATCCAAAAAAAGGTGGATATAAGTCTTTTCTTAAGAATATAGTTAAAGACCTAAATATTCAACAAAACTCGAATGTTGTAAGTATTGATTTAAAAAATAAAATTTTAGAACTTAGTAATGCACAGAAATTCAAGTTTGATAATTTGATTTCAAGTGTTCCTTTAACAGAAATTGTAAATATAATTAGAAATAGCCCTAGAGATATTGTAGAATCAGCAAAAAAATTAAATTACACTTCTGGTTATCTAATTTCTTTGGGTTTTAATAGAGTTGATATCCCTAAAGACTTGTGGTTTTACATTTATGATGAGGACATACTTCCTGCTAGAGTTTATTCTCCTAGTCTTAAGTCAGTTGACAATGTACCAGATGGCTGTAGTTCAATACAGGCGGAATTATACACCAACAAAGGTTATCAATTTAAAAAATCAAAGAATGAAATTTTAAACAATGTTATTAAAAAATTTATTAAAATGGGACTATTTAAATATGAAGATCTAGTGGTTAAAGATATAAGATTTGAAAAGTATGCTAACATAATTTTTGATCATCATATCTATGAAAATAGAGAAAAAGTTCTTGAATATTTAAATGAAAATAGCATTATTTCTGTTGGTAGATTTGGTGAATGGGAATACTATTGGAGTGATCAAAGTATGCTAAGTGGAAGAGATGGAGCTAGAAAGTTAATTTTGAATAAAAATTATAATTGACAAAAAAGATAAATAAATTAACAATTGTTCTACCAGTCTACAATGGGGCAAAATCAATAGTTAGAACACTTAACTCATTAACAGACCAAACTTCATCTAATTTTAATTTGGTAATTATTGATAACTACTCGAATGATGGAACATATGACATTTGCAAAAGATATAAAAATAAGTTTGATTGGATAACACTAATTAGGAACCCTTATACCACCCCAATGCCCATAAATTGGGGTATTGCAATTGATAGTTGTAATTCTACATATGTTTCTATGATACATGCAGATGACTATTACGACAAAAATTTCGTGAAAAAGATAAACTTTGAAATCCAAAAATATAGTCCCGAGTTAATAATTTGTAATGCAAAGATCGTAAACTCAAAAAGTAAACTACTTAATGTTTTAAGTTACGACTCAAAAGAAATAAATCACAAAACTGTATTATCCTCGTTTCCGGGAATACAAAGACAAATTTGGAGGAGGAATAAAATAAATCACAATTTTAAAAATTTTTTATTTCCAACCTTTGATTATGTATGGTTTTATCAAAATATTCAAAACATTAATGAAATAAAATATATTGATCAAGAAGTTATTTCTATTACATCCGATATAAATCAATCTACAAATAATATTAATTGGGAGTGGGGTATAATAAAATCAATAATATTTATAATTTTTTGTTATGGTAGTTTAGAATTTAAAAAAACAGCAACATTTTACTTACTAATGTTACTAAAAGATCATATTTATAAAAGAATATACAACCCAAATTTATTCGATGCTTCAAGTAAGAGTTAAAGATTTATTTTGGGGTTATTTTACTGATTTATTTGTCATATCATCAGGAATAATAACATTGCCTTTAGTTTTAAGTTTATTGACTGAAGATGAAATAGGTATGAATTATTTAATGTTATCAATTGCCACCATAGTATCTTTAATTGACTTTGGCTTCACGCCTCAGTTAAGCAGAAATTTGACATATATTTTTAGTGGAGCAGATAAGTTAAAAAAGGAGGGAGTATATACAAAGCCAAAAAAAAAATCTATTAACTACAAGCTATTGTCTTTAACAATAAAAACATCAAAAATTGTATATCAAATTATAGCTACTATTTCATTTATATTAATGGTTTTGTTTGGGACTATTTACATTAATATTATTACTGATGGTTTTTCAACAGTAGAAAATTCATTATCAATATGGCTTATATTCTGTTTTTCAACATTTTTCAATATTTATTATTCCTATTACTTTTCACTACTTCTTGGTAGAGGTATGATAATGGAATCAAAAAGAGCCCAATTCTTTTCCAAGTTCTTTTATGTTTTTTTAACAGTAATCCTGTTACTTAATAATTTTGGATTAATTTCAATTGTTATATCCAACCTAATTTCCCCTTTTGTTGGAAGATACATAGCATATAAAGCTTTTTTTAAACCTGAAATATCTGAGAAAATAGATATTTATAAATTTAACTTTAAAGAAAAAAAAGAAAACTTCTTAATTATTTTTTATAATGCGAAAAAATTAGGATTAGTCTTCATTGGTGCATTTGCAGTTAGTAAGTTGAGTATTTTTCTTGCTGGTTTATATCTAAATTTAAATCAAATTGCTTCCTTTGGCTTAATGATTCAGCTTTTTGCTGTAATCTCGATGTTCTCATCTGTATTTTTTAATGTTTTCCAACCAAGATTAGCAAGTTTAAGAATTAAAAAAAATATATCTAAACTTAAAACAGACTTTGCTTTTTGTATGAATATGTACTACTTATCATACACATTACTTACAATCTTTTTGATTCTATTTAGTAACGATATTTTAAATCTCATTGGATCGAATGTGGATTTACCCAACAGCTCAATTTTAATTTTATTTTCTTTAATCATTTTTTTAGAGGGTAACCACTCAAATTTCGCCTCTTTCATAACAACAGAAAATAAAGTACCTTTTGTTATTCCTGCATTAATAAGTGGTTTATTTATCGCCATAGGCACATATGTGTCACTTCAATTTACGT
>NZEV01000016.1 GCA_002690495.1 Legionellales bacterium | reverse complement strand
TGTCTTCACCTACTGCACTCTCTAAAATCAAACCATCATCAACATTTTTAAATAACGCAAATTTCGTATCAAATGTAAATGTAAATGTATGATATTCATTCATGTCTTCAGATGAATTGCTCCAAACATCATCAACGCACTCACCAATTGATTGTTTAATTAATCTTTCTTGTTCTTCAGTAAGTCCAAGCTCTGCATCATCGCTTTCGCTCTCATTCTTCTGCGAAAGTGCTTCGATAGTGCTTTCTGTTAGAAAATCTTTTATTTTATTAATATATTGTTCATCAATATCTTTATCGAATCCTAATGCTGTCAAGAATTGATCATTTTTATCATAAATTATAATTTTTACCATAATTGTTTCTTTTTTTCTTATCTACAAACAATATTGCGATTATTTGTTGATATAATCTTATTCCTCTATTAATTATAGCTCATTATTCAGGTTTTGGACCTGGTTTTGGATCTGGTTCTGGATCTGGTTCTGATTTTTGTTCTGGACCGAGTGAGTCATCAGGAGCTGAACTTTCTTCAGTGACTACTTTTTCTTCTGGAACCATATCTGAAGATGCAGGTTCAACAGGATCTTGTTCTTCATTCATTTCTAACTCTTTTTCAGGATTAGGACCGAAGAGACTTGTCTCAATTTTTTCAATAACTGTTTCACCCTGCTTTTCGGTGGAGGCTGATTCTACTCCCGACTCCGTTAATTCTTGACCTATTTCACTATCAAGCACTTCAGGTTCTGCTCTCTCGGACACTTCAGGTCCTGCTCTCTCGGACACTTCAGGTTCTGCTCCCTCGAGCACTTCATGTTCTTCTCTCTCCGGCACTTCACTCCTTTCTCCTTCTCCTTCACTTTCGGTCTCTACTTCATGCTCCTCACTTTCGCTCTCTACTTCATGCTCCTCGCCTTCGGCTTCTTCGCCTTCTTCTTCGCCTTCGGCTTCTTCACCTTCTTCCGATTCCTCTCCTTCCTCGCCTTCTTCCTCTTCTTCGCCTTCTTCCTCTTCCTCGCCTTCCTCTTCTTCTTCGCCTTCTTCCTCTTCCTCACCTTCTTCCTCTTCCTCACCTTCCTCTTCTTCCTCGCCTTCTTCCTCTTCTTCGCCTTCCTCTTCTTCGCCTTCTTCCTCTTCTTCTTCGCCTTCCTCTTCTTCGCCTTCTTCTTCTTCACCTTCCTCTTCTTCGCCTTCCTCTTCTTCCTCGCCTTCTTCCTCTTCTTCGCCTTCCTCTTCTTCACCTTCTTCCTCTTCTTCTTCGCCTTCTTCCTCTTCTTCACCTTCCTCTTCTTCTTCGCCTTCTTCCTCTTCTTCACCTTCCTCTTCTTCCTCGCCTTCTTCCTCTTCTTCACCTTCTTCCTCTTCTTCCTCTTCTTCTTCGCCTTCTTCCTCTTCTTCCTCATCCTCTTCTTCCTCTTCTTCCTCTTCTTCCTCATCTTCATCACCCTCTTCCTCTTCTTCTTCACCCTCTTCCTTATCATCATCCTCTTCCTCTTCTTCACCTTCTTCTTCCTCAAGTTCATCTCCTGATTCAATCTCATTCTCGGATTTATACAAAAAAGGATACGCAAAGATAGAAAAGTCATATCGATGAATCATCATGAGTCGAATAATCTTGACTAATCGAATAAAAACCTTAATTTTGCCTTGTTTGATCTCTTCTCTTTCCATTGTATTAACTTATCTTTTATGAGCTTTAACTATATTTGTTTTTTGAAGCGCTGCATAATACTCGGCCATATTATCGCTTAACCGAGAACCACCACCTGCTGCAGCACCTGCTGATACCCCAGTTTGTTTAAGGTTATGATGTACCGCTCTTTCAACTTCTTGTTTAAATTTCCGATCAGGCACACTTTCACGATTGAACTCAAAGGGTGAGATACCACCCATCATAGAGTCATATCGATCTTTACATTCCTGATGTAATCTTCTAATTTCAGCGAGCTGACTTTCATTCAATGGAGAATTATCAAGGTCTAAATAACATGTCATATTGATCTCAGATAAAGATGATAATATTTTGATTGCTGCTTCGTACGCAATTTGAATATGTTCCTCTGACTGATCTCCAAAATTTAATCTTAAAACAGATATATCACTTGGATATATATTATTATAATATTGACACACAGCCTTGGTCACACCATCTTCAGTTGCATGTTGATCAACTGTAATCGATCCAACCCTTTCCTCTTCTTCTAATAAATGAATAGAACAGTCTACACAGTCATCGACATTTAATGTACTTATTAATCGTTTCTTCAGAGTAATTTGAAACAGTAGATAATGATCTATTGATAAAAATAAATCATGATGATGATAACGGGTAAAATAACCGAAATCAAATTGAGGAAGGCCCTTAATTTCTTTTGTTCCTTCGATATACGCCATTTTTTCATCTTGAGGTAACAGATACAAAAGCCAATACCATTTACAAAAAAGTGCATACTCTGCATTTAATTCCTCTCCACTCGAAAGCTCATGAGGTGGTGGGAATTGGTGAGCAAGAACTGCACCCGGTACCTGAAACTGAGAAGTTGGCGTTGGCATATTATTTTCCTGGTTCTTGTTTGCCTAAAGTAAGAGCATCAGTTCCCGTGATCGCTTCAGAATTTGCTTCAATACGTTTTATATATGCGGCTCTATCTTCAATTGGGGTTAATAAGTTATTGGTTTTATTAATCTCTGCAACCATTTTATCAAAATCATTTTTTTGGGGTGATGTTCCCTCTAAACTAGCACCAGGGCCAGACTTGGGTGATGGAGGTTTTGCAGCATCGCTTGGACTAGTAGCCAATGCTAGATCATCCTCTTGCCCTGAAGATTTTGATGGTTGGCACATAACATTATAATTGGTATCGATAAAACTTTTTAAACTTTCACCTTGAGTACTAACATCTAAATTTTCAAGTCTCTCTGGAGAAAAATCGACAAGTAATTCATATTTTTGAATGGTAACGTAATCAAGTTTGCCGACATTTGCTGCTATTTGATTTTGTTTTATTTCTCGCAAATGTGTATCATTCTCGGTTTCACCCCCACGGGCTAATGTTGGAGGACGTGGCATATGCTTTTCTTGGGGCACTCTCTCTAATTTACCATCTTGATTTTTAAATACGACATATGTCGTTGGTGTCTTTTGAATAGATTTATCATTTTTAAATGCATTTCCAAGGTGACCCAAAGGATTGATAAATCTTTTATTTAACCGTCCCTCCTCCTTAGTATGTGACTGTAGTTGATTTACTAAATTAGCAACCGGTCCTTCTTTAAATTCATGTAATATCTCTTCAGCTTTTTTGTCATCACAAAATAATGTGTCTTTAAGACTCTGTTTAAATTTCTGTTCCCCAGTATCATTTAATGTCCTTTTTCCGTTCTTATCCACATTATAATTTTCATTTTTTGATAAAAGATCTGTTGAAAATAATGAGGCATAATTCTTAACAATAGACTGCGCTTGCGATGGCGTGCATGATAATCTACTTTGTAATTGAAGTGACATTACAGAAGCAAAATACATTGGTCGAACATTTTGTGAAATATGTTTATCAGCTTTTGTTTGTTCTGATACATCTCCTATGGTATATATCACATCTTTCCCTTCTCCTTTTTTTTCTACGCTGAGTAGTGGATATTCTCCCTTCTGTTCTCCCTGCTGTGATATTTTCACTAGATTAGGCGGTCTTCCACCATCTAAAAATGCGCCTTTAACAATCGACACCTGATTTTTTTTCACCGTGTCTGTCTCACCTTTAAATTTTATTGTTATCGATACATTGCGACTTGAAGCTGCGTCACGTTTACCAGACTCCCTCACTGTATTAATAAATGCTGCTGCATATTGATTTGCCTTGGGGCCGTTAAGGATAGTGCTATTAAAGTTGTTGTAATAATAGGTATCTCCATTATTTGGATAATTGGGTTTGCCCCTAGATAACTCTAATAATTCCAGTCGGTTTCTTAAATTTTGAATATTATAGTCACTATCTTCCTTGTGTATATCTTGTGGTAAATTGAGAAGATGATTGATTCTTTTTTGTATATTATTTATCGTGCTGTCATTTTCGTCAAATTCTTTAAACGGTTTAGAAATTCTTCCCCCAAAGAGCTCATAATATAGATCACCACCCTCAATTGTGATAGTTTGTTCTAGGAGTTCGGACGTAATTCCTGATTCAATTCCTGATTCAATTCCTGATTGGGCCTCAGGCGTAAGGCCTACATCACCCTTAATCGTTTTATCAGCCATATCAGATTTCTCTCTTTTGTTTTTATTAATTCCTTATTACTTTTTTATTATAGCATAGATTGTTTTTTATGAGGTATTATCAGTATCATCATCCTCTTGATCAAGCAATTTTTTTTCTTCATCAGTTAATGAGTCAATATCAAATTTAAATGGGTCTTTTGTTTTTTGCTCGGTAGATCCTGTTTGCTCTGAAGTCTCTGGTGGATTTGAGTCATCCTTTGGTATTTCATCAGTTGATTGTGGTGATTTCAATGTATCAACCGATTTATCTTCCTCGTCATGAGACTCTACAGTGCGTTCTGTGACCTCAATAGATGGTTCAGTAGATTCATTGTCTTGATTCAAAACATCATCAATGACTGCCTCTTCAGCCGATTCTTGATTGGATTCATCCGCTTTTGGTGCCTGATCATCTCCAGAGGGCTCCTTAGGAGATGCTGTGGCATCGTCTATATCCACTGCCTTAAGTGTTGCTTTTTTCTTCTTTGTCGCAACTGATTTCTTTTTGGCAGGTGTTTTCTCGCTCTCTGTCGTTTGAGTCACTTGTGGCTCTTCAGCAACAGAATCAGATGACTTTTCTTCAGCAGCTGGCGCTGTGGTATCTTGATCTACAGTAGCCACAAACGAAGGGTTATTCTGTTCATCACCGCCTGGAATATCTGCAGATTCGGTGGCACCTAAAGTAGGCACATAACTTAGAGTATGTTGGTAAATATATGGCTCAAACAATACTTCACAACGTTTCAAACGTTCAAAGTCTTCATCTGTTGGATCATAACCCTCTATTTTTAAATTATTTGAAGTACAATGTGCCCACATTGCCCATTTAAACAATGCTGATCCATCTTCAATTTTAACACCTTCCCAGCCTTGTTCGATCACCAATAGTACCATTTCACCAGCAGATTTAAATAACTGCTGTCGTTGGGAGTTAAATTTTGCATCGTCATGATTTTCAACTGGTGCCGTAGGACCGTGATCTTCATCAAAAAGCTCTTCACGTAAATGCCCGGATGCACAAGATAAACGATGTTGGTCCTGCCCAGGAGTGTAACAAACAGGCCACCCCATTAAAGTGGCTAAGTTCATTTCTTCGGCTATCCTTGTTCCTTCTTCGACTTCTTTCAATCCAAGTGAAGTAATAATAAGAAATGCGAAACGCTCTTCTAACAAGAATGCGATATCTTCTTTGGTAACCTTCCTGACCATCTTCTCATCATAAACACTATCATCGACGATTTCCAGCGGAATGACTTTTAAATCTAGAAAAAATACCGTATTATTAATTTATGACTGAGAAAAAACAACCCTCTTTTGAAAAACAGCTTGAAGCCCTTGATGACATCGTTAAGAAAATGGAACATGGTGAGTTGACACTTTCTGAGTCCATTGATGCTTATGAAAAAGGAATTGGGCTAGTCAAGCAGTGTCAAAAAGCACTTCAAACCGCCAAACAGAAAGTATCCAAGCTCAATGATGGTCAACTAGAGCCCTTCGACGATGTCCAGTCTGACTGACTTTAATCAATATTTTAAACCACTCCTTGAACAATCTCTGCCTAAAGGAGATACACTTCTCGCTCAAGGAATGCGCCATATTCTCCGTGCACCCAGCCAACTGTTTAGACCACAGTTAGTTTATGCTGTTAATCAGTGCTTTCATGGCGAAAAGCAGCGTGCTAATGGCGGAGCACTTGCCGTAGAATATATTCATAGCTTTTCACTTGTGCATGATGATCTACCCGATATGGACAATGCGACTATGAGAAGAAGCGAGCCTTGTGTTCATACGATATACGGTAATGGTCAGGGCATCTTAATTGGTGATGCACTATTGTGTGAGGCTTACTCACACATCACACATGATCAAAATCCCCCTCAAACTCAAATTAAAATGCTGCAAGCCTTGATGAAAGCAGCTGGTTATGAAGGGATGACTCAAGGACAAAGCTTAGATATTCAGCCTCCAAAAGATCAAGCCGCTTGGCAAAGCTGTTATGAATTAAAAACAGGCGCCCTGTTTGGTGCTTGCTGCGTCATTGGGGCACTCAGTGCAGACATCGAAGACACCCAATTACTCTTCCAATTAGAGCAATTGGGACTAAAAATTGGGTTGTGCTATCAACTTCAAGATGATTTATTAGATGTGAATCTAATGCCAAGCGGTAAAGATAAACACTTAGACCAACATAATTATACTCAATTTTTAGGAACAAAAGCTGCTCAAATACTCTTAGAACAAGAGCAACAACAAACGCTCAATATCATTCAATCTTTTCCAAACCCCGAGCCCTTTTTAGGACTCATACAACATATTTATTCTCGATTATGCTTAACCAGTGTCAAAAACTCATCCTAAAGATCCAAGATCAATGGCATCATGCATTTCAATGTCATCAATCATGGCAGGTTGAACAATTAAGTCCCAAAGAACACTACACAAACAGAATACTGACGACTTCAGGGAAAGTGCTCGAAAAAGGAGGGATTGCCATGTCTCAACTGAGAGGACAACATTTACCTGAATCGGCTAGTCTAAGGTATCCAAAACTCAAAGGAAAACCCTTTGATGTGGTTGGACTCTCATTAGTGTTACATCCCATGAACCCATTTGTTCCCTCTGTACATGCTAACCTTCGTTTTTTTCAATGTGATACAACATGGTGGTTTGGTGGCGGTATGGACCTATCACCCTACTACCCTATTTCAACAGATTGCCAGCACTGGCATCGTACAATTAAAGCTGCTTGTGATCAAACTGATCCAGAATTTTATCCAAATTTTAAAGCCTGGTGTGATGATTACTTTTATTTAAAACATCGAAATCACATGCGTGGGATTGGTGGAATTTTTTTTGATGATCTAAATGAACCAAACTTCAATACATTATTAAACTTCACTAAAACGCTTGGTCAATGCCTCATCGATGCTTATCTCCCAATTTTAGAAGACCACCAAAATGACAGTTACACTCAACCTGAAAAAGACTTTCAGGTTCATCGACGCGCAAGATATGCAGAGTTTAATTTGCTCTATGATCGTGGTACGTTATTTGGCTTACAATTTGGTGGGCGAGTTGAGTCTATTTTAATGTCAATGCCACCACTCGCTGCATGGCATTATGACTGGCAACCTCAACCCGGTTCCAGAGAAGCTAAACTTGAATCTTTTTTAATGCCACAAGACTGGATCAGTTAATCTTTAAACATCTGTTCTAATGCAATGCTATAGCTGCCATCAGGGTGTGAAATACCGGCCTGTTTTTTAGGATGATTAAAACATAATGCAATGTTGATCTCAAAATCAATTGGTTGCTTTAAAACTTGGTTTTTAAATGCGGGCAATGCATCAGGTAGATAAAATAACGGATGTTGCGACGCTGTGCCTAAACCCACTAAGTCCTCCCACAAGGTTTTTGACTTGTGATAATTAATTGATAATCGTTGTGATTGCACCATTGGCCTTTGCCATCCTGCTTGGACTAATTGATCACCAATAGTATGTAAATCAGGAACATGCATCTTTGCCTCAATCCCTAACGCTTTTTCTAACTGAGCCTGGCTATCTACACCAAATGTTGCAAAAATAAAATAATGTTGACACACCGCACGAATTGATTGCAACAAAGCTAACCAAGTCTCATCTGCAAAGTATTGTGCCGGTGGTAACACCCAAATAAACGTACTTCGAGATGGGGATAAATTCTGAAGCTGTGGATAGGTCTGATATGGCACACCATGGCATGGTTGAGAAATTCGAGATTGCCACCACCTTAAGGCTTCAGGTTGGTGATCGATCACATTGACACACTCGATTGGCTCGATTAAGGTCTTCGTGATGACAAACAGTCTTAACGCAATGGCTTCCCATATAAAGTTCATATCCCTATTCTAACCTGATTTAAACTTGACCACCATAGCGACCATAGTTTCCTGAGTCAGATCCTAAATCAACACTTTCAAAGCTACTTTGGCTTAATTCATCTGAATCCTGGCGCACTCGTTCAGAGTCTTTACTTTTACTAAAGAAAGAGAATCGAGATAATTTCTTCTCTGGGTTAGAAAATATACTCTTAGTCACCTTTGGTGGATCGGCAACAAAGTCTTTTTTAACCTGCATCCACTGTAATAAGTCTATCCATGTTTCTTTCAGGGGCGTACTAGTCGTTACAGCATTGAAAATCTTCGTCATATGGAAAGTTTTCTCAATTTTATTTGGATTTAAATGATCAATAAATTGACGTTCCTTATCTCCAAGCCAAGAACCATACCAAAAACGACACATTGAACTTCGATACATGCCTGGAACAGTCTGGCCTAATAAGTAAATTCCAAGAAACGCTGCTGATGAAGCAACCATAATCCCAATCACTTCTTTAGTTAATACCAATCCAATTAATGGCAAGATGACGCCCAGACCGAAATATAGACCTAAACCAATGGTCACTACCATCATCGATCTAAAGAAATAACTTTTTTTAGAAATAGATTGACTTACCTCTTCAATTTCAGGTGATAGTATATCCTCACGAATAAACTCAAAATCTTTTTTAACCGCTTTTTTGAGATCATCTCGAAGACTAAATATCGGATCATAATCAGCACTTAATCGACCATTAAAAATTTTATAAAATAACTCATTACTCGGACACTCTTTGATGATTTTTTCAACAGACTGATCTAATTGTCCTTTGATGGTGTTTAGATATTTGGGATACATCATGCGTAATTCCATCGCGACAAGATAACCTAAATAAAGTTCTATTGCCTGTCGAGCTTGTATATTCAGAGGGTCAATTGAGCGATCAATTAAATGTTGATGTTTCTTAATCGTAAGCTGATATAACCAGTCAAAAGCTTCAAGACGTTCATTAGTATCAAATGTTTTTATAGTTTTACTAGTATACACCATAGTGATCTCCTTATCATTATTATCCTTAACTAGATATACTATCACTATAGGCTATTTTTGATCTCTTGTCAGGCGCTTAGTCTAAACTATTAACCAATATCATATCTTAATCCTTCCTAAAACCCACAAGACCAACTACTCCCATCGATCCTTATACCATCCTAAGTGACTCAACACGATCAGCTCATCCACACTCATCAAAACAAAATGATGTCGTCTCCCCTTGCAATTGAAATGAAACACATTAGTGTGTTATATTATGTAAATAAATATTAATAAAGAACAAATATGAAAAAATCTACAACCCAAACATTCACCCAAATCGAATCATACGATCACAAAACCACACCATCAGAAGCTAAAACAGTGGACCGTAAAGCGAAACGTAGTCGATCCCCATCTTCAGAATTATCACACACCAACAAAAATGTAAGACAAGATCATTTTCAAAGTGATACCAAATCTATTGCTCAAGCTTCTAATTGTCCATACAAAACAACCACACACTTTTCGATGCCCTTCTCTCGAGAACTTGAAACAGTGTCTGAACATGATCAAAGCATTCATTCCGAAGCAATGACCGATCAGGAAAGTGAAGTCACAACCTCTGCTCACCTTGGATCTATTTCAATTAGAAGTCTCACTAATAGTACACACACAATAAATAGAGAATCAGCAACAACCACCTCGACGTTAACCCCCTTTAGTAGTCATGATGGACTTGGTACATCATTGTTTCAAGAGATTCAAAACAATGTGGCTCGATGCTTATCAGAGCGATCCATCAACCAACAAAGTCACTCTGAAAGTACATCTTCAGTCACGGTGCACACCTCTGGTCTAGAGACATTGCCTTCAATGAGAGCTTACCTTGATCATCTTGAAGAGACTTATGATCAGGATCTTGAAGAGTATGGTCAATTCTGCGATTACACTATGCAATCTGACTCAGAATATGAATATGACTCAGACGATGAGGAAGTCAGTCGCATTAATACCGGTCAGTACTTTAAAAAATAGTCCATATATTTGTAACACTCATTACCCATGAATGATTTTGAATTATAGATGAGAGTCTTTTGTAATATTTGCGTAACGATAGTTTATACCGACAACTTGTCCTGGATCAATTGGTATATCAACTAGGATTGATGTTGGATTAGAATCATAAGACGCTTGCATGATATCAGCTAAGTTAGACAAATCTGGCTGGACTCTAAAATAACGCCAACCAAATGCTTTAGCTAAACTATCCCACTCTATCTTTGCAAGATCTGCGTGATCCGTCTTCTCAGTGCTCTTTTGAAGTATGGTCTTACAACCATCTCTAATGAGAGAGAGTTGACCATTATTTAAAATAAATAAGGTCATATTCAATTTTGCTGCCTGATTTAAACTGCCACCAAACAACTGGAAACAACCATCACCTGTAAAAATAAACACCTTTTGTTGAGGATCAGCAATCGCAGCTCCAACACCGAGTCCAAATGAACAACCCATTGCAGATCCATGATTTGCTGTAAAGAACTTCACTTTATGATTGGGCTGTTTCAGGATGGCTTGTCGATCACGGTAAGCAATACAGACATCTTCAAATGCAATAGATTGTTTTTGCCAAAGTTGGTCAATTCGTTTATAAAAATCAATCAGATTGACCTTATTTCTTTGAGGCTGAAAATGTGATAAGACATCTTCTTTGTTCAAAAATTGCATATTTTTAGGGAACGTGATGGCCGTTGTTGATGTTAAGAATTGTTCTAATGACGATTGTATCCGCCCATTAATTTGTAAATGATTTTGATGGAATACATGTTGATATTGGCCATTAATTTGTCCATAAGCATTAGTATGATGAGTGAAACAAACACTTTGACACTCTGGCACTTTTTTTAAGTTCAAAACATACTCCCAAACATCTATACCTAAACAAATGAGTACATCATTCTTTTTAAGTGTCTGCCAAGCATCTACTGCGGCTAGATTACCACCGAGCATGATATGCCCTAAATTTCTTTTCTCTGTCAAAATAGCGGTGTTGTCTCCATTAACAGAATAAATGACTTGTGCATGAATCTTTTCAACAAAACGCTGAAAGACTTTTGGACATACCCCATCAATGGCCGCTTCTGAGCCTACAAACACAACCACTCGCCGATGTGGGTCTGGTTTTGATAAGGTCTCAATCATTGGTTTGAGAGCTTTTGATGTGATCGGTGGTTGATGAGCAAGAGTATGCTTTTCATCAAAGCCATCATGGACTTGCTCACACAAAATTTCTGGATGGTAAAAAAGGATGACCGGCTGATTTTGACTCAGTATTTTCTTGATGCGAGAAAATAATGAATTTAAATCTGAATCCTGCTTGATCCAAATAACGGAATCCTTAAATTCAGCCTGAAACTGTTTAACAATATTAATGCCATCATCACTCGTATCCTGAAGAGGATATCGTTGATAATTGGCTTTAGATGATAGTGCCATGATATAGATACTTGGCACTCCCATAAATCTTGCATCAGACGCACCATTAGCAGCTAATTTTTGTGCTGCTCCAGTTGTAGAGACTGAACAGGCTATTTCTTGAGTGGCTAGATAGTGACCAATCGGTGCAAAACCTGCGTTATACTCACTGTAATGAAAGAACTCTGAATGAAGACTTGTTTCTTTATTGGATAGGTGCTTTGTGAAATGGATGACACCACCCCCATTACACCCAAAGTAATGTTTAACTCCCAGTTGCTCTAAAAAGAGAATGAGTTTTTTATTCCACTCCATCGTCTACCTCTTGTTATTCAATATTTTTATTATTAAAACCGATAGTATAATTATAGACAAACCCACATCACTTGTCAGATGAGTTGATTCATGTTAATAATGAAATATGTTTAAATCTATTTGCAAACTAATGGTACGTGGCTACCAAGTCATTCTATCTCCATATTGTCGACGTTGTAGATACACACCAACTTGTTCCCAATATGCCCTTGAATGTTTATCTACCTATCCAACATTCACGGCATTAAAAAAAATGTTCTGCAGACTATTAAGATGCCACCCATTCTCAAAACACCCTATTTATGATCCGGTCAAACATGATTGATACAACACTTTGGCAACGTCTAATCCTAAAAGGCTCACCACGCGTATTACAAAACTTAATCTGTGCAGATATTCATCAAATGACACACACCCCCCAATGGAGCGCTTTTTGTAATCAATCTGGCAAGGTGATTTCAACCTGCTGGATCAGCACACAAAATGATACTTGGTCTGTTGATATCCCGCAATCATTGGAAAATATCCTCGTACAACACCTACAAAAATATGCGCTCAGAGAACCTTTTATCATCACTCATTCACAAGTTGAAAGTGATGCTCGCTTTACGATGAATTACGCAATCGTTCACCGACACCCCATCTTAGGGACCAACACAACAGAACGATTTACGCCACACATGCTTCACTGTGACCAAATAACTGATGCTATCAGCTGGACAAAAGGCTGTTACTTAGGTCAAGAAGTGATCATGCGCACACACCAACTTGGAAAAAACAAAAGAACATTGCAAGCGTTTAAAACACCTCACCCAATCCAAGCACAATCCATACAAGATGAACAAGGTCGAGTCATAGGGAGTATTATTAACCAAATGCATCAAGATGAGTGCACTTACCTCAGTGGTGTAGTGACTGAAGCCACCACATATTTCATCGATGATCAGCCTCTGACCCTACTTTAATCAACTTGCTCTTGTTGTTCTTTAATTGCAGCAGATGGCTTCAATTGAGGAAATAGAATCACATCTCGAATATTAGGTTGGTCAGCAAATAACATCACCAATCGATCTATACCAATACCTTCACCTGCTGTAGGAGGCAAACCATAAGATAATGCTTGAATATAGTCCGCATCATATCCCATCGCCTCTTCATCACCTAAGTCCTTTTGACGCACCTGCTCTTTGAAACGCTCTGCTTGATCCTCTGGATCATTCAACTCATTAAACCCATTCGCTAATTCCCGACCTGCAACAAACAGCTCAAAACGGTCGACATAACCTTGATGATCATCACACCGCCTGGCCAATGGAGACACTGCTACAGGAAAGCGAGTGATATATGTTGGCTGTGTTAAATGCATTTCAACAGTCTTTTCAAATAAGAAATTTTGCATGATCCCCCAGTCTGCAGGATCGCCCTCATAACCTAACTCATGTGAGTTAAGAAAATTTAAAAGCTGAGCTGCATCTTCTAAGATTTCAGGTTGAAGCGACTGATTATATTTTAGTAACGCTTCTGACATGGTCAGACGTTCAAAGGGTCGAGATAAATCAATTTTCTCTCCCTGATATTCGATCATTTGTGAGCCTAATAAATCGATTGCCATTGATTTGAATAGGTTTTCTGTTAAATCCATCAAGTCCGTATACTGCGCATAAGCTTGATAAAATTCAATAGAAGTAAATTCTGGGTTATGTTTCGTGGATAGACCTTCATTTCTGAAACAACGATTAATTTCAAAGACACGATCAAAACCACCAATCACTAATCGCTTCAAATGCAATTCTGGTGCAATTCTTAAAAATAGATCTAAATGTAGCGATTGATGATGTGTCACAAATGGCTTTGCCGTTGCCCCACCACAAATATCATGTAACATGGGTGTTTCAACTTCCATATACCTTCTTTCAATTAGAAACTGACGAATATAAGCAATCATATTGGCTCGCAATTTAAAAACAGCCCTAGATTCTTCATTGACTAAAATATCAAGATAACGCTGACGGTATTTGATTTCATGATCTACTAAACCATGAAATTTATCTGGTAACGCATATAGACATTTAGTTAGCATCGAAATGGTTGTCACATCAATCGTAAGCTCACCCTTTTGAGTAAAAAACAACGTCCCTGACACACTCACAATATCCCCTAAATCCCACTGCTTAAATGCAGTATATTGTGCCTCCGAGATCGCATCTCTTTTGACGTACAATTGGATTTGACCAGATCCATCTTGAATATGGGTAAAACTGGCCTTGCCCATAATACGTCGGGTCATAATACGTCCACATACAGTCACTGATTCTTTAGGTAACGTACTTTGTTGATCATACGCTTGATGTAAATCCCCAGCACAATGTGTTGGAGAATCAACTAAAGGATACGCTGCTCCCATATCGCGCCATGCAGATAACTTTTGCTTTCTTACCTCATGTTGGTCTCTATGATCATTACTACTCATTTTGTATCCTCACTAAGTTTTAAATAGGCCACAATAAACGGTTCTAAAGCACCATCTAGTACAGCTTGAGTGTGTGTTTGTTCAACACCGGTTCGTAAATCTTTAATTCTGGAAGCATCTAATACATAAGATCGAATTTGATTGCCCCAACTAATTTCAGCTTTAGAAGATTCTAAAGCTTCTTTTGTCGCCATTTTTTCTTGTAAGGCTTTCTGGTGTAGCTTCGCTTTTAATTGTGTCATAGCTTGAGCCTTATTTTTGTGTTGAGATCGATCATTCTGACACTGAGCAACTATCCCTGTAGGAATATGAGTAATGCGCACTGCTGAGTCAGTTGTATTCACATGTTGTCCACCAGCACCACTCGACCGATACGTATCAACTCTCAAATCACTGGGATCAATCTCAATATGAATATCGTCGATGATTTCTGGAGAGACAAACACTGATGCAAATGAAGTATGCCTACGATTGCCACTATCAAATGGTGATTTTCTGACCAATCGATGAACACCTAATTCAGACCGCAACCAACCATAAGCGTAAGCACCGATGACCTTGATTGTCGCACACTTGATACCAGCAACTTCACCAGGAGAGTGATCAATCATCTCATGCTTAAACCCTTTCTGCTCAATAAATCGCAAGTACATTCTGAGTAGCATATCGGCCCAATCCTGAGCTTCAGTGCCACCAGAACCCGCCTGAATTTCTAAAAAAGCATTTAAAGCATCCTCTTTCAAAGAAAACATCTGATTGAATTCTAACTGTTCTAATGATGATTCCGCTTGATTCAATTGAGTTTGAATTTCATTAAACAGCCCTTCATCCTCCTCCTCAACAGCTAAATCAATCATTTGATCAAGATCACTGAGAATCTCATCTAAATCATCAATTGGGACAGTGAGTTGTTGAAGGCGATTTTGATCTTGTTTTAAACGTTTCATCACATCAAGATCAGCCCAGTTAGAGGGCTGGTTGATCTCATTGGCTAAATCAGATAGTGCTTTAACTTTATGATCATAGTCAAAGACACCTCCTAATGTCAGCAAGTCTCTGACATAGTGAAGCGTATTGTTCCTTTAAACCTGTTTTTTCGATCATTTAAGTTGGTCACAATTGGGTCGTGAGCGACTCGAACGCTCGACCAGCGGGTTAAAAGCCCGATGCTCTACCAACTGAGCTAACGACCCATGAATGATTATCATACGAAAATATCACGCAAAGCGCAATAGATTTTCTAGTTTGAATCAATCCAGGATTGATATTGTACCTTGGCTAATTGAGAGACCGACGAATTCGGATACTTAGTAACCAGTCGCTGATACGTTTTTGAGGCTTTATCTTGTTGTCCTGTCTGCCAATAAATCGTCACAAGTCTTAATAATGCATCTGGCACTAAACGATGTCGATTTAAAGTTACAACCTCTTTAAACATTGGCTCAGCTTTTAATAACTCACCTTGACTGACAAAAATGTCTCCTAAATAATACAAGGCCTCAGAACGATTATCACCACTTTTATGAGACTTAATATACCGATCAAGTGCTTGTTCTGCTCTTTTTAACTCTTGATTTTTGATCATCCTACGAATATCAATCATTGCTTTGTCTGTATCTACGTTTTTCATCTGTATAGGTGCTGCGTTAGCATGTCGATTGACTTGAGCTTGTAAATTAATCACGCGTTGTTCTAAATCATTAATTCGTTCACTGTCAGATGACTCCATGACAAACTTCAACTGCTTTTCCAGCTTATCAATTTTTTCATTAAGTGTTTGTATCTCATGATCATAGTCATTGAAAAATGCCATACTATGACTAGATAAGAAAATCAATAATAAGTAATGAATAAATTTTGACATGTTTGACACTCTTGTATTGAAATATGATTAGCAGAAACACCTTGTTGACGCATCAAAGTTGCTAGCTTTGTTGCCTGCTTGTAAGATTTGGCATTATCAAGTTCTGCAAGCTGTTGATTATAGTACGGTTGATGAATCATAAAATGCTTATCTCGATTTTTTTCAATCAATGCATTCAACTCATTTTGAATTTCATCGTTCATCAACTGCTGTCCACTATACTTAGGCGTAAAGGTTAAACCACGATGTTCAGGTAGCTCGCTACACCCCGATAATAAGAGAATAATTAACCACCACATCAGATTAATGATACCGTAATCACTGAACACTGGCAACCTGATCTTTCCACATTCGATGCATCCAAAAATACTGATAAGGCGCATTTCGGATAGTTTCCTCGAGACAATCAACGTATTGTTCTTTGATTGAACCTGGCGATAATTGCTTGACTGTAATTCTAAAATGATCTCCCTCTCTGAGACAACAAGCCCAAAAAACAGGTAAAGTCATTTTTTGTGCTAATTTTTCTGGCCCATCAGGAAATGGACGTGTTTGACCAAAAAAATTCGCTAAAGCACCATCACCCTGATCTGCTACAATGCCAATCAATCCTCCTGAACGTTTGACGCTACGAAGCATCGGAATGAGCTGACTCTTTTTATCCCACATTGTCACACCAAACTGACTGCGCTGACGGATCACTAATCGATTAATCCAAGGGTTTTCTATTTTTTGATACAATACATGCACATTAGGGATCCTTTTTGCGATAGCTAAATTCAATATTTCCCACTGTCCTACATGACCTGTCAATATAATACCCGTCTTCACTTTCAAAAGCGCTTTGAAACAAGGTGATTCCTCATAGATGACTCGTGGTGAAGAGGCAATGGACTTAAGCGTGATCCCCTCTAGTAGAGATCTTCCAAAATGTTTGAACGATTGTATAGCAATTTCACGACTATCTAAATGTGGAAAACATTGATGAATGTTTCTTACTGTGATCTTCCAACGAGAAGACCAACAACAGGCAATCATTCGACCTAATACATTTCCAAAATATCTTCCTAATACACTCATGATCGACCTAGTAAATGTTGAAATAAACGCCATGGATCA
>NZEV01000015.1 GCA_002690495.1 Legionellales bacterium | reverse complement strand
GTAAAGCACAGATAAGTGAGAAAACAAACTGGAATCACTAACCCCAGGAGAGTTTGAAACATCTGTGAAAGATCAATATCTTGACGATTTTCTTTATTTGACAATATAAACCATGCAGTTAGTAAATCTTTAAAAATATTAATAATATCAAGATAGATTCCAACTGCAGAGCGTAAACCAGCTAATCTTTGGCTTGATTTATCATCCCCACAGATTGAATCAAAATATACACACTTTAGGATATCTAGAAATAAAATACCGGAAAATGTCACTGCACTAATAAGACTATAAGTCAGTACAGCAGCTGGAACATTGCCAGCAAAAGGGACTAGAAAGCCTAATACAATCAATCCGAGTAATGAAGATGAAATAAAAGGTAGAAACTGCGTCCAACTCATATCATTGGTTTTTAGATAGGCGAGGGCAGCTGTTGATACTGCACCTACAATTAAAGCTGTCATTGCAACAATGCCAAGGATCACAGTTGGACCAGAAGCAATATGAACGAGGAGTAATAATGGTGCTAAAGAATAACCTAACGTCCCACAAAGAGCCCAGAACCAACTTCTTGCCTGATGAATCTCTTTTTGCTCAATAGCTCTGTAAAAGAGAAATAGAAAAGCAAGGTCCATTATGAAAAAAATCAAAGCAGGATAACCCGTAATACGACCTGCAAATCCAAGTGTTGCTCCAATAGCAGAAATAAATAAACCGTATAATACTTCTTCAAGGGCATAAAATAGTACACGATGTCTTTTTATATCTTGTGTATTCTTAGAGAAATCATCGAAACTGGTGACAGGCGTTGCTGTAGGTATGTTCGGCATAATTTATTCTCCTTTTTAAATATACTAACTAAGAGAGGCCTTTCAGTCAAGCTCATACGTTTATCATAGTTAGAATATGCTATAATTTAAGTAAGGTGATTGGTCATCATAACAAAGGTTTGAGCATGGTTAAAAAAGTAGTAGAGGATCAATGGATCATAGATAAAAATTTATTTAATGGGCATTGGCAAAATGGACATGCAGCGCAGTTAATCAATGTATATAACCCTTTAAATAATCATATATTGGCATCTATTGAAGGGGTGAACGATCGAGATATTCAAAAGAGTATTGTGGCATCGCACAAGGCATTCCAACAATGGTCCAGAACCAGTGTTGATCTTCGTTGCCAAATTTTATCAACCTGGGCAAAGTTATTAAAAGAACATGTATCCTCATTGAGTCGTGTCATCACATTAGAATCTGGAAAACCCCTCAAGGAGTCTGAAGCTGAAATTGTTTACTCTGCAAGCTATCTTGAGTGGTTTGCCAATGAATCTCTAAGAGCTTATGGTGATGTTATTCCACATGATGATGATCGTCGTATTATCATTTCAAAAGAACCATTGGGTGTTTGTGCTTCAATCACACCTTGGAATTTTCCAATGGCTATGTTAGCTCGAAAAGTAGCGCCGTGCTTAGCTGCAGGATCAACCATGATTGTAAAACCTTCTGAGCTTACGCCGCTATCAGCCTTTGCATTTGCAAAATTAGGATTAGAGGCGGGATTACCAAATGATGTCATCAGTGTCATTGTTGGCGACGCAGCTCACATTGGGCATGCGTTTGCACACAGCGACATCGTCAGAAAGCTCTCCTTTACAGGTTCAACCCGAGTTGGACAATTGTTGTATGAAAATTCAGCGAGCACAGTCAAAAAGTTATCTCTTGAGCTGGGTGGGAATGCCCCAATGATTATTTTAGAGGACGCTGACATTGACCATGCTGTGTCTGAGGCGATAAATTCAAAGTTTAGATTTTCTGGACAAACTTGTGTTTGTGTCAATAGATTATATGTGCATCGAAAAGTATATACTCAGTTTCAAAAAAAACTTGTTTCAAAGATGAAAAAGTTAGTATTAGGTGATGGATTGGATCCTAAAACCACGATGGGGCCTTTAATTAATAAATATGCGATCGACAAAGTAGAGCGGTTAGTAGAGGAAGCAAAAAGTCGTGGAGCTCATGTGGTGTTAGGTGGACAAAGACATTATAGTGATCAGCATTTCTATGAACCAACGATACTGGGTCAGGTTCCAGAAACTGCAGATATTTTACATGAGGAAATATTTGGACCAGTGGTGACATTGATACCATTTGATGATGAAAATGCCGTGATTGAAGCAGCAAATAACACGCCATATGGTTTAGCTGCTTATCTATTTGGACAACATGCTGACACGTTATGGCGTATCAGCCGATCATTAGAATTTGGGATGGTGGGGATTAATTCAGGTCTAATCTCGAATGTAAAGTGTCCATTTGGTGGTGTTAAATATTCCGGTTTTGGACGTGAGGGTTCTAAATATGGGTTGGATGAATATATGGCCATCAAATATATCAATTGGCAATTGGGCCCTAATCATCATCAGGAGAAAAAATCATGATGCTTCATCAAAAAAAATGTCTGGCATGTGAAGGGGAGACAGCGCCTTTAGATGACCGTGAGGTAAAAGGACACCTGAAGTCTTTAGAGGATTGGGATCACGATCCAAAAAAACATTACATATTTAAGACGTTTAGATTTAAAGATCACGAAACACTAATGAGTTTTATCAATGCAGTCTCATGGATTAGCCATCAAGAAAATCATCACCCATTAATTTCTTTCAGTTTTAGAGAGTGTACGATTTCCTATCAAACACATTCGCTCAAAGCGCTTTCTGAAAATGATTTTATCTGTGCTGCTAAAGTTGATTATCTATTGAAGTAGATGCATTATTAGCAACATCTAATCGCAAACGGGTGAACTGCTCTTCAACTTCTTCAGATATATTGCAGACTTTAAGAAATTTTTCATAGGCTGAATCAGTGTCGAATAATCCCAATCTTGTTTGAACTTTGATGATGTTTTCTAACGTGCCTTGACCCTTCCAATAATCACCATGATTCAGCATGAGTATCACCTGATCTGCGTAAGGGATGTATGCATCAAATAAGCGTTCAAGAATAGGAGCCTCCTTACCAAAAACATCCGCTTCAGAGGCTTGCACGTGATTTTGATTACGGTGGTTGATTGCTCCAAGTCGAAGTTTTTGATCTGCAAACAAGACTCGAATGTCTATGACATATTGCGCATCACGAAGATGTTGATAAATTGTTTTCACTCTATCGCTTGAAGCAGTTGTACCATACACAATATGCTTTCTTTCTGAAACAGCCCTAATGAGCATGAAGTTTGCTATAAAGTTTGAGGCATCACGAAATTTTTGATAAGCGCGTTCAGAGTCAGTTTGATTCAAAGTATGATAGGCTTGTATTGCAGGCAAACAGACACGATCTGGATCGACATAGACAAACTGCTCGAGGCCATGATCTAAATGCTCAATATAATGGCTTTTCCCAGTTCCTGGTGCACCCGCAGTAGATAAAAATACTGGTCGCTTTTTTTGTTCATTGAATATGGAGGTATCAGAGGCTGATAACATATTTTGATTATTGTTCTTATCTTCCTCATAAGTCGAAGAGGGGAAGTATTGGTTCAGTAGATAACCAAGATCATTGACAATTTGATCTTGTTCTTCAATGCTATAGCAGCCATTGAAAATCTCACCTTTCAAAAATCCCTCAAGCTCAATACCCATACTGCTTTGCGCGGCTTTAAAAGATTCGATATTTCCCATTAGGTGCTCATATTTTAATTTTGGCATAAATGCTCCTGATAAATATCCTCAACCTTACAAGAAATATATAATTTGATCAAGGATTGTGATCTCAGTGTTGGTATCCATACTCGGATGTCGAGGTTATTATATCGTCTATGGCATATATTTTTTGGCTATTGATGTATTGTCTTAGACTATAACACATATTCATGGTGCGCCATCGTATGATTGACTTGAACAAAGCTCAATATGTTGCAAAGTAAAAACCGTCTTAGTTAGCTTCGGGAAAGGATGCTTTTATCTCACTCGTTGTCAAAAGAGCAATATTTGTAAATAGACCTGGAGTATCAGTTTTTTAATATTGCTTTCTATTAGTCAAAACTCATTTGATATGCTAGCTTAGAAATAACAGTCTATGGAGAAACTCATTATGGTATCAAATACAAAAGTTCTAACGCCATTTGGCTTAACCATGCTGATTATTATTGCCATTGCCAGCTTGCGAGACGTGCCTCAAGTTGCAACGTATGGACTGGGTTCAGTGACTGTGTACCTTACTGCTGCAATTTTTTTCTTTATTCCTATTGCGATGATTACTGCCGAGTTAGTGAGTACATGGCCTGACGAAGGTGGTAGCTTCTTTTGGATCAAAACAGCTTTTGGACAACATCTTGCTTTCGTGTGTTTGGTCTTTTATTGGTTTCAGAATGTGCTTTGGTATCCTGTGATCACGACGTATGGAGCAACATCCTTTGCGTATTTTTGGGATCCTGTTCATGCAGCACAGCTTGCACAAGACCCCTTTTACATCAGTAGCTTTATCATTATTGCACAATGGTTACAAACAGCTATTTTATTTAGAGGTGGACTCGAGTTTATGGGGAAAATAGGTGAGTTTAGTGTGTTGCTTGGTTTTTTATTACCGGCAGTGGTATTAGTCCTAGCCGCCTTTTTTGGGTTCTTAAGTGGTATGCCTTCTTATCTTCATGTGAGTCCTGAAGCCTTCATCCCTCAGATTAAAACGTGGGGTGATTTGACATTCGCTGTTACGGTAGTGTTAGCTTTTATGGGAATAGAAATGACTTGTACCCATGTGAAAAATCTTCAGGGTGGTTACCATGCTTTTGTTAAAAGTATTGCTGCTGCGACACTATGCATTGTGTGTGTATTTATCATGAGTGCATTGGCTGTAGCAGTCGCATTACCACATGATAGCATTGTCTTGCAGTCTGGTCTTGTTGCATCACTCAAAGTATTGCTCACACATTTTCATCTCGAATATCTTGCTCGATATATATCGTTGTGTATGACTATAGGAGTGATTGGAAGTGTCAGCGCTTGGTTAACTGGACCTAGTAGGATGATGCTGGTTGCTGCTAAAGAGGGTATTTTGCCTAAAGTGTTTGCGTACCAATGGAAAAATACCGCACCGCGTATGGTTCTATTAGAGTCTATTTTAGTGACATTGGCTGCAACATTATTTTTTGTATATCCATCAGTCACTGAGGCATATTTTACATTGAGTGACTGTGCTGTTCAATTATATCTGATTGTCTATTTTGTCATTATTTTTGCAGCTGTCACTTTACGGTTCCGTCATCCCAATCAGCAATCTTCCTTTCGAGTCCCAGGTGGGCTATTAGGTCTTTATGGTACTGCTGCCATTGCCTTAGTTGGTTGCGGAGCTGGGTTTTTGATTGGGTTTATTCCTCCAAGTCAGTTTTCTCTAGTTAACCCACATTACTTCAGTCTTTTTATTCTAGGTTTAATACTAGTGGTGGCAGTGCTAGCAAGTGGATTGTATCAATACCGTAGGCACTACAATTATCTACATTAAATGACATCTTGAGGGGAGATCTTGTTCAAGCACTAGTTGCACTGGAGCGACAATTTAAAAGTATCGCATAATATTCTATTCTCAATATAAAGCTTTATCGAGATCAGCATGAAGAAGATTCATCTTATGCCAATCACTCAATTTAAAGTGAATGGTAAGCATCTATTTGTTTCAGATCTCACGGTGCTATGCAAATTGTCCAGCGACAAAACCTGATGACCAAGCCCATTGAAAATTATATCCTCCAAGCCAACCTGTGACATCAACCACTTCGCCGATAAAGTACAAGCCTTTGTGGGCATAGGTTTCCATCGTCTTGGAAGATAAGTCGTTACAATCCACACCACCCAGAGTCACCTCAGCCGTACGATAGCCTTCTGTCCCATTTGGTTTAAGCGTCCAGTGATGGAGTATCCGTTCGAGTACCGTGAGGTCTTTTTTTTGGAGATGACATAGTGGTTTTTTTAAAAGGTGAGCATCGATTTGTGTGTCTAAAAACCGTTTGGGTAGGAATTGTGCTAGGTAGGTTTTCACGCTTTGAGATGAACGATGATCTTTTAATGCATCAGCAATATCAATGTGCGGTAAACAATTGATGGTGATGTCATGACCAGCCTGCCAGTAAGAAGAGATTTGTAAAATAGCAGGTCCACTGATGCCTCGATGGGTGATTAATGTGTTTTCATGAAAAGATTGTTGTTGATAATGAACATTTGATTCAAAAGAAATGCCACTCAGTTGAGATAACTGTGCTTTATCATCTTGATGCAGCGTCAAAGGCACCAAACCTGCTCTTAAAGGCTTCACATTCAAGCCAAATTGTTCAGCCAATTGATAGCCCCAAGCACTTGATCCCATGGATGGAATTGAGAGCCCACCAGTTGCAACCACTAGGGATTGGCAAGTATAGGTTCCACTTGCGGTAGCAAGTTGATAAGTCGCATCTGAAGTTTTTTTAACACTGTCAATCTGAATACCATATTGCATGCGAATGGCTTTATCTTGGCACTCATCAAGGAGTAGTTTAAGAATCTGGCCATTTTTTGTATTACAGAATAGTTGACCTTTGGTTTTTTCATGAAATTGGATACGGTGTTTTTTCACTAACTCAATAAAGTCCCATTGAGTGTATTGTTTTAATGCTGATTTATAAAAATGAGGGTTATGTGATAAAAAGCAGCTTGGTTCAACGTGATAGTTCGTGAAATTACAAAAACCACCGCCAGCCATTAGTATTTTTCGGCCTGGTTTTTTAGATTTTTCAATGACGAGGACAGTCCGTCCTCGTTTTCCGCATTCAATGGCGGCCATGAGTCCAGAAGCACCTGCGCCCACAATGATGACATCAAATGATTGAATCTGTTGCATGGTTTTCCTAAATTTTTAAACTAACACTCAAAGAGAATGTTGTCATGTAAAAATTAGAGAAAATAATATGAGTTGATCAATTAAATGGATTTATCTACATTCAATATGATTTTAAAGACTAAAAATACAGTGGTATGAATAGGAGGGCGTAAATTATACATTCCTTGGGCATCATTGTAGTATAGATGAAGCTGTTATGATTTCTTAGGCTCTGGTAATCGATAACTGGTGCTACGTCCTCTGCCTGGGTTTTGAATAAATAGTCCACGCTCTTTTAATTCTTGTATATCTCTTAGAGCGGTGTCATTTGAACATTTGGCTAATTTGGCGTATTTCGAGGTATTCATAAAGCCCTCAAAATCATCTTCAAGCATATAGTTGATCACATGACGTTGCCGATCAGTGACAGGCTTTTGGTTGATTGTGTCCCAAAGATGTGCTTTGAACAGCACATGACTCAGTGTTGTTTCTGCATTACTAATGGCGCCATCTAGGCAATCTAAGAACCATGACAACCAATTTGTGATATCGGGTGTAGCACGTTGTTGTGCTTCAAGATGATTGTAATATGCTTTACGTTCAGTTTCGATTTGAGATGATAAACTATAAAAACGATCTGGTGTTTTATCTGCTCGTGTGAGTATCATATCACTGATTGCTCGGGCAATTCGCCCATTTCCATCCTCAAATGGGTGAATAGTGACAAACCATAAATGGGCTATACCTGCCTTGATAACAGGATCTGTTTCGTCATCGTAATCCGCTAGCCACTCCAAAAATGATCCCATTTCTTTTTCAAGGCGCTCAGCACTTGGTGCTTCAAAGTGAACTTTTTCTTTACCGATTGGGCCAGAAACAACTTGCATGGCGCCTGCATCAATAGTACGCCAACCGCCAACAGATATTTTGTGCATACCGCTGCGACCAGTGGGGAACAAGGCTGCATGCCAACCAAATAAACGATCCTTTGTTAATGGCTTGGCAAATTGTTGTGTCGCATCCAGCATTATTTCTACAATTCCTTCCACATCACGGCTTGTAGGTATCAGGCCAGCAACATCAATTCCAAGCTTTCGGGCAATAGAGGAACGCACTTCTTCAGGATTGAGGTTTTCTCCCTCAATGGCTGAGGATTTAACCACGTCATTGGTGAGTGTTTTTAAAGAAGCTTCACGCTTAAGTTCAAATCCAAGTCCTTCCATTCGTCCGAGCAAACGACCTTGGCGATGGCGTATACTAGCCAGCTTGGATGCGAGTGCTTTTGTATCCCATATAAAGTTTGGCCAGTTTTGATGTTCATGAATCCACATATTAATCACCGCATTATTTAAGGTAATTATGGCTGGTATTCACCGCAAAGTCAAGTTAAACACAGCATAAAGTGCGGTGATTAAGGGGTTATTCACCGCTTGAGGTATTGCTAAATCTAATAGAGTCTCTACCCTAAATATTTTATTAAAGAAAATGGAACACAAAATTGAATATAAACTTAGAGAAAAAAGTTTTAGCCAAAGCTAAAAACGCCTTGTCAAAAGTAACCTTTCTGAATACTTGAGGGATGTACAATTTTGTAGACTATACGTGTTGAAAGCATGTAGAGTAATAAGATGAGTCAACAAAACCATCCAAATCCCAATACGCTTTATCCCATAGCAGGTGTTACAAGAACAGTATACTTAAAAAACATCATTACAACCCCCCAAATTATTGTGGGCGATTATAGTTATTATGATGACCCAGAAGATGTATACAATTTTGAAAAAAATGTTCTTTATCTCTTTGACTTCATGGGAGATAAGCTCATCATTGGTAAATTTTGTCAAATAGCTACAGGTGTACGTTTCGTTATGAATGGATCGAACCATGCAATGAATGGGTTTTCGACCTATCCATTTAAGGTATTTGGTGGAGAATGGGCAAACAAAGATCCTATGCAGGTTGTTAGTAAAGGAAATACAGTCATTGGTAATGATGTTTGGATCGGAAACAGTGCAACCATTATGCAAGGTGTAAAGATTGGTGATGGTGCTATTATCGGTACCAATAGCCTAGTCACAAAAGACGTTGAGCCTTACACAATCGTTGGAGGAAATCCAGCAAAAGAAATTCGAAAAAGATTTGACGATGAGACTATCAAATGGTTGCTTACTATCAAATGGTGGGACTGGGATGTACAGAAAATCACAGATAATCTTGAAGTGATAACGGGTGGCAAGGTAGATGAGTTAAAACAACTTTATGAAGAAATTCAGTCAGAATAACGCCTGATAAAAAACGCTTTAAATACTATAAATATTTCCATAACTGATAAAAATGATGTATGTAGTCTTGTCTTTTACCTATGTTTTCCTCTTTGCTATAAAGCATTGCTTCATAGCGGTATGTCTTAGCTTCTTTATAGGCATCAAAAGTAGAAAAGCCTTGAGCTATATGGCTAGCAATAGCTGCTGATAAAGTGCATCCTGTTCCATGAGTATTTTAGGATTTAATGTGTGGCGTAGATAAAATTTTTGAGAGATCATGGGACAAATATAAACCATCCGAATTAGTAGACCCTTCGTGCCTACGACCGATGTTCGCATGTAACGGAGAAACAGAGAGTGAAATAGGAGAGGGTCTTTTAGATGATTGTATGATTCTCTAAGTACGCATGTGTTACGCGACTGAGACTCGCTAAAGCCCATAAATACTTGGGTTTTGGAGCGTCTTCGCTAACCACAACATTTCAGCAAAAACTTTTAGAGCATAAAAGTACTGGCGGAGGTTAGCACTCCACAATATAACGCTCTCCAAACTGGGTGGGAAATGTGCAATTCAAACCCACCTGATTTTGGTATATTACACTGTTGAAGGACAAAAATCTGCACCTAAATTAATTTGAACAACTAAGTTTTTGAGTTCAGCATGTCCTTAAAGTTAGGATATTTGTAACTTTAGGGACATGGTGAGCGCAATCATTCAGTCTCATTTTACAATAAAATGCATTTTGAGCATTTAAAATTGACTTAAATTATGTCTCATTATGTAATAACTAATCAATGAATTATTAGGGGATATGATGGTAACACAGGTGTTTATTGATCGAAAAAATGAGCTGGATCGTTAAATGTTTCATACAGGTTTAGGGATGTGAACAATAACCATTGAAGAAAGAAGCCTTAGGGTCATGTGATGTTATAGCCCATTAATAAAGTGTAAAGAAGAGGAAGTGATTAAATTTTTTGAAATGCCGATATGGTGTTAGGTTCTACTACTAAGGTCATAGTTAAAATTAAGGAGACTTTAAAAACAAAGAATAATATTTAATTATGATAATAATCAATCCTATGATGGATATTATATGAAAAAAAATTGCCAACATCGTCACTTTATGATACAAAATATTTTAAGCATTAAAATGAAATAATATTTATCGTAGATGAATACCATGTTGTTAGAAAAAGATGAATTTTTTTTAGAAAAAGATGATTTTGAATCAATAGTGCAAAAGCTGCAAAGTAATCAAGATGAATTCAGTAAAACATTCTACCTTTCGGATCTTATTAGAGGGTATGAAGATTATATAGGATATGATCCTTATGAAGAAGATGAACTTGAAAATAGCTCTGATGATGAAATAGAAGAAGATGAACTTGAAAATAGCGATGAAATAGAATCTGATGAAGATGAACTTGAAAATAGCGATGAAATAGAATCTGATGAAGATGAACTTGAAAATAGCTCTGATGAACCTGTCTATTATCTTCATGATGTTGTTAAGAAAGCTTTTGAAATATATCCTGATATTGAAGAACTTATGCTGGATTATGTTGATGAAGATTATCTCGATGATAACTTTTTTAGAATTATTGCCCCACATTGTACTAAAATAAAAGCAATATCTTTTGATAATATAACTCTTGATTCCATAGGTTATCTTGCAGAGCACTGTAAGGAGAACTTGAAAGAACTCTATGGTGGTGCTAACTTTTGCCCAAGTGAGAATGAGTTTATTGCTTTTATAAATACTTTCCCCCTACTAAAAAGTATCCATATTGAGACTTCATTTGAAGCGGTAGGCTATCAGATTCCTGACAATGTGATGTTGATTATTGCTGAAAATTGTACTGATCTTGAAGAATGTGTTTTTCCTATTCAGAATAAGATTACGGATGAGACCATGGCCAAGCTGATAAGAAATTCCAGGAAACTTCGCAAACTTGATATAAGTGGCTGTGAACAAGTGGGTTACGAAACATTAGCTGCTATAGTTGAGTCACCTGTCTTAGAGTCTTTGGGTTGTGCATCGTTTACTAAGGATCAATTAGCTACTTTAAGTCAGAAAAAAAACTTGTTGGAGATTGATATACGATATTTGGAACTTCACTATGATGAAATAACAGGTTTTGTTAAAGAGCAATCTAAATTAAAGAAAATTATAGTATCTGATGATCATGGTGAAGGTGGTCTTCATTACAGGTTATTAAGTGTCCTGCCAGGACTCGAAGTTTTAAAAATGAATGACGAAACACTCAATGTGAACCAGCTAAGGGAGAGTATTGCTTGTGCGAATATGATCCGAAAAAAAGAGGAGCGTAGGATGCTTGATATGACAGCTGTTAAAGTGTTCTCATTCAATGAGATTTTTGATGAAACTAATATTATCCAAATGAGTGAAGTTGTATTGGACAGTGAGGGTAAGATATCGGATGATACGATGCTTGATTTGGTTATATTAAAACTATACCAGCAGAGTGCATACGATATCACAGTTTGTTATGGTAGCGCAATTGTTGGCGGCAGTCATAGTAATTTCAATATAAAATATCCTATTATTCAGAATTATTTGAGACAATTAATAGACACAGGCGTTGTTGATATACATGGTTTAAATTCCATGCATGAAAATGCTGCTACGGTTGCATTACGACAGCATATAATGCATTGTGCTGATAGATATTGCCCTGATGGAGATAGGCCTTTAAGTAGTTTGTTACCTTATGTGACTATTGATTCAGAATTTTATGGAACAGCTTATGAAGATGAATCTAATTCACTTCTTAGAATGAATAGGTATCTTCTATTATCAAATTTTCTTTGTTCTATAAAAGGGTATCTCAATTGTAAATCAGATTTGTTGTTACTTGCAATTCGTAAGGCTAATTGCACACAGACAGTAGAATGGATAATTGAATAATCTTTCAAACAAGCCTCACTTGGTCATGATGAACTACTGGCTGATATGTATATGAACAAAGATGCTATTTTGAATGCAATACACGAAAACCGTGTCACATCCGAAGATTCGGATGCATCACTGACAGAAAATAGTCGAAAATATCTGGATGATTTAGGCAATTTGTTGGCAACTTTCGATAGTGGTAGGTATGGTCAGTTACAAGAAGATATTGACAAAAAAGAATTCACCAAAGTACTGCACCGTATCAAAAATATGATTCTGGTTTATCAAGCTAATAAGCTAGATTTTCTTCTTACAGTGAGCCTAGTTCGTAAAATTGCACAGCAATTGTTAGATGAATCAGCGGAAGATTCTACAAACTGTGTAAAAACAGGTAAGCAGATTATGCAAATGTTAGATCAGTACTCACATAATGAGTTCAAAGGCTCAGATTCGTCTCAAGAAACGAATACGATTGAAGGAATAGTTGAGGATTGTTTTGCCCCTGTAGCTGGTTGC
>NZEV01000014.1 GCA_002690495.1 Legionellales bacterium | reverse complement strand
TATGCCAAAGTATAACTTTTTGATACTATCCGGTTCACATCATGGTATTCGTCTCGAAGACATTGCTTTGATTTGTTGTGCTGTTATTTTAATGTTTAGTCGTTTAACAATCACTAAATACCAGGCTATTTTCTTTATTAGTCTCATATTCTATACCACTACTGCAACAATGATTTCGGTGTTGCGAGAATTACCTGTTTTCTTTATAATGCTATCCCGTTTATTTGAATATGCTGTGATTTTTTGCTTGTTTTCTATCCTTTTTAGAAGCGATCATAATCGTCATCGAGTTGCAAAATTATTGTCTTGGTATATCTTAGGGAATGCATTTGTAGTAGGGCTTCAGATGTATCATGTGCTGCCTGGCTTCTCGAGTAAAGGCATCGGTTATTTGAATAGTCGTTATTTTGGTGTTGCAGGTGGGCCATGGGAGCTGGGTGTATCTCTTAGTTTAGCTTTTATTTTATGGCGTGATTGTGTGGAAAAAAAAGGTATCAACGAAATCGTATTATTGATGCTTGTTTTTGGTATGTTGTTTCTATCAAGTACAAGAGGGAATATATTAGGGTTTGCACTTGCGCTATTTTTTATTTATCCCCGGACTATGATGTTATCCACGATTGCGATAGTGCTTACTTACTCGCTCTTTTTTGATATATCTATAGTGGGATTTAGTGGTCCAATTGAGAGAATTAACCTGACTATTCAGAATGCATGGACTATGGTTGGGCTGTTGTCAGACCACTCAAGTGATTTGGAAGCGATTTTAGGCACAGATCCAGCTATGGGATCAAGGTGGCATACTTGGACTTATGTATGGAACGTTTGCCAACCACTATCTTCAATATGGGTGTTTTTATTTGGTTCAGGTTGGGCTGGTGTGTTGTTTACAGAAAGTTTATGGCTACACATATTCCTCAGTTTTGGTTTTTTAGGGTTATTATTCTTTTTAGGTCTCAGTACAATGATAGGCTTACCAGGCTTTATTTTTGTCCTGCTCTCAGGGATAACGCTTGATCTCTCAGTATCAATTCGTATGATGGTGTTAATCATTGGATTATGGTGTTTAAGGAATATAAAAATACAAGCTCAACAACCCCAAATGGAGGGGATGTGAAACAGGCGCCGTTAAAAATTCTAATTCTTGGATCCTCGGGTATGTTAGGAAGTGCATTATTGCATTACTTTATCAGTAAACAATATCAAGTATGGGGCACTGTTAGAAATCAAGATAGTTATGATGTATTACCAAGATATATGCAAGCACAGGTGATTAAGATTGCTGATATTGAAAATATGGATGCTTTAGCTTCCATGTTAACCCAAATCATGCCAGATGTGGTGATTAATTGTATTGGATTGGTTAAGCAACTCATGGGGTCTGAAGAGCCAATCAAAGCAATCAAAATGAATGCTTTGTTCCCACATCAAATAGCAGCTTGTTGTCGTCAATTGAATGCAAGATTGATTCATATTAGTACAGATTGTGTGTTTTCAGGGCGTGGTCAATTATACACAGAAGAGGATAGGGCAGATGCCGATGATTTTTATGGACGGAGTAAACTTCTAGGGGAGGTCAATGATGGATCTGCATTGACGATTCGTACGTCTATCATTGGACACCAGTTAAAAGATCATCATAGTCTGATCGATTGGTTTTTATCACAAAAAGGCACTATTAAGGGTTTCAAAAAAGCAATTTTTTCTGGTTTCCCTACTATTGTTTTAGCAAAGATCATCGAAGAGTGGATTTTGCTTCAGCCAAATTTATGTGGTTTATATCATCTTTCTTCTCAGCCAATTAGTAAGTATGATTTACTTCATCTGGTTAAAAAAATATATCGTAAGTCTATAGACATCATACCTGATGACACTGTTCAAATTGACCGCTCATTAGATTCAACTCGTTTTCAAAAAATAACTGGGTATACTCCAGCCCCATGGGAAACGCTTATTCAACAAATGTATACAGATCGAATTTTTGAGGAAGAAAAACATGTTTAAAAATAAAACATTATTGATAACTGGCGGCACAGGCTCTTTTGGCCATGCTATTTTAAACCGCTTTTTAACCTCTGAGTTAAAAGAAATTCGTATTCTGAGTCGTGACGAGAAAAAGCAAGATGATATGCGCCTTCGTTTGAATCATCCTAAATTGAAATTCTTCATTGGTGATGTTAGACATTATGATACTGTACACGATGCGATGAGTGGCGTTGATTATGTCTTTCATGCTGCAGCCTTAAAGCAAGTACCATCTTGTGAATTTTATCCCATGGAAGCGATCCGTACGAACATATTAGGTGCAGAGAATGTAATGAGAGCTGCAATTAATAATGAGGTAAAGCGCTGTGTTATTTTAAGCACGGATAAAGCGGTGTATCCAATCAATGCAATGGGGTTATCTAAAGCGATGATGGAAAAGGTGATGGTTGCAAAATCTCGTTTATGTGATCCAGAAAAAACAGTGTTATGTGCAACACGTTATGGCAATGTAATGGCCTCTAGAGGCTCTGTGATTCCATTGTTTTTGAAGTCATTAAACTCGGGAGAACCTATTACAATCACGGACCCGAACATGACCCGTTTTTTGATGACGCTTGACGAATCAGTAGATTTAGTGTTGTATGCGTTTCAAAATGCAAAACCAGGAGATATCTTTGTTCAAAAGTCTCCCGCGACCACCATCCAAGATTTAGCAATAGCAATGCAATCACTCTTAGATTGTGATCATGGTATTAAAATTATAGGCACACGTCATGGTGAGAAATTATTTGAATCACTGGTATCTAGAGAAGAGATGGCTCGAGCAGAAGATCTAGGTCCCTATTTTCGTATTCCTGCTGATATTCGAGAATTGAATTACAATCAATACTTTAATGAAGGAGAGATCAAAGTCTCTTCAATTGATGATTACACTTCACATAATACAACACGATTAGATGTCGAGGGTGTTAAGCAGTTATTATTAAAATTGAATATGATCAAAGAGGTGGTGAATGTCTAAAATGAAGGTCATGACAGTCGTTGGAACTCGTCCTGAAATCATACGTTTATCCAGAGTCATTAGTAAGTTGGATCAATATTGTGATCATACTTTAGTACATACAGGACAAAACTACGATTATGAATTAAATGAATTGTTTTTTCAGGAATTAGGAGTTAGAAAGCCTGATATTTTTTTAGAAGCAGCAGATCGTTCTCCAGGATCAACCATTGGTCAAATTATGATCAGCATGGATCATGTCTTTGAAGCTTATCAACCAGATGCGATGCTGGTACTTGGTGATACAAATAGCTGCTTGTCTGTGATTGTTGCAAAACGTCGAAAAATTCCTATTTTTCACATAGAGGCAGGTAATCGTTGTTTTGATCAGCGCGTGCCAGAGGAGATTAATCGTCGTATCGTGGACCATACCGCAGATATCAATTTAACATACAGTGCGATTGCTAGAGATTATCTACTAAAAGAGGGATTAGATGCCGATACAGTCATTAATGTTGGTAGTCCAATGTATGAAATTTTAAAATATTATGAGGAGGATATTTTAAAATCAGACGCATTAAACAAACTGAATTTGAATGATCGTGAATATTTCCTTGTGAGCTCCCATCGTGAAGAGAACATTCAATCAGATCATCATTTTAATCGATTACTAGATTTACTTGAGGATCTAGCAGTGACCTATCAACGTCCAATTATTGTATCAACGCATCCTAGAACTAGAAAAAAAATGACTGCGATTAATCGCACATCTCACCCTTTAATTCAGTTTTTAAAGCCACTCGGTTTCTTTGACTATATTAAATTACAGATGCATGCTAAGGCCGTTCTTTCAGATAGTGGCACTTTGAACGAGGAGGCTTCAATTTTAAATTTCCCAGCACTCCAAATCAGAGAATCATTTGAGCGACCTGAGTCTATGGAGGAGGCGACGGTGATGATGATAGGACTTGACATTGAGCGATTACATCAGAGTCTGCATATTCTAGAAGATCAGCCTCGAGGCGACGAAAGATTAATTCAACCTGTTTTGGCATATCAGGTCAAGAATTTTTCAGATAAAGTGGTGAGAATTATTCATACTTACACAGATTATGTCAACCGTGTCGTTTGGAAAGTATATTGATCCTATGCATATCGCAGTTGTCACTAACTTTTATCCTCCTCAAACTAATTCTGCTGCTAATCAATTATGTGATCTTGTCACTGGTTTAATTCAAGTAGGTCACAGAGTCACCTTATTTGTTGCAACAGAAGAGGACTGTGAGAAGCCAGTGTCAACAAAGGGGTTATTAACCATCATTCGCATTAGGGTTTGTAAAATGGCGCGAGTTAATTATATTCAACGTTTGTTTGCTGAATGGACAATGCCCTTATTAATGAAAAGGTGGCTACTACGCTCAAATCTGTGTTGTAACCAATGGGATGGGATCATATGGTATTCACCGAGTATCTTTCTTGGGCCATTTATCAGACATATTAAAAATAAAAGCCGATGTCCAGCATATCTTATTTTACGTGATATTTTTCCACAGTGGTGCTTAGATTTACAAATTTTAAAACCAGGCTGGTTATTTAATCGTTTGAATGCAGTGGCTTGGAAACAATATCAATTAGCTGATGTGATCGGTATTCAATCATTTGGTAACTCAGTTTTTTTACAATCGACATTAAAGAAGAACATTGGCCAGGTGGAAGTGCTACATAATTGGTTAGGAAGACCTTTACCAAAGACATCTTCGATTCAAATCAATCAGACGGCTTTAAAAGGAAGGAAGATTTTAGTTTATGCGGGCAATATGGGTGTTGCTCAGGGGTTTGATCAAATCATAGAGCTTGCAAGTACTTTAGTAGATCGAAAAGACATTGGTTTTCTGTTAGTGGGACAGGGTAAGGATGTCAATCGACTTAGAAAGCGTATTGCACGAGAAAAAATAGACAATACATTGATCTTTGATGCTATTGTACCTCAGATGCTGCCTGATTTATATCGACAGTGTGCTGCTGGTTTGATCTCATTAGATGTTCGCCATACCACACATAATATTCCAGGTAAATTTCTCTCTTATTTACAAGCGGGTTTGCCTATTTTTGCATTAGTCAATCCAGGAAATGATTTAGTACACCTTATTAAGTCAAATCAAGTAGGTGTTGCTTGTACAAGTGATTCATTAAATCATTTAATAATGAATTTAAATCAGTTATTGAGTCGTATTGAATGTGAAGATTTCAGTAAAAGGTGTCAAGCGCTATATCAACAACAGTATACGCCTCAAAGGGCTGTGAAACAGATTATGGACGTATTTTTGAAGTATAGAGATCATGCACATGGGAAATAACAGACAACTCATACTAGTTGAATGGAATGAAATCAATATTCCATTGCTACAATCGTATATTCAGTCCTATCCAGGACGGTTTTCTCATCTTGAACAATTAATGAATTGTCATCATAAAGAAACCAGTTCTGAGCCGGTATATGAACATATTGAACCTTGGATTCAATGGGTATCAGTGCATACTGGTCAAACTTATGAGCAGCACCAAGTCTTTAGATTAGGCGACATCGTAGCGTCTGATCATCAGCAGATTTTTGAAACAGTTGAATCAATGGGGTTTAAAGTGGGCTGTATTAGTCCAATGAACGCTAAAAACAACTTGAAAAAGCCTTGTTATTTTATTCCTGATCCATGGACAAATACCCAATCAGATCAATCTTGGTGGAGTCGTCGTTTGACACAGGTGATCACACAAGCTGTCAATGATAATGCAAAAAAAAATATTACCCGATCCAATTTAATGATTTTGGCTGCAGCGCTGGTGCGATTTTCTAAATGGCGAGACTGGCCTGTTTTTTTTCGATTAATCAGTGACTCAAGAAAAAAACCTTGGTGTAAGGCAATGGTCTTGGATTTATTGTTACATCAGGTGCATCAAGTGTACTTTAAAAAGTACAAGCCAGATTTTTCAACGATCTTTTTTAATGCTGGTGCTCACATTCAACACCATTATTTATTTAATTCCAAGGAAGTACAAAAAGCACACACCATTAAAAATCCATCATGGTATATTCATCCAGATCTAGACCCAATGATTGATATGTTTGATATTTATAACCGAATAGTAGGGGATTATCTGAATCAAGGTGTTGCTTTAGTCATCGCAACAGGCTTGTCTCAAGTGCCATATGATCAGGAGAAATTTTATTATCGTTTAAAGCATCATGAAACATTTTTACGGTTGTTGGGTATAGATTTTCAGTCTATAGCGACAAAAATGTCGCGAGATTTTAACGTCTTTTTTAGTGATCAAGCTTCTGCATTAAAAGCGAAGAATCAATTTTTAAAAATCAAAGATCAGCAAGGTGTGCAACTATTTAGTCAGATAGATCATCGAGGCTGCGAATTATTTATTACATTAGATTACCCATGTGAAATGACTAGCGCTACAAAGATCGTTTTTGAGGATAAAATCATTGATATCTATGATCATGTTGTATTTGTTGCGATCAAAAATGGGATGCATCATCAAAAGGGTGATCTCTTTTGGTCTACAGACTTAGCGCCTTATAGTCCTCAATCGGATCAGCATGTTTCTGAGATTTATACGATGCTACTGCGATATTTTTCAAAATCTGCGATGTCGTTTGCAAAATAGTCGTCTTCAAGCATGAGATTAGAACATTCATAAAATTCTTTTGGCTGTAAAAAGGAAATGACGCGATGTGAAATCCAGTGATCTTCTGCTTTAATCGGAAAATGATGTTGTTTTATTGATGTGTCGGATTTCTTTTGATTTTTAGACTCTAGTTGGCATTGTAACCAGCGTGAAAATAACATTATTCTAAGTGTCATGGTTGGGATGAGCTCTGGCTGATTAAATAACTTTCCCCACAATTTGGACTCAATGAGCAATAGCTCTTTCCATAATCTTTCTGTAGTATTGAAAAAAAACTCTAGCATAACATGTTCTTTCAGCTTTTCTGAAAACTGTTTTAGCAGTAAAGGTCCATTTTTATGATTGAGTAATCTTTCAATCGTTATGGCTTGTTGTTGATTTGAAAAACTCTTTATTAAGTCAGATTGCTCATTAGAATCATGATCTAGTAGATTGACATGAAATCGACTTAAATTCGTATTCATTGTGATATAAGTTGCAGCAAGTATTAAAGATTGAGCTTGATAAAACCAAGATTCGTATTGAGTATTGGAGCAGGGCTCAATATGATACGGATATGAAGCGTCAGGTTTGAATCCGTATTTTAACAATAAGATGAGTAAGGGCGTTGAGCCATGCTTCATTGCATAAAGCAGCACCTGAGACTGATAGTTTTGTGGATGAAGAAGCTGAGATTCCTCAATGAAATTTGGAACGAACGAAGCAACTCCAGTGAGCTTGTTCTTCCTTTCAGTGTATTTAGAATCAGCAAAATCTTTTGGAATATTTAAAAGATCGCCTTGTTCATGTGCCATGAGCTTTTCAATGAGAGGGAGATATCCTCGAATTAATGCTTCAAGAAAAAGTACAAAATAGTCCTTAGGACCTAGTGAATAGTCCTTAGAATCTGGTGATTGGATGGGAATAGGTTCGTTACTGTAAAACTTCAATGTTTTACTTCGATGTTCAAATAGTGTTAGATAATCTAAACGATTTGTTTCTATCCATCCAAATGAGTGGTGATTGGATAGTGGGGGTAGATGCTGCAGAAAAAGATTTTCTAATTCAGGATGATGACGACGAATAAGATCAGGAAGATAGACTCTATCGGAGGGAGTCGATTGATGTATGACTTTAAAATCAGATTGTGGCCCGTAATAAACCCATGATTCAGGCATTTTGGCGATTTTCTGAACGAATGCTGGTAACCATGAAAAATTTTCTTTTGGATGACGAGAATACGCTTTTACGCATTGATTCAAACGTCTTGCATCTAACCGCTTTACTAAAGATGGAGTCAAACCATTTAAATCAGTATTAGACCTATCAAAAACATTGACTAACCAAATGGATTCGATCCAATCTCTTAGCAATGGTACAATGATGATACAATACAATATGATTGAATAAGTATACATGATAGATGGTGCAACTAAGCTTGGAAAAATAATACCTGTGAGAAAAGGTATCGTAAGTAAAATGATACGTTCAAATAAGAGTGTGTTGGACTCAATGTTATGTTTACTATCATAGTGATACAGCACACCTAACGACATTATTAAATTCATTAACGGCAAATGTGCGTTGAATATTTGTGCTGTAAACAGATTGGTGAAGGAAAAATTAATCAATAGATGGTAACATGATATGAAAAAAAGAACACAGTTAAATAAGAGAATACTCAAACAATCTAGGAATATAAACCAATCCATTAGTTCTTCCATGAGCTCATTAGAGCGAGTGATGTAGAGGAAATTATTGATGAAGGTCATGCCAACACTGGCGAATATGGGAATCAGAATGATTGTTAATTGAAATATCTGATATGTGCCTATGAAAAATAAGCAGGCTAATTGAGCATATAGCCCTTGAAGTATAAATTCGCTATCTGACTCGTCACTAATTAAGAGATTATGAAAAACCAGACATAAAGTGATGATCCCATGAATATAGGGATTAAAGTACATTAATAACAGCTTGGATACTGTATCATCTATTATCCAGGGTAATGCGTTTGATAAAAGATGAAACATCCTTATCGAGGCATGATATCCGTAATAAGACAAAGAGAATATGGTACAAGTGAATATCATGTTCTCTAATGTGAATAAGGGGCGTATGGACGCCTTAACAGTTTCTATGATTTTAATCAGAAGTGTTGACATATTATCTCACAATCAAAATTAGCATAATTAAGCTTTATTTGCATTAAGATAATCTGTGACATTGCAATGCATTCAGAAATAGTTTAATTTGTCCAAAGGGAGATAGATTATGAGTACTCAACAACATGAATTCGATTTCGTTCAACTAGTCAAGTCTTATTGGCAACTTAAAACATTAATTATGAGTTGTTGTGTACTTTCAGGTATTATAAATATTGTTTATACCTTAATGTATTATCAACCAGCTTATCAATCAGTGTACGAACTGCCTAAAACCTTTTATCAAGCTGAGGATGTGAGTGACTCAGTGATACATCCAGAATCTTTAAGAGGCTTTTATGAGGATGAAACTGTAAGATCTAAAGTCTTTACAAATGCTTGGAATGCAACCAAGAAGGAATGGCAACCAGGAGCCATTAATCCACTACATCCTGAAGGTATTCCGACAATTAGTGATCTAAAAACATATCTTAGTCAGCATATCATCGTGAAAGATTCTCATAATATGACTCAGGTAACGTTAATATGGGATAACCGTTCAGAGTTTACTTTATTAAAATATATTTTATCTAATGCGCTGAATAAACATTTTGAAGAGAAAAAAGCACATTACCAAGTGCTCACTAAACTCAAAGGCATCGAATACAGTGATCAAAGGTTAGCTGCTAAGAAACAATTACTAGCATTATCTCGATATAATATCTCAAAACAACTCATCCCAATAGAATCATTAATCTCTTCTAATCCAATCAGTAAAATTTGGCTATCTATGATGATAGGCCTTCTGGTAGGATTTTTTATTGCGACAATGATTCATTTATTCGAGATTCAGATTAATTTCAATGTCAATTTACCCAATAAATCAAGGGTGGGTGTGAGTAATAAAAAGATTATGGCTTAGGACTATTAGTCCCCTGAGACTCAGGAGGAGCAGTTGTATCTTGAGGTGTTTGTTGTGTACCGGAACCGGAAAATCCTGCTTTCATTTTTTCAAAAATTTGTTTAATTTGTTTAAAGTCAATGATTTTATTACCAGTCATTAATTTTTTAGATGTCATTAAGCATACCGGTAGCAAGAAAAATTTCATAGATAAAACGATTCCGCCCATTGCTTTTAATGTAGGACCTACGTTGATACCCACATTAATTGCATGGAATATCACTCCCATATGACACGCAGCAAATATAGCACCTAAACCTGCACCTGCTGGTGGGCAAGCGATACACACTGCTGCGAACAACAGCGCGAAGGCAATTAAATATTTTGTTTGTGGGCTTAATGAATTTTGTGGCTGAGTCTCTACAAAATGGGTAACGTTCTCATTACTGTCGTCATTTCCTACCTTAATAGTTTTATCAATGTATCGTTGCTCGATTGGCACTCCTGTGATCAGGGAAGCTCCTAGTGCAGTAATACTCGTGACGATTGTCCACATAAAGATAGGATCAGCACCAATACTTTCCACACCAAAAGCGGCTGCAATTGCCGGAATCGCAATCAGTATTGTTGTTGCCCAAAAAAAGATCCCAGACCAACATTGATGTAGTTTACGTTGTTCATCGATGCTTAAGGCTGGATTGTCATGATTGTTGAATCTGTATGCAAAGTATTTTGCGTGAATGGCTCGCATTTCTGCCATCCATGACACATTCTCATTTGAGTCATTGGTTGTAATATTAGTTTTTTCAGGCATATTATTATTCTCTTATATTTAAGAATAGCACATTTAAAGGTTAATAATCTATTATTTTAGATATTAATGGCGATAATATAATTCAAATACAATGCGAAACTACTCCACAATAAATATGGTAACAGTAGTAATGAGATCATGAATGTCTCTTTGCGTAGTTGCAGCTGGAGTAGTGCTAAACTAATTAAAAGTGCTGCTAGTATGATGAGTGCGAGTAATGGCTGACCCAAATAAAAGAATATAGGTGTCCATGACCAGTTGAGAAAAAGTTGAGTTAGATACAGTCGTTTTATCAGTGTGGACAGTGATTGTTCCCATATCCACCATCCAGCAATGGCAATCGTGATGTAGAGTATAGGCCAAACAATACCAAACACATAATCAGGGGGTGTTAAGGTCGATTTAATATATGAAGGGTAGATGATAGATCGATTGAGTTGAGTTAATACGCCTAATAGTCCACTCACAACTTGTAAGCTGATTATCCAAAATATGAGCCGAATGAAACTTTGATTAAACATGTGAGTGCAGTGTATCTCATTGTGCCTCTGATAATCAAGTGTGTGTGGTTAGCTGTGTGTTTGTTTTTGCCTTTTTCTTGTTAGTGTTGTCTTTGAAGAGATTGTCTCTTGAAACATTGAGATTATCTTTGGAATGGTTTGTTTATATATGACTTCTTCCATTTGTTCTTTGATTTCATTGCAAATAACCTCAAAGAGCATGAGGTTGGTGATAGGAGAATAGGGTGACAATGCATCTTTGATGCCAGATAATTTGACTGTGCGTACCATAGTGGGTTGATATGCTAAGGTGACACCTAAATAGGCTAATATTTGACTGATATTTTCAGGGATTTGTGAGGGTTGATTAAAATAACGGTCTAATGGTTGACGGTTAAGATTGAAATAGCATTGTATGCCCCATTTTTTTGTGCCATCCTCATCATCGTCATGACGTAGTATGTCTAATAGTGTTGCTGGATCCATCCATTTAGAGTGAAAAGGATATTCAAATGATTGTATGATAGATGATGTAGAATAAGTGGGATCGAGCAGTGTAGAGGGGATGATTTTTTCAGGACGATGCTCATTATAGCCATGTTTTCTAGACCCACGTACAAAATCTGCATATTGCTCGGGTAGCATCTCTTTTTTTTCAACCTCAAGCATATGTAAAAGCAGTAAAATGAGTTCAGCACAAGTCACTCCTTTTTTCTTTAATGGTGAGTATGTCTTACCCATCATGTCTAATTGTGCTTTTTTAGCGATGGGTGTTTGAAAACCAGCATCATGTTCATCATGACTGCCTTTTTTGAACTCTTTTCTAAGGGTTTTTTTTTGTTTTTTGATGATTTGATTTGTGTTATTCAATTTCCAACTCATGATCCTATTTTCAATGTTAGACAGTCCCTCAATATGATAGGGCATTTGTGTCTGGAGTGTTTTTTCTGCAATATCAACGAGTAAATCAATTGTTTGTGCATCAAAGTGTTGTGGTGTTGCTACGATATAGCACATAGACTGCCCATTGATGTTTGCTCGTAAAAGATCTTTTCTGACAGAGGCGATATTTTTCTTAGGTTCGTATGCAGCGTGAATAATCATGGGTACTTGTTGTTGGTTATGACCTACAACAATGGCGACATGGTTGGTGACGTCATTATGAAAAAATACAATAGCACCTTTAGGAAATTGTTTCTGTTCAGGGTCCTTTACAAACCATTTACGTGAGTAATGACTCGAAGCTGTTTCAATTTTTTTAAACTCTGGCATTTTGACTCCTGAAAAAAGGTCATTATACGCTAAGGCAAATAAAAGTAAATGCATAATATGATGGATATTGAAATTTTTGTTTTTTTTCGTTAAAATGGTAAAAAATAGGATAAAAAATGACAATATACTCCTTTTCAGGTGCCAATCAAAATCTATGTGAACAGTTGACTGACTCTTTGAATAAACTGAGTCATATTCCTACTCATTTTATTGAAGAATGTGTTCATTTGTTTGAATACTTTTACAACATTCCTGCACTGGTGACACACCATGGTTTAGATTTTCTTTATTATTTCCCGTTTGTATTACTTCATTGGGCCATTAGACTGCTGATCGCTTTTCCATTAGAGATTTTAATGGACTTAGTCAACCTGATCGTGTCTTTGGTTGAATATTTTAATCAGCTATTGTTCTTGATGCTTGAAGCAATCACACCTTTTTTTACAGTCTGTGAGGCTTATATTTTAAGCTTGTTGAATACCTCTGTAGAATACTTGGATATTCCATCTTTAATTCAGGAATTAGATGATAGAAGTCAATCATTGATATTGGGGTATTGTATCAATGATAAGAGCGACACTCATCCAATCACATTTGCAGCAATGATGGTGCAACTATTTTTTATTCCAGCTTTGATTTTAAGAGATTTTGGAAAAGGACTGGCAATGTCGCATGTTAACACAACAGACCAATATAAACCGCATACATTCTTCACACAAACTGAATCAATGTTTGTCAATGACGAGTATTTTCACCGTTTCATCTGTGGGTGATCATTTAATAAAACCTTAATGATATTTAGGTATAATAGTATTATTAGAATAAAAATAAGGTTGATTTATGAAGAAAAATTCATCAGATAAGAATAAAGACACGAAGCGTCAGTCGAGTGCTCCTCAAGAGAGTTATGTTAGTGCCTTTTATAAGCAAGGTTCATTTTTTAAAGGGGTAGGACAGTATCCACGACCATGCCCATTAACAGAAAAACTCATTTAGTGATAGAAGTATTTATATTGCTGTAATGATGTGTTAATTTAATAATACAACAATGTGTAAAGTAAAATATTCAGCTACAATTTTGAATCTGTCATCTCGTCTCAAAGTGTACATCAATGCAAATAAAGAGATGGATGATCGGATTACCTCTGAATTGAGACTCAGTTCAGAATATGAATCATTCTTACGTCAGGAACAATTTAGAGATCAGGTTGGACAATTTCCAGTGCTGTTAGGCCTGATTCAAATATTTGTACAATATACAAGCAGTGGTGAGGATATCACACAATTGATAGAGTGGTCTAAAGAACCAAAAATTGAAAACACAGCTCGTCCGCTAATGCCAACGTTATTAAAAAGTTTAATTGATCATCATGCGCTCATTCAGTCATTAGAGCATACATCGTTAAATTCTAAAATTAGAAATATATTTGAATGCTTAGTACAGACACATTGTCCAGAATACCTAAGCCGTTTACCATCAGAGACAGTAGATGTGATTCAAGGTCATGTTTCTCTTGTACATCCAAGTGCAAGCATGTTTGATGATTCGAATGTTTGTCTAGATCTTTTAGGAGCGTGTATTAAACCGTCGTTATAATCAATTAACAGAAATAATAATAATAAACTGAATATCATGAAAGAAAAATTACAATTACTCATACAACAATTCCACCAAGATGCAGACCAATTAATCGATTTATTTGGTGCCATTCATCAAGAAAATTATTTTGAAAAAGTGGATGCCTTTAGAGTGTCTTTGCCAGATATGATCATGAGAGCTCAATTATTAGCGATTTTGATGAAAGAGATGAAGACCGAAAAAGCGGATCAAACGATGTTATTGGCATTTAAACGATTATTGATATATTTAAGAGAATTTTGTTTAGAAGAAAAGGATAGAGCGTATACTTTGTTAAGTAAAGAGCAGATTGCAATAGAAACATTGACCATCCCTACAAGCTCTTTTCGTTGTTCTCAAACGATCTATAAGCAATTAGATGCTTTAAAAGCCACCGCGCTTTTAGATGTTGTATATTTAAAGTCTTTAAAAGCACGTTCAGCTGATGGTGATCATCTAGCCATCTGGTTTTTTCGTCAAGATTTGATGGACATGATTGAGCGACTGCGTGTGTTAGAGTTTTTACATTTAAATTTTCCAGGAGATTTGCAATCTCAGCAAGATCAAGATTTAATTCAACAATTCAGTGGATACCTATATGACCAGATGATCCATCATTTAGATCCAAGTGAGTTTCATTTATTACGTCATTTAGGAGTCGTTCAGATGTGTGACCGATTATTCAAATTCGGTGATACCTATTTGTCTCGAGTGGGTCGTGATTATATGAAAAAGTGCATCAAAGAGTATCACATCCCTCCAAGTTTATTTGAATCACGTGCTTTACATCGATTACATCAGTTTAATCAGGAGCCATGCTTCCATCATATTGATTTGTCGCGTATTTATTTAGAACATAAAGCATCCATTTCGCAGCATCTGTACAAAGACCAACGAGGGGTTGTGATTGAACAACAGTCTCCAATGAAGGGCTTCTCATTGATTTGGAAAGCATGGTTATCAGTTATTTACCTCTTAGAGGATACTGCACCGGCATTTTTTAACTATTACAAAGATCATACTCGATGTGCACGAATAGCTCGGTCTCAGCTTATGGATGATCTTGAACCGGTGTTAAGACCGGCTCCAAAGATGGTGAAAAAACGTGTCACTTTTGGATCAGTGAGCATGTATCCTATATCAAATGATCGTAAAAATAATGATGGTTCACCTCATTCCATTACTCATGGCCCTATGTAATAGTCAATGTATTGATCTGCACAAAGGTGTATTTTAATATTGCTTCCCCAAAATGTGGCAATTCGACCTATAATTAAAGTATAAGGAGGAGAATAATTATGAAATCCTTAAATATACTACTCGCACTCATCGTATCATCCAGTGTTGCTCTTGCAGGTTCTGATTACGGAAGTACTGATACGAAGGATACGGATAGTACAGTTGATAGTCAGACCGTCAGTCCATCAAGTGATCAATCAGATGATATGAAAACAGATGGCGAAAATAAAATGGATGATATGAAAAAAAGTGTTGATGACGGTGATCAGACAACAGATGGTAATTCAAAAGGTGATGGTAGCTAATCAGTGACTTTTACCATATTTTGAATCATAACTCTAAAAGTACCAAGGATGGTGCTTTTTTTATGCTAAGAACAAATGCTTAAGCTCACGATTGCGTTGAATAACATGAAATAAAATTGCCTTTTAAAAGAGTATGAGTCATATATCAGGTGGAGGATAAAGCCAAGATAAATATAAAACATGGCTTTATTAGCAAGTAGCCAACCAATATATAAAGCGATGAGCTTAAAACAAAAACTATGTTTTAGCACATCTGTAAAACCATAAATGCCCATCGTGATGATGGATTGATTGTTTTGATTTCGATTTTGTTGTAAATAGATTAATTGATGAATTAAAGTTCCTGCACAATGAGCACAAGTCATACCAAGCATAAAAAGAAGAAGCTTAAATATGGCTGTTGGAAAAAAGAGAATCGGCCATAGTATGATCAGGTGTTGCCACCATGTTCGGATACCTAAAAGTTGAATCCAAGCTTGCATTCCCACTGTGGGTTTTTTAAATTCATAATCAAATTTAAGTGTAGGGTAGGGGTTTTCATATTGGTATACAATGCCCTTTTTATAAGCACTTGGCCAGACTTCTAGATCTTTACGACTATCTCCGATGTAGATGAACGATTTGAATTTTTTTAGCATGGCATTTTTTTTATCTTGTCCAACCAGTCCTGTGTGTTGATCACTACTCATGACGCCATCAAATAAATCCAGATAGTCTGCTACTTGGTGTGCAATTGTTGCAGAGGATCCTGTCACCAACCAAACTTGATGTGATTTTTTTTGTTGTTTTATCCAATCAATTAAAGAAGCATTGTAGGTTAATTGAGAAACATCTAATAAATCAAATTGATTTAAGAAGTATTTGCACGCAACGATGCCTTTAGACCATGCTATCCAAAGCGCTTTTAATGCCATTTTTGGCTTGAAATAGAGTATTTTAAACCAAAGGTCTAGTAGTGTGTCACAGTAAACGAGCGTATTGTCTAAATCGACGCAAATAGTGGGTTTCATATTTTGATTTTATGCTAAACGCCTGTCGAAGATCAATCAGTAGATCTTATCGTAAGAATATTGATTCAGAGTTAAAAGCAGTCGCGTAATACTCAAATTGGTCTACACACCAATCATTGAAGGAACGTTGTGTATCTTTATCGATACAGCACACGGGTAGATCTAGTAATATCAAGGGCATGATACTGATTAACATTGCTGGAATAATGAAAATGGATACCCAAGCCCAAATACTTTGTTCTCCTAATGATTGTTGTAACACAAAAGGTAATAGGGTGGCAGTGGAGAGATAACATAAGCTTTCAAGACAAAATGCAAAGCACATATAGCTAAACATTGGCTTTTGGATATAATGATTGATATCCCAGTTGATGTCGCTGATTGTGTCATCAATCGTTATAAATAAATGGTTTATTGATTTGATCATATTTTGGGCGCCGGTAGTTTGTGTTCATTAATATCATTTGAATTGGTACAAACGGCCCATATCATTGCGCAGCACAAAGCAAGTATAGTGATGATGGTCGTGACAACAAAGCCCAAGATATCGGATGGTAGATTGGAGAGATCTTTGATGTAACCATCTTCAAGAAAAACAGTGAATAGAGGTATTACTGTTAATACACGAAAAAAAAGGTATACATTGTCCATGTCAGGATCATCTGTTAATTCATCGGTAAATTCTTCGGTTAATTCATCAATGCTCTCTTTGATTAGATCAAAGAAACTGCCTAACATTTCGGATGGCAGTTCTAACACGTAAGTGAACGTATTTTTATTAAAATAACCGGTGTTAAATTCTTCTTGGGGTTTATTTTGTGTCATATTATTTTTCTTTTGTTTATTTTAATTATAGCACCTTTCTAGCTACGTGTTGGCCGAATTTATTCGCGAACTCCTCTACTTTTGTTTGTAAATATGTTGCACGCTCTTGAATGATATTATCTTTTTCTTCTTTTCTAAGAAACGCCACCTGTTGCCCAAGCTTCCCTTTGTCATGTTGCCTATAGACACGATATGGTGGCTTATCAGGATGAGGGAAAAATTGATTAACGTTGTAAAATAACGATTCATTTTGAGGACCATTCTGTTGAGGACCATTCTGTTGAGGACCATTCTGTTGAGGACCATCCTGTTGAGGACCATTCTGTTGAGGACCATCCTGTTGAGGACCATCCTGGCTTAAATCCCAAACGTAATTTGCTTTAGTAAAGTCTTTTTGGTTTTTATCGTCATTAAACGTGTCATTAAGGATTTCTTCTTTTAACGATGG
>NZEV01000013.1 GCA_002690495.1 Legionellales bacterium | reverse complement strand
TTATTCTATTATGTTCTGAATTAATAGGTTTATTTGCAGTTACTTCTAATAAATTTTTTAAATTTTCTAATTCTTCTTGGGCTATTTTGGGGTTTAATAAAGAAAGATTTAATTTTTGTATAAGCTTATTTGAAGAACAAGAATTAATTCCACGGTTTTCAACAAGCGTTTTTTTTATCAAAAAAAATTTCATTATCTCGGGTTATGAAGAAATCTGAGGTGCTTACCTATAAAATCATATTTTATAAGAACAATGGAAGTTAATTCTTGTTTTTCTATGTTTAAATTATACCTACAATCATCAATAATTGCAAATAATTTTGAATCAGCTCAAATAAACTTTTTGTAAACAATAACTCTTTTATCATTACTAGTTATTATAAAGGCTAAGACTCTGTAATTGAACATATAAGTAATTGTCATTATTATTTTTTCTCTATAATTTTTTTAAGAGGCTTCTTTCCCTCCAAAAATATACCTTTACTTCTATATTTATCTCATTTTTTAATCTTTTTTATAAACGAAGCTAAATTACCTACTTCTACTTTATTAGAGCCCGAAATTAAAATTTTGTCTTTTAACACGTTCAAATGAAATTTGGTTTTGTCATAGTAAAATTCAATTATATGACTGTTTCCTAAATCAAAACGTAATCCATTATCAATTATGATTACACGAAAACCTATTCCATGAAACATTAGAACTTTATAGTAAATATTTTTAGAAACGAAACTTTCTTTTTTAAAAGCTTTTTTATGATAAAAAGAAGGTTTTATCCTATTATCGTTAGAATGTTTATCGTAAATCTTTAAGAATTTGACCATATATAATAATTTTTAGATTATCAGGAATATTTTTTAATATTATTAAAATCTGATTCATTTAGCTTCGATTTAAGTTCTCAACGACTTAAATTAAATTTACGATTGAAACTACGACCTTTAAAAGAAATGGAACACATCTTTTTGTCTTCGATTTTTGTAAATTTATATTTTTGAATGTAATATTTTAATTTAGGATTTAATTTACTTGTTTTATCACTGACGTACCTATTTAGGAAGTTATTTGCCTGTTTTTTTTTTAAAGATTGCTCTTTTTTTACTGTTTTTAATTTTAAATATCGCATAAATGTTAATATGTTGATGCAAATACTAGGGAGCTACTGGAGTATAGCCAAGTGGAAAGGCAACGGCCTTTGACGCCGTCATGCGTAGGTTCGAATCCTACTACTCCAAAGCCCATAGTATTTCAAATTTAAATTAATCAATTAAAATTTAAAAGTATGCTCGAAAATAAACAAACTCAAGCTAAAGATAAAGGAAGAAATACTTTTCAACCCAAACGCATTAGCTGATCATATCTATAACGAGGAAACGTAGCTCTTACTCATATAAATAAAAATAAAAAGAATAATATTTTTATAGCAAATCAAATATAAGGGTTTATTAAATTAAACAACCAAAAATCAAAAGGAGGTAATCAACCGCCAAAAAACAAAAGTACGTTTAATGTACTCATCAAAATTATATTGACATATTCACCTAAAAAAAATAAAGCAAAGCCCATAGCAGAATATTCTACATTATAACCTGATACTAATTCAGCCTCAGCTTCTGGTAAATCAAAAGGTGGCCTATTAGTCTCTGCTAGTGATGAAATAAAAAACAGTATAAATAGAGGGAAAAAAGGAATAACAAATCACATTTCTTTCTGATGTAGCACTATTTTACTTAAATTTAAAGACGATGTTACAATTAACAAAGTAATGATAATAAGTCCAATAGAAACTTCATAAGAAATCATTTGTGCTGCTGATCTCAAAGAACCTAAAAAAGCATACCTAGAATTACTTGCTCATCCTGAAATAATAACACCATATACCCCTAACGAAGACACAGCAAAAATATAAAGTATTCCCACGTCTAAATCCGCGAAAACAACACCATCGCTAAAAGGCACCACTGCCCAATTTAAAAAACTTAACAATAAAGTTAAAATAGGTGCAAAAATAAATATAATTTTATTAGCCTTACTAGGAATAATAGTTTCTTTTAATAGCAACTTTAAACCATCAGCGAATGGTTGGAGAAGCCCAAAGATACCCACTACATTAGGACCACGTCGTTTTTGTATAGACGCTAATACTTTACGTTCAAATAAAGTTAGAAAAGCAACTGCTATTAAAACAGGAATTATAATAACTAAAATTTGTATTATTGTACCAATTAAATCCTTAACCATAATAAAAATTGTTATTATTTGTTTCGAAAGCGTTAAAAGACTGTATCATAGTCTTTGAAGATTTACTTATAATATCACTATTATAATAATAAGTTGAATGTGTTTTTAAATTTGTTTTGTACAATTTAAAAAAGTTAAATTTAGTTTTTAATTTATTGTAAAAAATACTATTTAAACTTTGACTTTGATTAGATTCTAATTTTCAATCACAATTCTTGATTTTAGTAGTGTAATTTATAATATCGTCTATATCGTTAAGTTCTAGTTTAGTCTTGATTTTGCTTTTTTGAAATAAGTAATCTGACAATGCTTTTAATATCTGTCAATGAGGGCGTGTTATTTGAGGAGATTGTATAATTTTAAAAGTTTGTTGTTTAAACCATAAACTATTAGAAAAAATTGAAGTTGATTCATAATGATTACTTGTTGGCAAAATCAAATTTATGTGTCTTAATTCTTTTTTATTATGACTTCCTTGAAATACATTAAAATATTTGCTATTGTTAATAAACCTTTTGTCAACCCTTGAAAAATTTCCAACTAAAAAATTAACTTTTTTTATGTTATTTTTTAAATGATTTTTATTGTTTAAAATCGAAAAACTGTTTTCTGTTTTTTTGCTTTGGTCATATAGTGTTTTAGCTAATATATTCAAAATAAATATGTCATTAGTTTTAAAATAGTACAGAAACATAAAACTATCCGATCTTTTAAAAAAGTCTTGCCCAATAATAAGATTACATTTAATATTTAACTTAATATTTTTTATAACCTCAAAGCAAAAAGGATGTTTTCCTTTAATTAAATTTAACAATTGCGTGCTGTTATTACCTAATAAATATTTTGCATAATTAGCATTAAAAAAAGAACCTAACATAAACACTTTTACGTTGTTATTACGTAGATATACGTTTAACAATGGTTGTTCAAACCTTAAATTACAATTAAATACAAATACATTTTTCAATTTATGTATATCAGAATAGTTAAAGTTCAAACCATTATCATTTAAAATATTTGAATTTAATGTTAGTTCGTTAGACAAATTAAATACATTTTTTCCATACAAATTATTTGCGAATAAATTTAAAGCGCTAAAACTAAGTCTGTCTAAATCTCCTGAATAAAAATCAATATTATTACCACTAGACATTAATTCTTTGGATATTTTATTAAAACTTTCAGATCAACTAATTGGTTTAAAAATATTACCTTTTTTTAACAAAGGAACGGTAAATCTTCATTTGTAAAACCCTTCAAAAGAAAAACGAGCTTTATTTGTAATTCACTCTTGATTAAGCAAATCATTAATTCCTGGTAGCACTCTAACAATTTTTAAACCCTTAAAATTTACTACCAAATTTGAGCCCATAGAATCGAAAACATCTATGGAATCGTTTTTGTCTAATTCCCAAGATCTACTTGTAAAGGCGTAAGGTTTAGAAGTTAAAGCCCCTATTAATTTTATATTAATGTTTAATTTCATTTAATTACTATAACGTTTTCAAAAGATATTTTCTAATAAATTACAACCTGGTAAAATTATTAAAAAATAAGCAAAATAAAAACCTGTAGCTATTTGGCCTAATTCATAAAAAGGAGTTTCTATACTTTTACCTCCTATTCAACCTAAAATTAAACAGTCAAAAAAAAAGATTCAAAAGAATATTTTGTGCAACAACCTAAAACTAGAACTTCTTATGTCTGATTTAGTTATAAAAGGTAAACCTAATAATATTAAAATAGATGCCAATAATAAGATAACACCCCCTAATTTATCAGGAACAGATCTTAAAATCGCATAAAATGGTAAAAAATACCACTCAGGAACAATATGGGTAGGTGTTACCATAGGATTTGCTGGTATATAATTGTCAGTGTGACCTAAATAATTTGGAGCAAAATATAAAAATACAGAAAAAAACATTAAAAATAATATTACTCCATATAGATCTTTAATTAAAAAATAAGGGCCAAATGGTATTTGGTCCGTATTTGATTTAATACCTAGCGGATTATTTGAAAAGTTTTCATGTAAAAAAATAATATGTAAACCTACTAATGCTACAATAATAAAAGGAAATAGATAGTGCAAGCTGAAAAATCTGTTTAGAGTTGGGTTATCTACACTAAAACCTCCTCATAATCAATAGACAATAGAATCACCTATAACAGGTACAGCTGATGCTAAATTTGTTATAACAGTTGCTGCCCAAAAACTCATTTGTCCTCAAGGTAAAACATAACCCATAAATGCTGTTAAAATCATTATTAACAAAATGATAACACCAATGCATCACAGAATTTGTCTAGGATACATATATGAACCGTAATAAAGGCCTCTGAAAACGTGAACGTATACGACTAAAAAGAACATAGATGCTCCGTTCGCATGAATGTATCGAATTAATCACCCGTAGTTAACATCGCGCATTATATGCTCAACGCTTATAAATGCTAAATCAGCGTGTGCAACGTAATGCATCGCCAAAAAAATACCAGTTATTATTTGAATAATTAAACAAACTGCAGCAAGAACACCAAAGTTCCAAAAATAGGTTATATTTATAGGAACTGGATAGCTAATAACTGTATGATGCAATGTGGACAAGAGAGGATACTTTTTGATAAACCTCATACTTGTTTTTTTGTGTCTAGTTTATAGAACTTATATTTATTTTTAAGTGTGCTTAATAAAAAAAATAAATTTTTAAATACTTATTTAACTCTCAAGTAATGCAGTCTTTTGCATTTAATTCTAGAATCTCGTCTGTGTACGCGACATAATATTATTATTAAATAGAAAAAGCCCTCTTCTACCAAAGGTTGTTCTTATTGACCTTTAGATACAAACATCATATCTTTTGTAATCTTTTATGGCTAAAAAAGTTAGTTTAGAATATGAAATATATAAATTAATAGCTGGAAAAGATTATCAAAAAGGCGAGGATATAGGACAAGTTCTTTCTGTTAAAGACGGAGTCGCTACTATATATGGTTTGAACAATATTAAAGCCGGAGAATTGATTGAATTTATTGATTCAAAAATGAAAGGAATGGCTTTAAATTTAAATGAAGACTCAGTTCAAACTATTATTTTTGGTAACGATAGACTTGTCAAGGAAGGTGACAAAGTTAAAGGAACTAGCGCCTTAGTCGAGTTCCCAGTAGGATCTGAGATGCTAGGACGAGTTGTCGACGCTTTAGGAAATCCTATTGATGGAAAAGGTCCTATTAAAAATATCCAATACCGTCCCGTCGAGCTAAAAGCACCTGGTATTATTAGCAGAAAAAGTGTCCATGAACCAATGCAAACAGGAATTAAATCTGTAGATAGTTTAATTCCTATTGGTAGAGGACAGCGTGAACTTATAATAGGAGATCGTTCCACAGGAAAGACTACTATTGCTATTGATACCATAATTAACCAAAAAAAAACAAATTTTAATCCAGAAAGTCATGTTCACTGTATTTACGTGGCTATTGGACAAAAAAGATCAACCGTTGCTCAAATAGTTGAAATCTTAAGAGAAAAAGGTGCTTTAGAATATACAGTTATTGTTGCTGCTACTGCATCTGAATCAGCTACTTTGCAATTCTTAGCACCATATTCAGGATGTACCTTAGGTGAACACTTAATGACTCGAGGAGCTGGTGTTTTAATAACTTACGATGATTTAAGTAAGCATGCCGTGGCTTACCGACAAATGTCACTTCTTTTAAGAAGACCTCCAGGTCGAGAAGCATATCCGGGAGATGTATTTTATTTACATTCAAGACTTCTAGAAAGATCGGCTAAATTAAATGAAAATTATTGCTGAGCAGGATCATTAACAGCATTGCCTGTTATAGAAACTCAAGCTGGAGATGTTTCTGCTTATATACCAACAAATGTTATTAGTATAACAGATGGTCAAATTTTTTTAGAAACTTCATTATTCCATAAAGGTATAAGACCTGCTTTAAATGCTGGATTATCTGTTAGCCGTGTAGGTTCAGCTGCCCAAAATAAAACAATGAAAAGTGTTTCTGGTTCATTAAAGCTAGAACTAGCTCAGTATAGAGAAATTGCGGGATTTGAACAATTTGGAGATAACTTAGATAAATCAACTCAAAGACTTTTAAACAAAGGAAAATGTTTAACTGAATTACTAAAACAAAACAAATACGCTCCTTTATCTTTAGATAAAGAAATCGTATCTATTTACGCGGGAGTTCAAGGACATCTAGAATCTGTTAAAATAAATAAAATAAATGAGTTTGAAAAAGCTATTTTTAGCTATTTAAATGACACTAATTTATTTAAACCTTTCTTTTTATTATCAGATAAAAAAGTTGAGTTTAAAGTATTAGATGTTATAGTTAACGACGTAAAAGTTCAATTTAAAAGAACAGAGGGACACAACGCTTTTAACTAATTAAATACATTTCACAGGGCTTAGGTGAAAATGTGTTTAATAAAAACATACAATATAGAGAGGATAGTTTAATGGTAAAACAACGGTTTTCAAAACCGTAGTTAGGGGTTCAAGTCCCTTTCCTCTTGCTTAGAGAAAATTATTAATAAATGTCTAATAATTTTTTAAGAATTTTAAAATTAAGATTGCCCGCTCAGGAAGTTAAAATGGGACCTCCTGTAGGGACAATTTTGGGTCAATTTGGTGTTAAAATAAAACAATTTTGCGATGAATTTAACAGTAAAACTAAGTATTTACCGAAGGGTGTTTTAATCAATACTTTAGTTTATATAAAAAAAGACAAAACATTCGTTATAGAATTAATAAATATACCTTTTAATTTTTTATTGCAATTGAGTTTAAAAAACGAAAATAAAATAAATTTACTTGATTTATTTAAGATTACACTTATTAATGCTAAATTTAGAAAAACAATAAATCCTAAGACGTTTTTAGGTTATTTAAAAGTTAATAATAAAACACTTAAAGATGAATAAGCAATTGAATTATCTTAATATTTCAACTTTAACAAATTTGATTAAAACAAAAGAGCTAGTTTTTTTCTGTAGCTCCCTAGTATTTACATCAAATAATACAGATACCAAAGTAATAAAACTTAAAACAAAACTAGTTTCTAAATTGTTAAATAATAAGCTTTTTAATAACATAATATTAAATGATGTATTTTTAGTTTTAATTGATAAAAAAGAATTAAACCAGTTTTTATTAGATAACAAGAAAAATATATTATTTACTATTGTAGAACAAAACATTTTTTTTTCATTTCAATATGTTAAAAATTTATCTTTATTAACGAATCAAGAAACTAATGTAACTAATTTATTTCAATTGCTAACGAAGCCATTGTCGAATTTAAAGAAGGTAAATAATTTGAATTTCTTTATTTTATTGAATAGTATAAAAAATGTCAAGCATAAATCAGTTAGCTAAGAAAAATCGTAGACCTAAAAAAAAACCATACAAACCCACACCTTTATTAAGTAAAACACCTTTTAGAAAAGGAATTTGTATTAAAGTTACTACAACGAAACCTAAAAAACCAAATTCTGCAATCAGAAAAATAGCTAGAGTCAAAGTTGACAACAAGAAGGTAATAACTGCAGCTATTCCTGGTATAGGGCATAATTTACAAGAGTACTCAATGGTTCTCGTAAGAGGGGGACGTGCTAATGATCTCCCAGGTGTTCGTTATAAATTAGTAAAAGGCAAATATGATTTTTCTATAAAAGAAAGAATATCAAGAAATAAAAGTCGATCTAAATACGGAATTAAAAGAAACATAAAAATTTAATTTATGATATACGATTTTAAATATAAATACAAACCTGAAGAAAAGATTTTAATAAAAACTCCTTTTATATATAATAAATTAAATAATTTATTAAGTAAAAATGGTAAAAACCAAAAATTGAAGATTAAGACAACTTCTCATTTAAAAAAAAATTTAAGACTAAAAAACTCAAAAATACGTCTCAAATCTTTTTTTTTAATAACTTTATCAAAATTTAAACCTCTAGTCTTTTATAAAGTTAAAAAACTAAAAAGAAGAACTATTATTTTTCCTAAATTATTAAACCAAATTGAAAAAAAAAAATTAGCACTTCGTTGATATTCTGAACTTATTAAAGAATCAAATGCTTTAACGTTAGATTCAAAAATTAATGAAGTTGTTCAGGAAACAATGATTAAAAGTAAAAAAATAAAACAGAAAAAACATATGGTTTATAAAATAATTAAAGAAAACAGAACTTCAATTCCGCTATTAAAATATTACTCATAAAACTATGAATAAAACTCACAATAAAAAAAAACCTCATTGTAATGTAGGTACTATAGGTCATGTTGATCATGGTAAAACAACATTAACAGCTGCTATAACTCGCGTACTTAGTGAAAAAGGGTTTAGCCAATTCAAAGGATATAACGATATAGATAAAATTCCAGAAGAAAAAGAAAGAGGTATCACAATAACAGCCGCCCATGTTGAATATGAAACAGAAAATAGACATTATGCTCATATAGATTGTCCAGGTCATCAGCATTACATTAAAAACATGATTACAGGGGCTGCTCAAATGGATGGTGCTATTTTAGTCGTAGCAGCAACTGATGGTCCTCAAGAGCAAACGAGAGAACACGTCATTTTAGCTCGCGAAATAGGAATTCCTTATGTTTTAGTATATTTGAATAAAGTTGATATTTTGACAGACAAAGAACTGCTAGAACTTGTTGAATATGAAACTCGCGAGTTACTAGAAACTTACTCATTTCCTGGATTTGAATTACCGGTTATTAATGGTTCAGCTAAATTAGCTTTAGAAGAAACTGAACCTTCAAAATTAGGAAATCAATCAATTATTGAACTAATGAATAATGTAGATAATTACATCAAACAACCTAAACGTGATACTGATAAAGATTTTTTAATGCCTATTGAAGACGTTTTTTCAATATCAGGTAGAGGTACCGTAGTGACTGGACGAATAGATCAGGGTTCTATAGAATCTGGAACAGAAGTTCAAATATTAGGATTTGATGACGACATAAAAACTACTTGTATAGGTGTTGAAATGTTTCATAAAGAAGTTGCATTAGCTGAAGCTGGGGAAAATGTCGGTTTACTCTTACGCGGACTTAAACGTGACAAAGTAAGGAGAGGCCAAGTCGTCGCTAAAGTTAACAGTATAAAACCTTATAAAAAATTTAAAGCTAAAATTTATGTACTAACTAAAGAAGAGGGTGGAAGACATAAGCCTTTTTTTGCTGATTACAGACCTCAGTTTTTCATAAGAACTGCAGACGTTACAGGCTTTTTTGAATTTCCAGAAAATTTAGAAACTGTAATGCCTGGTGATAACGTTGAATTACAAATAAATTTAATTACTCCTTTAGCTTTGACAAAAGGGTTAAAGTTTACAATTCGAGAAAGTCGTTTAACTATAGGCGCTGGTGTTATTTTAGAAACATTGGAATAAATTAAGTTTAAAATTTTTTTATTATGTATAAAAAAAAATTAACAAAATTTACAAGGGTAACCTCTGGTCGAAATAATCAAGGAAAAATAACCGTGAGACATAAAGAAGGTGGTGCTAAAAAGAGATCACGTCTTTTTTGTTATACTACAGATACTAAACATTTCCAAGTAATTTCAGAGTTAAAAAATACTAAATCAAACAATAAATTGATTTTAATTTTAGAAAATAATACAACGATAAAATTTAGGATAGCTACACAAGGTTTAGATAATACAAAAACTACATTTTGTTTTGATAAAAAAGCAATTAGCCTTGGTAGCGATCTTTTCTTAAGAGATGTACCTTTAGGCTCTGAAATTCACGCTATTAGAGATTCAAAAAACGAAAATCCTATATACTTAAGATCTAGCGGAACTTATGGTAAGCTTCTAAAAAAAGAAAATGGAAAAGTTTTTATTAGGTTGCGTTCTAAATTTATAAAGATTTTTCCTGAAAATTGAATAGCTACTTTCGGCAGATGTGGTAATCCTAAATACAAACTGATCGACTGAAAAAAAGCTGGTATTTCAAGACATAAAGGAATTCGCCCCACAGTAAGAGGTGTTGCAATGAATCCAGTAGATCATCCTCATGGAGGAGGAGAAGGAAAGACTTCTGGAGGAAGACCATCTGTATCACCGTGAGGATGATTAACTAAAGGAAAACGTACAACCTCTAAAAAACGTATAACAAAAATATAAATGAAAAATTTTAAGAATTATAGATCTCAACTTATCAATTACACAATGATAAATCATACTTTTGATATATATAATGGTAAAAAAATGGTGCAAATAAAAATTTCTCGCGAAATGTTAGGAAAAAAGTTAGGAGAGTTTGCATTGACACGTAAAATGAAAAAAAATATACATAAAAAGAAATAAAAATGGGTAGATTAATAAATACGAATTTAACACGACTAGATGTTATTAGATATAGTAAATTATTTAATGCTAATTATAATAAATTTTTAATAAAAAACTCAATATTTTTATTATTCGCATTGAAAATGGTTTGTAATATGTTTATAAGTAAAAATTTTTTATGAAAAAAAGGACTTAAAATAGCTAATTATAATTTAGAAGTAACTCAAAATTACATAAACGTAAATTTTTTAATATATTTAAAAAATTCTAAAATGTTCGACTTGCATTTAAGAACTTCTGGAATAAGCAATACATTCTTAAAAATATTAAATATAATTTTTAATAAAATGTTTGTACAATTTTCTAAACGAATTTTAAATTGATACAGAATAAGGCCTCTTGTAAATATAAACATGCAGTGGTTTGATCCCAGTAAACTTACTTCAGAATTTGTCAATTTGCATATGGAAGCTTTTCTTAAAAATAACAAAGGTAACCCTTTACGTATTTTGAAACGATTTGTCAGAAATTTGTCTCTATGACTTAAGTTAGAATTCATAACTGGATTCTTGATTATAATGAAAGGAAGATTCGGCAAACGTTTACGTGCTAGTAAAGAAGTTTTTAACAAAGGAATAACTTCATTTAATAGATTTTCCACTTTACTAGACTATAATAAAAAAGTAATTTTTACTAGGTATGGTAATTATAGCATAAAGACTTGATTAGTAAAACCCAGAACTTATTACTTAGTTCCTAATTACGAAAAAACGATGAATTCCTTATTATCTTTATATTATTTTTTTATAACAAGTGGTTATCTAAAAACGAATAAAAATAATAAAGCTTTATTTAATATCATAACAAATAGAACTTTTGTTGACAAAACAATAGACAAAAATTTGAAAAAAAAATCGAATAAATTAAAAACACTAAATTATATGAAACGAAGAAAAAAAATAAAATTTTTAAAAACAAAATTAACGAGAAAATGTGAAATTTTTAAATTTGAAAAAAATTTAATAAAACTTTAAAAAATAAATTTATGAACAAATTTATACAAAAAAACTTTAAATGAAAAAACTGTCAAAAACGACAAAGAAATTATAATAAAACTGAATATTCTTATGTAGTTCCTTTTTTTGGTAAGTACGGAATAAAAGCTTGCGCTAATTTTCTTGTAACACCTGAGCAGTTAGAAATGTCCCGCAGAGTTATTGTACGTACTTTAAACAAAAAAACTCAATTCTGGATTAATATAAAATGTAACACTCCTTTAACTAAAAAACCTGTGGGAGTTCGTATGGGTAAAGGTAAAGGTAAATTTGAGCAATGAGTATTTCCTATTAAAAAAGGACGTATATTGTTTGAATTCGAAGATATAAATATTAATTTGCTTAAAAAGTGCTTTAAGACTTTATCAAAACGACTTCCTGTGCGTATGAAATTAGTGAAATTTCATTTATAAAATATTAATTTAAAATTATGATACAAATGGAAACAAAATTAGAAATAATGGATAACTCTGGGGCTAAAAAAATTAAATGTATTAAAGTTTTAAAGTCATCAAGAAAAAAAAAAGGTAAACTAAATCATATTATAATAGGATCTATACAAAGCGTAAAGCCTAATAAAAAAGTTAATAAAGGTGCAGTAGCTTCTATCTTAATAACTAGAACTAAAAAGAATCATACACGAAGGGATGGCTCTTTTATCAAATTTTCAAACAATAGTGGTATTTTATTGTCTGAAAAAAAAAATAGTCCTGTAGCTACTCGTACTTTTGGTCCTGCAACAGTTGAACTTAAAAAAAACAAAAAATTGAAGCAGGTTTCTTCAATTTTGAATAGAGTTTACTAAATGACATATTATACTAAATTAAAAAAACTAAAAAATTGTAATAAAGTTAAGTATAAAAATTATTTAGACAAAAATTTAAACTTAAATAAATTAAACTTAAATTTTAACATTATAAGTACTGAATCTATAGATCTGACATATGTCTATAATATTATGTTATTACAACTTATAACGTTGCAAACACCTCACATTAAAAACTTGAAAAAATCTTATCAAAAGAATATGTTTCTAATTGAAGTGAATATAAATGATAAAACTTTATTGCAGAATTTTTGTTATTTATGAAATCTTTTATTAAGTAAAAGCAATAGAAATTTTTGAAATAATAACAAAGAATCGTGCACTTTAAAAGATTTATCTAAATTACCTACAAACGTTTCAAAAAATTTAAATTATAAAAATAATTTAATATTAAAGATAAAAACTTAAGTTAAAAAAAGCATGCTTATGTTATTAATTGAATATATAAAAGTTACGTTTTCAAGTATATATAATACAGTAACA
>NZEV01000012.1 GCA_002690495.1 Legionellales bacterium | reverse complement strand
CGTTTTGGCTCTACAGAAAGTGCTTTTGCTTTCCTTGTCTTTGCATTGCTATATTTCCCGTGTATGTCGACGATTGCTGCAATCTCAAAAGAGGTGGGATTTAAATGGGCGGCAGTGTCATTGACATGGTCTACTTGTCTTGCATACTTAGTTGCTGTTGCAATTTATCAAATGACAACATTATTTGCCCATCCGTTCTCTTCCATGATGTGGTTGCTTGGCAGTATACTCGCTTATTATATTTTAGTGTTGGGCTTCCAAAACTATACTAGTAAAATTTGGCGATTATCATTATGACATTAAAACAACTCAGAAAGCGTTTAATCGGTCGTGATTGGGTGAGTGCTCAAGAGCTAGCAACGAGCTCCGGATCAGATGTTAAAACCATTGAGATGATGATGTCTCATTGGGTTGCATCAGGTGATGTTGTTGAAAAGACAAGTTGCGATCATTGTAACGGTTGCTTTATCTCAAAATGTCAATCCTATTGTTGGTGTGGAAAGGTATAATTTATTCTCTTTATTTGATTAATGAGTCGAGTAATAGTATGGTGTGTATGTGGAGGAACACACGCTATGAATTTTGATGACCAAGCACTAAAAAATACAGTATCTATATATACCAACATAGGTTTCAACATTATTTATGGTGCGATGATTAATATGATTTCTATTGCGCTATTTAATATAACAACCTTAGAGTTGCTTTTTTATATGGCTGCTGGTGGAGGTTTGTTACTTGGAGTATTCTATATCTTTGATCTTTGGCTCAAGTCTCACAATCAAGTTGAAAACGATATGGTTTCTCGATTTAAAAACGTGTTATTTAGTAGCATAGAGGATTTGAAGCGGTCTAGGTTCAATTTTATTGCAATGACCTTCTCATTTGCTTTCTGCACTTTATTTTCACCATTGAATGTATTCTATTTAATGTGGATCACATTTAGTTTATGCGGTCTTCATGTGAGTGCTCAGTTTAAACATTGGTCCGATTTTCATCCCCATTTCTTTGCGATGTTTGCAGTGTCTTCAGTGATGATGTTTGGAATCATTGAGTTTCCGATATTTGTATTATCCATGGTGACCTCAGCAGGCCTTTCATTGTGGTTTTTAACACATATGTATTTAACAGCTGATAATAGTTTAAAATATGAAGAAAGTATGTCCTTTCTATTACTATTTGTACCTTTGGCATGTTTTCAATTGTTAAATCAAACCATTGTTTCAGTACTACTTCGACAGGATTTAAAAACAGATGACAACCCTCTAAATTGCTGGTCTGCATCTCAATTGTTGTTCGAAACTGTGCCTAAAGTTATTCAAGGTGAAAATGAAGAAGAAAAAGAGCCATTCTTGCGTTTCCCCGGTAATAATATATAATATGCACTTTTTTAGAGTATTTTAAATGGCTGGACCACGACAGCCCCAACTTGTGACATCGCCGTATGTCTTTCTAATTTTCCCAACCTATATCATGTATGCATTAGGTGGAATCAGTCTTATTTTTCTCAACAGTTTATTTGTAAAAACATACCTTATTGCACTCATCGTTGTATCGATTTTGAAATACGCAGGTATCACACAATTGACTAAGTCAGTTCATGGCATGTTTATTCTCGCTTCAATTAGCACATTGTTGCTTTGGATGGTGATGATGGTGTCTAAAATAGTGTTTTTCAGTATATTGATCACATCAGCTTATGATTGGTTTTGTTTTTCTTCCAATCCAGAATTGATTGTTGAGGACCCTGATCGAGGTGGTTTCTTATCGAGTTGGGTGCCCATAGCTGGGGTGATGTTGTTATTAGGTTGTTTGGGGTGTGTCTACTTTTCAGTGCTATTACCCTTAGTACGTATCATTGTTGGGTTACTCAATGTGGTGTTGCCTGTTTGGACCCTGATTTCAATTAGGCAAGAACGATTGCATACATTCACCCGTTTTTGTACGATCTTGAAAAATAGTGTTAAGGAAGACCCTGCTGTACAGGCTGGTATTTTATTCCTGGAGATGTTTAGTTTTGCACTGATTTTATCGACCATTTTTAATGTATTTGATCTTGTGATCATGTCAACATGTCTTGCGATTCCTTTGATGTCCTCATTATCTCTTATTTTTAATGGCGGTGTATTGGCGCTTGTCTTTACATGGCTTGAGGATCATAAAAACGAGAACATAGTGCCAGTTGCTGCAGAAACTGCAGCGAGCACAGTAGAAGCTATATCGAGTTTACCCATTGCTAATCTAGTTTCATTTGTAGAAGGCACAGATCAACCGGAGCCACCTGCTGGAGGCACAAATCAAACAGAGCCATCTGCACCACCCATTGATTTTTCAGTGGAAAAAAACAAATAAATTCAGTATGATTAATATTCAATGGGAGTGTTATTATGTTTTCGAAGCAATTAAATCAAGTATTAGATCAATATCATCTATTAAAGCATCCATTCTATCAAGCGTGGTCTAAAGGGGAATTAAATCGTGTGATCCTTAAAGATTATGCCGAACAATATTATCACCATGTTGCTGCTTTTCCAAGATATATTAGTGCGACACATTCTTTGTGTGATGATATCGAGAAGAGAAAAGTGCTTCTAGAAAATCTTGTTGAAGAAGAATCAACTGATCACGATCACCCAAAGCTATGGAAACAATTTGCTCAAGCATTAGGCTCTGATCATCCAGAAACAACCCAGCCAGAAGCATTTACACAAGCGATGATCGATAATTTTTTTAGATGGGCTCGTAGCAGCTATGCAGAAGGACTTGGCGCTCTATATACTTATGAAAGACAAGTTCCAGAAGTAGCAGATGTGAAAATTGAAGGATTAACTCAGTTTTATGGTGTTCATTCCAAAGAAGGGCTTCAGTTTTTTGAAGTGCATCGTGGCGCAGATGTTCAACATCGTCAAGATTGTGAAAAGTTACTGGATGGCTTAACGCCTGAAGAACAAACTTTAGCAAAAGCCGCTGCTGAGAAAACAGCTCAATTTCTATGGAATTTTCTCTCAGGGATTAGTCAAAAGCACCAACTTCACTAGTTTCGCTTGCGACTAGTCGCTTTTCAGTGTTACATTGGTAATTAAGGTATGTTGGTTAAGCGATCGCTGCTAGTTGTAGTAGAGGAAAGTCCGGGCTCCATAGAGCAGGATGCCAGGTAACACCTGGGCGATGAAAGTCGATGGAAAGTGCCACAGAGAACAGACCGCCTTAGGGTAAGGGTGAAACGGTGTGGTAAGAGCGCACCGCGTAACAGGTAACTGTTGCGGCAGGGTAAACCCCATTCGGAGCAAGACCAAGTAGAATCTAGAGTTTACTCACATATGGCTCATATGAGATTCGGGTAGGTTGCTAGAGGTGCACAGCGATGTGTATCCCAGATAGATGATCGTTCACGACAGAACCCGGCTTATCGACCAACATACCTCATTAATTAAGGGGAGTCTGTTTGTCGAACACACTAGTTTCTAGCATCACAGTTATTTTTGTAGGAGCATCGTTCTTCTCGACTGCTGCTTTACTGTTTCGTCAGTCTCTGCTTGTTGCTTATATCATCTTGGGTATTTTTGTTCAATATGTAGAACCTGCTGCATTTGTTGAAAATAGCTTCATTCAATATAGCGGTGATATAGGGATTATTTTCTTGTTGTTTTTGCTTGGGTTGCATCTTGATCCAATCAAGTTAGTTGATGAGTTAAAGAAAGTCACTCTGCCAGGTGTGATTAGTAGTATCCTGTTTTGGTTAATCAGTTACCTCTTTTTAAGGCTGTATGGTTATGCTCATCTTGATTCTGCCTTAGCAGGTGCTGCATTACTATTTTCAAGTACAATCATTGGACTGAAATTACTACCCCCGAATTTACTTCAACATGGCTATGTTGGTGAAATGATGATAGGGATGCTTTTGATTCAGGATTTCCTAGCCATTGCGATGTTGTTTATGATCGACCAACTTGGTAATCCAGATTTTAATCCCTATTTTGTCTTGCTGATGGTTCTCATGGTACCTGTTGTAGTCTATCTAATTTTTAAAGCAGTTGATCTTGCAATAGAACCATTGATGAATCGCTTTGCTAGAGTGAGAGAGTACTTGTTTTTAGTCGCTATTGCTTGGGGATTAGGAATTGCAACGCTAGCAGAGGCGCTTGGCGCCTCCTATGAGATTGGTGCCTTTTTAGCAGGTATTTCACTCGCTCACCAAAGTGTTTCAGGGTATCTATCCGAAACATTAATGCCTTTAAGGGACTTCTTTCTTGTGATCTTCTTCTTTGCGGTGGGGATGACAATCGATATTAAATTGATTCAAGATATCCTGCTGCCCGCATTTTTATTGGCCGTTGTTTTGATAGCATTAAAACCTTTAATTTATAAATATTTATTCATGAGGATTGGGCAAAGTGAGTCATTTTCATGGGAGATTGGGTTTCGTTTAGGTCAAGCCAGTGAATTTTCAATCCTTGTGACTGAGATTGCTAAATCTCAACAATATATTAGTAACTTAGTGGCAAATTTAGTAGAGCTGACAACACTCATTACATTTTTGTTCTCTTCCTACTTAGTAGTGAAATATTATCGAACTCCAGGGAATCGTGATCAATCAATCATTGATGAAGAGGAAGAATATGAGAATGATGAGTATTAATACGCCTTTTATTCTAACGCGGTGTTTTTTAATACAGCACGATATCTAATCTGACCATCTCTTAACTTCTGAATCGCTGTATTGACATCTTTCATCTCAAAAATTTCTATCGCTGGTTTAATGTGATGAGCTTGAATAAAATCAAGCATCAGAGCGATATTTTTTGGGCTGCCTACTGGGGAACCAGAGATTTGCCGTTGAGCGGCAATTAATGCAAATACTGAGACATCTAATGGTTCTAAAGTGGCGCCAACAAAATGTAGTCTACCTTTGGGTTTTAATGTGCTTAAAAATAAATTCCAATCCAGCTTTACATTGACAGTGGAAATGATCAAATCAAATTCATGTTGGTGTGCCTCCATGTCACGATGATTGGTTGAGTCAAGCGTATGATGTGCACCAAGATCAAGTGCCTCCTGATGCTTTTCAGGGGATGAGGTCATTGCAGTGACTTCACAACCTAATTGATTCAGAAACGCGAGTGCCATATGACCTAAACCACCAATGCCAATGACAGCAACACGGTCCTTAGGTTGTATATTATATTGAATTAATGGGTTGAACACAGTAATCCCACCACAAAAAAATGGTCCCACATATTCTAATTCAATGTCCTTAGGAATAAGTACAACGCTATTCCAGTCTGCTCGAACTTTATTTGCAAATCCACCATGATGTTTGACAATGGTTGGTTGGGCTTGCTGACATAAATTAGCGTCACCATCTTCACAATACTCACAGTGATTACAGTAACCAGCATGCCATCCTAAACCAACACGATCTCCAACTTTAAAATAATTGACTTTTTTGCCTACTTTTGCAATATATCCTGCTACTTCATGACCAGGCACAATAGGATACTCACTCATTCCCCATGCATTATCAATCATGCTGATGTCACTGTGGCAGATTCCACAATAAGCCACATCAATTTCTACTTGATGGTCACCAAGCTCGCCCGGATCATAAGCGTATGGTTGTAGTGGATCCCCAGGTTTTAAGGCCGCATAAGCATGTATCATATTTGTTCTTCCCTCTTGTATATGATTATTATAGATCAAACGTGTTATTAAGTGGCATTGAATCACTCAATGATGCTTATGTTAATTGCTATCAAATAAAGACCACTGATCATACAGTGCTTCAATAAGAGTGCTTTGAACTTTGATTTTCTTTTTAATCTCGGTGATCTTTTCAATGTCATTATAGACTTCAGGTACCGTTAAGCGATCTTCTAATGCTTTGAGTTTAGATTCCTCTTTGGTGATTTTATCTTCTATTTTTCTTCGCGCTTTGTAGTCTTCTTTGTTAACATTTTTTTTCTTTGGTGATGACTCAGATTTTATTTCACTACAAATGGCCCCCTGAAGAATAGCATCCTCATAACCACCAGCATATTCAATAAATTGATTTTGATTATAAAACAATGTCTTATGTGCCATGTGATCAATGAATGTACGATCGTGGCTGACAACAATGACAGCAGCTTTAGAAGCAATGAGAAAAGTCTCTAATGCCTCTATCGTCTCAATATCAAGATCATTGGTTGGCTCATCGAGAATATAACAATTGGCAGGTTGTAAAAATAACTTTGCTAATAAAGCACGATGTTTTTCACCCCCTGAGAAGCGTTTCATTGGGGTGTTGATTCTATCAGGGGTGAATAGAAAATCCTCGAGGTAGCTAATAATATGTTTCTTTTTACCTTCGATCTCGATATGTGATAGACCACCGCCGACATTGTCATACAGGGTTTTTGAAAGGTCCAATGTGGCTCTTTTTTGATCAAAGTAGACAATGTTTAATGAATCACTCCGGATAATTTCTCCGCTCGTCGGTGCTAGCGTCCCCATCATGAGTTGAATGAATGTACTTTTACCACAGCCATTGGGTCCAATAATCCCAATATGGTCGCCTTTCATGAGATTGAAGTTGAAATTTGAAAGTATATTCTTCTCATAAGCAAAAGAGACCTGTTTAAATTGCATTAGTTTTTGAGCTGCATGGGTTGTTTTTTGATTGCTTAACTGAATTGTGCGGTCATTTCTATTTAATGCTTGTCTTTGCTTTTTTAAATCATCTAGTGCTCGAAGTCGACCCATATTTCTTCTTCTTCGTGCAGTCACTCCGCGTTCAAGCCATCTTTGTTCTTCCTTTAATCGGATATCTAATCGGTCACGGGCTTTTTCTAGATCTTGGAGATATGCTATTTTTCTTTGTTGATGCGTACTAAAGTTGCCAGACCATCGCATCATAGATTGATGATCAATCTCAATGATATTGTGACAGGTTTGGTCAATGAAATATCGATCATGACTTACAATGATAAGACTGCCTTTAAAGTTCTGGCACCATTGAATCAACCAGTCAATGGTTGACATATCCAGATGGTTTGTCGGCTCATCTAGTAAAATAACATCAGGTTGCGAAATAACTGCGCGTGCAAACGCTACTTTACGCTTTTGGCCTTCAGAGAGGGTACTGATCAGGTGATCTGATGCTAGATTAAATTCCCGCAAACAGGCTTCAATGGACTGAATGAGTGGCCATCCATCCATATTATTAATTGTTTCAACGTCCTCTGGATTTAAATGCCATTGTGCGATTGCATCACCTCGCTCACCTAAACCTCGTGCAATACATGAGAAAATAGTGTCTTTTGATTGTAGTTGAGGGTTTTGATCAAGTACCTCGATGTGACAGTGACTGGGCCAATTCATAGCTCCTTGATCTGGAGAGATATTGCCAGAGAGCATATGAATGAGTGTTGATTTCCCCGTACCATTTGCACCGATAATGGCAGTTTTACTTGGCAGTGGCAGTACTAAATTGACGTCTTTAAGTAAAGTTTGATTGGCGATACTAAGATGGATTTGATGGAGTACTAATGCTTCAGACATTCCGTTATCTTATGCAAATTCTCATGAGTTCGTCAATGATTAGGGCATGGTCCAATTACGTCAACTATTGTTATCTTTGAAGCAGAAGGAGTTGTTGTATTTTTTTCCCAATCTGCCACATCATCCTTATGATAAAAGGGTGTGGCATCGACTGTTAAGATATTTGCAATGGCAGGAATTATCCCCTGAAGTGTCTTTAGTGCCCGACCTTGACATTGAATATTGGATAGTGCATCAAAGGTAGGATATAGTCTAATGTCATGCAGAAGATCTGGTTGACAGTTGATAATGGCATGAGCACAATCAAAATGAGCGATACTGAAAGCAGTTTTTACTAAATCAAATGCGTTATTGGTCCTCGTGTTCTTAAGGTATTCAGTCACAATATTGGGATCGTTTCTAATAATCCCAATATGTCCCATGGTGATTCCAGAGGGGGTCACGGTATCCCAATGTTGAATTTCATTCGGTTCCTTCCCAAATAATAGACTAATTTGCTCATCTGACCATTGACCGCTCCTTAAACATTCGATGATGGTATTTTCATCGGTGTCTGGTTGAGAGAAACGATGCTCAATATTATAAAGTATTGACCATGATTTCTCGTCCTGATCTAAATCATCACGCAATAAAGTGTTCTCGATATTATATATGGGCGAACCAGAACAACCAAAAACCAGCGCTGTTTTAATAACATCAAATAAATATGCCACCACAATTGAAATGAATGGTAATAGGGCACTCAATATCATCAAGGAATAGAAATCATTTACTGAGAATAGAAGGTAGCAGATCATAGAAAAAATCAACATAGGAAGAAAAAAAGTCCAAAAACTTGATTCAGCGATCGCTTCAAGTTTTGAACGTGTAAAATGATGCATTAGGTCATTTTTAGAATATCGATAAATCTTTTTTTCATTTTCCATACCCCAATAAATGCCATCCATATAATGCACCGAGATAAAAGGAGAGTTGTTGTACTTGATTTCTTTAGCATTGGTAAACAACCATTCATCCGTTTCGAATAAGGTACTGATCCCTTGGTTTTGTAAATAATTTTGAATTGCTTGTGTGATTTCCATAGTTGTTTATGAATTTATCGTATCAGATGAAACTTAAGGTTTTGTTAAATTATTTCTTGTAAGAGGATTAAATTTTATGAGCCCATATATAGTGTTCATATAAGATTTAAAACGTTGCATTACCGGAGCAATCATATTAATCTAATGAAAAGAGACTTATGACAAAATTTACATTTATTCCTG
>NZEV01000011.1 GCA_002690495.1 Legionellales bacterium | reverse complement strand
TTTAATTAAACAAAAACTTACTGAAAATATTGGAGTTGATTCATGTTCTTCTAATAAACTTATACAAAAATTAAACCTTCCTTTATTAAATCCTAAAATAGCTCATATAGAATTAGAAAATTTAAAAAATCTATTAGAAATGAATGCAAATAAACCTGTTAATTCTGAACATAATAGAATAAAACGAAAACATTTAAAATTTAAACGTAAGATACGAAATTATCAAGGATTTAGACATATGTATAATTTGTCGGTTCGAGGACAAAACACTAAAAATAATTGCGCTACTCAAAAAAGAAAAAAAAAGAAATAAAAATAAAACATTGTTTAAAAATAAAACAAAGTTTAAATAATATTTTTATTACGTTTTGTACCATTGAAGGTCTTGTTCTGTTCAAACTTTCAAAAGGTTTAACGGAATTAAAATTCAATAAAAAACGTAGTATTTTTTTGTTTGAACTAATAATGAAAGTATTTTTAAAAAAATGTTTGAGAAAAGTAAAACGTATACGAAGACACCCTATCTTAGTACAGGCGATGGTACCTTTATCTTCTGCTTATATGTTAAAGGGATGTCTTCGTGCTATTAAATCTCGAAAAATAAGAATTCACTATTTTTATTTTTTTAATAAAAAGGGTTTTAATGGTTTGCGTAAAAAAAAACAACGAAGAAAGTAATAAAGCGGAGTAGTTCAATTGGTAAGAACGATGGATTCATAATCCATAGGTTAGGAGTTCGATTCTCCTCTCCGCCTTTAAAAAATAAAAAAGGGTGGGTATAATTTAACAGGTAGAATATTAGGTTGTGGTTCTAAAAGTATGGGTTCAAGTCCCATTTCTCACCCTTATAACACCAAAATCTCTTTATTAGGTGTGAAGACAACTTTAAATATTTGTATTTAATATATAAATTTTTTAAAGTTGTTTTCGTCTAACCAACGTTAAGTGTTTTTTAACTTACATTGGTTGTCAAAAAGACTTATAAATGTCTTTTTGATTGGTGCAATCACAGGGTATTTATCTTTTGATGACGAAATAATAGTTGTATTTTGTGTCTTGACTTTTATTTCAATATTAACAGCTAAAATAAGTTCGGAAATTTGAACTTCTTTAAACGCTATTACGGAAGAAACATATGAGATTGTTTACGATATTATGCAATTAAAACGATTTGTTATGGGACGTTCCCGTGCAATGATTGTTTTTCTAAAGCATTATAGGTATGCTATTTTATGTCAGCAAGTGTCTGAATTTCGTAAAATTCAAAAATATATAAATTTTAAAGTGGATTTATATAACAAAATTTTTAAAAAATTTTTAAAAAATGATTTGAATATATTGATAAGTGAACAGATAAATTTATTAAAATCTGTAACAAAGTTATTTATAAATTCTAATTTTGTTTCTTTTGTGGTAAATAACCCAAAATTTACAAATAATGCTATAAAAAATTCAGTAAAAGATGGAGTATCTTCTGAATTATCAAACGATATAGCGGCACTCTTAAAAGATAATAAATACACGAATACAGCTTTTAACTCTTCAACAAAAGAGCCTAATAAGTCATTTTAATATAAAGATTATAATTATGTATATCTTCAGTGAATTTTATTATATCTTAATATTTTTTATTTTAAGTACAATAATAGCTACTATAGTGTTTTTTTTATCTTATTTTTTGGTTAAACAAAATGTTGATTCCGAAAAAATTTCTTCATATGAATGTGGTTTTGAACCTTTTGAAGATACTAGAAGTAAATTCGATATAAAATTTTATCTAGTTGCTATATTATTTATAATTTTTGATTTAGAAATTTCTTATTTATTCCCTTGAAGTGTTGTCTTGTCAGATATTAATCTTTTTGGATTTTGATCAATGATTATTTTTTTATTGATATTAACAATAGGATTTATTTACGAGTGGTTAAAAGGTGCTTTAGATTGAAATTAGATATTTTATGAGCAATATTAACATTAATAAAGAAAAATTAAAAAACCTAAAAACGACATCGTTTTCTAATTTAACTTCTAATTGATCATTAAGCTCTACTTTTCATCGAGAACTTAATGCAATGGATGAAGCTTTTTACTTAGCTAATATTTTACCTAAATTTATTTCATCATTTGATATTTACAAAAATGATTTGCACATTATAATTGATAAAGAAAAAGTAGAACCCGTCTTAAATTTTCTAAAGACTCATTTAGTTTTTAGATACAGAACTTTATTTGATATTTGTTGCATAGATTTTTTGAAGCGTCATCCCTACAGATTCCAGTTAGTTTATGGGTTATTAAGCATAAAAAATAGTAAACGTATTTTTGTAAAAACGAATGTTAAAGAAAAGAACAGTATAATGTCAATGACTTCCTTATTTAATTCCGCGAATTGACTTGAACGTGAAGTTTGAGATACTTTTGGTGTTTTTTTTAGGAAACATCCTGACTTACGCAGAATTTTAACTGATTACGGGTTTGAAGGTCACCCTTTACGAAAGGATTTTCCATTATCAGGGTATTTAGAAATACGTTATGATGATTCAAAAAAAAGAGTTATTTACGAGCCGTTAGAACTTACTCAAGAGTACCGTAATTTTGAATTTACGAGTCCTTGATTCCAATATAAAAAATAAATTATGTTATTATCTACTTATATTGCAAAATATGATTTTTATAAAAAATTCCCACCGACTTTTAAGACTATAAAAAAAGAAGAACCTATTCGTAAAATCAAAAATTTCAATATGAATTTTGGTCCGCAACATCCAGCGGCCCACGGAGTTCTTCGATTAGTTTTGGAATTAGAAGGCGAGGTTGTTAAAAAAGCAGATCCTCATATAGGATTATTACATAGAGGAACTGAAAAATTATTAGAGAATAAAAGTTATTTACAAGGACTTCCTTATTTTGACCGTTTAGATTATGTTTCAATGATGGCACAAGAACATGCTTATTCTTTAACAATAGAAAGAATGCTTAATTGTGAAATACCATTACGAGGAAAATATATAAGAGTCTTATTCAATGAAATAACTCGTATTTTAAACCATTTACTTGCGTTAACGTGTCATGCTTTAGATGTAGGAGCAATGACACCTTTTTTATGAGGGTTTGAAGAACGCGAAGCTCTTATGGAGTTTTATGAACGAGTGTCGGGAGCTCGTATGCATGCGGCTTATATACGACCTGGAGGGGTAGCTAGAGATATTCCAATAGGACTTTTATCAGACATAAATGATTTTGTGAAACGATTTAGATCACGTATTGATGAAATGGAAGAGTTATTAACGGAAAATCGTATATGAAAGCAACGTTTGGTTGACGTAGGTTATGTATCTTACGAACAAGCTTTAAATTGAGGTTTCAGCGGAGTAATGGCACGAGGCTCTGGTGTTGACTGAGATATAAGAAAAGACCAACCTTATGAACTTTACGAAACAATTCCTTTCAATATAGCAATAGGTATAACCGGTGATTGTTTTGATAGGTATCTTATACGTATTTTTGAAATGCGTGAAAGTTTAAAAATCATGGAATACTGTATAAATAACATTGATATAGGGCCCGTATCTATAAATGATAACAAAATAACTCCTCCTCCAAGAGCAATGATGAAACATTCTATGGAGTCTTTAATACATCATTTTAAATTGTATACGGAAGGATTTTATGTTCCTAAAAGTCAAAATTATACAGCAGTTGAGGCCCCTAAAGGTGAATTTGGTGTGTATCTTGTAGCTGATGGGACAAGTAGACCTTATAGATGTCACATAAAAGCTCCTGGTTTTTTACATTTACAAGGTTTAAAATTTATGGCAAAGGAACATATGATTGCTGATGTTGTAACTATAATAGGAACACAAGATATTGTATTTGGAGAAATTGACAGATAATAATAAAAAATTTTGAAAACTAACATAGACTTATATAATTTTCATTTTTCATTGCTAAAAAAAGGAAAAAGATTAGACCTGCTCAGAAGTTAGTAAATTTTTCTATAGTATATTCGTATATATAGAATTAATGCCACAATTAGATATTTTTGTGTTATACAGCCAAGTTTTTACTACAAGTCTTTTTTTTATAATAAGTTATATCTTATTAACCAAACGTTATTTAGTAAGAATAGTAACTACTTTAAAGTTTCGTTTTTGAAAGACGTGAGTCACGCACCGTCATTGTGCTGTTATTAGTCAATTTTACAGAAAAAATAATCGACATTATACTTGAAGAAGTGTTATTTTTAACTGTAAATTGTTTAAAAGACTAAGTAAATTGAACAAAGAAACCACGCGTACTTTACTAACAGAATTTGCTTATGTTAGGTCAAAGTACGTAAATACCACTACAAGTATAGTAGGTTTTTTAAAGAGACGAATTTTTTTAGAAACTGCTAAAATTAAAAATTAAGGTAAATTATGAATTATTTTCAACCATTAGAACAATTCAATATAGTTACTATATTTTATTTGAAAGGAATTCCTTTCACAAATTTAACAGTTTATAATATATTGATTATATTTTTCTTTTTTTTTATTTTTTGAATGACTTCAAAAGATACTAGAGTGGTTCCCAGACCTTGACAAATATTAAGTGAACAGTATTATCGTTTCTTATTAACTTTAACAAAACAACAAATGGGTTGAATAGGACGACGTTTCATACCATTAACTTTTACCTTATTTACGTTTATTTTAGTTAGTAATTTAATAGGTATGACTTTTTATGGTTTTACCACAACAAGTCATGTTGCTGTTACTTTTTGTTTGTCTTTTTCTTTATTTATAGGAGTCGTAGTAACAGGATTTCAAAGACAAGGAACTCATTTTTTCCATTTATTTGTACCTGCAGGGGCTCCAAAACCAATGATACCTTTCTTAGTTCTAATTGAAGTGATTTCATTTTTATCTAGACCGTTTAGTTTAGGAATTCGTTTATTTGCTAATATGATGTCAGGACACACGCTATTAGTTATTCTTTCGGGATTTACTGTTGCTATTCTAAATTTTCAAATTATTTTGGGAATATTTCCTTTAATACTAATAACATGTATAGTTGGATTAGAAATGTTTATTGCAGGACTTCAAGCATATGTTTTCACAGTATTAATATGTATATATATAAAAGAATCTATTTATGGGCATTAATATTAAAATGTACCGTTGTTTAAATAAGTTATTGCATACAAATCAGGACCTCGGAGACAAAACAAACATTTATTTATAAAACATATTATGAGTAACCAAAAACACACTTTTCATTTAGTAGACCCAAGCCCTTGACCTTTAATAACTTCAGTAGGAGTTTTAGGTTTAACAAATGGCTTTGTAATGTATATACATTTTTTTAAACACGGGGAAATAATTTTTTTTAGTTCATTAATTTTCGTCATACTTTGTATGACTATTTGATGAAGAGATGTTATAAGAGAAGCAACTTTTGAAGGACATCATACCAAGGCAGTTACACGTGGTTTGAAGTATGGAATGATTTTATTTATAGTTTCAGAAATTATGTTTTTTTTTGCATTTTTTTGAGCTTTTTTTCATTCAAGTTTAAGCCCTACTATTGAAATTGGTTCTATTTGACCTCCAGTAGGTATACAACCTTTTAATCCTTGAGGTATTCCATTTTTAAACACTTTAATTTTACTTTTATCAGGAGCAACTATTACTTGAGCTCACCACGCATTAACTAGTGGTTTTAGAACTGAATCAATGCATGGATTAATAGCAACTATATTATTAGCTATATTATTTACAGGATTTCAGGTTTTTGAATACGCTGAAGCGTCATTTGATATATCTGATGGTATTTATGGGTCAACTTTTTATATGGCAACGGGGTTTCATGGATTTCATGTAATAATAGGAACCATATTTTTAGCCGTCTGTTTATATAGATTGTACAAATTTCATTTTACAACGACACATCATTTTGGTTTTGAAGCCGCAGCTTGGTACTGACATTTCGTGGATGTTGTGTGATTATTTTTGTTTGTTGTTGTGTATTATTGAGGAGCGGCTTAAAATAAAGAAAATAATACGTATATGGATATAACAGAAACAGACAATAGAATGAAGGAAGAAAAGTATATATATTTTAATGATATTGATTTTGAAAAATTTGAAAAGATTTCAAAAGATATTCATTTAATCACAAAATCAAAAATCTTAGAAGATGCCGTAATAGGAGTACATATTAATACGGGATGTAATCCTATAAAATCTGTGCTTAAAGATTATGAAAAAAAATTAAACAGTTTAACATATATAGAAATCAAAGATCCTAAAGACATATATACTGAAAATAAAGAAAAATTTGAGTTAAAATATGAAGAATTCAAAGAAGGTAGTGATTTTTTACCTAAAAAAAGCTTGTATATAAATAAAACAGGACTTTATAAGAATAAATTAGATTATGTTCATATACCTAAAATAGAATTTACCAACAAAATAAATCCTATAGATTTTTTTGAAGATGAAAACGAAATTGAAACAGATGAATTAGAAGATTTAGAAATTAAAAACTCTATAGTTCATATTAAAAATATAGAAGTCGAAAAAGAAACTACTGAAGAATCTTTACCTATAGCTACAGATTTCCAAAACAAAATTTTATTATTAAAAGAAAATAAAGAAAACACAATTAAATATGATATTTACGAAACTTTATATGATAAATTAATACAAGATGAAGAAGATTTAAATAAAGAAGCTTTTAACAACTCTATAGATGAGGACGAAAGCGATAAATTATTAACTTATTCAGAAATATCCGAAGATGATAATCTTATAGAATCAGAAAATTTTCGATATCCTGTGTTTGATGTTAAAGTATTCAATAATGCGGCTTATGATCTTTTTACGACAGTAAGAGGTAACGTAGACAGTATACCTTATGTTAAATACCCTTTCGAAATAAACTCTGAAATTTCTGAATATATGATAGAAAATAATCTTTATAATAATCAAAGTGCAAATTTCTCCAATACGGTAATACCTTCTGATTTTATTTACTTAAAAAATAATAAATTTAATTCAATAAAATTGTTGAATGTTCCTGAAGATCCATTAATAATAGAACAAATAGAAAGTATAGGAAATGCTGAAAAAATGGTAGAATATTTAAACGATTTATTAGCTAAAGAATCTCATCTTAATCCAATTTTGTTCGCAAAACAAAAATTTATAAATCATAGGCAAATGGAATTCACAAATAACTTACTAGAACAAAAACATTTTATTAATAAATCTTTGGAAAACCTATTAATAGACTTTTCTTGAGAAAAACGAACACCTTGATTAAATTCTAAAGATTTAGGTTTCAATCATTTCATAATTAATGAAAATAAATCTTTGTTTATCGACACTTATGAAAAATATTGAAGTTTTCTTAAAATAGCAAAATCGTTATATGAGTTAAATTTACATAAAATGCTTAATAGCACAACAGATCAAAAATTATTAACAGGTCGTATGTTTAACAACTTAAATAATAAAAATGAAGTTTTTGAAATCTTATTTTCTCAAAAATATTTGTGAAGAGATGATGAATCGATCAATGAAGATATAACAATAGTTTTAAATAACAATACAAAAAACGAGATTTGATTAAATTTCGTTGATGCTTTTTTAGGGGCCGAAGAACTTCCTGTAGATTTTCAAGATATAAAAAAGCTAAATAATAATTTAAAAAGTAATAACAAAGTCTCTACAAGCGATGTAGACCTTTATGGTTTTCATACAGAAGTTTTAGACACAAGTACAACAAATTCTTTATTAAAAACAGGTATAAACAATTTAAATTCTGAATTAAAAATTTTAGAAAATCAATTAAATGTAGTTGAAAATTCAAATAATTATAACATTCCTTTTAAACCAGAGTTAACTTTTTCAGAAAAAATAATAGATTCCATAAAAAATATTTTCCTAGACTTTATATATCCATGAAAACCTTGAGTAGAATACAATGAAAATGTAAAGAAGAGAAACTTTTTTCAAAATTCAAGTGATCTTAAAACATATGACAATGATTTAGATCTATGTACTCATTATTCTGGAGTTAATGCTAAGATTAGAATTAAGGAATTAATTGATAAATTAGAAGACAATAAAAACGTTAATAAAACAGATTATTCTTCAAAAGTTATAAACAAAGTAAATTATTACTTGAATAACTCTTCTAGTACTGAAAAGATTAACGTTTTCAGTTATATAAAACCTCATTGAGAAAAACTTAAAACCTTTAATTTTAGTTTTGATTTCGGTTATAAAAAAGAATTACAAATGGCTGATAAAAAAAGAATACCATATTCTTATGACGAATTAAATAACATGCTAGACAATAAATTATTTAACAAGAAATCAAATATTGATTTCTTGTTAGATGAACCTATAAAAGGTTCAGAACTATTAGATTACAGACAAGTTTTAAATTATTCTTTAGAAGATACTTACCAAATTTTTTTTTGAAATAAAAAATCCTCTCTATCTAAGTTTAATGATTATACAGTTATTCAAATTAATGCAGAAGAAGATCAATTTTTTCTTCCAGAATTTGAAAACGAGCCTATTGATGTTTACGAAATATTATCACCAATAATAACCGAAAAAGAATTATACACGCAAATGAATTGGCAGCAGGTGCCCTTTTGAAAAATACCTGATGGAACAAGTTACGACTCTTTCTTAAATAATGAATGATTGTTTAAATTAAAAAGTTATGTCAATTGACATAACGACCATTATTTATTTAAAATTAATAGCAAAAAAGATTTTAATTATTTTAGTAATAAAGTATATGATTTAATAGGAAATATTTGAAAAGACCAATTTTTCGATAATTCTAAAATAGATTTAACGTATTTTAAACATAATAATAATTTAATTGAGCTGTTTAAAGAAAGTCAAGGCAGATTTATTACAGATTTAGAACTAGGCAATAAAGACGTAAAAACAAATATTATTTTAAATACGGAAGAAAATAAATTAGATATTAATTGTGACACTTACATAACATCAAAAGGTTTAAAAGTCATTTTAAAAATAGCTGAAATGAATTTTGAACTAGATGAAAGTCATGTTAACGTTAATTTAACCCCTTCGTGAATAAAATATGCGTCGCCTTGTTCCGAGTACATTAACGATTTATTAACAGATATGTCAATTTGAGGTTTTATAAAAGAACATTTTGAGACAGGAGATATGTCTCATTTAGCCCCTTTCGAATGAGAGGATTTAGATTTTGATTGCGATTCAGCAAATCACTGACAATTCGGATTCCAAGATCCTGCTACTCCAATTATGGAGGGTATTATAGATATACATCATCATATATTTTTTTTTTTAATAGTTATATTTATTTTTGTTTCTTGATTAATTTTCAGGATATTAATAAATTATCATTATAGGTTCAAAATACCCCAAAAATTTGGAGTTGTAAGTAAGTTTAAAAATAATAGTTTTTACAGTCAAAAGTTAACTTCTTTAAGAGAATCGAACGTTTTAGAATATAAATTAAATTCTAAATATTTTTCTGTTTTAAAGGACGTTGCCTTTATAAAATTCGAACATCATACTTTATTAGAAATAATTTGAACCATAATACCAAGTTTTGTCTTATTAGCAATAGCTATACCTTCTTTCGTTTTATTATATTCGATGGACGAAATAATAGATCCTTCTATTACTATTAAAGCTATAGGTCACCAATGATATTGATCTTATGAATATTCAGATTACAAAGTAGAGTTTGATAATATAGAATTTGATAGTTATATGATTCCAGATGAAGAATTAGAATTGGGACAACTACGACTTTTAGAAGTTGATAATCCAGTAGTTTTACCAGTTAATACGCATATTAGAGTAATTTTAACATCAACAGATGTTCTGCACTCGTGAGCAGTCCCATCATTGGGAGTGAAGACGGATTGTGTGCCTGGTAGATTGAATCAGGTATCGGTATTTTTAAAGAGATTGGGAACGTTTTATGGTCAATGTAGTGAAATTTGCGGAGTCAACCATGGGTTTATGCCTATTGTTGTCAAAAGTGTAACTCTTGACCAGTATTTATCTTGAATAACCAATAAACTATAATCTTTTTAAGATTATAGGTGTTAATAAAAAAATATAATAAATTTTTAAGAGCGTAATTTGTTATTAAGGGGGCGGTATTTTAATTGGTAGAATATTTGTTTTGCATATAAAAGGTTGCCGGTTCAAGTCCGGCCCGCTCCAACATAAATTAATAGCTAAATTTTCTTGGTAGCTCAATTGGTAGAGCATTTGGCTGTTAACCAAAAGGTCGTCGGTTCGATTCCGACCCAAGACTTAAAAATTTATCATAGTTTAATATTAACATATTTGATTATTTAAGGTAAATATTACCAAATTTAAAATATTTATGATAAATATTAATCATATATTATTTATAAATTTAATTCTATTTTTAATTGGTTTAACTGGAATTTTTTTATTGAAAAAAAATTTAATAGTTATTTTAATGTCGATAGAATTAATGTTATTAGCTGTGAATTTGAATTTCATATCGTCTTCTTATTTTCTGGATGATTTAAGCGGACAATTATTTGCAATTTTTATTTTAACAGTGGCTGCAGCAGAGTCTGCTATAGGATTAGCTATTTTAGTTGTATTCTATCGTTTAAGAGGTATTATTTCAGTGGATTTTATAAACTCAATAAAAGGTTAATTAAATTTTATGGCTTTATTGATTATATTTTTACCACTATTATCTTTTTTAACTTTAAGCTTTTATGGTTATCGTTTAGGTTCATTAGGAGCTTGTGTTATTTCTTGTGTTAATATGTGTTTAACTGCATTATTTTCTTGAATATTATTTATCAATATTATATATGGAGGTGTCATCATTCAGATTGAGCTTTTTAACTGAATTATTTGCGACGATATAAACGTAAAATGAGGTTTTCTTTTTGATAGTGTTACTGCAGTAATGTTGATAGTGGTTAATACTATTTCTTTTTTAGTACATCTATATTCAACTGAATATATGAAAGAAGACCCCCATTTACCAAGATTCATGTCTTATTTATCTTTTTTTACTTTTGCTATGTTAATGTTAGTAACTGCTAATAATTTTGTTCAAATGTTCTTGGGTTGAGAAGCTGTAGGTATTGCTTCTTTTTTATTGATTAGTTTTTGGTTTACTAGAATACAAGCTAATAAATCTGCTTTAAAAGCAGTTTTGATCAATAAGATTGGAGATTTTTTTTTATTCTTTGCGATTTTATTAATTTTTTTTTATTTAAAAACCTTAAATTATGCAACTGTTTTCGCATTAGGTGACTTACTTAATGAAAATATATTATTTTTGGGTTTTAATCTAAAAGTATTGACTCTTATTAATTTCTTTATTTTTCTAGGAGCTTTTGGTAAATCAGCCCAAATAGGATTGCATACCTGATTACCTGATGCTATGGAAGGTCCGACGCCTGTGTCGGCTTTAATTCATGCTGCTACAATGGTAACAGCAGGTGTTTTTTTAATAATAAGATGTTCTCCTTTAATAGATTTATGTAATATTTCTCTAATTACAATTACTATATTCGGAAGTCTAACTGCTTTCATTTCTGCGACTATAGGTGTGTTACAAAATGATTTGAAAAAGATTATTGCATATTCAACTTGTAGTCAATTAGGCTATATGATATTTATTTGCGGATTATCAAACTATTCTGTAGGACTTTTTCATTTAATGAATCATGCTTTTTTTAAAGCATTATTATTTTTATGTGCAGGATCAGTAATACATGCAATAGCAGACGAACAAGATATAAGAAAAATGGGAGGATTTTTGAAAATTTTACCTTTAACTTACACTATGATGTTAGTTGCCTCTTTATCTTTAGCGGGATTTCCTTTTTTAACTGGATTTTATTCAAAGGATGTTATTTTAGAATTATCTTTTGCGCATTATACATTACATGCTAACTTTGCTTATTGATTAGGTACTTTAGCTGCATTTTTAACTTCATTTTATTCATTTCGATTGTTATATTTTACTTTTTATGCAAAAAGCAATGCTTCTAAAAAGATAATACAAAACATGCACGATAGCCCGTTAAGAATGGCAATACCTTTTTTTGTACTATTTATAGGGAGCGTCTTTGTTGGTTATATATTTAAAGATCTATTTATAGGTCCTGGAACTTTAACTTTTGAAGGTGCTATTTATAATTCAAATAATAATTATAATATGTATGAATCTGAATTTCTTCCTGTTTATATAAAATTAATCCCTGTCATTTTTAGTTTGTTAGGTATAATTTTATGTTTGACTTTGTATAATTTTTTTCATAATGTAAAACTATGAAAAAAACTATACCGAAATGAGAATTTTAAAGAATTTTATACATTTATTGTGAACAAATGACAGTTCGATAATTTGTACAATCATTATATAGTTAAACCTTTATTATGTTCGGGTTACAATATAACTTTTAAGCGTTTAGACCGTGGTTTTTTTGAGTATTTAGGTCCCTTTGGTATAGTAAATATCAACAAGACGATTTCTAAACGTTTAAATAGACTACAAACGGGTTTCATATTTAATTATGCCTTTGCAACAGTTGTTGGAATTGTTGTTCTGTTATTATTGATTTATTCTAAAAATGGATCTTATGCATTTATCCAATCAAATTTCCAACTAATTTACGTCTTATTTATAGGCGCATTATTTAGTGGATTTATAAATTGAAAAAAAAGCAACAATTCAAGAAAAAATAATTAACTTATGCTAAAATGAACTACAGTTTTAAAAAAAACCTGGAAGGTTTTTGCGGAAGAGTCTAATAATAAATTAACGCAAGATTATGGAAAAGCAGGTGCTTCTTTTGGTCACTGATTGTTTTATAAACCTCATTTTAGAATTACTAGATGGTTGTTTAAATTTGTTTTTTTCAAAACTCCAAAATTTGTTTTATTAAAAATGATACCGACTACATTAGAAGCTGTCCATAAATTATTCAGTTTAATCGGAAATTATATTAGAGCTAAATTTAGTTTTTTAAACAAATATAGCTTTTTAAAAGAACACAAAATGTTTAACCTTACGATTAATAAGCACATTAAAGGTATTTTTTTTTATATATTTCCCGGTTTTTCTTGAATGCTAAAAACTCGAAGTTTTTTCGAGGCATTAATGGATAAAAAAAAAAGAAATATTTTAAAATGGAGGCGTGTCAAGAAAAAAACAAGACAATTATGATATATACGTGCTGTATTAGTAAATGATACTTTTTTAAAGCGATATCCTTCAACAAGTAAATTAAAATTTAACAAAAGGGCTTTACTTTTACTTAAATTTTTAAGTAAATTTCCTAATTCTTTTGGTGCACCGAGTCAACGATTTATCGAAGCAGGAGACTTTTCTTTAATAAAAATGGAAGAAGGTAGCCATCGAGACGTTTATATAGGAAGAATGAGACAATTACCTTTACTAAACAGATATAGAATGTTTACAAAAATTGCAAGACCTTTAAAATTTTTTATATACATCAATCATCTTAGAAAACAAAAAACAGCTTTTGAAAACGATAAAAACTTATATTCTTTAAATAGGTTAGATTTTTTACAAAATTTTCAAAAAACATTTCTTTTCAAGGAAAATGCATTGGCTCTATTGGCTTACAAATGAAAAGCTAGTATTTTAGGACGTGTTTTAATAACAATTACAAAGCAAACTATACGTTTAATAGCACAACAAATTGCTTACTTACGAACAATTTACGGTAATCCTCATTATCAAACAATCATTGATAAAGATATTTATCTATTAAGAAACGATTCAAGTTTACCTTATAGTAGATTTTATAGAACGTTAAAAATACAATGAAACCAATTATGCAAAGAAGTTAAATTACGTGCTTTAATATTAATTAGAACCAAAGAAGGTAAGTTAGTCATGAAAGGACTGGTTTCCTCTTATTTTGTAAGAAGGTTTACGCTTATTTTTATTTTTGGTCTTATAATAACTTTTAATGAAAATTTACATGAAATATATTTCTTAACAACTTACGAGCCTTCAGAATCGCAATGATTGTTTTATATGATCGATGCCTTACTTTATAAAATATTACCTTTCATTATTTTTTCTGACGTATTCCATAGAATTGTTACAATCTTTAAAAAAGCTTCCGGACCTCTTTATTTTGATTTATATTTGGACAGAATGTCTGGACGTATACGAACTTATGCAAAAGGACAATTTTTAGATTCTAAATTTATAGGTACAACAATTGCAGACACTTTAGAACACGAACAAAATAAAAAAAATAAATTAAGCAGACAAACCGAAGATTTATCTAGCGAACTTATAAGTGAACGTATACTTACTGATATAGAAGAAGAAGATATTAAAATGGGTAAAGCTTATAGCGAAAATAAATTCTCTGATAAATTTATAGCTTTTATAATATCTGCCATATGTTTTATTTGAGTTTCAGAAGGGGTATTACATATACAAGAATTTCATTTACATGCATTATATGTTTGTAGACACGCTGTATTTAATGTTATAGAAACGCCTTCTGGTGAATTAATTAATGACCATACAATTCATTGACGTAGAAATACTTTATTTGAATTACCTTATGATCGTAAATTTGCTTTTATACATTTAATGTTTCCACGAATGTATTTAGAAGGATTTAATGGACATAAAATACAAACAGGGATGATGGTTTCTAACCATTATGTGTATGCCTCTTCTATTTACAATGTGGATCATATAGCTTTTGTAAAACTTCTTAAATTTTTTAAGAGCTGAGTGAATACTTATTTTGATTTTGGTTTTTTTAAATATATCGAGGAGAAAAAAAGTTTATTTTATGATTGATGATTTGAATTTGTCAAGAAAGAAGAGGAAGTGCAACGATTATATTCAGAGTCAACTCAGAAAGAATTTGAAATAGCAAGAAATGCTATGAAAGGTTTTGAGCCCAATTATTATGATTCAGAAAAACAAGGATTAGGATCTGAAGGGCAAGTGGTAGAAAACGTAAAAAATGGTGAAAAAACCCCAATAAATATAGAAGAAAAAGTTAATGTAGAGATTAAAAATGAAGAGTTAATTGAAAGTATTAATATTAAAGATAAAAACTTAAGTTAAAAAAAGCATGCTTATGTTATTAATTGAATATATAAAAGTTACGTTTTCAAGTATATATAATACAGTAACA
>NZEV01000010.1 GCA_002690495.1 Legionellales bacterium | reverse complement strand
TCAATTTCAAGCACAAGCAGTCAAAGCACACATAGTTCATCAATGAAACATTCTCATAAAGATTCGTCGGGTACTTGGAGAGATGTTGATCCAACTCAAGAAAAAATCGTCAAAAGTAAGCATCATAATGATGAGGATGAAGGTGAAGGTGAAAGTCCAGCAAATAAAAAGAAGTAGTCTATTCACGCTGTGAACGAGTTCAGGTTACTTTAATGCAATTTTTAATACTTCATCAATAGAAGTCACTGGGAAAATTTTTAGATCCTGACGAATTTCTTCTGGCACTTCCTCTAAATCACGTTCGTTCTTTTTAGGAATGATAACCCTTTTAATTCCACCACGATGAGCTGCTAATAATTTTTCTTTTAAACCACCAATTGGTAACACTTCTCCACGTAAAGTTAACTCACCTGTCATTGATAGCAAAGCATCAACTGGCTGTTGCTTAATGGTTGAAATAATAGCGGTGCATATCGCGATCCCAGCACTTGGGCCATCTTTAGGTGTAGCTCCCTCAGGCACATGCACATGTATGTCAGTTTTTTGATAAAAGGTCACATCTTGATCTTGAATATTGACTCTTGCAACAGATTTTGCGGTCTTCACTGACTCTTGCATCACCTCACCTAAACTACCTGTATAGATCAAATCACCTTTGCCAGGCATTGTGAGCGCTTCAATCATCAATAAGTCGCCACCCACTTGACTCCATGCCATACCTCGGACCAGCCCAATCTGATCTGTTGTTTTCACAACACCATGATCAAATTTTTCAGCCCCAAGAAAAGATCGAATGTCTTTTGAGGTCAATGCACTCATTTTATGCCCAATATCAAATTGTTTTTTGATAATTTTACGACCAATTTTCATAAATAAGCGCTCTAATTCTCGTACACCAGCCTCACGAGTATAGCTTTGGATTATGTGAGTGATGAGTGCATCATCAATCTGCATCTCATTCACCTTAAGGCCACAGGCTTCTGCAGCTTTTGGAATTAAATAATCTTTTGCAATGTTAAGTTTTTCTTGTTCAGTGTAACCTGCTATTCGAATTAACTCCATCCTATCTAATAATGGTGCAGGTATATCTAAAGTATTTGCAGTTGTAATAAACATCACATCAGATAAATCATAATCTAGCTCAAGATAATGATCGACGAAATTATAATTTTGTTCCTGGTCCAACACCTCAAGTAAAGCAGAAGCAGGGTCTCCCCTGTAGTCCATACCCATTTTATCAATTTCATCAAACATAATCAGTGGATTTTTCACCTTCGCACGTTTCATTGCTTTGATGAGTCGACCTGGCATCGCACCAATATATGTTTTTCGATGTCCTCTAATTTCAGCTTCGTCTCTCACACCACCTAACGAAATTCTAACAAAAGAACGGCCTAATGCTCGTGCGATTGACTGACCTAATGATGTTTTACCAACACCAGGCGGTCCTACTAAACAAATGATTGATCCGCGGACCTTTTTCACTCTTTTGAGTACTGCGAGATATTCAATAATACGTTCTTTCACTTTATCAAGACCAAAATGATCTTCATCTAAAATTTCTCGCGCACAACTTAGGGTGTTTTTTGTTTTACTTTTTTTATTCCAAGGTAAATCAATGACCCAATCTAACCAATTTCTAATGACTGTTGACTCAGCAGACATAGGCGGCATGAGCGCTAATTTATTCACTTCTGATTCCACTTTTTCATAAGTATCTTTTGGAAGTTTTAATGATTTCACTTTGGCAAGGAGCGTTTTGATATCACCGCCATCCCCTTCCATTTCACCTAACTCTTGTTGAATTGCCTTCAGTTTTTCCCGGTTAAAATACTTCTTTTGATCTTCTGCGATTTGATCTCTCACTTTCTTTTGAATGTTTTTTTCAACCCGCAACCACTCCATTTCTTTTTGTAAGTAAGATAAGACAAGCTCTACCCTTTCATGAACATCAATAGTTTCTAGAATATTCTGTTTATGTTCTATAGATAATGGTAAATGAATCGATATTAAATCAGCTAACCGGCCAGGATAGCTCAATCCACGCATAGAACCAAGAACATCTGAGGATAATTTTTCATTCAATTTTGCATATTCTGTGAATTGACTATCCAATGCTCTCAATAAAACCTGAACATCAACATGGTCACCTTCTGAGGTTGTAAAGATACCTTGATCAACTAATTCTCTTTCATTATCTTCTCTTGGCTGTACAACACACGATAAAACCTGTCCATCGTCATGAATATCCCATATAGCGGCTCGTTGTAAACCTTCAATGAGCACCTTAAGCGTACCATCAGGTAATTTCAAAATCTGTATAATTTTAGAGATAGTGCCAATAGAGTACAGGTCTTTTTTTGTAGGATTTTCAACACTCATCTCTTTTTGTGTCACTAGAAAAATATTTGATTCTTGTTTTAAGGCTTCGTCTACTGCCCGAATAGATTTATCTCTGCCAATAAACAGTGGTACAACCATATTTGGAAACAACACTGCATCTCTTAGAGGCAGCAAACATAATTCTTGTTTTGTATCTTGTAAAGGCTTCATTTATAGCTTCTTTTTCTTCTTTGTATCAGTTGAGAGTACCAAAATTGGATCTGACTCCTGACTGACAACATTTTCATCAATCACCACTCGACTCACATTATTCATAGAAGGAATTTGGTACATCGTTTCCATTAATATTTTTTCAGTCAAGGAACGGAGTCCTCTTGCTCCTAGTTTCCTTTCGATAGCTTTTCTGGCTATTTCCTTAACTGCACCGTCAGTAAACTCTACTTCAACATTATCTAACGCAAACAAGTGCTCATATTGTTTAAGTATAGCATTTTTTGGCTCAGTCATAATTCGAACAAGCGCACCATGATCTAATTCTTCTAAAATAGCAGTCACTGGTAAACGACCAAGAAACTCTGGAATAAGACCATATCGAATTAAATCTTCGGTTTGAACCCCTTGCAATATATCAGCTAGATTCTGATCAAGCTGTTTATGGCGCACTTTTGCACCAAAACCAATGGCACTTTGTGAACTTCGCTGAACGATAATCTTATCTAGATCAGCAAATGCACCAGCGCAAATGAATAGTACGTTAGCAGTATCTACTTGAATATACTCTTGGTTTGGATGCTTTCTACCACCTTGAGGAGGTACAGAGACTACCGAGCCTTCAATTAATTTTAGCAATGCTTGTTGAACACCCTCACCTGATACATCTCTAGTAATGGATGGGCCGTCTCCTTTTCTTGAGATCTTATCAATCTCGTCAATATAGATGATTCCTTTTTGTGCTTTATCAACATCATAATCACAATTTTGCAAAAGTTTCTGAACAATGTTCTCAACATCTTCACCAACATAACCTGCTTCAGTCAGCGTTGTCGCATCTACAATACAAAAAGGAACATTGAGTTTATTTGCCAAAGACTGAGCTAGTAAGGTTTTACCACACCCTGTTGGACCAATCATTAAAATATTACTTTTCCCAATAGCCACTGTTCTGTCTTTATTCATAATTGTACTGATACGCTTATAATGATTATAAACAGCGACAGACAGTACTTTTTTAGCGTCATTTTGACCGATCACATATTGATCAAGGAAAGTCTTTAACTCCTTAGGTGTGGGTAATTTATCTTTAGCGTCTTCGCTAACGCCTTTATCAACTTCTTCATGAAGAATATCAACGCATAGGTCGACACATTCATTACAAATATAAACACCTGGACCAGCAATCAGTTTTTTGACTTCATCCTGATTCTTATTACAAAAAGAACAACTCAATAACTCGTCATTACTCACCATAAATTACTTCCCTTCATAGATAGTTATGCTAACACAAAAATAATCAGACTTATATGTCTTTCTCTATATCTGGGGGTATCTAGTTGAAATTTCAATCTCGAGAATCGATGACTGCATCTACTAGTCCATAATCGACAGACTGTTGAGCAGTCATAAAGTTATCTCTATCTGTATCTTTCTTGACCTTATCAATAGGTTGCCCAGTATTATCAGAGATAATTTTATTCACTAAATTCCCAATCCGCATCGTTTCTTTCGCATGAATTTCAATATCAGATCCTTGTCCCTGATAGCCACCTAACACCTGATGAATCATCACTGTTGAATGTGGCAAACAAAATCGTTTACCTTTAGTGCCTGAACATAGTAATAGCGCACCTGCGCTAGCAGCTTGCCCGATGCATAAAGTACTAACATCTGGCTTAATAAACCTCATGGTATCATATATGGCTAAACCTGCACTGACTACACCTCCAGGTGAGTTAATGTATAGCGAGATATCCTTTTTAGGGTCTTCTGATTCTAAAAACAAAAGTTGTGCCACAACTAAATTAGCCATATGTGGCTCAATTTCACCTACAAGGAAAATAATCCGCTCATTTAAAAGACGAGAGTAAATGTCAAGTGCTCGCTCTCCCCGACCTGTACTTTCAATTACGGTTGGTACTAAATATCCATTCTTTTCGTCTGTACGTAAATTTGAACGAATATCTAAAGTATTAATCTTTTGACTCATCTTGACGCTCCTTTGCTAATTTCTGCAGTTCATTGAACGAGATCTTTTTCTCATCCACTGGTAGCTGATCAAGAATAAATGAGAGCGCTTTTTGATGTAATAATCTATTTCTTGCCTCATATACTCGCTCTTTATCTTGAACAAACCACTTAAAAAACCCCTCAACATCTTGTTGATGTTGCCCAAAACTCAAAATATAGTCTGTGAGCTCCTTTTCAGATACAGCGAAATTTTCTACTTGAGCAACTTTTGCAGCGATCAAGCCCAGACGAACGCTGTTTTGTGCTGCTTTTAACAAAGGATCTTTACTCTTCAACCCATCAGCCAATATTTTTTCCTTTTTCTTTTCCTCTAACCTTGAACATCTTGCTTCTAATTCATTAAGAATAATAGTTTCAGGTAAATCAAAATCATATGTCTTACCAATGGTCTCTTCCAGGTCCATTAAAGCCATCTGTTTACTCATGTTGGTTGCCTGAGATAACAAAGATGCTTCCAGTTCCTTGTCAAATTCTTCTACTGATTTTTTAGATCCAGATATTCTCTCAATAAATGACTCATCTAACTTAGAAGGTTTAGAAGCTTCTACCTTCACGATATTAACATCGAAATCAACCTTTTTACCTGCCATTTCTGCATCATGGAAATCTTTTTTAAATGATATTGTGAATTGATTTTGTGTGCCTGGCATTAAACCAACGAGTTTCTTTTCTAATGCTTCACCAATTTGATGCTCCCCGATCACGCCGCTTTTAATCATTTTTTCACCACTTTTATAGCTATCCTTACCAATTTTAGCAGTGTACTCTAGCTCAACACGATCTCCTTTTTTGATCTCCCGCTTAACCACATCCCATTGAGGGAATTGTTTTAGCAAATCCTTAACACAAGTTTCCAAATCTTTCTTATCTATTTTTGGGTCCAAGCGTTTAGCTTTTAGCTGATCAAACGGCTTAAGTTCGATATCAGGCATTTTTTCAAACTTCAATGTCACTTTTAATGGTTTACCAATTTCAAGTGATTCATTCTCACGCTTAGGAGAAGTCGCTGGATTAATGTTATGCTTTTTAAAAGCATCCTGTATGTTGTTTGCTATCAGCTCCTCAAATAATTCCTTTGAGATTCTACTACCATATCGTTGCTCAATGATAAAATCTGGTACTTGATTTGATCTAAATCCATTTAAATGGATTTCTTTTTTTACCTTCTTAATCCTTTCTTTTCTAGCTTGATTGACCTCTTCAGTAGGAATCACAACGGTTAATTCGCATTTCAAGCCATCTTGTTTTAATGAAGTCATTTTTTGATTACCCCTGTTTGTGTAAGCGATTTACGAGAGGAGAGACTCGAACTCTCACGGGATACCCCACTGGAACCTAAATCCAGCGCGTCTACCAATTCCGCCACTCTCGCGTACAAGTAACATAGATTAACAACAAATCTGTGTAAAAACAAGAAAAGTAGGATGGTAATAAAAAAAGTTAAGAAAACGGATGATCGATGGGACTTGAACCCATGAAATCCGTGGTTAGAATCCAAGGAAATAAACTGGTTGAATGGTGGGACTTGAACCCACAACAATCAAGGTTAAAATCCAAGGAAATAATCTGGTTAGAGATGGGACTTGAACCCATAACAACCAAAATTAAAATCCAAGGAAATGAACTGGGTGAACGATGGGACTCGAACCCACGACAACCGGAATCACAATCCAGGGCTCTACCAACTGAGCTACGCCCACCAAATCTTTCTGGACCTATAAATATATTATACCAATTATAAAGGACTGAGTCAAGCTAAGCCAATGTTAACGACCCTTTCATGGATTATCTACACCATAGATTTAATAACATCAATTAACTTTAAGACAAATAAACTGCTTCGTTCATTGATAACACAAATGGTACTGAAGACAACTCTTGGGGTATTGGTGCTTTTGCAAGATATAACTTGCCTCTAACAAAGCATACAACCATTGGACCCGGTCTTTACTATGCTAAATACTTTGGATCCGTAGGTGCACAAACTAAAGAATACAAGATACAGCAATATTTCAATCTTGAGTATGCTGGAACAAAAAACATCCTTATTGCTGCAAGCTTCAAACCAGTTTGCTATGTACAATACAATAGAGATGCTACAACCGAAAACTATGCTATTGACATACTTGAAGGTGGATCACTTCAGATCACATACAAGTTCTAAATTTGTATAATTTCTAAAACTCTGTTAGATCTCATCTTTCGGAGTTTTTTATCTCATCACAACAATTAACCATCACAACAATTAACCATCACACCTTAAAAAAAAACAATTTTTTCATGCACTTACCATAATTTCACCAATAAATGTATCATTATCACTTTATTTTTATTCTAACATTGGTGCATCATAGTGATTGTTTATTATTTTGTACATTTTAATGGAGAAATCATATGAAATTTAAATATACTCTTGCATTATCGGCTGCAATGACTGCTTCTGCTTTTGCTGGCGAATCTTTTGAATCACTTCACCCAGGTGGCTACGCGATTCAAATTGGTCCTGGATTTTTTGCTCCTGCATATTATGCTAAAAACAATGCGTACACTGTTGGTATAGAATCCTTCACTGCTTCATTCATCGATAACACAAACGGTACTGAGGATAACTCTTGGGGTATTGGTCCTTTTGCAAGATTCAACATCCCTCTAACCAATCACACAACAATTGGACCTGCTCTTTATTACGCTAAATATTTCGGATCTGTCGGCGCTCAAACTAAAGAGTATATGGTACAACAATACTTCAACCTTGAATATGCTGGAACAAAAAATATTCTTATTGCCGCAAGTCTCAAAAGTGTCAAGTATACACAATATAACAGAGATGCCACTACTAAGAATTACCAAATTGACGCACTGGACGGTGGATCACTTCAGATCACTTATAAGTTCTAAATTTGTGTGATTTCGAAAACTCCGATAGACCCAATCTTTCGGAGTTTTTTTTATCATCAAAGCAATTAATCATCACATCTTCACAACAATAAAACACCTAATCACTGTCATTTTTCATATACTTACCATAAATAAAATAATTATTACTTTCTTTCCTCCCTAATAATCTGCATTATTAGGATTGTTTATT
>NZEV01000009.1 GCA_002690495.1 Legionellales bacterium | reverse complement strand
ATCTGATCTTCAGAACTTAGCTAAAACTAAGGCTGAAAAAGATGCCGTTCAAAGAACTGTAAATCGTATCGAAGACCTTGCTAAAACCAGCGCTAAAGCCAATGAAATTAAAAAGCTTGAATCTGAACTGCAAAAGCTAGCTCAAACTAAAGCTGAAAAAGATGCTGTTCAAAGAGTAATTAACCGATTACTCACAATGGATAAAAATGAGGAGAAAATCGAAGAAATTGCTAGAAAGAAAGCTAATATTGATCTTCTTGAAAAAGAGATTAAAGATCTTAAAAAGCTCATCAAAACATTGGATAAAAAAGCCGAAGATGCAAAGAGAAATGCAGTAAAAAATGCTAAAACCATTGAGGAAATGAATCAGGAAATCTCTGAGATTAATGAAATGAATACATCTGATTCAGATGAAACAACCGACGGCCAGACTCAAGGTATACAACTATCTCAAAAGGAACCTTCTTCATTCATGGCCTCATTTAAGCAATTTAAAGCTTGGGCCACTGGCAAGCATCCATCCAATAGGCATGCTCAACCCATTAAGCATTATGCTGGACCTGTTGAATTGTCTAAAAGTGATCAAAAAGTAAACGCTTTAAAAGTTGAAATTAAACGATTTACAAAAAGCACCAATGAGATTGAAAATCATGTTGATCAATTTGTTTCAAAATTAAACGTTGAAACAAAGGAAATTAGAACGCTTCTTGTTGAGAATGAGTTAAATGATGCTGCTGTATTAATTAGAAAAGTATTGTTTACTCAATCAGCCAAGTTGCAAAAATTGATTGCAGAATTTAAATCAAATATCAAACACCTTGATAAAATTATGATTAAGGCTCAACAATCAGAAAACATGAATATCATTTCTCGTGTAGAATTTGATCTTTTATTCCAACAAAATAGATCGATCCATAAAAAACTGGATAAAGCAAACTTACAAATTGCTCAGATAGAGGAATATGCAAATCGATTGGGTATTCCAAAATATGGCAATCAACGTTTTATTGGATCTGAACTTGAGACGCTTTCTGTTGATAAGGGCTGGTTAAGCGAATTCTCTGGTGAATTCACATCTGGTGAAAATTCAAGTAACCCCTCAACTAGTGAACAATACAACCTTGAGTTACAAAAAAGAATCAACGCTAGAGTCTCTACAAGTCTTGAGTACTCATATATTATTTCTCGATCACATTTAAGAGATAACTCTTATAATTCAAGAAATGCACAAAATCAACTCACGCTTTCAACAACAATCAACACAAGCAATACAGATAATCTAAATGTTGGTATCAACTATGCAAATATTGACTTAGACGGTTATGAAAGTAATGGAAATGCAGTCGGTACTCGTGACGGTTATAATATTGGTGCTAGCTTAACATACACTAGAAATAGTCAATCTATCTTAACGGGTGTAATGTTCTCACCCTATGGTACATTGAGCTATGACTATAGTGATATGAAAGCATTTACAGCTGGTGGATCTATTAACGTGGATAGTCAGTCCAGTCAACAGATGGAAGGTGTTGTTGGATTCAATGTATCAAGACAATTCAAACTTTCTGATAAATGGAATATAACGCCCATTTCTAATGTTGAGTACTCCTATTCATCAACAAATACGGGGGATAATAATTATACGTATTCTAATGGTGCTACCGTCACACAAGTTGTTGGTCAAAGTTCTAATAATTACTTGAATGCATACCTTGGCTTTGACTTATCATGGAACAACCAATTCACTGTCATGTTTGAAATTGGAAGAAAGAATGATAACGACGGCTATCTTAATGATCTTAAAACCTCTATTCAATACCTTTTCTAATGACAATGGCATAAATTGTGGACCGAGCAATCGGTCCACAACCGTTTTCTAACCTTATTTGAATTAAAATAAATAATGCCTTTTCAGCTAGTAGCCATAAACTATCTTTTATGACGCACTTTCGAACCAATAATATACCCTCAGTTTAAACAACGTAAACACTTTCAACATCAAAAAGATTGAAATAATTGAATAAATCTATCAATATAGTGATATCTTTATCTACACCAATGGAAAATATATATGTTCTATTACCTATCTAAAGCAAAAAGAATTCAATTACTCATTACATTGTTGTGTGTTTCACAGATGAGTACGGTCTGGGCAATATCATGTAGCTCGGGATCGTGTACAACTATTACTGAAATAGAGACATTACACCAAAAAGAAATAAGAAATCATTATCCTAAACGTATTATAGCACTTAAAAGATATAGACATGAACGTCAAAAATTCAAAAGCAAAATGGATCAAGAAATATCGGGAATATTTGAACTAAAGGTTTTTAAAAAGCTTGCTGAAAAAGGTTTGATCAAGAGCTTATATAACGAACTAGATGATAATCCTACGGTAGACCGTATGATATGGAATGTTGAAGAGATATGGTATAAAGTACGTAAAGTACTTTTTGAGATACACGATGTTCATCGAATCTCCAGAGATTATGAATTTTTACAAGATAATAAATCCTCTAACATTTCTAACCCCACACTCTATGCAGGTAGTATAGATCCATCAAAACATACTAAAGACAGCACCGATATCAATCGATCCATTACCCTTCTTTACCAACAGTCAAAACAAATTACTAAACAACTTCAAAAAATTTCAGACTCTATCAGTAAAGACAAATCAGCGATCATCAATCAGCTTCAGGCAAATAAAATGAACCAAGCTGTGCATACAATGAAAAAAGTACTCATTGATGACCAAAAACACATTACCCAATTATCTGATAAACTCATCAATAACTTACACAAACTTCATCAACTATTAACAAATAACAAAACCCTGATTGATGAACAGTCTCAAAAATCCATTAAACTGATTATAGCGAATAACCAACAATCAGCAAATTATTTACAATACATCACTTTTCAAATTGAGCACATCAAATCCTATGCAAAATCATTAGGGTTAAAAACTCTTAGTGACTTCCAATATGTTGGCTCAGATCTTAGACCCCTACCTTATAGTGAAGGATGGTATAGCCAATTTTTAGGAGATTTTTCTTCTGGAGAATTCTCCAGTAATCCAATGTCAACCGAATCATACACTGTATTTTTACAAAAGCAAGTGACTCCTAAAGTTGCTCATAGCCTTGAGTATACCCATAGTATTAATCGTAGTAATACATCTAATAACTCTGTTTTCATGAGATCAGCATCAAATGAACTTGTCTTATCCACCGTTTTAAATACCAACTCTACAGATAATCTTAATCTTTCGGTATCGTATTCAAATAATAAGAATGACAATTATGAAAATACCGCCTTTATTGGTTCAAGAGATGGCTTCACAGTAGGAGGTAGCGCAACATATACGAAAAATATTCAAGATCTCTTAAATCAAATTACTATTTCTCCATATGCTATCCTTAGTTACTACTACACAAACATGAATGCGTTTACTGCAGATAATACAATCAATGTGAATGATCAATCCACACAACAAATGAAACTTGACTTAGCAATAAATCTTTCTAAAAATTATCAACTTTCTAAAGACTGGAATGTAGCACCCTCACTCAATCTTGATTATGCATATCAATCATCGCATCGAGGTGATTTAAGTTATACCTATATTAGCTCTGGCGAACAACAATCTTCAAGTGGCGGACAAACTGGTGATAATTACCTTAATAGCTATCTTGGTATTAATTTAATCTGGAAAAATAAATTAATTACTTTCCTACAAGTTGGTATCGAAAATGATAACGAAGGCTACTTAAAAGATCTTCAAACCTCTATTCAATACCTTTTCTAATGAATACCATTTTGATTGATTTGCAGCATACATAGATTGGTCTTTTTTCGCAATGAATACTAAGGTTCCAAGTTGGTATGTTATATAATAATTAGTCTTAATGGTGTTTAAACGTTCAATGACTGATGGATGGGGATGATGGTATTGATTGTGATCACCTGCGCTAAAGACAACATGTTTTGGACGAAGAGATTGAATCCATTTTAATCCATTAGAATATTGACTACCATGATGTGCTGCAATCAGTAAATCAACCGGATATAGTCCGATTCGTTGATGTATTCTATTCTCTGTCGCTTGATCAATGTCTCCTGGTAGCAATATACTTGAAGATGCGTTTTGAATTGACAATACACAAGAATGTATATTTTTTGCACCCTTGGGGGCATGAGTGGGATGTAAAAACTCAAAACGCACACCATCAACGGTCCAATAGTCACCTAATCGACAAACAGCATCACCCTCATAACCGCTAGTAATCACGGGAGCGGGAAATGATTGCTTAATTGCTTCTAAACCACCTCGATGATCTAAATCCCAATGACTCACTATAATACCATCTAATTTTTTCACCCCATAATATCGCAGTAATGGTATCACGATACGCTGACCAGTCTGTGGAGGCCCAGTATCATACAGCCACTGGTGATGATGAGTTTTAATCAGAATACTCAACCCCTGTCCTACATTAAATACAATCACAGCCACCTCTCCATCTGCTATTTTTAATCTATGCATTGGATTAAACATGATCATTCCAAACATAATCGCACCATGTAATTGATGACGATTAGAGAGTGTTAATAACCAAATACTGATTTGCAAAGTGATGATAAAACCCCATGAAAGATTAGTCGGCTGCCAAATCATGCCATGACTAAAGTATTCTAAAAAGATCATCAGTAATTTTGCAAAACCCAATGAAAGAAACCATGTCTGATTAACCCCTAAAAAGGCCCCGATCACACCAAGGGTCATGCTTGGCATCAGTAGTGTTTCCAGAAAAGGAATTGCAAATAAATTACAAATGATTGAATTCAGAGGCCATTCATAAAATAGCAATAATGTCATTGGTACCATATTAATAATCAGCCTCAGACTAAATAAAAAGCGATTCAATTTCAAAATAATACAAATTAGCAACACCGCCCAATATGACAGCCAACAGGACATTGAAAATAATGCATATGGGTTATAAATGAGATGAATCATAACAGTAAGGCATACAACACGCATCATAGAATATTTTGGGTATAGGGTTTTAATTGTAAACATTAATCCAGCTCTCACCCCAGATGCTGGAAATAAAGCCAACACAAGATAGGTCCACACACCACACAACCGAAATAGTTTTGAGGGACTGAGATATGCTAATATCATGGATATGACACCAACATGCAAACCAGAGATAGCTGATAAATGGCTCGTTCCAGTTTGCATAAACACTGACTTTATATTTGATTGTTCAAGACTCTCACCTAACAATAAAGCACTGATTAATGGTTTTAAAGGGTGCGACGGGATGCCATTAATGAAAGTGGTCCTTAATTGATCAATCCATTGATATGCCCCATGTGTCAGATTGCTTTCTTTGATTAACCGCCCCTGTGCCAGCAGAGGAAAGGATAAATGTGTATTGTATACTAGACCTTGATTATACAGTGGTCGATATGGCCATAAGTCAACTAATCCACACACAATGTCTCCATTTTGGTAAGATTTTTTTTTCATCTTTTTTATTTGAATCTGGTAATCTAATAAATACGATTTTGATGAGTGTACTTTAGCTCGAAACGCATTTGAAAAATTTTTTTGTACAGTAAAACATAGAGCATGTTTACCTTCATGAGCTTGTATCCATCGATCATGTTCATAAATCGACAGTAAACCTAGACCAACACGAAAGATACTCAAAATAAAGATAAAAAACATGTGCTTATCATAAAAAGATATGCACTTGATCGCATGACCGGTTTTATTGACGCGCTCTTAAAACTGCCTCTATTTCATGAATGAGATCTCTTATCCTTGCTGCCTCCTCAAACTCTAAAGCATCAGAGTGAGCCAACATTTCTTTTTTGAGAGACTTCATACGCTTTCCAAGTTCGTATGGGTTTAATTTCAAATACTCCAACTTTTCATCTTCAGATAAAATGCCTTGTTCTGCGTCTACTTTTAACTCCTCTTGGATATCAAGTATCTCATCAATTTTCTTTTGAATCCCCTTCGGTGTGATGCCATGTTCCTCATTATATCGAGTTTGAATTTCCCTTCGTCTGTTGGTTTCGTGAATGGCTTTTTTAATTGAATCGGTCATTTTATCTGCATACAAAATAGCACGACCATTTAAATTTCTAGCTGCTCTTCCAATCGTTTGGATTAGACTCGATGTTGAACGTAAAAAACCCTCCTTATCTGCATCGAGTATGGCAACTAAAGCAACCTCTGGCAAATCCAATCCTTCCCTCAACAAATTGATTCCAACTAAAACATCAATAGAACCTTTTCGTAACTCTTTGAGTAACTCCACTCGTTCCACAGTATCAATATCGGAATGAAGGTATCTAATTTTGATACCCATATCTTTATAATAATCAGATATTTGCTCAGCTAAACGTTTTGTGAGTGTCGTTGCAATCACTCTTTGTCCATTAGCAACACAAGCATTAATTTCTGATAGTAAATCATCAATTTGTGTTTCAATTGGCCTAATTTCCACAATAGGGTCCACTAACCCAGTAGGTCGAACAATTGCCTCCGTCACCTCATCCGTTAGCTCTTCTTCTATTTTTCCAGGTGTCGCAGAAACAAAGACAGTCTGATGTGCATGTGCTAAAAATTCATCATAAGATAGAGGCCGATTATCCAAAGCAGAAGGCAATCTAAAACCATACTCTACCAATGTTTCTTTTCGAGAACGATCACCGCGATACATACCCCTAATTTGTGGCAAGGTCACATGTGACTCATCGATAAAGATCAGGGCATCTTTTGATAAGTAATCTAATAATGTTGGTGGTGGCTCACCAGTATGACGACCCGATAAATAACGAGAGTAATTTTCGATGCCCGTACAGTATCCAAGTTCTTGCATCATTTCAAGATCATATTGTGTACGTTGCTCTAATCTTTGTGCCTCAACCAACTTATTTTGAGACTTTAATTCAGTTAATCGCAGTCTTAACTCCTCTGCAATCGCAAATAAAGTTGCATCTACTGTTTCCTTGGGAGTAACATAATGTGTTTTAGGATATATTGTAAATCGCTTGACTGCAGATAATACACTTCCGGTCAATGGATCAAACCGCTCAAGACGTTCAATTTCATCATCAAATAAATGAATACGGATCGCGTCGTTTTCATGTTCTGCAGGAAATACATCAATCACATCACCCCTAACCCTGAAATGACCTCGGGTGAGTGCAATATCATTACGGATATATTGCATACTCGCTAATTTTACCAGTAGTGCCCTTTGTGATAAACGATCACCAACCACTAGATGACAAATCATCTGCATGTAAGCATTTGGATCACCTAATCCATAGATAGCTGAAACTGTTGCAACAATAATGGTGTCACGCTTTTCAAGAATCGCCTTAGTGGCTGAAAGACGCATCTGTTCAATATGTTCATTGATAGAAGCATCCTTTTCAATGAAAGTATCAGAGGAAACAACATAAGCCTCTGGTTGATAATAGTCGTAATAAGAAACAAAATACTCAACACTGTTATTAGGAAAAAAAGATTTCATTTCAGCATATAATTGCGCTGCTAATGTTTTATTATGTGCAAGAATCATTGCAGGACGCTGGGCATGCTCAATGACATTAGCCATAATAAATGTTTTACCACAGCCGGTTACACCAAGTAGTTTTTGATACTGAACGCCCTCATTAAGATGTTCTACTATACTAGAAATCACTTCAGGTTGTTGTCCAGATGGGCTAAATGGTGCTTCTAATTTAAATACTTCTTTCACCTTGTTATTTTGACACAAACTCGATTAAAAAAAAACTTGAATCAATGGCACGGATAGCCTAAATTATAATTTTAGGTCATTAGTCATACAATATGGAATTTTCTAAACGACTTCTAGAAGTCGAACCACCTGAATCCTTTAGGATTGCCAATCGCCTAACCCAACTTAAAAAGGAAGGTCATCCTGTCATCGCAATGAATCTAGGTGAGCCGGATATGGACACCCCCTTGAATATTGCATCTGCTGGTATTGAAGCGATTCATAATGGTTTGACAAGATATACACCTATTTCTGGGACAAAGCGTCTCAAACGTGCAATTGTACAAAAATTTGAAAAAGATAATGGAGTCCAATTCTCTATTCCTGAAGTCATGGTGAGCTCTGGAAGCAAACAATGCATCAACAATGCGCTGATGAGTATTTTAAATCCAGGTGATGAAGTCATTATTCCAGCACCTTATTGGTCCCCTTATCCCGATATGGTAAAAGTAGCTGGTGGAAAACCTGTTATCGTTCAAAGTAAGGACCAACGGTCTTTTAAACTCACCCCCGAAACATTAAGAAAAAAAATTACTCGTAAAACGAAAATATTAATTATCAATAGTCCCAATAATCCAACCGGAGTCATTTATTCTAAAGAAGAATTAGAAAAACTCGGCGAGGTACTTCGGGATTTTCCATATGTTTACATTATCAGTGACGATGTTTATGAAAAAGTACTCTGGTCTGATGAGCCATTCTGTAACATGATTATGGCATGTCCTGATTTACGAAATAGAATCATCACTATTAATAGCGTATCAAAAAGTCATGCTATGACAGGGTGGCGTATTGGTTTTGCAGCTGCCGACGAAACAATGATTTCAGCAATGACAAAAATACAATCCCATACCTCGGCCTGCCCAAATTCAATTGCACAATATGCTGCAAGAGAAGCATTAGAATGTGATCAAACGATGATTAGAGAGCATTGTGATCATTATCAGGAAAATCATAATTTAGTTATGCAACGTCTTGGACAAATCGAAGGAATTGAGATTCACCCTGCTGACGGCACCTTTTACCTCTTCCCAAATATTGAGAAACT
>NZEV01000008.1 GCA_002690495.1 Legionellales bacterium | reverse complement strand
ATATTGGAGAGATGGCTGAGCGGTCGAAAGCGGCGGTCTTGAAAACCGTTAAGGGGGCAACTCCTTCCAGGGTTCGAATCCCTGTCTCTCCGCCAAGTGAGGTATAGTTTTGATAAAAGTTGTTGTTGTAGATGATCATGATTTAGTGAGAACAGGTATTAAAAAGCTGCTAAATGATGCACAAGGTATCAAAGTAGTTGGTGAGGCTGCCGACGGCGAGTCTGCTCTAAAAGTCACTAGAGAACACCAGCCTGATATCGTGCTGATGGATATAAAGATGCCAGGTATAGGTGGGTTAGAGGCGACAAAAAAACTACTACGATCTAATCCAGACTTAAAAGTCATTGCGTTGACAATATGTGACGATGATCTTTTTCCATCAAGAACACTACAAGCAGGTGCATTTGGATATCTAACCAAAGGTGCAACAGTTAATGAAATGGTGAAGGCCATTCGTTCAGTTTACGCTGGACAAAGATATATTTCACCTGACATTGCAAGTCAATTGGCTTTAAAACATATTTCTGACCAAGGCGATTCGCCCTTCGATGAACTTTCCGAAAGGGAGTTACAAGTAACGCTTATGATAGTCAATGGATTAAAGGTGCAAGAAATATCTTCCAGATTATGTTTAAGTCCCAAAACAGTCAATAGTTATCGATATAGAATATTTGAGAAACTCAATATTAAGAATGATGTTGAATTGACACATTTAGCCTATCGTCATAACTTAGTGGAAAATATCAAAGACTGATTTGAGTGAGTATCCTTTTCATGATAGTTCGCTGGTAGACATTCCCTGTCAACCTGGTGTTTATCGTTTTATCAATGATGTCAATAATGTAATTTATGTTGGAAAAGCAACAAACTTAAGAAATCGTGTACGTTCTTATTTTAAAAAAACTAATATTCCACAAAAAATTAAACAGATTCAAACCAAATCAAAAAAAATAGTAATCACAATCACACGATCAGATCATGAGGCATTGATTCTTGAGAATAAATACATCAAACAATTTCAGCCTTGTTATAATGTACTATTAAAAGATGATAAAACGTATCCCTTTATATCATTAAGTCAGCATGATTTCCCTCGTTTACATAGTGTCAGAGCAAAAAGAAAAAAAGAACGTTTATTCGGACCATATACACATAAAAGTTCTGTGAGAGTGACTATTGATCAAGTACAAAGATTATTTCGCTTAAGATCTTGTAAGGACTCTTATTTTAACAATCGACTTAAACCATGTTTACAATATCAATTGAATCGCTGTAGCGCTCCTTGTGTCGGTTATATCTCTAAAAAGGAGTACGAACAGTCAATTCAATCTACAAAAAAATTTCTACTGGGTCATAATAATGATCTTTTAAAATCACTCTCTCTGGAAATGAGTGAAGCCTCTGATGCGATGAATTTTGAAAAAGCGGCATTAATAAGAGATAAAATTAAAACATTACATTATGTTCAATCGCAGCATTTGCATAATGATGATGACATTACCGATATTTTTAGTATTCAAATAGGTGCAGAATGGCTTTGCATTTATCAAATGACATATATTGGTAGTTCATTACAAAACGGACAACCTTATTTCTATCAAGTTGATCCTAATTTATCATCCTCTGAAGTACTGACAAGCTTTTTAATTCAATATTATAGAATGAATCATCTTAATCAATATAAAAAATTTAAATGTATCATTGATCCAGAAATTCAGTTGCCTTTAGATTTATGTGAAATTATAAAAAGTGATTCTGGGAGAAAAGTCATCATCGTCAAAAATATAGGCATTCATGAAAAAGCCTTAATCAAAAATGCTAATGAAAACGTGTCTATGAGTCTTTTAAATCATCAAAAGGAATTTCACTCCTTTGATGAATTAATTCAATGTTTTGATACAGATCTTATTTTAGATCAACTGACGATTGAGTGTTATGACATCAGTCACCAATATGGTAAATTTACTACAGCTAGTTGTGTTGTATTTGATCAGTTTGGACCTTTAAAAGAAAAATATCGAAGATATAATCTTGTTCTTGAGCGCCCTTCAGACGATGGCTTAGCGCTGTTTGATACATTCAAGAAGCGTTTTTTAAAAAGACACTCACTACCTGACCTCTTAGTTATTGATGGAGGTGAAATCCAGATTAATGCGGTTATGAAATCATTAGAGTCAATGGGATATATTAATTACAATATTATTGGGATTGCCAAAGGTCGTACACGAAAAGTAGGTATGGAGCAATTTTATCGTTATTACCAAGGAAAAATATTATCCTGGGAACCAGATTTATCCGTAAAAAAAACTTTATTGTGGCTGAGGGATGAAGCTCATCGATTTGCAATTACACACTCAAGAAAAACTTTACAGAAAGATTTATTAATCACTAAATTAGATCGCATACCTGGTATTGGTCAAGCAAAAAAGAAACAGTTAATTCAATATTTTGGTGGATGGAAGGGTCTCTCTGAGGCAGATGTCAGTCAAATCTCCAAAGCACCAATGATTGGTCAAAAACTTGCAAATAAAATTTATAATTATCTTCATGATATTGATTTAGATCCTTAATTCAGCAATGATATTAAGATGAACATACCAAATATCATTTCGAGTATCCGAGTTGCCTTAATACCTCTCATTGTCTATTTTTTTTCATATGATTTTGAGCAATCTAATTTAATTGCATCAATTTTGCTTATTATTGCCACACTTTCTGATGTACTAGATGGATACATTGCAAGAAAATTTAACCAGCATACCTTGTTAGGGTCTATTTTAGATCCTATTGCAGATAAGCTTTTAGTGGTTATTTCATTGATACTACTTGTGCATAAATTTCAGCTCATGATGGTCACGATATGTAGTATTATATTAATTGGAAGAGAGATCGTTGTCATGGGTCTAAGAGAAGCTGTTAATTCAGTTGACCAGAATGCAAGAATATCTGTTTCACTACTCGGAAAGTTGAAAACTATTTTTCAAATGTCATCATTGGTAATATTATTTTTAGCAAGTGTTCAATTGCCACTATGGATTATCAGTTTAGGACTGCATTTATTGGCTTTTTCAACGATTCTATCTATCGTCTCTATGGCAAATTATTTAAACCAAGCAATCAATTGCTTGACATTGATAAGGAAGTCGCAATAATAGAGTCTATGCGGGAATAGCTCAGTTGGTAGAGCACAACCTTGCCAAGGTTGGGGTCGCGAGTTCGAGTCTCGTTTCCCGCTCACATGGCTGGGTGGCAGAATGGTGATGCAGCGGCCTGCAAAGCCGTGTATACCGGTTCGATTCCGGTCCTAGCCTTAAGGTATGCCCGGGTGGCGAAATTGGTAGACGCAAGGGACTTAAAATCCCTCGGGAGGTGACTTCCGTGCCGGTTCGACTCCGGCCCCGGGCACCATTTAACTATTACGCAATTATTTGCGTTTTTTTATGGAGGCCTAATTCATGGTTTTGACATTTAAGCTGGCACTCAAATATCTTACATCAAAATATCGTCGAGGTTTTATTTCATTTTCTGGATGGGTCACTATCATGGGAATTACCATGGGTATCGCATCTTTAATTCTAACATCATCCATTATGAACGGATTACAACATGAAATTAAACAAAAATTATATGTTATCAATGATCAGATTGTCATGTACCCAATGACAGACATAAAGAATTCCTGGCTTGATGTGAACAATAAAATCAAACAAATCAATGGCGTTAAATATTGTTCACCATTTATTGAAACATATGGCCTCATACAAATTAAAAAAACAGCACTCCCTGTCCTTATACAAGGCATTAATCCTGATGATGAAAAATTATCAAATCCTTTTATACAAGATATCAACTTACATGATAAATTATCGGTGACCTCTTTCGATTTTATTATGTCTGAACAATTAGTGAACAATTTTAATCTTCGTATTGGGGATCAACTTCGCTTAATATTACCTAAATTTCATGCTGGTATTATTCAAGGTGAACCTTTGCAAAAAAATATTCATTTAAGTGACGCTATTAATGTCCAATATGGTGTAAATAATCAGATGATTTACATGAATATTCAAGACGTGATGTTGATGTTAAGACAACCAAGTCCAACTGGATTCAAAATTCGAACATCCTCTGTCGCTAATGTTTCTGATGTTGTATCTATTCTGAATCAGGATTTTCCAGATTTTCGCATTGTTGATTGGAGTAGTCAAAATCAGTTATGGTTCGAAAATTTAACAATGCAAAAAAGAGTATTTTCAATCTTTCTATCTCTTCTTATTTTGGTTTCACTTTTTTCATTGGTTGCGAATCTATCCATGTTGGTTGTTGAGAAGCAATCTGAAATTGCAATTTTAAAATCACTCGGAGCCTCTGATGCATTAATTTCTAATGTCTTTCTTTTAATTGGTTTTTTTCTAACCATATTGGGTATATCGATTGGATCTGCTATTGGACTAGGGGTCGTGTATCATATTGATGTCATCTCACAGTTTATTGAAACGTTATTTAATGTTAAATTCTTTTCACCACAATTATGGCCAATTAGTTTTGTACCATGGAAAATAGATTGGAATGAGATTTCGCTATTTATAGGCTTAACTTTATTTCTTGGAACAATCGTTGCCTTTATCCCCGCGAGGAAAGTCATGAAAATTGATCCCGCTATTTTGTTGAGTTACGAGGGTTGATGCTATGATTCTAAATTGTAAAAATATTTCAAAGTCTTATCATGTTGGTCAGGATACTCAGACTATTATCGATGATGTTTCTTTTTCTATTGATAAGGGCTATAGCATGGCTATCATAGGGTCCTCAGGCTCTGGAAAAAGTACTTTGCTTCATATTGTCAGTGGATTATTAAAGGCAGATCAAGGGTCTGTCAAGATTGGTAAATACAAACAAGTTCATAACGGTCCTAAAGAAAAAATAGTCGTGAATCCTGTATGTGCTACCATTTATCAACATCATCATCTATTTATGGAAATGACTGTCTTGGAAAATGTGATGTTACCGTTATTGATTCGAAAAACTAAAGATGCAAAGATACAAGCAATCAATGCGTTAAAATCTGTTGGCTTAGAGGAGATGATTTATTACTATCCCAACATGTTGTCTGGAGGACAAAGACAACGGGTTTCGATTGCTAGAGCTATTGTTGTAAAACCAAAATTAATTATTGCTGATGAACCAACAGGGAGTTTAGATAAGGTAAATGCCATTAAAATTAGAGATCTTTTATATCAGCTACAGGATAGGTTTAAAATCAGCTTACTCGTTGCAACTCATGATATGAAGATCGCTGAAGGCTGTGATCAGGTTTTTGAAATTCAGAATGGTTCATTAGTAGAAAAAAAAAGCGTGGCCATTTGACCACGCTTGAGAGTAAAGTCTAATTAACTGTCAGCTCACTTTTTCTTGCTCTTAGACACTTTCTTTCCTTTCTTTTTAGGCGTTGAACAAGTATCAAAAATAATCTTACAAAATGATAATATCAATATAATATATATAAATGTGTTAATAATGTAACCAAGGCTTAAGGAAGTTGATAATACAGGATTATATATACTTAAAAGAAATGTAAGCGTGTAGTTGAAAATAAATACTAGTATTAAAAAAGGAATGAAGCCTTTATATTTTCTAATACATGCATATAAAATTAAGCCAACTGATAATTGGCTGACACCAATAATAGCAAATAAGGTTAATAATGTTGATCGCCCAGATTTGGAGTATTCTAAAAGATCAATATTGAAAAGTTGAGTAATACTTAATGACGGTATAAAAACATGCAATAATCCGATGATGAAAAGATATAGAGTATATACCTTCATTATTTTCATGCATAAACTCGGTCCATGATATTCTTTTAAATTATCAGGAAAAAGTATTTGTTTAATGGCTTTCATGTTAACTCCTTTTAACTCTATGTTATATAGTTAGTTTTAGGTTATATTCTGATATTTGTCAAACATAAGGATTTATATCGTTAAACATAGAGCCCTATAAATGGATGTATCATAGACTCCAGGCTGATGAATTTTTTATAAAATTTAGGTACAATAAAGCATAGGGCGTTAATAAAATGCAATGACTTGGATTATATGAATGAGTATAGATGTTATAAATTTTAAAAATGTAAATAAGTTTTTTAATCATGAAAAAATTCTAGATCAAGTGAATCTTACAATAAAAGCAGGTGAACGAATTGTAATATGTGGACCCTCCGGTTCTGGCAAATCAACGTTGATTCGTTGCATTAATGGGCTTGAATCAATTGATAGCGGTAGTTTAAAAGTCCATGGTATAGACTTATTTCAAAATAATAAAGAATCAAATCAAATCCAAAAATTAAGACAAAGAATTGGTATGGTTTTCCAACAATTAAACTTATTTCCACATTTAACAATTCTAGAAAATTGTATTCTTGCGCCTATAAAAATTAAACATATGCAAAATTCAAATGCAAAACAACTAGCCATTAAGTACTTAAAACGGGTTGGTATAGCCCAAAAAATAGATGAGTATCCTCATCAGTTATCTGGTGGCCAACAACAACGTGCAGCCATTGCAAGGGCATTATGTATGTCACCTGATATCTTATTATTTGATGAGCCAACGTCTGCACTTGATCCTGAAATGGTAAAAGAAGTATTAGATGTAATAGGGGAGTTAGTTGTTTTAGGTATCACCATGATTTTTGTGACTCACGAAATGTCATTTGCAAAAAAAATTGCAGATAGGCTTTGCTTTGTTTGTGATGGAAAGATTTTAGAAGTGAACACTTCCGATCAATTCTTTACAAATCCCCAACACCCTCGTTTAAAAAAATTTTTATCGCAAGTGAATCAACATTAGAATCAAGTAAATGAAAATAAGTTATAGAAAAATTTATATACGCGATTTAATTCCACTCTATCAGTTATTAAACCACCCATTGATTATCAAACAACTGCCTTATCAGGAGCCTCTCACCTTCCTACAAATATCAATGCTTTTTTTTCGACTTATTTTCGAAAAATTATGTTATATTGATCATCACATGATCATTATTGCTGATCATCATTTGATTGGCTTAATTACTCTAAAAAGGTCATTGTATTCAGATAATAATAGTGTTTCTTTTGAACTTGATCCACGATATTGGCGTATGGGAATCATGTCTAAAGCCTTAACATATTTTTGTCAAAATTTATTCAAAAAATATAAAGATTTCAATATCTATGCTTATGTGAGTGTGAGTAATCAAAGATCTTTGAATGTATTAGAAAATTGTGGATTTATGGCGACAGAAAAACAATACTGTTATTTTAACAATCGATCTAATCAGATACCTGTCTACAAGTTTAAAAAATCACATCATGAATAATTCTGCGCTCTCTCTCTATATTCACTTACCATGGTGTGCAGTTAAATGTCCATATTGCGATTTTAATTCATATGTCAAGAAAAGGCGACAGATGACCGATCATGATTATTTAAAAGCGCTATTCTCAGACTTAAAATATAAATATGACCTATCTCCAAAAAAGAAGCTAGATTCTATTTTTATCGGTGGTGGTACCCCCAGTCTTTTTGATACAAAGTGTCTTGAGCAGCTATTGGAATCAATTAGAGATTTATTTAACATCACTCAAATGCCTGAATGTACTATTGAGATCAATCCAGAATCATTCAATATGAATAAGATGATGGCGTATAAAAAAATGGGAATCAATCGAATTTCTATTGGCGGCCAAAGCTTTAATTCAGATTATCTTAAAATATTAGGTCGAGTACACAACGATAGACAACTTAGAGACACATTATCTGCTGTTAGTACACATTTTAATAACTTTAATATTGATATTATGTATGCACTTCCAGGACAAAATCCCGTTGAAGCTCATACAGACATCGAAGAGGCTTTAAAATTTAACCCACCACATCTTTCTTGGTATCAACTTACGATAGAACCAGGAACTGCTTTTTATAAACATAATCCAAATCATCTGCCTTCAGAAGAGGATATTATTGTACAGGAAAATTTGTGTAGGGAAACTCTTCAACTAAATGGTTTTCATAGATATGAGATTTCTGCATTTTCAAAGACTAATTTTGAATGTGATCACAACAATAACTATTGGCATTTTGGAGATTACATTGGAATCGGGGCTGGAGCATCAAGTAAGCTGACTACTGAGGATCAAAAAATCATTCGATGTGAAAATCAGCGCAAGCCTGAAAATTATCTCATTGGTCACCCAAATACTTGGGTGACAGTAAATCATAAAGATCAAGTTTTTGAGTATATGCTTAATCGTTTAAGGCTCTTTAAACCAATTCCTTTTACGGATTGTCTTAATAAGACCAACATTTCTATGTCGGCTCTAACAAAGCAATTAAACTCATTTAAACAAAAGAATTTAATTTCAATAAATAATGATTCTTTTGAGTTAACAGAGTTTGGTTATCAATTTTATAATGATGTGGTATCGAGCTTTTTAGAAGGGTGATATTTTCTCACAATGATTTTAATCTAGAGTGATATTTTCAGTGAGTAGGGAGTGCAATAAAGTATACCTTTGAGGTGATGCGTTGACTTTAATTGCCATAATGAGCGCTTTTTTCTGAGTTACAATGACAGCGAGCTTTTTAGCTCTAGTTAAGCCCGTATAGATTAAGTTCTTATTTAACATTAAAAAATGGCTCATGGCTAGAGGCATGACAATCACTGGATATTCTGATCCTTGGCTTTTGTGTATTGTAATGGCATATGCCAGCATTAATTCATCGAGTTCGTTTTGTTTGAACTTTACTATTTTTTGATTGAACTCTATTCCAAATTCCTTATTTTCATAATACTTAATGATACCAATATCGCCATTAAAGATATCTTTTTCATAATTATTTCTTTGAACAATCACTTTATCTCCAGTTGCAAATCTTTGCCCCTGATAATCTATGATGGAAGTAGGGTTTGGATTGATTTTTTGAGCTAGATGATGATTGATTAATTGAGAGCCAAGTGGTCCTTTCTTAGTGGGTGATAGCACTTGAATGTCATGTAGTGCATCAAAGCCAAACTTTTTAGGAATTCTATTTGTGACCAGTTCAATGACAGTATCAAATATTTTTTGTGTTTCTTGAATTTCGATTACGTAACAATCTGAATCATCTTTCTTTATTGGCAGTTTTCCTTGGTTAATATTGTGTGCATTAGTAATGATCATAGAGGATGCAGCTTGTCTAAAGACATGTGTTAATCTAATGACTTGTTGAGGGTATGAAATAATAAGATCTCTCAATATCGCACCTGGCCCAATAGATGGTAATTGATCTACATCTCCAACAATAATCATTTGACTATAGATAGGAATCGCTTTCAATAAATGGTGAAATAGATGAATATCGACCATTGAAAATTCATCAATGATCAGACAATCAATGGTCAATGGGGAGTGTTGGTTTCTTTTGAATCCCTTTGTGATAGGGTCATATTCTAATAACCTATGAATTGTTTTACTCTCAAACCCAGTACTTTCATGTAATCTTTTTGCAGCTCGTCCAGTTGGAGCACATAACATGACTTGCCTACCTGCGCTTAATAACGCATCAAGAATCAGTTTAACTAATGTGGTTTTACCAACACCAGGACCTCCAGTAATTACACAATTTTGAAGGCTTAATGTTTTTGAAACGCATTGAACTTGCTCTTCAGTTGGTGAAAACGAGTATGTTGATATTTTTCCTT
>NZEV01000007.1 GCA_002690495.1 Legionellales bacterium | reverse complement strand
GTGGGTACCATTGGTCACGTAGATCATGGTAAAACAACGTTGACAGCAGCGATCACGCAAGTTGCATCAGCAGATGGTGAGAAGAAAAGTTATGATCAGATTGATAATGCGCCGGAAGAGAAAGCGCGTGGTATTACAATTTCTACAACACACGTAGAGTATGAAACAGATCCAAGACACTATGCCCACGTAGACTGCCCAGGACACGCAGACTATGTCAAGAATATGATTACAGGTGCTGCACAGATGGATGGTGCGATCTTAGTCGTATCAGCAACAGATGGTGCGATGCCGCAAACTCGAGAGCACATATTGTTAGGACGACAAGTCGGTGTGCCAAAGATGGTAGTTTTTTTGAACAAAGCGGACATGGTTGATGACGAAGAGCTCATTGAGTTAGTAGAATTGGAAGTCAGAGAGCTATTAACAGAATATGGATTTGATGGTGACAGTACGCCAGTTGTGATTGGATCTGCACTACAAGCATTAGAAGGCAAGGATGGCAAGTATGGCGTAGACTCAGTAAAGTCGTTATTGAACTCAATGGATGAGTGGTTTGAGATACCGGATCGAGAAGTAGATAAGCCATTTTTAATGCCGATTGAAGATGTATTCACAATATCAGGACGTGGTACAGTGGTCACAGGAAGAATTGAGCGAGGAAAAGTTCATGTTGGTGATACGATAGAAATTGTAGGTATTAAGGAAACAACAGAGACAACATGTACAGGTGTTGAGATGTTCAGACGAACATTGGATGAAGGTCAGGCAGGAGATAACGCAGGTATTTTGTTAAGAGGAACGAAGCGAGAAGAAGTAGAGCGTGGTCAAGTATTGGCAGCGAAAGGATCAATCAAGCCGCATAAGTCGTTTGAAGCAGAAGTGTACGTTTTATCTAAGGAAGAAGGCGGTCGACATACACCATTCTTTAAAGGTTACCGTCCACAGTTTTATTTTAGAACGACAGATGTAACAGGTGCAGTAGAGTTACCGAAGGATGTAGAGATGGTCATGCCAGGGGATAACATTAAGATTAATGTTGAATTGATATCACCGATAGCGATGGAAGAAGGTGTAAAGTTTTCAATAAGAGAAGGTGGACGCACAGTTGGTGCTGGCGTTGTCACTAAAATTATTGCATAATAAGGAACTTAACGGATAATATTATGTCTATTGTAAAAAAGAGCCAAAGAATAAGAATTCGGTTAAAGTCATTTGATTCAAAGATCATTGATAAAGCAACCGAAGAAATTGTAAATACTGCAAAGCGTACGGGTGCGTTTCTTAAAGGACCGATACCCTTGCCAAACTCCAAAAAGCAGTTTACTATTCTAACATCTCCTCATAAGCATAAGGATGCGCGAGAGCAATATAAGTTGAATGTTCATTCCAGACTAGTAGACATATTAAACCCGGATTCAGTCACTGTAGATGCATTAATGCAGTTGAATCTTGCAGCAGGCGTTAATGTTAATATCAGTGTTGACGATTTAGGTAAAGAGGATTAATCATGCACGGAATAATCGGAAAAAAAGAAGGTCAAACTCGTTGCTTCAATAGTGATGGTAGCGCCTGTGCGGTTACATTAGTATCAATTTCTCCAAATTTTATTACTCAATTAAAGACAATGGAGACAGATGGTTATTCAGCAATCCAGGTGGCTGTAGGTTCTAACAAGAATCTTACCAAGCCTCTTGTTGGACATCTAAAAAAAGCTAAAGTGGCCTCTTCAAGACTGATTAAAGAATTTCGTGTTGATTCTACTAAGAATTATCAGTTGGGTGAACCAACCGCGACAGATTGGTTGTCTAAAATTAAATCTGTCGATGTGATTGGTACCAATAAAGGTAAAGGTTTTGCAGGTGTAGTTAAAAGACATAACTTTAAAACTCAAGATGCCTCTCATGGTAATTCATTGGCACACAGAGCTCCTGGTTCTATCGGACATTGTCAGGATCCAGGTAAGGTGTTTAAAGGTAAAAAAATGGCTGGACGCATGGGTGGAAAGCGAGTAACTCAAAAAAATGTTTCCATTATAGAGTTCAATGCTGAAAAAGGTGTTCTAGTACTGAAAGGTTCAATTCCAGGTGCGCCAGGTCAATTTGTTATCATTAACCCATCATTAAAAACTAAAGGTGTTAAGGATGAAGGATAATCTTTCAGATATTGAATTTAATCAAAATCTTGTTCATCAAGTCATAGTCGCATACCAATCAAATGGACGCGCTTTCACAAAGAAAACGAAGAATCGTTCGGATGTAAGTGGTGGCGGTAAGAAACCTTGGCGTCAAAAAGGCACAGGTAGAGCAAGAGCTGGTACATCTCGTGGTCCATTATGGAGAGGTGGTGGAGTTACTTTTGCCCATGAGCCTGGTGGCAGCATTAAAAAAGTTAATAAAAAGATGTACAAAAAAGCAATGCTGTGTATTCTTGCTGAATTAAAAAGAACTAAACGCTTAAAAGTTATTGAACCGTTGAAAATTAAGGCTCCAAAAACCAAAGAATTTTTAAACCTCTTTAAAGGCGAAGATTTATCTAAAACATTACTCATTGTAGAAGAAGTAACTGAAAATCTGATTCGTTCAACTAGTAACTTGTTTTATATCAATGTTCATACCGCTAAGACAGTTGATCCTATAGCTTTATGTAATTCTCATCAGGTTTTAATTGAGAAAAAAGCCTATGAGCAACTGATAGAGAGATTTACTAATGCATAAATTATCTAATATTTTAATAAGACCTGTCGTTACTGAGAAGAGTTCAATTATTGGTGCCGATAATATCTATTCATTTATTGTTTCAAAATCAGCTAATAAGCATTCAATAAAACTGGCTATTAAAAAGTTTTATTCTGTTGATGTTGTTTCCGTAAACACAACCATTGTTAAAGGAAAAGTTAAGCGATTTGGGAAATCTATTGGATCCCGATCCGATACAAAGAAAGCCATGATTAAAATCAAGGATGGACAAACATTACCAATATGGGGTGGAGAAGAATGACAACGATTTATAAGTCAAAACCAACATCACCTGGTCGTCGGCATCATGTAGGTGTCCGACATGAGCATCTTTCAAAAGACGCACCAAAGAAACAGTTAACAACTTCAAAAAATAAAGTTGATGGAAGAAACAATAAAGGAAGAATTACTGTCCGTCATCGTGGTGGTGGGCACAAGAAACTATATCGGATTATAGACTTTAAGAGAAACCTAGACGGTATTCCTGCCAAAGTTCATAATATAGAATACGATCCAAATCGTAGTGCTCATATTGCACTTATTGTCTATAGCAATGGTAAATGGTCATACATTATCTCTTCTGCGAGCTTAAAAGCCGGAGATTTTGTTCAAAATGGTCCAGATGCACCATTAAAATCTGGCAACTTTCTTCCGATAAAAAATATTCCTCAAGGTACAGTGATTTCTTGTATTGAATGCTCACCTAAAGGTGGTGCTAAATTATGTCGTTCTGCTGGTGCATATGCAAATTTAGTGTCTAAAGATCACCAATACGCTTTAATTAAACTTAGATCAGGTGAAGTAAGAAAAGTTCATATTGATTCTAGAGCTATGATTGGAGCTGTCTCAAATGAAAAACATAGTTTAAAAGAACTAGGTAAAGCTGGTGCTAAACGATGGAGAGGTTTTAGACCCACTGTCAGAGGTGTTGCTATGAATCCAATTGATCACCCTCATGGTGGTGGTGAAGGTAGAACCTCAGGTGGTCGCCCTGCTGTAAGCCCAACTGGTGTCAAAGCAAAGGGTAAGAAAACTCGTCATAATAAGAGAACTGACCATATGATAGTAACAAGACGAAAGAAGAGGGATAAATAATGCCAAGATCAGTTAAAAAAGGACCATTCATTGATTATAAACTTTTAAAGAAAGTCACCCAATCAATTACAGAGAATTCAAAAAAACCGATTAAAACATGGAGTAGACGAAGTGTTATTATACCACAAATGGTTGGTTTGACTTTTCTTGTTCACAATGGAAAACTCATGGTGCCAGTATTTGTTACTGAAAACATGGTAGGCCATAAATTAGGTGAGTTTTCATTGACGCGTACATTTAAAATGCATGCAGGTGATCGTAAGGGTGGTAAATAATGGCACAGCTAATCAGATCTAAATTAAGAAACTACAGATCATCTGCTCAAAAGATTCGTGAGTTAGTTTCCTTATTAAAAGGAAAATCAGTCGAAAAAGCACTTGATAATCTTCTATATAATGAGCGTAAGGGTGCTCATATGTTAAAGAAACTGGTTGAATCATGTATCGCTAATGCAGAAAATAATCTTGGACTAGATGTTGATGAGTTAATCGTCTCTAACGTTGTTGTTGATGAAGGGGCTACACTCAAAAGATTTCGTGCACGTGCAAAAGGTCGTGGTACTAGAATTCTGAAAAGAACATGTCACGTTATGGTAGAATTAATGAATACGGAAGATCAATAGTTATGGGACAGAAAGTTAATCCAATTTTATTTAGACTTGGTGTTGAATCTTCACTAAACGATAAAAATATTTTTGATCGTCGAAGACCTTCAGCTGTGTGGTACTCAGAAAAAGGATATGCCAATAACCTCAAGCAAGACTTGAAGCTCAGAGAGTATCTTTCAAAAGATTATAAACAAGCATCAATCAACCGTATCGATATTTCTAGGCCTTCATCTGAAAATGCAATCGTGACTATTTACTGCGCTAGACCTGGAATCATTATTGGTAAAAAGGGTGTTGATGTATCAGCACTTAAGGATCAGTGTGCAAAATTACTCAACACGTCAGTTCAGGTCAATGTTGAGGAAATCAAGAAACCAGATCTGAGTGCAAAAATTGTTGCAGAAGGGATCGCTCATCAACTTGAAAAGAGAGCATCCTTTAGAAGAGTACTTAAACGATCAACTCAAAACACAATGCGAGCAGGTGCACAGGGTGTTAAAATACTCGTAAGTGGTCGATTAGGTGGTGCCGAAATTGCTAGAAGTGAAGATATTCGTGAAGGTCGGGTACCACTTCATACAATCAAAGCAAATATTGACTATGCAACTGCGCGTGCCTTAACGACCTATGGAATTATTGGCGTGAAGGTTTGGATTTATACAGGTAATGTAGATCAACAGAAGAAAGGATAATTTATGTTTCAACCACCTAAGTCAACCAAGTATAGAAAAGAGCATAAAGGGCGTAATCGCGGTATTGTTGCAAATCCAGGAGTTCATTTCGGTGAATTTGGTTTAATGGCATTAGCTCATTCTCGTTTAACTGCAAGACAGATTGAATCTGCAAGACGAGCAATTACCCATTCATTGAAACGTGTTGGTAAGCTTTGGATTAGAGTATTCCCTCAAAAACCAATTTCTCAAAAACCACTTGAAGTTCGTCAGGGTAAAGGTAAGGGGAATGTAGAATATTATGCTTATTTAGTTAAGCCTGGTACTGTTGTATTTGAATTAAGTGGTGTTAGTCTTGAACTAGCAACTAAAGCATTCAAGTTAGCAGAAGCAAAGTTACCATTTAAAGCAAAGCTAATAGAAAGAAGGATTATTACTGATGAAAGTAAGTGAAATTAGAAAGTTAACAGATGATAAAATCCATCAGGAAATGGATAAATTGTGTAAAGAACGTTTGAATTTACGCGTTAGAATTGCTAATGCTTCTCAGGGTGAAAATACAAATCGGCTCACAACGATTAAAAAAACCATTGCTAGATGCTTAACCATTTTACGTGAAAGGAAGGATCAGTCATGAAAGATAAAAGAACATTACAAGGCACTGTTGTCAGTGATAAAATGCAAAAATCAATTGTTGTTTTAATTAAGAGAAGAGTTAAGCATCCTATTGGAAAATATATCACCCTGCATTCTAAGGTTCATGCTCATGATGAAGCAAATGAAGCAAAACAAGGTGATGTCGTTTTAATTTGTGATGGCCGTCCAATTTCTAAGAAAAAATCTTGGACTTTAGTTAAGGTTGTCGAAAGTAGCCCATTAATGCAGGTTTAATTATGATACAAATGCAAACAATTTTAAACGTAGCTGATAACAGCGGTGCTAAAAAGGTTCAATGTATTAAAGTCCTTGGTGGTTCCCATAGACGTTATGCTTACATTGGAGATGTAATCCGTGTCAGTATTAAAGAAATTATTCCTAATGGTAAAGTAAAAAAAGGTGATGTTTATTTTGCATTGATTGTTAGAACTAAAAAAGGTGTTAGAAGATCCGACGGTTCTATTATACGTTTTGATAGTAACGCAGTTGTCTTGTTGAATACACAAAAGCAACCAATTGGAACGAGGGTTTTTGGTCCTGTAACAAGAGAGCTTAGAAAATTATTTATGAAAATTGTTTCATTGGCACCAGAGGTAATTTGAGGATATCATTATGGCACTAAAAAAAATTCGCAAAAATGACAAAGTCAAGTTAGTCGCAGGTAAAGATAAAGGTAAGACAGGTATTGTCAAAGAAATGCGTTACCCTTTATGTATTGTAGAAGGGCTTAACTTAGTTTCACATTTTGTTAAAGCAAATCCTAACACAAATGAGACTGGTGGTGTTCGTAAAAAAGAAGCGCCTGTCCATGTATCAAACGTCGTACTTGTGGATGAAACGAATACACCTATTAAAGTAGGTATTAAAATAATGAAAGATGGTACAAAAAAACGTATCAATAAGAAGACTGGTAAAGAGATATTGGAAGTTTAATTATGAAAGACAAAGAAGATTTTTATCAAACAAAGATAGTCCCAGAAATGACCAAACAGTTTGGTTATAAAAACCCAATGGAAGTGCCAAAATTAGAAAAAGTCACTCTCAATATGGGTTTAGGTGAGGCAGTGAATGACAAAAAGATTGTGGATATTGCATTTGAAGAAATGAAGCTAATTGCTGGACAAGCCCCACTAAAGACATTTACTAAAAAGTCTATTGCTGGTTTTAAAATTCGTGATGGATGGCCAATAGGCGTAAAAGTGACATTACGACGAAAAAGAATGCATGATTTTGTATTTAAGTTAGTTAATATGGTCTTGCCTTTTATTAGAGATTTTAGAGGACTCAATGCCAAAGCTTTTGATGGACGTGGAAATTATAATTTCGGAATTAAAGAGCACCTTGTTTTCCCTGAAATTGACTTTAACACCATTGAAAAGATGTTTGGACTGAATGTGACAGTGACGACAACAGCTAAATCAGATGAAGAAGCATTGATGTTATTAAAATTATACGGATTTCCATTGAGGTAAGATTATGGCAACAGCAAGAATGAAAGCACGTGATCAACAATTAAAATCGTTGATCGACAAAGGATTTGAAAAAAGGGGGATGTTGCGTAAGCAAATGAAAGATAGTAATCTTCCTCTCGATCAAAAGATGAAAATTAGTGCACAGCTACAAAAAAGAAAACGAGATGAAAGCCCATCCAGGCATTCGTTACGTTGTTCTAGATGTGGTCGTGTTCATGGTGTATACAGACAGTTTGAATTATGTAGAATCTGTATACGTGAAGTTGTATCATTAGGCTACATGCCTGGAATTAAAATGGATAGTTGGTAATTATGAGTATACAAGACCCAATCGCTGATATGTTGACCGTCATTCGTAACGGTTTAAAAGCAAGGAAACAAACAGTTACTACTCCTTACAGTTCAATTAAATCTAAAATTCTCGATGTTTTAGTTGATGAAGGCTATCTTAAAAATTATACAACGCACGATGTTAGAAAAGGTGTAAAAGCAATTGAAGTTACATTAAAGTATTATGCTAATGAACCAATTATTCATAAAATCACTAGAATTAGTAAGCCTAGTTTAAGGAAATACTTCAGCAGTGATTCAATTCCATCTGTTCTAGACGATCGCGGTATTTCTATTGTATCAACTAACCAAGGTGTTATGACTAACTTTGAAGCCAAGAAATCTAGACTTGGTGGTGAAGTAATTTGTCAGGTGGAGTAAATTATGTCTAAAGTCGCAAGAAAACCAATTATAATACCAGATTCTGTTAAATATAGTATTCAAGGTCAAGCTATTACTTTTGAAAATTCAGGTCAAAAACTCACCAGATCAGTTCACGAATCGGTTGAAATTGTACAAGAGGAAAATAGACTCACATTTAAACCAAAATCAGGCTTCGAAAATGCGCATGCACAGTCCGGAACTGAAAGATCCTTGGTAAATAATAACCTTATTGGTGTGACAGAAGGATTTAAACAGGAATTATCCATTGTTGGCGTTGGTTATAGAGCAAAGCTAGAAGGCACCAAGCTGGTTTTATCACTTGGTTTTTCGCATCCAGTTATTTTTCCAGTACCTGATGGTATTACTGTTGAAGTACCTACTCAGACTGAAATTGTAATCAAGGGTGTAGATAAGCAAAAGGTGGGGCAATGTGTAGCTAATATTTGCGACTTTAGACGTCCAGATCCATATAAAGGAAAAGGGGTTCGAATTAAAGGAGCTCATATCAGCCTTAAAGAAGGGAAGAAAAAGTAATGATTAAATTTAGATCAAAAGATACAAAACAAATGAAACGAGATAGGGTCAAACGTAAGTTTAATGCAAATCATCACCTTCGTAATAAAAGCTCTGTCTGCGTATTTAGATCAAATAAGAACATCTATGCATCATATATTGATGCAAATGGTGTGTGCTTACAAACTATCACGCTAACAAACAGTGGTAATATTGCTCAGGCAAAAAAAGTGGGCGAGAAAATGGGACAATGGATCAAGTCAAAAATGAAGGATCAAAAAAGTGTTGTCTTTAACAGAAATGGTTTTCTATATCATGGCCGTGTCAAAGCAGTCGCTGATGGTATTAAAGAATCCGGAATTTTAATTTAAGAGTGGAATAAGTCGATGGCAATAGAAAGTGAATCAAGACAATACGAATTAATGGAAAAAACAATTGTAATCAATCGTACTTCTAAAGTTGTTGAAGGGGGACGGATTTTTAGCTTTACTGCTGTTGTTGTCGTTGGTAATGGTAAAGGAAAGGTTGGATTTGGTATTGGTAAATCTGATGAAGTCCCAGTTGCAGTTCAAAAGGCAACAGATCAAGCTAAAAAGTCGATGATCCAGGTTCCTTTAAAAGGAAATACAATTCAGCACCCAATTACAGGTCGACATGGTGCAAGTCGTGTATATATGAGACCCGCTTCTGATGGTACAGGTGTCATTGCAGGTGGTGCAGCTCGTGCGATATTTGAAGTCATGGGTGTAGAGAACGTGTTATCAAAATGTATTGGTTCAACTACAGCGATTAATGTTGTGAATGCAACATTTGATGGTTTGAAGCGTCAAAAGACAATTAAGATGATGTCTCAAAAACGTGGTGTAAATATTTTATCTAAATTAGCGCCAAAGCGTGTAGTTAAAGAAGGTGAGTCCTCATGAGCGAAAAAACGATTACAATTCAATTAGTCAAATCTGTAATTGGCCAAAACGAGAGAGTAAGAGCTACTGTAAGAGGCTTAGGTTTAAGAAAAATTGGATCAACTAAGACTCTGCTTGCAAAAGAGCAGATTATTGGAATGGTTAATAAGGTACAACATCTAGTTAAATTGGTGAGTAAAGATGCTGAATGAAATTAAATCTTCAAAAGGTGCACGATCCTCTGCGCTCAGAGTAGGTCGAGGACAGGGTAAAAAGGGTAAAACATGTGGTAGAGGCCATAAAGGTCAAAAATCAAGATCAGGTGGTATGCCACAAATTGGTTTTGAGGGTGGTCAAATGCCATTACACCGAAGACTGCCAAAATTTGGATTTACATCTCAAGTCAGTCTTTGTACAGCAGAACTTCGTCTTCACGAGATTGTGAATGCAGTTGAGGATGAAAAAGAAATTATTGATATTACTTTTTTAAAATTAAAGAATCTTATTAATGACAATATCAAGCATGTTAAAGTATTTAAATCTCATCGTTGTCATTGTGACAAACCTTTAAAATTAAAAGGTATAAGAGTTTCTAAAGGTGTTCTTGCTTTAATTCAGAAAGCTAAAGGGGAAGTTGTAGCGTGATTGATCCAGATACATATCAGGATATAAGAAATAGAATTTTATTTATTTTATTTGCCGTAGCTATTTTTCGGCTTGGTGCTCATATTCCTGTACCTGGAATTGATTATGTAAAACTATCTGAGTATTTTTCAAAATATCAAGGTGGCATTGTTGGTTTATTTAATATGTTCTCAGGCGGCGCTTTTGCACGTTTAACTATTTTTGCCCTTGGCGTGATGCCTTACATCTCTGCATCCATTATTATGCAATTATTATCAACATCAATGCCAAATTTAATGCAGCTCAAGAAAGAAGGTGATTCTGGTCGTAGGAAAATTAGCCAATACACAAGATACCTGGCAGTTGTCATTTCTTGTTTGCAAGGTAGTGCAACAACGACCTGGTTAATGTCTCAGGATTTAGTTGTGGACCCATCTGTGCTATTTTTTGTAACTTCTGTTGCAACACTGGTCACTGGTACTATGTTTTTAATCTGGTTGGGTGAGCAGATGACAGAAAAGGGAATTGGTAATGGTATTTCCTTACTTATTGTATTAGGCATTGTGTCAAGATTACCACAATCCACTGGACAGCTTCTGACTCAAGTTAGACAAGGACAAATGGCATCGATGACATTAATAGCCTTATCATTATTTGTTGTTGCACTAATAATGTTTGTTGTGTTTATGGAGAGAGCACAGCGAAAAATTACAATCAATTACCCTAAGCGTCAAATGGGTAATAAAATGTATGGTGGTCAGACTTCATCACTACCGTTGAAGATTAATATTGCAGGTGTTATTCCTCCAATCTTTGCATCAATGATTATTATGTTTCCAGGAACGTTATTAAACTGGTTTGGTGGTCACTCCAAAGCAGGTATTCTAGGTGAATTACTCTATTCTATCTCTCCAGGTCAACCACTGTATCTTTTCTTGTTTTCGCTAGCGATTATCTATTTTTGTTTCTTTTATACATCTATTATGTTTGATACCAAGGATGTTGCGGATAACTTAAAGCGAAATGGTGCTTTAATACCTGGCGTAAGGCCAGGAAATAATACTGCAAAGTATATTAATAACGTAGTGACTAGACTTACGTTAATCGGAAGTATATACTTGGTATTTGTGTCTTTGGTGCCACAATTTTTAATTACGGCATGGAAAGTTCCATTTTATTTTGGTGGTACTTCTTTGTTGATCATAGTTGTTGTACTTATGGATTTTGTTGGTCAATTACAAACACACATGTTGCCAATGAAATATAGAGAGATGAGTGGGGTCAAACAGACCGGCAAATCTAAAAAGGCAAAACTAGAGTTATTGAGATGAAACAGTTATTATGAAAGTAAGAGCGTCAGTAAAAAAGATATGTAGAAACTGCCAAGTGATTAAAAGACATGGTAGTATCAGAATTATTTGTAAGAACCCTAAACACAAACAAAGGCAAGGATAAATGAGTATTGTAATCGCTGGAAGAATTTTACCTTCTAAAAAACACACTGTTATTGCTTTAACTAGTATCTACGGTATTGGTCGAAGTTTATCATCTGAGATTTGTAAAAAACTGAAGATTGAGGAGTCAAAACCTTTATCAGAATTAGATGATCAAATGATTGATTCAATTCGTGAAATGGTTTCATCTTTTCTAGTCGAAGGTGATTTGAGACGAGAAATCAATATGCATAAAAAACGTCTACTTGATATTGGTTGTTATCGAGGTATCCGACATAGAAAAGGATTACCTGTTAGAGGACAGAGAACTAAAACCAATGCGAGAACCCGTAAAGGAAAGAAACGAGGATAGATTATGAATTCACAGACAAAAGATGTATCAAGTAACAAGAATAGGGTCACTAGCTCCTCGAAGTCTAAGTCTAAAAGTAAGGTATCAAGTGTAGGTATTGCAGTTGTAAAATCAACTTTTAACAATACAATTGTTACAATTACTAATCCTAATGGTGATGTTGTTGCATTTTCAAGTGGTGGTCGTACTCAAAAGGGCGCAAGAAAGGCAACTGCTTTTGCCGGTGAAGAAGCCGCTAGAACAGCTGCTCACAAAGCCCTAGAGTTAGGAATGTTAGAGGTCCATGTGAAAATCAAGGGCTGTGGTAATGCAAGGGATTCTGGAACAAGAGGATTAGCATCTGCAGGGTTAAAAATACTAACTATTAGCGAGTTAACTGGTATACCGCATAATGGTTGTAGAAGACGTAAGAAAAAGCGAGTTTAGATTAATATGAGTCAATATCGAAAAGGAGCATGTGGTTTAACACGAAGAGTAGGCACTGACATTGAGCTAAAATCTGGTGTAAAGCCGATTGATAAAAAGTGTAAATATGAACAATTGCCTGGTAAACCTGTTGGAAGACGATCACGAGGATCAGATTACTCTAACCAGCTGACCATGAAACAGACAATGAGATATTATTATAGAATGTCTGAGAAACAATTTAGAAATTTATACAAAAAGTCAGATAAAATGTCAGGTTCTACTGGTGACAATATGATCATCAACCTGGAATCTAGGCTCGATAATATTGTATATCGTCTAGGTTTTGCATCCACTCGTGCGGAAGCAAGACAAATGATTAGTCATGGACATATACAGGTTAATGGATCACGGGTTACTATTCCATCATGTATGATTAGTGTTGGAGATGCAGTGTCTGTGATTGAAAAATTTAGGGGACACGAAAGAGTGTTAAATGCTAAAGAGCTATATTCTAACAAAGAACCAATTCCATGGCTTGAAAGAAAAGAAAATCAGTTTGAAGGTGTTGTTTTATCCCATGCCGATCCTGCATTCTTTTCTGAAATGTTCAAGGTTAATTTAGTAATCGAATTATATTCAAAGTGAGATAGTTTTATGACAGACGAAATAAATTTATATTCGGTGGAGAGTTTATATTATCCCCAAAAAGTCACATCAAAAGAAAAATCATTAAATACTTTAATTGTTGATTTAGAACCATTTGAACGTGGTTTTGGTCATACAATTGGTGTGGCATTAAGAAGAATTTTACTATCTTCCTTACCAGGCTGTGCAATCACTGAGGTCAAAATTGATGGTGTTTCTCATGAATTTAGCACAATGGATGGAGTTAAAGAAGATGTAGAAGTGATTTTAATGAATCTTAAAGGAGTTTCTATTAGAAATCCTCAAAATAAAGAGTTGTCGCTGACCATCGATTTTAAAGGTCCAGGTCAAATTACTGCTAAGGATATCTTGGTCAATGGCCAAGCTGAGATTGTAAATCCAGATCATCACATTGCGACTATCACTGGTGAAAGGGAGTTTAAGGCTCAACTCATTGCAAAAATGGGTTATGGCTATTCATCATCTAATAATGAAGAAGATCAATCAGAAAAAGTTGGCATAATGAATATCTCAGCCTCTTTTAGTCCCATACTCAGATGCGTTTATGAGGTTAAAAATGCTCGTGTAGAGAACAGAACTGATCTTGATAAACTCGTTCTTGAAATTGAGACTAATGGTACGATTAATGCTGAAGAGGCTATTAAGTATGCTGCAACAATTCTTCAGCATCAATTACATGCCTTTGCTGAAATCACAACTCAGCCTCTAAAAGAGGAAGTAAAAGAAGAAGATACGGTCAACCCAATTTTGTATCAATCTGTAGACGTTCTTGAGTTACCTGTTCGTGCAGGCAATTGTCTCAAAGCTGAAAATATACATTATATTGGTGACCTCGTTTGTAAGCATGAATCTGATCTTCTCAAAGTGCCCAATCTCGGTCGAAAATCTTTGAATGAAATTAAGATGATTTTAGCTGATAAAGAGTTAACATTAGGAATGACAATTCCAAATTGGGTTGCACCTGACGTAGACAATTCAAGTTATGGGGATTAATCATGAGACATAGATCTGGTAAGAAACATTATAATAGAACTTCTGCACATAGAAAAGCGATGTTTAAGAACCTTTGTCAGGCTCTAATTGAGAACAAGGTGATCAAAACCACACTTGCAAAAGCAAAAGGGTTACGTTCTTATGTTGAGCCTTTAATTACATTGGCTAAAGAAGATAACGATGCAAGAAGAAAGTTAGTCTTTAAACGAGTGAGAAGTAAATCAGTTTCTAAGATGCTATTTGAAGAAATTGGTCCATTAGCTAAAGATCGACCAGGTGGTTACTTACGAGTACTCAAATGTGGTTTTAGAAGTGGTGATAGTGCCCCTATGGCGATTGTTCAGTTAGTTGATTGTGTCACTACTCAAGAAGATACTGAAGAAGAATCAGCTGAATAAGTACTGCATTAAAACTATTAGTCCATCAATTATTTTTTTCATGACTTGATGTGAAAAATATAGTAGGATAATTCCTAAAATATATAGTAAAAAAAACCATATTATTGATTTTCTAGTAGCTGATTGGATCGTGAACTTTTCCTTTAAATATTTTATAAGCATAATACGTGTAGGCCATAATGCATGGAAGCATAATAAGTGCGCCTGGGGTCATGAAAATAAGGGTACTCGTTGGTGATGCGGCTTGCCATATATCCATTGTTCTGGGTACTAAGTAGGGGAATGTACTTAAACCTAGCCCAATATAACCACATATAAACATTAAATAACTTAATATATAGGGTAATTTGTCATTGTTTTGGGAATTTAATTCGTGCCAGCACCATAAAAATAAAATACCTGTTGTGATTGGTAGAATGGCTAGTGCTGGAATTTTTTTGATATCAAACCAAAAGTTAAATACTTCAGGATGTACAAATGGGGTTGCAAGACTGACGCTAACCATGAAAAAAGACACTAGAATCAGACAGATTTTGGCTACTTTATACATATAATATTGCAAAGGACCATCTAGTTTAAGTATGATTCGAGTGGCCCCTAAAAGAGCATATCCAAAAACCACTCCCATACCTGTTAGGTATGAAAATGGTGAATGCCATGCAAAATAATTTTTTAACAGTTCCTCATGATGAAAGCCTTCTACAAATGCGCCGAGAATATTACCTTGCATAAATGCAACTAGAAAAGAGCTAATAAATATCACTCTGTCCCATATGTGTGCTTTTTCTGTGCTTTTCATTCTATATTCAAATGCAACACCTCTAAATAATATCGCAATAACCATCGTCATAATCGGCAAATAAACTAAGGGCATGAGGGTCGCAAATGCTGCAGGAAATGCACCATATAATGCAGCTGTCCCAAACACTAGCCAAGTTTGATTCCCATCCCATGTCGGTAGAATGACACTCATCATCATATTTCGTTCATGCATATTGTGTGCAAAGGGCATCAAAATTCCAACACCTTGAGTAAATCCGTCTAGAATGACGTACATTAGAATGCCTGCTCCGATGATACAGTACCATATGATAGGTAATATGAAATCAAGATGAGTCATTGTTTCGTTTCCTCACTATTTGATTGTAAATATCCAAATGGATAATTAATTTCTTTATCTGTAAATCTTTTTGGTCCCTTTTTAATTGTTTTGAATAGATATTTGAAATAGAAAAAACCAAAAATAATGACATAGACCATAAAAATGACAATAAAGGAGGCCATTACTTGATACCGATTCACATTTGAAGCTGCAAGATTTGTTCTGAGATATTCATATACTACCCATGGCTGTCTTCCTGATTCAGCTGTGAACCATCCGCATTCCATTGCAACAAAACCAGCTGGAGCGATAAGAATCCACAGTTTATATAGTAATGGGTAATCATATAGTTTATCTCTGTACAAAAGGTAGGCGCTAAGAAGGCTTACTAAAATCATTAAACCACCTAAATAGAGCATGATTCTGAAGCTGAAAAATACCATAGCAACATTTGGTCTATCATCTTTTGAAACAGATTTGAGACCGATGAGCTCACCATCAAATGTATGTGTATTAATTAAACTGGCAGCGTAAGGAATACCAATCTCATAATAGTTTTTCTCTGCTTTTTGATCTGGGATTGCAAATATTAAATAGGGAACTTCTTTAGATGTATTCCACACACCTTCGATGGCTGCAGATTTAATAGGCTGGTAATGATGTACATCGAGTCCAACCAAATCTCCAACTATGAGTTGTGTTGGCGCAAGAATAGCCATTCCAATGACACCAAATTTAAATACCTTCTTTGCAAAATGATCGTGTTTTTTAATCAGTAGATAGTAGCCACTAATCGCACAAATAACACAACCTGTTGCAAGATAAGCTGATAAAACCATATGGAAGAATCTAGGATATAACATAGGGTTAGAGAGTATTAATAGCCAATTGTCAGGGGTGAAATTGCCGTTTTCATAGATAAATCCTACAGGATGTTGCATCCATGTATTTGCAATTAAAATGAGGAAAGCAGAGATGATTACTCCAACAGCAACAAGACATGTTGCTGTAAAATGAAGTCTCTTTGAGACTTTATTCCATCCAAATAGCATCACACCGAGGAAACCTGCTTCTATAAAAAATGCACTCATCACTTCATAGGTAAATAAAGCGCCAAGTATATCTCCAGCAGTATGGCTTAAACCACTCCAGTTTGTACCAACCTGAAATTCCATTACGATGCCTGAAACAACACCAACCCCAAATGTTAATGCGAATATTTTAGTGAAAAATCTGCATATATCGTAATAAATCATCTTTTTGGTTTTTAGCCATAGACCTTCCATTAATGCAATAAATGAGGCTAGGCCTATGCTAAAAGCGGGAAAGAGTATATGAAAAGTGATTGTGAATGCAAATTGTATTCTAGAGAGAATGACATGGTCTAACATAATTTTATATTAATTGAAAAAACAAGGAGATGTCAATATCTTATAATAGATATGCTATAATAAATAATTATAAGGTAAGGGAATAAAAATGATTAAATTAAATGAAAAAAAACAATTGAATTTTGAACATGTTTTAATAGAGCATTTATCATCAAGTCAGTTATTATCTTCTAATGTACAATATGTTCATTGGAACTACACTGGTAAAGATTTTATCCCTGTACATCATTTCCTGGGTGATTTATACGAGAAACTCATTGAGTTTGACGATGAATTAGCAGAGCGTATGAGAGCAATTCAGCTGATAGTGGATAGTCGCATGAGTACCGTTATCAAGTTGAGTAGAATTCATGATATCAAGCCAAAGGATCATCATTTACGTCAGTTAGTTGATAATATGAAAATACTAGAAAAACATGGTCAGGATTGTATTCATATTGCTTCACATGATGATGTGCTAGTTGATCACTTTACTGATCGATTAGAACATTATGGTAAAGCGATCTGGATGTTAGAACATCATTGTTAATCTAGACCATCTTCTTGGGATCAACGATTTCATCAAATGTCTGCTCGTCTAAATAGCCAAGCTCTAAGCATGATGCTTTTAATGTTTGATGATGTTTTAGGGCATGCTGTGCAATTTCTGCAGCTTTATAATATCCTATTTTCGGTGTCAGTGCCGTGACTAACATGAGTGATTGAGTCATTAATTGATCAATTCTTTTGATGTTAGGTTCAATACCCTCAATACAAAAATCTCCAAAACTGAGCATACTGTCTGTTAATAAACGTAATGATTGATACATGTTATGTATAAAAAGAGGTTTATAAACATTGAGTTGGAAATTACCTTGAGAACCGGCAAATGAAATGGCGTGGCAATATGATTTCACTTGAACGGCAACCATTGTCATGGCTTCACACTGAGTTGGATTCACTTTCCCAGGCATGATTGAGGATCCTGGTTCATTCTGTGGCAGATCTAACTCGTTAATTCCACATCGAGGTCCTGAACTCATCCATCTAATATCATTGGCAATTTTTAAAAGAGCGCCGGCTAAATTATCTAAAGCACCAGCTAAGTGTACTATTTCGTCATGTGATGATAGTGCGGCAAATTTGTTAGGATGAGGTCGAAATGGTATATTTAACATGTTTTCTAAGTGTTGACAGACAATTTGACTGAAATCTTCTGGAGCGTTAATACCAGTCCCTACAGCAGTCCCACCAATTGCAAGTTCTAGTAACCCATCTAAGGCGTGAATGATACGTTTTTGACAACGTTCTAATAAGGCAACGAAACCAGAAAACTCTTGCTGAAGGGTCAGTGGGGTCGCATCTTGTAAGTGTGTTCTACCAATCTTGATGATGTCTTTAAAAGATTTAGCCTTATTCGCAAAACAATCAATCAGTTTTTGTAATGCTGGAAGGAGCTCATTAGTTGTTTGTTGATAGGCACAAATGTGTATCGCAGTTGGAAAAGAATCGTTTGTAGATTGAGAGAGATTAACATGATCATTTGGTGAGATCGGAGACTTTGAGCCTTTAGCTTGACCACTGATTTCGTTGGCACGATTGGCAATGACTTCATTCACATTCATATTCGTTTGAGTACCACTCCCTGTTTGCCATATACTGAGTGGAAATTGATCATTATGTTGACCATCTATAATTTCTTGAGCCGCTTGTATGATTAAATTCATTTCTTTTTCAGTGATTTTTTTGGCATCACAATTTGCTTTTGCAGCAGCAATTTTGAGACTGGCATAGGTTTTAATAAAATTAATAGGCATCTTATCATGACCGATATTAAAATACTTTAGAGATCGTGTGGTTTGTGCGCCATAATAGGCATCAGCAGGTACCTTAACACTGCCTAATGTGTCTTTTTCTTCACGGTATTGAAGGTCCATTCGATTTTTTTCATCACTATGCTGCATATAAACTCCTTACTAAATATCACTTAATGCTTTTACTGGGTGTAGTTTTGAGGCTTTCCATGCTGGATAGGCACCAAAAAATAAACCAATTAAAAAAGGAATCATCACACCAATAATCATGGGTGTGAAGAATAAATAGAATTTTTGATGAACTAGATTACAAAATATCATTGTAAAAGGAATCGATAATACAATACCAATAAGTCCTCCAATCAAACAAATGAGGATTGATTCACATAAAAACAAAAGTAATATATTATGTGGTTGGGCACCTATGGCCATACGAAGTCCAATTTCTTTCCGTCTTTCCATTACAGCAATATACATAATATTCATAATACCAATTCCACCCACTAACAATGAAATAATACCAATCATGAGTAGAAATAAATTGAAAGAGCTTGCAATACCTTGAGAAGCGGCATAAATATCATTTAAGCTTTGCACATAAATATCTAAACTAGGTGATATATCTTTAAGTTGTTTTTTGAGGAGTGCTGTTTTGTCTTCTAAATGATCTCTACTACTAAATTCAACTATGAGTCGGTCAATATTAATTCCATAAAGTGTACTTAATGAGTTTGAAATGGGTACTACTATTTGTCTATTAGGGTTGCCTATAAAATAACCTTGAAATCCTTCAGCTTGGGTTTTTGTAATGCCAATAATGGTGTAGAAATGATCATCAATTGGGATATCATCACCAATCTTTAGCGGGACATTATTCTTTGAGAATTGTTGTATTAAAGATTCACTAATCAAACAGGTATTGGTATCAGTTGGAATAAAGTCTCTACCGGAAAGAAGCTGATAATTCAGCACATTTCTTTTTTCAGGGATAATTCCAATCACTGATAAATTAACTTTTTTTTCGTTTGGTAGTCTGTAATAGCTATGTTTTGTTGCAAGAGGAGTAATCGATTTGACTTGTTGATTTTGAATTTTGAGTAAATCATCAAGTTGAATATTAGTGCTATTGTTTTGATAATTGAGGTTGAAGTAGTGAATATTTGTTCCTAGGTGACTAAATTGATCATCTAATACTTTTTGAAAAATCATCCCTAAATTAGTTAGGGCCACGAAGGCTGCAGTACCAATCGTTACGCCAAAAATAGCGAACAGAGTTCGAAGAAAATGTAGTCGAATATTACCTAGCGCTTCTTGTATCATGAGAGTACTTCACCATCCATGATTTTAATAGTTCTATTGCATCGTTGTGCGATTTTTTCATTATGGGTAATAATAATGACGGTTGTTTTTTGGGGCTGATTTTCCAATACGGACATCACTTGTTCACCCGTAGCAAAATCAAGTGCTCCTGTAGGCTCATCTGCCAGAATAAGTTCTGGCTTATTAATCATTGCTCGTGCGATAGCGACCCTTTGTTGTTGTCCACCAGAAAGTTGATCAGGTTTTTTATTTAATAATGACTTTAATCCAAGGTTATCAATAAGTTGATGGTAGTGATCTAGATGTGTTTTTTTTCCATAGCGCCAGGGTAGCTGAATATTCATTTCAATTGAAAAAGCGGGTAGTAAATGGTATTGCTGAAAAATAAATCCGATCTTATTATTTCTAACTTTGGCGAGTGATCGTTGATTATATTGATTGGTCGAGATGCCTTCAAGCCAATATTGTCCAGAAGTTTGTGTATCTAACAGTCCGAGAATATTCATCAATGTGGTTTTACCTGCACCAGAGGGACCAAGTAATGCAATACGTTCGCCGCGATCAATAGACAAATTGACATGATTTAGGATATTTTCTACTCGTTGATGCACTTTATAAGATTTGCATAAGTTTTTTAATTCGATCATTTTTTTCCTATTTTGTCGATTTAAGTATTATATCACCTTCCTGGAGCCCTGCAATCACCTCAACACCATTAAAGTGTGTTTTTCCAATAGTGATCATTTGTTTAGTACCATTTTTGAGTATCACATAGGGAGATGTATAAACATCATATACAGCATCAATAGGAATCAATATGACTTTCTTTTCTGATGCGTTAATGGATACCTTCCATCGAGTACTCGCATTAATAATTTCATCTGTTTCAGCGTATATTGTCACTGGGTAGACTGTGGGCTCATCTAATCTTGTTTTAAATCTAAATAAATCAATTGCATCAACACGACCTGATATTTTTTTATTTGGATTTGCCACAGAAGCAATTTCTACAGGCATATTTACGGTGATCTGGTTAATCTCAAATTCGTTGACTTGAATGGTGATTTTAATATGTTTAAGATCAGCAATTGCACCAATAGCAATACCAGATTCAACTTTTGAACCAATCGAAATAGGTTTGATTTGTTCATCTAATGAGATGATGTTTGCTGGTATGAAATAACCCTCATTTGGTGCATTGATAGTGACAGAGGCTTGATCATCAATTTTTTCATAAAAAGTGCTTAAATCATCAAGAGAGAATGATTTAAATGGCGTTGATGTCTGATTGAGTTTTTTACTAATGTTTTGTAAATGAAATTCTGATTTTAGAAGGGCAATTTTAGCTCTTTGAAAGTCAAGTTCTGCATTATTCACATCAATTTTAGCTAAAACACCAGCTTCAAGCAGTGATTGTTTATCCTCTAATGTATTTTTAGCATCTGAATATGCTTTTTGATTGAGAAGATATTCACTGACTGATGAAAAAAGCTCATTGACTAATTCATTATCTGAAATAGAAACTAAGGGTGATCCTTTTTTGACATATTGGCCAAAATCTGTTTTTAAATCCGTTACAAAACCATTAGAGGGGCTGATGATTACCGCTGAATGGATTGGTTCGACAATACCAATATGGCTAATACCTTCTGTAATAGATTTTGAAACCACCTTAATTTCAGTGGATTTCGATGTATGTTCTTCTTTTTTACAACCGGTGATCAAAAGAAGGCAACTAATGATGAATAAAATGTTAAACTTTAACATGCCATTGTCCTAGGGTGAGCCCCATATCTTTATACAATATCACCATTTTACTTAAATATGCTATTAAAGTCGATGAGTAGTGGTCTGCTGTTTCTTCTCTTTCGGCAATTTCTCGATTCATATCAAAAAGACTGATTTGATCGTTATTTAAGCGTAGTTGTAATGCTTTGATGAGAGCATCACGCCGTGATAATTCTCTTTGGAGGTTGGATAAAGTGACCAAATCATAAGATACAGATTTAATGGTATCATGTACTTGATTGATAAGGCTTCTTTCTTTTGCTTGAATGACTTGGTCAGATTTACGTACATTCACATTCGCATCGATGAGAGATTTTTTTCTATTTAAGTCACCAATTGGAATCGATAAGTGTAATCCAACCGTTGATTTTTTTGGGTTAATGAGATCTGTTACAGATGAAACGTTTAAATCCCATTTTTGATCGTCTTTTGCTTTGATGACGGCTCGTTTAGTTTGTTGGTGTTGTAAAAGTAATTGTTGGTATTCTGGGTTGTTTCTAAGAATGGCCTTAGTCGCTATTGATTCATCTGGGATAGGATATAGGGCTTTAAGTTGTTCACTCACATCTTGAACTTCAATTGGTGAGTTGACATCGATATTTAATAAATCCTTCAACTGATTGATTTTGGTTTGTCTAGTAGATTTTGTGTCTGACAGGTTACTTAAGGATTGGTCTAAGGAAACGCGACTGGTATCTAATGCCTTTTGAGATTCTAATCCCCGCGAGAACTTAATGAGCGATTTTTTGACTTCAATGCGACTGAGTTTAATGCTTCTTAGTGCCGAATTGATCAGTCTATCGGATTCACTGACCTCAAGATATGCAATAATTGTTTCTGATAGTACGTTTGCAATGGTCGCTCGATAGGCAATTTGATTGATTTCTTCTTGATCTATAGCATTGTTGATTGGGATGGCGTTGACTGTTGGGCTAAAGCCTCGCAACAGAGGCTGTCTTATTTCAATTGAAGGTACAAACCCTTCTTTTGTCGATATTGATGAATGTAGTTTAAGCTCAGTCCCCATCATTGATTTATAGGCAACAGAAGGGGAGACTTCAGAAGAATCCTCTAGGTTTTCTAACAATGTACGTTCATTAATATCATATAGGTTTTCATCAACAATGTTAGATTGTCCAGAAATGAAGTAATTTGGTTGATAGGCATAGCGAGTGACCTTGAGTGAAAATTTTTGAGAAGTTCTATCCAGTTTAGCATCTCTTAAGGTCGGATTTTTTTGAATTGCAATGGCGATGGCCTGATTTAAATCAATAAACTGAGCGTAAGAAACGGTGGAATTTAAAATTAATAAAAAAAAAGTAATTAAGTAAGCCATAAACCAATCAATTGAATTACCATTATTCCTCCGATCCATGGATTAAAGAACTCAGTGTAATAAAGACTAAAGCCTCCGATGAAAATAGTCAATATACTGATTTTTTTAAGAGTATGATTGGGTCTATGTGGCGGCTGTGTTTTATGGCTTGGTTGGTTATCTTTATATTGATTTTCAAGTAAACGATTTAGCTGTTCAAGTTTTTTTATAGGATGATTTTGTTTTTTAACCCAATTTTCGAGGAACGGTTTTGCTTGATCCCAAAGATTAAGATCAGGGTATAGGTCTCTTCCTAATCCCTCAATATTAAAAATGGTTTTTTGTAATAAAAGTAGTTGAGGTTGAACTTCCATTTTGAAAGATCGTGCGGTGCGTATGAGGCCATCCATTAATCTTCCAAAGGAAATTTCCTTTAGTGGACGGTTAATGATAGGTTCACAAACATTACGAATATGCGCAGCAAATTTGTGCGCATCGGTATGATGAGGAACCCAACCAGAGTCAATGTGTAATTGAGCAATTTTCATATAATCTTGTTGGAAGAATGCCACTAGATTAAGTGCAATATATTTCTGGTCAGATGGAGATAAGGTGGCACAAATACCAAAATCAACCCCTTCATAGACTGGGTGGTTAGGGTCAGAAACATTGACAAATAGGTTGCCTGGGTGCATATCTGCGTGAAAGAAATTATCTTCAAACACTTGTTGTAAGAATATTTCGGTACCAAAGCGTGCTAACTTCTCCAAATTCACATTTTGAGCTTTCATTTGTTCAATATGTTTTATTGGAATACCATAAATGCGCTCCATGACAATAATGTCATTTCTAACCAGATCCCAATGCATTTTAGGCACGTACAATTTTGTTGAAATTTGAAAGTTTTTTCGAAGCTGAGAACCATTAGCAGCTTCGTTCGACAAGTCTAATTCTAGATCTAATGTGTGTTTGATCTCATTGACGACAGCGATAGGGTGGAGTCTTTTGAGATGAGGTTGTAGTATCATAAAGCATTTTGCTAATAGGTACAGTAAGTTGATGTCTCTTTTTACTTTCTTTTTAATATTTGGTCTCAATAATTTAATGACAATAGGTTCACCATTTAATAATTGACCACCATGTACTTGAGCAATAGAGGCAGAACCAAGTGGCTCTTTTTCAATATGAGAAAAAATATGTTGTGGTGGACAGCGATAACCCTTTTCAATTTGTTTAAGAACAATCTCAAATCCGTAGGGGGCTACATTGTCTTGTAACTTTGAGAGTTCATGAGCAATATCTGGAGCGAGCAAATCTCTTCGAGTAGAGAGTATTTGACCAAATTTAATGAATAGAGGACCGAGTTTAATGAGAGCTTTCGATAATCTTTTAGCTCTATTATCTTTATTTAGACGAATAAAACAGAGCCGTGATAGGGCAAATCGACGAAATACCAGCTGATCGATCCCGTAGTAGAGAATAATACTAAAAATACGAATGAGACGAAAAAAAGCCATAATTATTCTCTATCATCTAAGAGTGATTGTATTTTTTCTTCTAGGATTTTTATTCTTTGTTCAAGTTCAAAGTTTTTTGCTGCTAGATCTTCATCTTTTGACGAGTTAAATTGGCAGCTTTTGAATAGTTGATTGGGAAAGTCTCCGGTGAGTTGATATAGCCACTCTGCCCAATCAATATGACTTTCTTGTATGATCTTCTGTAGTTCAACTGCAAGTTTTAAATCTCCTTCAATAGTAACCGCAGCGCGATCGTTACCCCCCATGAATTGCCATAATGTATATATATCACCAGAGATAATTAAGTCAGGTGTACGATCAGGGATCTGAGAAAATTCTATTCTTTGTCCATTAATCAAAAACTGTTTAGAAAGATTCAGATCAAGCATTTTAAACTCAATGAGTTTACCATTTAACTTGGAAAAATCGAACTGAGGTGATAAGGCGTTAATCCAGTGAGATAGAATATCTGAAAATATCATTGTTTCACTCCTTGATGAATAGCAACAATACCTTGAGAGAGGTATTCATAAGAACATTTTGAGAACCCAACATTCTCAAACATATGTTGTAATTCTGGTGCTTTCGGATGCATTCTAATCGATTCTACCAGGTATTCATAACTTTCTTTTGAGGCTGTGATCCATGCACCAATTTGTGGTATGAGATTAAATGAATACCAATCATAAATCTTTTCAAATAAAGGGTTTGTTGGCGTTGTAAACTCAAGTACCGTTAATTTTCCATTATTTTTCAGTGTTTTGTACATACTTTCTAGCGCTTTGCATTGATCGGCCATATTTCTTAAGCCAAAACCAACAATAATATGATCGAAGCATCCCTCAGGAAAAGGCAGTGAGTGACCATCAGCAACAACAACAGGGCTAAGATAGCCTGCATTGTGAAGGTTTTTACGACCAATCTTGAGCATAGAGTGATTGTAATCAGCTAAACACAATTGAGATGAATGGGCTAGTTTTTTTAGAATTCTATTTGACAAGTCAGCGGTACCACCAGCGAGATCAAGAACATGGTCATTTTTATGTAAACACATTGAATTTACTGCATAATCTTTCCAAAAGCGATGTAGTCCACATGACATTAAATCATTCATTAAATCATATTTTGAGGCAACTGTGTGAAAGACATCATTCACTTTATCTTGCTTCTGTTCGAATTGGATAGATTGGAATCCAAAATGGGTTTGTTGGCTTGAATCTTTGCTCATAACTTTAGTTTTAGCATAGATCGTAAAATATATCATTAAATTGCTTTACTTAATATTTTCTTAAGATTGGAGTGATATCATATAAATATGAGTAATAAAGCGAAAATAATTAAAAGTATTCATGCAATGCCAGACTTTTATGTTGATATGGATCCAAATCAGGAAGATTTTCTATTTAATTTAGGCTGCTATATCGGTGTTTATTTATCAGCGGTTGCTGGTGGTACTTTTGCTGCTCAAAGTCAAAATAGTATGGGATATATTGATCGAGGCAGCACACAAACTCATTTTATTGGATTACAAATAGCATTATGGTGTGTTGAGGCTTATTATTTATTTAAATATAATAAAAAAGAGCTTGATCATGATTTGAAAAGATTATTATCAACATATTCTCCTAAGTTACAAGAAAAACAGGCATTAATAGATTTTGCAAAAGCATATGCAGTGGCAGAAGTCATCAGTCTGAATGCTAAAACTGATAATAGTACGGATGATGACAACCATGGTAAAGAAGATGCGTTATTACCATTAACATTCAAAGACCAGTACTTTAGAGATTATTTTAGATGGTATTACCTTTCAGAATTAGAGGCGATTATTAAAGAAATTGAAACTGGAGGAGAGCTCACTGAACGTAATAAAAAGGGTCTATCAAAGCATCCTAAACTGAATTTTTCAAATCTTAATGAGCAACTTCGTTTAAAGCAAAATGAGTTAAATGATTTAGATTCTGAAATAGAAGAATT
>NZEV01000006.1 GCA_002690495.1 Legionellales bacterium | reverse complement strand
GCCCCGAGCAGGATTCGAACCTGCGACCTATCCCTTAGGAGGGGATCGCGCTATCCAGCTGTGCCATCGGGGCATCATCTATTATTGACATGGACTTTATGATTCATCAAGTTTATTGTATGATAGAAATTAATTTCTGGGGATAGATATGGAACTAATGTTAATATTGCTTTTAAGTCCGTTGGTTGTGCTCATTGTGTGGTTCAGTGTTAAGACACTATTTAATAATAAGCCAAAACTCAACCAATGTCCTGAAACGAATCAAATTTGCTGGTTGAAGTTAAAAGATTCACAACTGATTAATGGTTATGAATTAATGCAAATTTTAAACGACCAAGGTTTTGAGTATAATAAAACACAAGGTGTGTTTGATTATACTGTAGATGGTCAGACCTTGTTTAGGTGTATGAATCTTAAAAAGCCGGGTAAGTTTTATGAGCCTTTTGAAGACAGCGCTGTGCCTGGGATCATGCTAGTAACAGATCTAACAATTATTTATTCTGATCTTGAGGACAATTTAGAGAAAATGTATGCAATTGCTGATAAGTGGCAAGATTCATTTGGTGGGTATCTGATGGATCAAAATAACATTCCTGTTGGCAATGATTGGACAAATCATTTAATTGATGAATTAAGGCATCCACATAATCAGTCTGATTGGTTGAAAGAATGTTAGTTAGAATAGGCTTGATGTTGGTCATGTGTTTTTCATATGCAGAACCCGTGGCTCTAAGTCTTGAGGAAAACTATCCAGCACACGCTTATCATGAATCTAGCCAAGAGACACACGATCTTGTTAAAACAGAGAAGGTGGATGATCAAACTCACCAAGAGGATTATACTCTACAGCAAGCATTATTAGAAAAGGTCGCTTTATATGCATTAAGTCTAGATTATGTTAATTTTAAGCAGCATTTTGAATTGATTAGACCTTTTTTTGATGATGAGGGTTGGAATGCCTATAACGATTTACTTAAAATCATTGTGGCAGAAGTTAAGACTAAAAAACAAATTTCACGGTTAACCCTAAGATCACACCTTACTTGGTCAAAACATGCCTCTGAGCCGGGTGTCATTTTTCATAACGCAAAATTACCTGTTAGAATATATTTTTATCCTGAGGTGCAATCTGAAGATTATGACCTTGATGTCTCATTGAGGTGCTTTAATAAAGAGCATTGTTTAGTGCATTCAATCTCTATCAATAATGAAAAAGTATTCTAAAGATCAGATTGAACCATTGAGAGACTTACTTAGGCAATATGAACATGCCTATTATGTGCTTAATGACCCAATAGTACCTGATCATGAGTATGATCATCTCTATCAGATGCTATTAGCACTTGAGGATGCACATCCAGAACTCATTGTGCAAGATTCACCCTCCCAGCGTGTAGGTAGTAGTTTATCTGATGGTTTTCAACAAGTAACGCATTCATTCCCAATGCTATCCTTAGATAACGCATTTACATCAGACGATTTGGATGATTTTATCTCTAGGCTGCATAAACTGAGTGACACTCAAGATTTTAAATTGACTGCAGAACCAAAATTTGATGGGGTTGCAATTAATCTTGTTTATGAAAATGGTATTTTAGTGATGGCGACTACGAGAGGGGATGGCCAAATTGGTGAAAATGTGACCTCGAATGTGCGTACTATTAGAAATATACCACTAAAGATTTTTGACGCACCAAAAGATCAGATCATTGTCCGAGGTGAAATCGTCATTGAAAAAAATGCATTTTCAAAATTGAATGAACAACTAGTACTTGCGGGAATGAAAAAGTTCGCTAATCCACGAAATGCAGCATCTGGTAGTCTTCGTCAATTAGATCCAAAAGTGACTGCAAAAAGACCACTCAAACTATTCGCATATGCCTTAGTGAATAGCCACCTGGATCAAGATCAACAAATTCAGCAATTAAGAGCATATGGTTTTGAAACTTCTCATCATCATCAAGTGTTGAATACGGCCTTTGAGTGCATGCAATATTATGAGCACTTGCTTGAAAATAGATCTCATCTTCCGTATGAAATTGATGGTATTGTGTATAAACTCAATGACTTTCAGCTACAACTAAAGGTTGGTCAAACATCAAGAGCACCTAGGTGGGCCATTGCACATAAATTCCCGGCTATTGAAAAATTAGCGCAAGTACAAGCAATTCATTGTCAGGTTGGTCGAACGGGTGTGGTGACTCCAGTGGCCCAACTTGAACCCACTGAAGTAGGTGGGGTCATTGTGACACATGCTTCTTTACATAATTTTAAAGAGCTCATGAAAAAAGATATACGAGTTGGAGATTGGGTTTGGGTGCGTAGGGCAGGTGATGTGATTCCAGAAATTATTGCATATGACCCAAAACAAAGAGTGGGTTCCAGTCAACTGTATATTGCTCCTGAACGATGCCCTTCATGTCAATCATTACTTGATATACAACCTATTTTTAGGGTTTGTTTAAATAAAACTCATTGCCCCGCACAGAAAGTGGGTGCATTGATTCATTTTTGTTCTAAACATGCTATGGATATTCAAGGGCTAGGAGAGCGTTGGATTCAACAGTTCTACCAACATGGACTGATCGAACATTTGCCATCTATATATGCATTAACATTTGATCAGTTGATGACATTAGATGGTATGGGGGAAAAGTTAGCTAGTAAGCTCTTAAAGGAGATAGCGGGTTCAAAATCACCTTCATTATCTCGATTCATTTATGCGCTTGGGATTCCAGAAGTAGGGCGTATGACGGCGGCTAATTTGGCACACCATTTTAAAACGCTTGATCAATTTTTATCCGCTGATTTAGATGCATTGAAAACTGTGCAGGATGTTGGTGATGTCGTTGCACAGGCCATCAGTGAATTTATTCAAGATCCTCATTCACAATTAATTCTCCGTCAATTTCAATCATTTAAAGTACATCCAAAGTCTATTTCGGTGTCACCAACCAAGAGTAACTATCTGTCTGGACGTGTTTTTGTGATCACTGGTAAGTTAGCAGCATCTACTCGAACAGAAGCGCAATCTAAACTAGAGCAAATGGGTGCGACAGTACTCGATCAGGTGAGCCGAAAGGTGACTGATCTATTGGTCGGCGAATCTCCTGGCAGTAAATTCGATAAGGCACAACAACTAGGTATCAATATCATTAACGAAACAGCATTTAATCAAATGCTGAGTGACTATTTTGAAAATATTTCAGATAACCCTTCTCGATAAGACGGATACTTAAACTGATAACGAAGTAATAGTAATTTTTGATTATTCACTCGTTTATTCGTGGTATACTGTTTTGGCGTTAAAGTCTTACTGGGGATCGGAGAGTGAAAGCCCAGAGTGGCTTGTATCCAAGCAATGATCTCATTGATAGGTGTTGGTGCGTGATCAACTAGGTTATAGATGGTTTCTGGTGCAAGATGATCCATGATATGTGCAATAGCATGCACACAATCGTATTGATGGATTCGATTACTATACACTGGATGATCTGTTGGGTGGAACGTACCTTCACGTAACTGATTGACTAAATGATGTCTATTCGGACCATAAATACCTCCAATTCTCATACAAATTGAGTGACAATCAAAATTTAGGACATGTTTTTCTGCATGTTGGAGAATGTGTCCATTAAATTCAGTGGCGTCGGGTAGTTCGCTATCTTCATCGGCCCACCGACCATCATTAAATGGATATACTGCGGTACTTGATGCAAATAAAAAACGATATGGCTTTTTATCTTTAAATAATGACCAAATATGTTTAGGTCCATCGACATAAGCTTTGACGTAATCTTGTTCGGAATGTGAATCAGCTGAGACCAAGTAGATCACTGCATCTACTGGTGGTAATGTTTCGATTTGAAACAAATCCTCTTTAATATGATGAACCCCCTCAATATGCTCTGCATTAGAGCGACTAATTGCCCATACTTCGTTATCATTCGATGCAAGTAGTTTTGCTAATGGTTTGCCAATGTAGCCATAGCCTACAATAAGAATTTTTGCCATATTATGATACCCTGCTGTTGAGTTCGTTAATGATTAATGATTGAAAATGTCGAATTGCTTCCCAATTCTTACCGCCACCAGTGACGACTAAATCAACATTGGATTTCGTTGGTGCTATAAATTCCCAGTACATTGGTCTGACGGTATTAGTATATTGATCTAGAGTTTTTTCAATGGATCGTCCACGCTCAGCTAAATCTCTTTTTAATCTTCTGACAAGACATACATCTAATGGTGCATCTATAAATGCTGTAATATCCAGCATTTCGCGAACTTGTTGATCAGCTAGTAGTAAAATACCATCACAAATGATGATGTCAGCTGGCTGAATTAAACTAGTTTCTCTTGAGCGTGTATGAGTATGGAAAAGGTAATTTGGGCTATGGATTGCTTTTCTTAATTGTAACTCTTTGAGGTGTGTGATTAATAAGCTATGTTCAAGCGCGTTGGGATGATCGTAATTCACTTGCTCTCTTTCCTCAAGAGGGATATTACTTTGATCTTTATAGTAATGATCTTCTCTTAAAACAACAACAGAATGATATTCTCTTAAAAGTCCTTTTAAATTGTCTACGAATAAGGTTTTTCCCGAGCCAGAAGGCCCTGCTATACCAATTATAATTGGTTTGATCGAGTGATTCGCGTCTGTCATCATTTACCCCTTTTTAATTAATGCATAAGTCACTCCCGATCCACCGTCATTTGTTTTTGCTGAGCAAAAAGCGATGACTTTTGGGTGGGAATGTAATAAATGGAATACCATGTTTTTGAGTTTTGGTATAGGATCATGACTATGATAGCCTTTACCATGAATAATCTTTAAGACTGAAGGACCCGAGTGAATTTGTTGCTCTAGCTCACTCTCTGCTTCCTTACAAGAAAGTCCGTGTAAATCAATACATAAGTGATTTTTGGATTGCTTTAAACGGCGCATCTGATTCATTGTTACACCGGCTTTTCTAACATTGAAAACATCATCATGACCTACAGCATCATCATTAAATTCTATCATTGGGTAACCATTCTATTCTAGGATCATATTACTTGATTTGAAAAAATTATCAATGTCTTATGGCGATTACTTTAACAAAAAAATATTGACGTTTTTTTGATTCATAACTATAAATAACTTACATTAGGGATGTAATATTATGCAGGAAGCATTTACAGTTGCATTGCTTGAGCCTCATGAAAGTATAGGTTTAGCAATCATATCTGAACTTGAGCGATTAAGTTTTGTCAAACGGGTATTAGTCTATAGCCGTTTTGATCTCACTGAGAATAAATTTTTATTTAGGGGAGCGCCAGTTTCAAATGCACCTTTAGATACCTTAAAAGACCCTGGTAATAAATTATTGATCTACTGTGGTGATGATAACAGCTATCATTATTATCGTTCAAATATGGATTTTGAACATCAATGGATGATCGATGCATCAGGTGGGGCATTCGAACCGCAAATGTTATTTTTTGATCAAATGGATTTAGATCAAGTAAAAGAGGTGAAATTACCTCATCCAATTGCATATCAATATACTCTATTGCTAGATTTACTTCATGCAATGTCAGAAATCAAAAAAGTGAATTTGTTTGCAGCCTGTGCGGTTTCAACATCTGGATCTGAAGCAATCAGTGATCTTGTTCAGCAAACTAGGGCTGTTTTATCTGATGATCAACCTCATTATCGTGTCTTTCCAAAGCAAATGGCATTTAATTGTTTGCCTCATGTTTTTAGTGGGTCAGAAATTTCGCATGCTAAGTTAAAGGAAATTATCTTAGAGCAGATTCGTTTTTATTTCTCAAATGTTGATTTTGAGATTGATCTTTCGATGATCCAAGTCCCTGTTTTTAGGGGACATACACTCATTTCTCATGTAGAGTGTCATCATGCGATTTCAATCAATCAATTAAAAAAAGATTTAATGAGTCATTCAGCTTTTGAAATTGTAGCAAGTCCTAACCCTGTGGAGCATTCTATCTTTAAATCACACATCCATATTGGTGAAATTATTCATCATCCAAGAAATGAGAAGGCAATCAGTGTCACTACTTTAGCAGATGAGTTTGGTTTTGGTGTTGGAGCACCCTTAAGGGCTTTACTTGTACAGAAATATTGTGATATAGTAGATTTGTAAGTAAATTTAAGGAAACTTTAAGGATTAACTGTTATAATTAAATTATGAGTATTATAGAAATCAAAAAACATGACTTAAGACCAGTATCTGCTGACGAGTTCGGGCACCCAAAATATAGCAATGTCACTTCAATTGGTCAGGTTTTTAAGGATTTCATTACTTCAAAAAATAGTCATCTTAACAATGTGATTGCAATGCCTGGAATCACACCGCCTGTATCTACTATTTCATCTCAAGAAAAAGTTTCTGATACGATTGTCCATGATTCACAAGCTGCAATGACCGCTAGCGAATTTGAGGTAAGGCTTTCTTCTTACAAAGAAATAAAAAACGTACCTGCACCTGGATCATACCCAATACCAACCATTACACCTACTCTTTAAACGCTTGATTTATTAATCACAAAGTTTCATACTGAATCAAGAGGTATAAAGTATGAGATTTTTATTATTTTTAACAATATTCATATACAACTTAGGCCATGCAGATGAAATCTATTCTGTATTACCCCAAGAATCTTCTCAGTTATCTCTCATTGATCTTAAACAAGATTTAAACTACTTGAATCAAAATGTATCAGATCTTCGTGCCGAAAATCAAAATATAAAGACATTAATTGAGCATCCTCAACAGATGGCAGTGATTTCACTTGAGCCAATGCATGAGTTCTTATATATTGGATCTTTAGCTGGTGTTGTCTTTCTTTTGGCCTTTGCCGGAATGATTGAAAGAGACACACCTCAACCCGTTGCACAAAGACGAACTGTCGTTAAAAAACAAATCTCTGAACCCAAAAAAGTGGTTGTACCCAATGCCAAAGCGGATGGTGAATATGATTTTATGTCCTCTTCAGAAGCGATACCATCAAAATTCAATCTAATTGAAGCCTATCTTGAAATGAAAAATTATGATTTAGCTAAAAAAGAACTGAGTAATATTTTACGTTTTGGAAATATTCATCAGCAATCGAAAGCTAAATTATTAATGAATCAAATTCCCTCTGTTTGAATGAGACATGCACTCGGCATTGCATATTTAGGCACACAGTATTTTGGATGGCAGTCACAGCCTGATCAACCAACAGTTCAAGCATTCGTTGAAAAAGCACTTTCTTTTGTTGCAGATGAACCAATTAGAGTGTATTGTTCTGGTCGAACTGATCGCGGTGTACATGCTACCAATCAAGTGATTCATTTTGATTCTAATGCGCAAAGATCAACAAATAACTGGTTACGAGGTGTTAATGCAGCATTGCCTGACGATATTCAAGTTGTTTGGCATCGGGTCGTTGATGAAACATTTCATGCGCGTCATTGTGCATTATCAAGGCAATATACCTACTTACTATATGTACGTCCAACTCCAAATGTGATCTGGTCTAACCATGCCCTTATGATCCCTAATGCCTTAGATATCAAAGCAATGCGTCAAGGTGCAAAGGTATTAGTTGGTGAGCATGATTTTTCAAGCTTTAGGGCAGCACACTGTCAGGCAAAGAGTCCCTGTAAAACACTTTATTCTATTGAGATAGATCAATATCATCATTGGATGACTTTTTCATTTCATGCTAATGCTTTTTTGTATCATATGATTCGAATTATGATGCATGCAATTCTTGAAATAGGTTATCAAAAAAAAGAAATACAATGGCTTGAATCTGTGCTAAAAGCTAAAAATAGATCTCTTGCAACCGCCATGGTTCCGCCAAATGGTCTATACTTTCAAGGAGCACAATATCATAAGGACTATGATATTCCACAATTTAAGGATATACTGGGTGGAGATTTAAGATGTTTTTTGAATCAATGATTAATGAGGGTAATCGAGTGGATACGATAAAACTTGACCGCGGATTAATTTATCCAATACAAACAAGCGATGATCTTCTAAAGGATGTTTCGTATCAAAAGTATATTGATCAAGTTAAACTCATATCTAAAAAATATATTGAGAATGCAGAGGCTTCTTTTGATGAGTACTTTTTTAATACATTGTATAAAGATCTAATCCATCGTTTTGTTGAGTTTGTTCAAGTCATCCCAGATACTACAGGCCGTGAGATTTTTATGAATCATGCGCTTTTACGGGCGTTATGGTCATTAGAGTCATATATTAAGAAATCTGAAAGAGAAGTGCATAGTGATGGTGATATTTTGCCCTATGCAATATTCTCTGCTGCATTGTTATTTCAGATTGGAGAAATTTTCAGTGAAGTTCATATCCAATTGGTAGATCAAAACGGTCTATTTAAAGCAAACTGGAATCCTTTAGATGGACCTATGACTCATTTTCAATGTGAGTGGTTTAGACAGCGTCCAGTCCCTAAACATCCTGTCGAAATGATCCATCAAATGACTTTGATCATTGCGACTAAGATTATTCCTGAGCTTGGTTATCAATGGATTGCGCAAGATCGTACTATATTAGAATGGTGGTATGATGCTTTGATTGATCAGTATGAAAGACTAGGTCAATTTGATATTGATTTAAATATGGAGCGAGATTTTGTTCATCGATCCAGACTTAAACAAATTGATATACAAGGCTTATTGCCTCACGATTTAGTGAATGCAGAAGAATTCCTTGAATGGATTAAAAAATGTAATGAAGAGAAGCAAAAGCAGAACATCACAGGTGCAAATACCTATGTCACTCGAAGAGGCTTATTGATCTCAGAAAAAGCGCTTAAAGCGTTTGCTGACAAACATAAAATATCGGTAGATCGATTATCTAAACATTTAATTGATTCAGGCTTTGGTTATGGTCAACGTGAATTAGAGGATTTTGTCGTTCGTCATGGGAATGAATCGCAACGCTTATTTGGTGGCGGTCCTGTTAATGAGGTTGTTCGTGGTATCATCATTAACAAAAACTTTGCAAGAATTCAAAAAGATGCGACTACAATGAATGTGATTGCAAAATCGGTTGGTGGCTACATTGCAAAATTTCTACAAATGCAGGAACAAGAACGTGAAAATAAGCTGGATTCAAAACGTAGTCCGGGAAAAACTGGCATATAATTAAAATTGATTGTTTTGTAAATGAAATAGATAACGTTGTTTATGATGTATGATGTTCTTGAGCATTTTAACTTCTTTACAAGCTCGATTAAAAAAACAGACCTTTAAACTTTCATGTCCAATGTTAGTTTCTTTAGTCCACATAAAACCGAGTAGCATCAGGGCACTCATTTTAAGAAAGTAGGGTGCACAGGCACTCGCCGCTTCTAAATCAGTTTCTATACTCTTTTTAATTTGATTTAGCGTACTTTCAAAGTGTTGTATCATACTGTGATAGTCTGAATTGTTTTTAAGAGTGGGAGTAGCCGTTTTCATTTCGTCTATTAAAAGATGAATCACACGAAACTGATCCTTAGGTAATTTTCTAAGAACATAGTCATTCGCCTGGATACCATTCGTTCCCTCATAAATCATGCTGATTCTTGCATCAAGGTAGTATTGGAAGGTTTGATAACTCGGATCACTATCAAATAGTCCAATAATTTTTTGAACACACTGAATGTGCTGGCAACTTGTTTCAGTAAAATAACTTTTTAAGATGGGTGTGAGTAAAGAGACTCGATCTTCATCACCCTGATCTACTGCTAAACAGGTATAGACCATTAAGGACCTCATAGCAAGATGGTATGCATAACTTGTCGTGATTGCTAAGGATGATCGCTGATGTTGCTTAAGAAATTGAAACCCTTTCTGAAAGGCAATCTCAGCTAGCGCAATGCCTTGGTTTGCAACTGTTAGTCGTGCATCATTCATCATTGAAAACATGGCATGTAATCCATGGTTTGGTTCACCAATGAGCCATCCAACTGCATGATCAAAAGACATACTACAAGTCGGTGAAACATGTGTTCCCATCTTGTGCTCAAGTCCTTGGCAGTAAACAGCATTTCTTTTTCCATTAGGAAGCAATTTGGGTACAAGAAAAAGACTAATCCCTTTAGAGCCCGGAGGGGCATTAGGTAATTTTGCCAGTACTAAGTGGATAATATTCTCAGTTAGGTCATGCTCTCCAAATGTGATCCAAATTTTTGATCCAGAAATATGATAATAATCTTTATGTGGTATTGCTTTAGTACGAATGAGTCCTAAATCTGTACCACAATGACTTTCTGTCAAACACATTGAACCAGTCCATTGACCTTGAATCATTTTTTTTAAATACACTTTTTTAATTTCAGGGGGTGCATATTCATTTAAAGCAATGACAGCACTTTGAGTGAGACTCAGTCCTAAGAATAGAGGGCTATGGCATGACATCATCATTTCTTGAATAAGACATGCAAGTGCTTTAGGTACCCCGTGACCACCAATGGCAGTTGGATGCTCTAGTGCTGGGTAACCTAGTTGACACATCGTTTGATACGTCTTTTGGTATCCTTTGGGCATGTTGACGATATGTTTTTGATGGTTAAAGTGTAATTGTGTATCACTGTAGAGTGGTAATAATGATGACGAGCAAAATTGTCCAATATCCTCTAAGAGATTCAGGGTCTTCTTTTTCGGATATGCCTTATCATCAAAGCCTACGTTAGAAAGGGTCTCAATAAATGTTTTAATTGGAGGGTGATACATAAATTAAAATAGCTCATCACGCAGTTGCATGATGTTTTTCTTACCTGCCTGAATTTGAATCAAGTATAAATCAATTTCAGGTAATACATGATAAATAAAAAATAGCCCTGTTGCGACTTTTGCCTCATCGTTTGACTCAGTCATTCTTCCCCACATATAGCACATCAGTGCATACGCCATCAGGTTGAGAAAGTGAGTTGCCACTGCACCAGCTTCCTCAGGGTCTTTAATCGCATTTTTCATTAACCATAATACAGCGGTTTGTACTTTCTCACGACATGATTGTGATGCGGTTTTAAACTCTGGAAGAAAATTTTGTTCTGCATCTTCAATCTCTTTCAGCAGTGACATTACAGATTGACCTTGGGATTTTGGTAATTTTCGTCCAACTAAATCAAGAGCTTGAATGGCATTCGTACCTTCATAGATCATGCTGATTCTGGCATCTCGGTAATATTGCTCGATATCCCAATCGCTGACATAACCACTACCGCCAAGTACCTGTTGAGCTGTAGAGATGTTTTGACAGCCGCGTTCAGTAAGATAGCTTTTAATAATCGGTGTTAGTAAGGCAAACTTATCTGTATCACCATGCTGATCTTTTTCCATCATCGCGTATACGGCAAGAGCCCTCATGGCCTCATTGGTTGCCTTGCATTCAAGTAGCATTCTACGTACATCAGGGTGCACCATAATGCAATCAGCAGGTTCCTCAAGATCTCTTTTCTTTGGATCAAGGGATCGAGACTGTCTTCTCTCTTTCGCAAAAGAAAGAGCTGTTTGATAAGCAATATCTGCTAAAGCTAATCCTTGTACACCGACTCCAATTCTTGCAGCATTCATCATAATAAACATGGCTTGCATGCCTTTATTTTCCTCGCCAACCAACCATCCTTTTGATTCTTCAAAATTCATGACACAAGTCGGTGATAAATGAATCCCCATTTTATGCTCAATACCATCACAATAGACATGATTTGATTCGCCATCTATTTTTTTAGGCACTAAAAATAAGCTGATTCCTTTAGTGCCTTCAGGTGCGTTGGGGAGCTTTGCAAGCACTAAATGAATAATATTATCAGTCAGGTCATGATCTCCAAACGAAATCCATATCTTAGTCCCCTGAATGGTATAATGATCTTTATGAGGCGTTGCTTTTGTTTTAATTAAACCTAAATCAGTACCACAATGAGGTTCTGTTAAGCACATGGTCCCCATCCATTCACCAGAAATTAGTTTTGGAAGATACGCTGATTTCAGCTCATCGGAACCTTTTTGATAGATTGCAGTGATTGCACCTTCACTCAGACCGGGTCCCATCGTCAGTGCGTTGTTGGTCGCACACATCATTTCATTAATCATGGTATATACCACCATAGGAGCACCACCACCACCATAATTTTCTGGCATAGATAAAGGTAAAACACCTGTTTCAAGTAGTTTTTGATATAGTTCATGACAAAATGTGGGCATGATCACACTTCGTTTTTTTTCGTCGTAGGTGAGTCCTTCTTGATCACCTTTTTTATTACTTGGCAGATATTCGTTTTGACAAAATTTCTCAACACTTTCAAAGATCGCCTTTAGACTGTCTATGTCATAGGTGTCATGTTGATATTTAAATAGTTCAAGTAAAAATAGAAATTCTTGTATGGGGGCTTGATAGATGGCCATTTTTTATACTCCTTTATACTTTAATTATAATAGATTTTGTGTTTTTTTTGTGGAATTTGTCATTTTTATATGAATATGTCAATATGAATTTAATGAGGCAAGTGGTATGAAATTAATTTGTATAATTCCTGCAAGATACGGTTCAACAAGACTTTCTAAGAAAATGTTATTACCGATCAACGGTAAATCTGTCATTCAACGTACATACGAGTCGGCGGTACAATCTGATTTATTTCATCAAGTGATTGTTGCAACAGATCATGAACAGATTTTAAATGTCATTCATGATTTAGGAGGCGAAGCTGTGATGACACCATCGAATTTACCCTCTGGTTCTGATCGGGTAGCGTATGTTGCTAAATCATTTAGTAAATCTGATGTAATTGTTAATTTACAAGGTGATCAGCCCTTTATTAAAGCTAGCATGCTGCAAGATTTAGTCAGGCCATTCAAAGAGCTGAATATTGATACCATGTCGACAGTTGGTGTCCCGATCGAGGATTTCTCTAAATTAGATCATTCCCATGTTAAGGTTCTTGTGAATATGAAAGGAGAGGCCATTTATTTTTCCCGAGCAAATATTCCGTTTCAGATGCAACCGACACCGCATTTAAATGTATTACATCACATCGGACTCTATGCATATACTCAAGAATTTTTAATGTATTATTCGCGGTTACCACGCACTGGCTTGGAGCAAGCTGAATCATTAGAGCAACTGCGTGTCATAGAGCATGGTGATCCTATCTATGTGACAGAAACCCAAGGGGAAACATTAGAAATTAATACCTCTGCAGATATAGAGAAAGCCATCGATATATCAATTTAGTATTCTCCTCTCAATGTACCTCGTTTTTTGTTGTATCATCGATGTGATTATTATGTGAAGGTGCATCCCTACAGCATATTTCTATTAGGATGACCGTTTTCCACCCGATACTTATTTTAAAAGAATTTTGAGGTGAAACAGGTTTTTATAAGAGATCTATGATTTTTGGGTGATTGGGCTGTGTGAAGGGTGAAAACCACCGCATGAGATGACCCTGATCATCGAAGATGAACTTATAAAAATTCCAGCGTGGATAGCCTACCCATGAGACTTGATGATGTAACCATTGATAAAATGGATGAGGGTGTTTTTGAATACCCACACATTCGGTGACGGGAAATGAAATTTTGAATTGATCTTCCAGTGTACAGATCAATGATTCTGATGATCCAGGTTCTTGTTGACCAAAATCATTTGAGGGTGTTGCGAGTACTTGTTTCCCTAAACGATGTAACGTTTCTAAGCCATGTAATTGTTGGTTAAAACCACATAAAGTAGCCGTATTACATACAATGAAAGGTTGACCCTTAAAGCTTGATAAATCGATTGTTTTTTGGTTAAGTGTTTTAAATTTAAATGAATGTGCTGTCATGTCATTAGTATCATACAACCCTATTTAAATGAAATAAATCAATATATATTTGAAGATTAAACCTATGATGAAAATGATTAGAGTCATTAACCAAATGATTTTAGCTTTAGTTTGATTAGACTGACACTGTTTCACACGATCTAGAGTACATGACAATGGCTGATAGAAAAGCATATATCCGGATATGAGTAATAGAAAAAAAGTCAATACAAAGAAGTAGATGGCATGTTCTGATATCCAAATTAGCCAGGGTAGGTGGCTAATTAAAGCTGCCATGATACTCCCAAAACCCAAACTGACAAGAATGATCGGTAATGCACAGCATAAAAGTGTAGATATTGATGCTACAAAGCCCGAAATAAGAAATAATGGATTGAATTTTTTCATTAGATCTACCTATCTATCTTTGTGACCACATAACCTTGATTAGTTACGATGGATTTGATCTCTTTATCAGATAAATCTTTACCTGGTTTTAGTTCTAATGTGATGATCTTAGTTTTTAAATTGATATCTACAGATTGAACATTGGTATTATTTTTAAATGCAGTTTCCATGGTACTTGCACAAAAATCACACACCATCCCTTGTACTTGAACTTGAATGTTACTGGCAAATGTTGAACAGATCATCATCATCATGATTAAAAACTTAAACATATTTTTACCCCCGTAAAACAATTTAATTCACTATCTATACTTAAAAACGTAACACCCAATTCAATAGAAGTTGATGGTCAGAACTGTAACCTAATTCTACCAGTCTTGTCCCTTTAAATAAACGCACTAAAGGTGTCAGTATGAGATTATCACCTGAATAATTTGGTTGATGAGATAGTTCTAGCATTAACCAAGTGTGAAGATCCCCATACGCACCTATGTAGGGTGCAAAGCCTATTCTACCAATTTGCTGAAACTGATTCATGATATTTCCATTTGAACGGTATAATTTAGCATCATATGATGTGAAAATACTCTCTGTTTCATAATCTCCCGCTAAGTTTATTAAGCCATATATTTCATGTTCATTAGATTGTTCTGCGTCACCAAAAGCAGTTTTAAAATATAAATTTCCTTGTGCATGCATATAATGCCAACGTTTAATTAAATAATTGATTTGAATGCCATTTAAATTGACATTATTATTGCGATAATGTTCCAAAATATAGCCAATTGAGTAGGTATAATAAGGTGTGTAGTGAATATGAATGTTGTTTTTAATTGGACCATTATGCTGTACAATCGTCGTACCACCTGTATAAGAGATAGGTCTGGCTAAAACACTAGTGAAGATAAAAGAAAATACAACTGATAAAAAAATTCTGTACATGGACTATAAAAATGGCTCCGCGGGGCGGATTCGAACCGTCGACCAAGTGATTAACAGTCACCTGCTCTACCACTGAGCTACCGCGGAATAAAATACATTTTGCATGATGGCAGTGAGATCGTCAACCACTTTCTCTTAAATCGACTCCATTTTTTCCAGATCATGCATCAACATTAGGGATCACACAGTTTACTAGATTAAGAACGATCATTATGTTAGTTTATACTTAAAAGGAACCAATAATGAAAAAATCTCTTTGTTGTATACTATTCGTGCTTGTATTTGGCGTCTGTTATGCTGAAGTAACTGATATCTCACAAATCAATGCCCATGGTGGATATGCTGTATAAACAGAGCAACTAAATGGTGTCACTATTTCCCGTAATTCTTTTATGATCTTAATTGATTAAGATAAAAAGAAAAGGAGGAGGAATGTTACCAATAATCTTATTAAGTTGTTTTATGTCATCGGATTCATTGTCTGATCATTTAATCACCAATCACTCAGATGAGCTGCGGTTTAAAGTAATGCGACATCATGATTTATTAGATGATTTGATCCGTATTTTGAATAAAATTAAGAGATTTATTGATCAGGAGGATGATCAATAAACTGGAGCTAAATGCGATTGCGCCTCTTTGACAAGTGATGTTTGCAACTGCTGAACTAGATGATTTGTAGCGAGGCGCAGTGCTCTTAACAATATCATCTTTAGTGATTGGCTGTAGTTGAACTAAAATGATTAATTATCGAATTACTGATATATTCTGGAACTTGTTTTAAATGTAATGGATTACCTGTTTCAATCATTGGTAATTTTTGAAAGAGATCGTCATTATTCAAAAATAATTTTGACTGACTTTTATTTTTATAGAGTGACATTAGTTCTGATTTTGAATAAATACAGTGTTTTATTATTTCACCATCTTTGCACACTGGGTAATATACTGGATCACTATAAGGTGTGCATAGAAAACTGTAAATTGATATATTATTGATTTCGTACTCATCTTGATTTAATTGATCTTCTTTAATCAAATCCATCGCCTTTATACTGTTATTATTTATAGGTATTCCTTCGATTATATCCTTTAGAGACTTAGGTGACCATATTACAGTGAAGATTTTAGGCATAATAAACATAGTGCAATAGGCCATCAAAAAAATATCTTTCAAATAAAACGATAAAATCAGTGCTGATATCGAGAAAAAATAATTTATTACGAATAATATAGCATGTTGATTTGCAAAATTTATTTGGCTATAAATGGCTCCTGATAAAAAGGATATGATCATACTAAGCGCTTTAGGATGGGTGTAGTTCAAAACTATGCCTATGATGAGTATTATTAACACATTGATCAGCTTTTGTTTTACAATGTCGTCTTCTACTTCCCCAGCTCTTATATAATCAGCTAAAACTCCATAAAAGACCCAAAGCAAATAGAAGACCATGTTTAAATACATGTGAAAATTTAACAAATAGCACATTGTTTCTATAATAAAGTGGATAATCTGATCTGAAATCATGTTGTATCATTACACTACTAGAGCGAAAATGTCAAGATGATGCGTATATCATTGTGATTGTTGCATACGCGCTCATCTATCGTGATGAAAGAGTGAATGCGATCCATAGCGTCTTTGAGTCTATTTGTTTCAATTACAAAGTTTAATCTAAAATGCCCTGAACAACCATAAGCTACGCCAATATAGATTTCTTCAAGAAGGATAATTGCAAAATACTTGATCACTCTGTTGTATACTATTCGTGCTTGTATTTGGCGTCTGTTATGCTGAAGTAACTGTTATCTCACAAATCAATGCCCATGGTGGATATGCTGTATAAACAGAGCAACTAAATGGTATCACTATTTCCCGTAATTCTTTTATGATCTTAATTGATTAAGATAAAAAGAAAAGGAGGAGGAATG
>NZEV01000005.1 GCA_002690495.1 Legionellales bacterium | reverse complement strand
CTGATCATAACTTTTCTTCTCACCATCTGCTGATGCAACTTGCGTGATCGCTGCTGTCAACGTTGTTTTACCATGATCTACGTGACCAATGGTACCCACGTTAACGTGTGGTTTACTTCTTACATATGACTCTTTTGACATTTCTATTTCCTCTATTGATTAATAATTTCTTCAGCAATATTTGCTGGTGTTTCAGAATAACGTTTAAACTCCATTGAGTAGTTGGCACGACCTTGACTCATAGAACGTAAATCAGTTGCATAACCAAACATTTCTGCCAATGGCACTTCTGCACTGATCACTTGACCACTTGGATTATCTGTAATTCCAAGAATCATACCTCTTCTACGGTTAATATCACCCACTACATCGCCCATATATTCCTCAGGCGTAACCACTTCAACAGACATTAACGGCTCAAGTAATACTGGAGATGCTTTTTTAGCAGCATTCTTGAAACCCATTGATCCAGCAATTTTAAAAGCCATTTCACTTGAATCGACATCGTGATAGGATCCATCATATAAGGTGACTTTAACATCAACAACAGGAAATCCTGCGATAATTCCATTTTCCATCTGCTCTGATATACCCTTATCAACAGCAGGAATATATTCCTTAGGAATTGCACCACCAACAATTTGATTATCAAACTCGTAACCTTTACCTAAATCTTGGGGTTCAATGCGGATAAACACATGTCCAAATTGACCACGCCCACCAGATTGTTTTGCATATTTTTCTTCATGCTCAACAGACTTTCTGATTGTTTCTCTGTAGGAAACCTGAGGGTTACCTACATTCGCCTCAACACCAAATTCTCTTTTCATGCGGTCTACGATGATATCAAGATGTAATTCTCCCATACCTGAGATAATGGTTTGCCCAGTTTCCTCATTTGAATGCATTCTAAATGAAGGATCCTCTTTTGCAAGCTTCATTAAAGCAACACCCATCTTTTCTTGGTCAGCTTTTGTTTTTGGTTCTACAGCAACTGAAATGACTGGCTCAGGAAACTCCATTTTCTCAAGAATAATCGGCTTAGATGCATCACATAAGGTATCACCTGTAATGACGTCCTTTAAGCCAACTACAGCAGCTATATCACCAGCAGAAATTGATTCAACTTGTTCTCTTCGGTTTGAATGCATTTGAACAATTCTTCCAAATCGCTCCTTTTTACTTTTAAGCGAATTATACACACTACTTCCAGCGTCAATTGATCCAGAATATACACGAACAAATGTTAATGTTCCAACAAATGGATCTGTAGCAATTTTAAAAGCAAGTGCTGAAAACGGGGCTTTAGGATCGGCTGCTCTTGTTTCCTCCTCTCCATTAGCAGATAAACCAACAACATCTGGTACATCTAATGGTGATGGTAAAATTTCAATGACAGCATCTAACAGTGTTTGAACACCTTTATTTTTAAATGCAGACCCACAAAACATTGGGAATATTTCACAAGCAATGGTACGTTGTCTAATGGCCTTTTTAATTTGATCTTCATCAAGCGTTTCATGTTCAAGATAGTGCTCCATGAGCTCTTCAGAACTTTCAGCTGCAGTATCTAATAATAAGTTCCTGAACTCTTGAGCCTTTTCAAGTAAATCCTCAGGGATTTCCTTTTCCTCAAAAGTTGTACCGTGGTTTTCATCATTCCAGTAGATGGCTTTAAACTTAACAAGATCAATAATACCAACAAAATCCTCTTCTCTACCAATTGGTAACTGCATTGGCACCGCAACTGCCTTTAGTCGTTTTTCAACAAGTTCTTTAACTCTGTAAAAATCAGCACCTGCACGATCCATTTTGTTAACAAAACCAATTCTGGGTACATTATATCTATTCATCTGACGCCAGACTGTTTCACTTTGGGGTTCAACACCACCTACAGAACACAGAACCATAATAGCTCCATCTAGCACACGAAGTGATCTTTCAACTTCAACTGTAAAATCAACGTGACCAGGAGTATCAATAATATTGATTCGATGCTTATCAAATTGTCTAGCCATACCTTCCCAAAAGCAGGTTGTAGCAGCTGATTGAATTGTTATTCCACGCTCTTGTTCTTGTTCCATCCAATCCATGACAGCTGTACCGTCATGAACTTCACCCATTTTATGAGAAATACCAGTGTAGAATAAAATTCTTTCGGTGGTCGTTGTTTTACCAGCATCAACGTGTGCTGATATACCTATGTTACGATAACGATTTAATGGTGTTTTAGACATAATTAACTACCTGAAGCTGGGCTTCTTCCTTTGATATTGGCAAAAACAGCATTCGAACTGACTGTTTTTCTTAGGTTTTCAAATTCTTTAATTACAGAACCTCTACCTGCACACAAATCAATGAGTTCACGACCTAGATTGACAAACATGCTTGTACCTTTACGCTTTCTAGCACATTTCAATAATACACGGTATACCAGGGTGACTTTACGATCAGCATCTACAGATACTGGAACTTGATAGCTTTGACCACCCAGTCTTTTAGACTTAACCTCAGCATCTGGACCCATTTTGATGATACGCTCAATCAAAAGTTTCACCATAACTGTTTTTTGAAGATTTTTTTCATCTTCAGTAGCAGCTTTCTTCATATAGTCATCGTAAAACATATCGATGGATTTATAGACAATTGATTTTGCCTGATTAAACTTACCATTTTTCATGACATATTTAATTAGTTTAGCAATCAGATTTGAAGCATACTTTGAATCAAGCATTGCTTTATTGAGTTTTACGTATTTTGTTTTGGCTCTGGATTTTCTAGACATTTTTTACCTTCTTAGGCTGCACTCTTCTTGCGCTTAGTTCCGTATTTTGAACGACGCTGTCCACGTCCCTCAACCCCATAAGTATCTAACGTACCACGTACAATATGATACCTCACACCAGGTAAGTCTTTCACCCTACCTCCGCGAATCAGAACAACTGAGTGTTCCTGTAAATTATGTCCTTCTCCACCGATGTATGCGGTCACTTCTTGGCCGTTAGTGAGCCTAATTCTTGCAACTTTACGTAAAGCTGAATTTGGCTTTTTTGGTGTCGTGGTGTATACCCTTACGCAGACTCCACGTTTCTGTGGACTTCGATCTAACGCAGGTACATTATTTTTTACAGGTTTCTTTGAACGACCTTTTCTCAAAATTTGATTAATTCTGGGCATAACATATCCTTAAGTAAGAAGAAGATTTAATTTTATTGGATGTAGTCATAAATGTCAATCTCTTTTTTCATCAGAAAATGGCTCTTCATCCGCCTTTTTTAACATCATATCAAAATCGTGCGAAGAGGATGTTTGAAGGTCTTTGTATGCTTTGTAACCAGTTCCAGCTGGAACAAGCCTACCAACAATAACATTTTCTTTTAAGCCTTTGAGTTCATCTACTTTACCTTGTAAAGCAGCTTCTGTTAGTACTCTGGTTGTATCTTGGAATGATGCAGCAGAAATAAATGAATCATTAGTTAATGATGCACGAGTGATACCAAGTAATGAAGGAATACATTTAGCATGTCTTTCTCCAATCTCTGTATTAATCTTTTGATTTTCTTTTTCATACAATGATCGTTCTATTTGCTCACCTTGCAATAGTTGAGTATTACCAGAATCTAAGACAATGACCTTTCTTAACATTTGTCTAATGATAATTTCTATATGCTTATCATTGATCTTTACACCTTGAAGCCGATAAACATCTTGAACTTCAGAAATAATATATTGAGCAAGATGATTGACACCAAGTAATCTAAGAAGATCATTTGGATCATACTGACCATCAACAATGACCTCACCTTGTTCAATCTTTTCACCTTCGAAAACTAAAATTGTTCTCCATCTTGGAATTAGAATCTCGGAAATCTTATTATCATCTCCTGTAATAATTAACCTACGCTTGTCTCTGGTATCTGATCCAAAGGAAACTGTTCCAGAAATCTCAGCAAGTATTGCAGGATCTTTCGGTTTTCTGGCTTCAAATAAATCTGCTACACGAGGTAGACCACCAGTAATATCCCTAGATTTAGAAGATTCTTGTGGAATTCTTGCTAGAATATCGCCAACGCCTACTTTATCCTTGTTCTCAAAACTTAATATTGCTCCATCACTTAAGAAGTAATTAGCCAATGAATTTGTGCCTGGAAGATTGACAGCTTCACCATTATCGTCAACAATCCTAATCATTGGACGATTTTGATCACTCGTATCTCTTTGTTCAGATGGCAACACAACTGTACTTGATAATCCAGTTGTTTCATCGGTTTGTCTAGAAACGGTACGGCCTTCATCAAGATTAACAAATTCAATATAGCCTGATACTTCAGCAATGATTGGGTGAGTATGTGGGTCCCATTTAGCGACTATATCACCAACATTGACCTTGGAGCCATCAACTACTAACAATGATGTACCATAAGGAACCTTATGTCTTTCCATCTCTTGATCATTCTCATCAATGATTACAATCGTACCTGATCTGGAAATAGTTATTGGTTTTTTTGTTTCGTGATGAGACACAGACTTAATGTTTTTAAATAAAACTTTACCTTTAGATCTAATTAAAATCTGATTATCAGAAACTGATGCTGTAGAGGCACCACCAATATGGAATGTCTGCATAGTTAACTGAGTACCTGGCTCACCGATAGACTGTGCAGCAATCACTCCAACCGCTTCACCAACATTAACAACGTGTCTTCTAGCTAAATCTCGTCCATAGCATTTAGCACATACACCATATATTGTTTTACAGGTAATAGTTGAACGAACTTTTAACGAATCAATAAAGTGAGAATCAATAATAGGCACAATACTTTCATCAATTAAAGTGTTACATGGTACAACAATGTTTCCTTCTTTATCACATAAGTCTTCTGCTAGGAACCGACCAAGTACTCTTTCACTGAGTTTTTCAACCACTGACCCATTCTCAAATCGAGCGCTAATTTCGATACCATCAGTCGTACCACAATCTTCTTCGGTCACAACAATATCTTGTGCAACATCGACAAGACGACGTGTCAAATAACCAGAGCTAGCTGTTCTTAATGCAAGATCCGCTAATCCCTTCCTTGAACCATGGGTAGAGATAAAATACTGCATCACATTAAGACCTTCACGAAAGCTCGTTGTAATTGGTGTTTCTATAATATCCCCATTTGGTTTGTTCATGAGTCCACGCATACCACCAAGCTGTCTAATCTGAGCTGGAGCACCCCGTGCACCTGAATCAGCCATCATATATATCGAGTTAAAGGATGGCTGTTTCACCATCTTACCTTCATCATCTTTTACCATAGAAGCAGATAACTTACTCATCAAAGCTTTACCAACCTTATCTGTAGCATTTGTCCAGACATCGATGACCATATTATATCGCTCACCATTGGTTACAAATCCTTTTTCATATTGCTCTTCAATATTTTTAACCTCATTTTCAGCATTCATGATGATCTCAGGTTTCTCATCTGGTACTTCATGATCATCAATACCAATTGAAATTCCTGATTTAGTCGCATATTTAAAGCCTAGGTACATCATTTTATCAGCGAAAACGACGGTCGCTTTTGTGCCACATGTTTGATAAACAAGACTCACCAGCTTAGAGACTTCAGACTTTTTCATGACTTGATCGACATAGCTGAAATCAATTTCTTCTGGGAGAATTTCCCACAAAAAGATACGACCTACAACAGTGCTAATCATTTTGTCACCAAATTTTAATCTAACGCGAGAGTGAATAGTCACGTCTTTGTTCTCGTACGCCCTATGAAGTTCAGCAATATCAGAAAAAGACATCCCTGTTCCTTTCGCACCTATTTTCTCTCTGGTCATAAAGTAAATGCCTAATAAGACGTCTTGGCTAGGAAGAATGATCGGATCACTACTAGCTGGTGATAGAATATTATTCGTAGACATCATCAAACAACGTGCTTCAAGCTGTGCCTCTACAGTCAATGGTACGTGAACAGCCATCTGGTCACCATCAAAGTCAGCATTAAATGCTTTACAGACTAGTGGATGTAATTGAATTGCTTTTCCTTCAATGAGTACTGGTTCAAATGCTTGAATACCTAACCTGTGTAATGTTGGCGCTCTATTGAGAAGCACAGGATGTTCTCTAATCACAGTATCTAAGACATCCCAAACCTCAGGAACACACCTTTCGACCATTTTTTTGGCTGATTTGATTGTCACAGCATAATCTTGGGACTGTAAACGACTCAATATAAATGGCTTAAATAACTCTAATGCCATTTTTTTCGGTAAACCACACTGATGCAGTTTTAATGTTGGACCCACAACAATCACTGATCGGCCTGAATAGTCTACACGTTTACCGAGTAGGTTTTGTCTAAATCGACCATGCTTTCCTTTAATGACATCAGCCAATGATTTTAATGGCTTTTTATTTGTGCCAAGAATTGGACGTCCTCTTCTACCGTTGTCTAGTAGAGCATCAACAGATTCTTGGAGCATTCTTTTTTCATTTCGAACGATAATTTCAGGGGCACCCAGTTCTAATAATCTTTTTAATCGGTTATTTCGATTAATTACTCGACGATATAGGTCGTTTAAATCAGAAGTTGCAAAACGTCCGCCATCCAATGGAACTAAAGGTCGTAAATCTGGTGGTAATACTGGCAGCACATCCAAGATCATCATTTCAGGTTTGTTACCAGACTCAATGAAAGTTTCTAGCATTTTGAGTCTTTTGGTAATCTTTTTAATTTTTCCTTCAGATGTCGTATTAGCAAGCTCTTCACGAAGTCTGGTAATCTCTGCAGATAAATCTAAATCTAATAAGAGCTTTTTAATCGCTTCTGCACCCATGAGACACTCAAATTCGTCTCCATGCTCCTCAAAAGCATCTACATACTCTTCTTCAGAAAGCACCTGTCCTTTATTGAGTTCGGTAATACCCGGATCCGTCACAATATAAGATTCAAAATACAATACCTTTTCAATTTCTTTTAAAGAAATATCTAGGATAAGACCAATTCGTGAGGGTAATGATTTCAAAAACCAGATATGAGCTACAGGACAAGCTAAATCAATATGGCCCATTCTTTCACGTCGGACTTTAGCATGAGTGACTTCAACACCACATTTTTCACACACAACACCTCTATGCTTTAGTCTTTTATACTTTCCGCATAAGCACTCGTAGTCTTTGATAGGTCCAAAAATCTTAGCACAAAATAAACCACCTCTTTCAGGTTTAAAAGTACGATAATTAATTGTTTCAGGTTTTTCTACCACACCATATGACAACTCTTTAATTTTCTGAGCTGACATCAGTTTTATACGTAAAGAATCAAACACACTTGGTTTTGAGCTTCTTAACATGTTAAGCAATTTTGCCATTAAAATATCTCCTGATTCAATTCGGTTAATCTGATTCGGTACTTAAATCAATACACAAGGCTCTAATTTCTTTAACTAATACATTAAAGGACTCAGGTATTGTTGCATCCATTTCATGATTGTTATCGACAATGTTTTTATATATTTGCATACGACCTGTTAAATCATCAGATTTAACGGTTAACATCTCCTGAAGGGTATAGGCTGCTCCATAAGCTTCTAATGCCCAAACTTCCATCTCTCCAAATCGCTGTCCACCAAATTGTGATTTACCACCGAGTGGTTGCTGAGTAACTAAACTATATGAACCTGTCGCACGAGCATGCATTTTATCATCCACTAAGTGATTCAACTTAAGCATGTACATGTAGCCAACCGTAACAGGCCTATCGAATTTTTCACCTGTACGCCCATCAAACATCTCCATCTGACCAGACTCGGGTAAACCAGCAAGTTTGAGTAGCGCTTTGATTTGTGATTCAGGAACACCATCAAAGACAGGTGATGCTACAGGAACACCCTTAGTCAGCATCTTTGCCAATTTAAGGATTTGATCATCTGAGCAATCTGAGAAATCAATTTGTTTTGAATTTCCAAACGAGTATATTTTTTGAATAAAAGATTTAATCTCTTTCATCTCAGCCTTTTTCTTCAGTAGCTCATTAATATGATTACCAAGACCTTTAGCTGCAAAACCTAGATGGGTCTCAAGAACCTGTCCAACATTCATCCTGGAGGGTACACCTAATGGATTTAAAACAATATCTACAGGTGTTCCATCGGCCATAAATGGCATATCTTCTTCAGGTACCACAATGGAAACAACCCCTTTGTTTCCGTGACGTCCTGCCATTTTATCACCTGGTTGTAATTTTCTTTTTACAGCAAGATACACCTTAACCACTTTCAAGACTCCTGGGGATAAATCATCACCTTGAGCATATTTCAAGCGAATACTTTCCAATGCATCATTATACTCTTGATCTAGTTGTTCAAGCAGTTGTATCGCGTGTTCCATCTTTTTCATGGCGGTTTGATTTTCAACAACCAACTCTTTTATTAAACTCTCATCAAGCTTTTTAAGTAGATCAAGGCTTAATGAATCACCTTTTTTTGCAATCTTAGAATTTGATTTAGCAACTTTTTGATTTTTCAATTGAAGCCTTAAGTCAGACAACACATCTTCTTTCTTCAATGCAAATTGATCGTTTAAATCCTTTTGTTCTCTTTGTAGTACTTCTTTTTCAATCTCAACAGTTCTAGGATCTTTTGTAATTCCATCTCTGGTAAAGACCTGAACACCGATCACTGTTCCAGATACACCTGCAGGCACTCTCAATGAACTATCTTTCACATTGGAGGCTTTCTCACCAAATATTGCTCTCAGTAGCTTTTCTTCAGGTGTTAATTGAGTCTCACCTTTTGGAGTGACCTTACCAACAAGAATATCACCACCTCGAACATTTGCTCCCATATAAACGATACCTGATTCATCAAGTTTACTTAAGTAAGTATCACTCACGCTGGGTATATCAGAGGAAATCTCCTCTGGGCCCAATTTCGTATCCCTAGCAATACATGATAGCTCCTGAATATGAACAGAAGTAAATCGGTCATCTTGTACCACTCTTTCTGATATCAAAATTGAATCTTCGAAGTTATATCCATTCCAAGTCATGAACGCGACTAACAAATTTTGTCCAAGCGCTAATTCACCTAAATCAGTAGATGGACCGTCTGCTAACACATCGCCTCTTTCTACTTTATCACCAACATTAACGATCGGTTTCTGATTGATACAAGTGTTATGATTTGATCTAGCGTATTTTGTAAAGTTATAAATATCAACACCATACTCACCAGGTGTGACTTCATTTTGATTCGCTTTAATAACAACCCTTGTTGCATCCACGAACATTACAGTACCACTTCTTGTTGCAGTCATAGAGACACCTGAATCGGAAGAAACAAGTCGTTCCATACCTGTACCCACAAGTGGTTTCTCTGCATGAACAGTTGGAACAGCCTGACGTTGCATGTTCGATCCCATAAGCGCACGGTTTGCATCATCATGCTCTAAGAATGGAATCAGTGATGCTGCAACAGAAATAATTTGTCGAGGTGATACGTCGATATAATTCACTTTATCAGAATGGGAGTATGTAAATTCTCGTCGATAACGACAAGGAATTAGATCATCACTAATATGGCCTTTCTTATCAATTGTAGTCGTTGCTTGTGCAATGTAATAGTCACCCTCTTCGATCGGTGAAATGTAATTGATATCACTTAATACTTTTCCATCTGTGACTTTTCTACATGGGCTCTCAATAAATCCATATTTATTAACTTGAGCATACACAGCCATGGAGTTAATCAAACCAATATTTGGACCTTCAGGTGTTTCAATAGGACAAAGACGACCATAGTGAGTATGATGTACGTCTCGAACCTCGAAGCCAGCACGGTCTCTAGATAACGCGCCGGGACCAAGTGCTGATATTCTACGTTTGTGCGTTACCTCAGATAATGGGTTGTTTTGGTCCATGAACTGAGAAAGTTGACTGGAACTAAAAAACTCTTTAATTGCAGCTGAAATGGGTTTTGAATTAACAAAATCCTGTGGTGAATAATTGTCTGTATCGGGATGACCAAGACGATCCCTAACAGTACGCTCAACGCGAATTAAGCCAACTCTAAACTGGTTTTCAACCATTTCACCAACAGATCTGATTCTACGATTTCCAAGGTTATCAATATCATCAACATCATCATGACCATCACGAACACTGATGAGAGTTTTAATCACATCAATAATATCTTCATTTGTGAGTGTTCGCTCACCTTCATCAGAGTCTCTTCTTAGACGTTTATTAAGCTTCATACGACCAACTGACGAAATGTCATATCGATCAGGTGAGAAAAACAAACCTTCCAGTAAGGTTTTAGCAGTTTCGACTGTTGGTGGCTCGCCAGGTCGCATCACTCTGTAAATTTCAACTACTGCTTCACCTTGATTTTGTGTAGAATCAACTCTTAATGTGTCTGCAATGTATGATCCTTGATTCATAAAGTCGATTTTCAGCACATCAATTTTATCAAGCTTTAATTCGAGAATCTTTTCAAGTAAGTCTTGGTCAATCACTGTATTATTATCAATAATAATTTCACCAGTTGATGTATCTATGATCGGCTTACCTGTCACTTTGTTTAAAAGCGCATCTAATCCCAATTCAATTTCATTAACACCAGCGGATTTAAGTAAGCCTGTATTTCTAGCGTTAAATCTTCTACCCTTAGCAACAATGACCTTACCGTCTCTATCCTTAATATCGATTGGTGCAATTTTACCTTTTAATTCATCCCAATCCATTGTTTGGATCACATGTGTGCCATCTATCTTAAATGTTTCGAGATCATAGAATGTATTTAGTATTTCGTCAGATGACATACCAAGTGACTTAAGTAATACAGTCGCCGGTAATTTTCTTCTACGATCAATCCTAATATTAAGAATATTTTTGGAATCAAACTCGAAATCAAGCCATGCACCACGATACGGAATAATCCGCGCAGAATACATATATTTTCCAGAGGAATGGTTTTTACCCTTATCATGAACAAAAGATACACCAGGGGATTGGTGCATCTGTGAGACAACAACTCTCTCAGTCCCATTAATCACGAAACTTCCTGTATCTGTCATTAAAGGCAAGTCTCCTAAGTAGACTAATTGTTCTTTAATATCTAGAATTTTTTCTAGATTTTCCTTATCACGAGTAATTAATCGAAGTTTTGCTCTTAGTGGCGCTGCGTATGATATTCCTTTTAGGAGACACTCTCGGACAGAAAAAATGGACTTTCCTAATATGTAGTTCTCATATGCAAGTTCAACATGACCTGAAGCACTTTTAATTGGGAAAATTGACTTGAGTGCAGAGTGTAAACCCTGATCCTTGAGCTTCTCCGGCGGAGTATTAGGCTGTAAAAATTCACGATACGAATCGAGTTGTATTTTCACCAAGTTAGGTGGAGGCATGACATCTTCATACAAACCTAATTGTAATCGAGGACAACGTGATTCGTCCATTGACAAATCATTATAGTGAATTTTTACTGACATAAATTAATCTCAAATATTTTAAAGTAACACTCTGTTTAGAAAACAGTCCGAGAATGAAAATTGAAGATTACTTAACTTCAACTTCAGCACCGGCTTCAACAAGTTGAGATTTAATTTCCTCAGCTTCCTCTTTGCTTACTTTTTCCTTAACAGGAGCAGGTACTGCTTCTACAAGATCCTTCGCTTCTTTTAACCCAAGACCTGTAATCGCTCTTATTACCTTAATCACTCCGATTTTCTTGTCACCAAATGAAGTCATTGTCACTGTGAACTCAGTTTGTTCTTCAGCTTGTGCAACATCACCAGCAGCAGCAGGTGCAGCAGCAGCAACAGCAGGTGCAGCAGTGATATCAAATTTTTCTTCCATTTTCTTAACAAGATCTGTGACTTCCATTACAGACATTTCAGATATTGCGTTTAAAATATCTTCGGTTGATAGTTTTTCAGCTTTTGACATGGTTTTTTCCCCTTAATTTAATTTGCTTTAGTATCTATTAATGCATTCAATGCGTAGGCTAACTTAGAGTAAGTCTGTTGCAATGTTTGCGCAAGTTTAGTCGTTGGCGCCTTCAATGTTCCCAATAACATTGATAATGCCTGCTCTTTATTAGGGAGTGTTGCAACGACATTTAATTGGTCCGGCCCAAGAAGATGATCTCCAAGAGAAAGACCTTTTACAGAAAGAACATCAACATCCTTCATGTATTGTTTGATAAGCTTAGCTGCACTACCAGGCTCTTCAAACGATAACGCTAGCATCACAGGACCACTCATCACTTCATCTAAACAAGAAAAAGGTGTGCCATTGAGTGCTCTCTTTGCTAATGTATTCTTTAATATTTTGATGTGTACGTTTTGAGATCTGGATGCTTTACGTAACTCGTACATTTGCTCACCAGTGATACCTCTATAATCCGTGACAACAACACAAAGCGCATCTTTCAATTCATCTTGAAATTCACTGACTTTAGCCGCTTTTAATTCATAATTTGACATAGTTAAAGTTCCTAAATTAAATGGGTAATGACGGTATGTCGATTTGTACTGCTGGACTCATTGTTGCAGAAATACTGCATGATACAAGGTAAATCCCCTTTGAAGCACTTGGCTTTAATCTTTTTAAATCCTTTAATAAATGTGTCAGATTATCAACAAGATGAGCGTCATCAAATGTTGCTCTACCAATTGAGCAATGAATAATTCCAGCTTTATCTGTTCTAAATACGGCTTGACCTTTGGCAGCCTGTTTAACAGCTACAACCACATCGTTAGTCACCGAACCTGTCTTTGGGTTAGGCATCAAGCCTTTCGGACCAAGTAATTGTCCAAGCTTACCAACAAGTTTCATTGCCGCTGGTGTGGCGATGACACGATCATAATCAAGCTGACCTGCTTTCATATCCTCAACTAAGTCTTCCATACCTACCTTGAGAGCACCTGCTGCAATGATTGCTTCTTTATCAGCAACATCAGCAAAAACAGCGATCTTGATTTTCTTACCAACACCATGAGGTAAATTACTGACTCCTCTCACGTTTTGATCTGACTTCCTTGCGTCAATACCAAGCTTAACTGCAACATCAATAGATTCAGGGAATTTTGCGTTAGCAAGTGTTTTCACGAGTTTGACTGCCTCTGTAGCATCATGTTTGATTTCAACTGGTACAATCGACTTAAGTTGCGACATTCTTTTACTCATTTAGTTCACCTTCCACTTCTATTCCCATACTCTTTGCAGAGCCAATGATTGTTTTTACTGCTGCTTCCAGTGTTGCTGCAGATAAATCTTCTTGTTTCATTTTGGCTATCTCTTTCACTTGCTCCATTGTAATTGTTGCAACTTTATCTTTATGTGGCATCGCACTTCCAGATTTAAGGTTTGCAGCTTTTTTTAGCAGAACAGATGCAGGTGGGCTTTTTATAACAAATGTAAATTTTCTATCTTCTGTCACACTGATGACTACTGGAACTGGCAATCCCTTTTCCATATCTTTAGTTCTTGCATTAAACTCGTCCACAAATTGTTTACTATTGGCACCTACTTGACCAAGCGCAGGACCGATAGGGGGTCCTTGGTTTGCAATTCCCGAAGGAATAATTAACTTGATCAATTTAACGTTGTCTTTTGCCATACAAATACTCCAGGATTATTCACTTTTTTCAACTTGAATGAATTCTAATTCTACCGGGGTTGATCGTCCGAATATTAAAACAGACACCTTCAACCGGCTTTTTTCAAAGTTCACTTCTTCTACAACACCATTGAAATCAGCAAATGGGCCATCAATCACTCGAACCATTTCACCAATTTCATATACTACATTTGGCTTTAATTCATTATCTTTCTTATCGTTCAATCGATCAATTATACTCTGCACTTCATTGGAAGGCACTGGTGAGGGCTTACCCTTCACACCACCTACAAAACCAATCACACTACTGATATTATTAACTAAATACCAACTTTCCTCTGTCATGGTCATTTTCACCAGGATATATCCTGGGAAGAATTTTCTTTGTGATTTTCTTTTTTTACCACCTTTAATTTGAAGAATATCTTCTGTAGGTACAAGAAATTCATCAAAATAATCTTCAAGGTGTTCTATTTCTGACTGGGATTTAATTGAATCAGCCGCTTTAACTTCCTGACCTGTTGCTACACGCACAACATACCAGCGTTGTTTAATTGAATCCGTATTCACTACCCTGTCACCTGCCTAATTAAAAGAAAAAATACCGCATCAAATATCCAAAGTACAAATGCGATAACTGAAATTGCTAATATCACTAATAATGTTATTTTATTTGACTCTTCTTGCTTTGGCCAAACAATCTTTAGAAACTCTATTCTGGCAAGTTTAGCAAATTCGATAAACTCTTTTCCCATATTGGTTGTCGAAAATATTGCAAATGCGATTGGCAGCAATATAATCAATACAAGTAGACGGGCTACAAGGGATTGCTCTCTAAATATTTGGTTACAAACTAGGTATCCAATTATTACTACGGATAACACAAGCCACTTAAAGTAGTCTAACCACTGTACTTTTGTGCTCTTATGTTCTATTTTCTTTAGTTGCTTCACTATACTCTCGCCAAATACATCAGGCCAGGAGGGACTCGAACCCACAACCTGCGGTTTTGGAGACCGCTGCTCTACCAGTTGAGCTACTGACCTAAATCATTTAGGACAAAAACCTAATTCTAATGATTTTTTTGAAAAATGCAAGCTTAATCTATAATTTTAGTGACAACGCCAGCACCAACTGTGCGTCCACCTTCTCTTATTGAAAACTTTACACCTTCTTCCATCGCTATCGGTGATAT
>NZEV01000004.1 GCA_002690495.1 Legionellales bacterium | reverse complement strand
CGACACCCGCAAATTCACAATTTTATGAGGCCACTTCAAAACCAAGGAAATTGCGTGGTGGAGGGGGCAGGATTCGAACCTTCGAAGGCTGAGCCGTCAGATTTACAGTCTGATCCCTTTGACCGCTCGGGAACCCCTCCAGAAGAAACTTTATTTTCATCAACTTAGAGCAAAATGTCAACCATATTTAGGTTTTAGGTCTAGTCATTAGCATTTGCTTGGCTCCTAATGTAGTCTAGGAGTATGATATATGCATTAGATTTCGTGATTTTATTTTTAGTGAGTTTGATTTGGGGCTTAAACGCATCTTTAGTCAAGATATCAATCATCCAAATAAAATCGCCTTTGATTTTGGCATTTTGGCAAGCAGCTGTTGGGGGCATATGCACTTTACTCTGGGTAGTCATTTCTAGAGGCTGGAAAAACATCAGTCATGAGAATTTGTTGTATGGTCTGGTACTTGCCTTACTTCATGGCATTGGTGCTAATATTCTAGCAAATATCATATTATTTCATCTAAACATCACAGTGATCTCTGTCATTTTTGGCTGCACGCCAATTTTAACCTATTTATCCTGTCATATTCTTCAATATGATAGAATCAGACCCAGTCGCAGTTTAGGTATTTTACTTGGCTTTAGTTCTATTTGTTTATTACTGACAAGCTCTTTTTCTGTGGCGTCAAGTGATATTTTTTGGATTGTGATCGCATTTTTAGTACCAATCACTTTTTGCGTTATTAATTTAGTGATTACCATTTGGTCTAAAAACAATTCGGATTACATCGAATTAACACTAACACGATATAGTTTTAGCTCCTTATTATTGTTACTCATTATATTGATACAAGGCAATTCACTAGTACCTCCTGAAATGAACTATTTAGCAACACTTTCAATTTCATCCATAGGTATTCTGGAGGTGACATCACAAGCGTTGTTCATTCTGCTCATTGCCCGAGCTGGGCCTGTTTTCGGCAGTCAAACATCCTATATTGCAACTGTTTTCACCGCTTGCTTTGGAGTACTTATTTTCAGTGAACGTCCATCTACTGCTTTACTCTTATCAATTACACTGATGGTTGTAGGTGTCATGCTCATCCACCCAATGAATCCATTTAAGCAAGTTAGTTCACAGAAGTATTAAGCAATAAAGCCATATCGACTTTTCTAGCAATCGTAATCTTATAATTATCCATCATTGATAAAAAAGGGAGATGATTAAACCACTTTTTTGTAGTTGTAGGAATATTGAATGAAGGCATAATCTCAAAACCTGACTGGATGAGTTTTGAATGTAAATGAAAATCTGAATACAAACTAGCACACCAATGGTGATGATCAAGGTGAAATAAACGCTTCATAGCCATCATACTTGTCAAAGACACTCCGAGTATCATTAAAACACCGTCTGACTCTAAAACACGATTTGCTTCCTGAATAAGAAGATCGATGCCTTGTGTAGTTCTTTCTAGAGAATGAGAAAAAATGACACCTGAAAAACTTTCATCTTTGATTGGCCACAAATGATTGATATCAGCTCTCAAAGATGAACAATCTACTGGAAGAGGCTCCCATGGCTCAACCATTAATAAATAGTGCTCAATATGACTATTCAGCGTGTTCACATAAGGAAGACCGCACAACTGCATCACACGATCCACTTGATAAGATTTAAGTGCACTACTAATTACTTTTTTCTCATTCGAAAAAATATGCTGGCCTTCTTTCGATTTTTGCCAATGAATTAGTGATGTCGTAAATCCCTCACGCATGCTATTATTCTAAGAGGAGTATTAGGAATTGTAAATGGTTACAGAAATTATACACATTTGTGCATTAAAAGATAATTATATTTGGCTACTAAAGCAAAATGATCAAATCATTGCTATTGATCCAGGTGAAGCTCAGCCATTAATTGACTATATTGAGACACATCATCTTCAATTAGTCGCAATCGTGATTACTCATCATCATTGGGACCACATTGGAGGCGTACCTGAACTGCAGCAGAAATACCCTAAGGTACAGTTAGTTGGTCCAAAACATCCAGATATTGGAGAAGTTAACGTTATAGCCAACAAAGCAATTAAAATTTCATTTTGGAACACGGAGGTCATTCAAGTTCCTGGACACACTAAAGACCATGTCGCTTATTATGATGGGAATCACTTATTTAGCGGTGATACTCTATTCAGTGCAGGTTGTGGAAGAAATTTTGAATGTGATGCTAGTGTACTTTACAGGAGTGTACTCAAATTAAAAAAACTACCGGACCATACGAAAATATTCTGCGGACATGAATACACTATAAATAATTTAAAGTTTTCAATTGCACTAGAGGATAATAATCAAATCGCAAAAGAACATTTAAAATGGTGTGAGAAACAAGCGTGCACTTTACCATCTACACTCGGTTTAGAAAAGCAAATTAATCCTTTTTTAAGATGCGAACAACCCACAATTATTAAAGCAGTTCAAAAAAAATATGGCATCCAATCTCAAGCCCCTGAAGTGATCTTCGAACATCTAAGAATGTGGAAAGACCATTTTAGTTGACATAGTAATCGAGATGGCTTTAGTCTTAGTAAAATGAGCATTGAACTTCGTTGCGAAAACTTATCGTTTTCAGTCAAAAACCGCCACATTGTTTCCAATGTGAGTATTAGCGCAAGACAAGGTGAAGTTGTTGGGATTTTCGGTCCTAATGGTGCGGGGAAAACAACCACGTTTCACATGATTGCAGGTATCATTTCTTGTTCTTCAGGACGAATGTTCTTTAACGACGAAGACATCACACGATTAGCTTTATGTAATAGGGCAAAACTTGGTTTATTTTATTTACCACAGGACAGCTCCATTTTTAAAGAATTATCTGTCTACGATAATATACTCGGAGCTATAGAGTGTAGAAAAGATCTCTCCAGAGCAAATAAAATCGCAAAGGTAGAAGAAATATTGGAATTGATTGGTTTAACTAAAATAGCGAAATCAGCCGGTAAAAGTGTTTCTGGCGGAGAAAGACGTCGTATTGAAATAGCAAGATTACTTGCGCTATCTCCCAAAATGATTATGTTAGATGAACCATTTGCTGGTGTAGACCCAATTGCAGTCAATGACATCAAAGCCATTATTAAGAAAATGGCAGACTCTAATGTTGGGATCGTTATTACAGATCACAACGTCAGAGAAACGCTAACACTTTGTTGTAGAGGCTATGTCTTACATGATGGCAAGGTCATCTCCTCTGGTAAGCCCAAAACAATTATTAAATGTCCTAAAGTCTCTGAAGTTTATCTTGCAGATACATTTTCAGACATCATCAATAGTTAATGTTTGACCATCTTGTCCTTAGCTTTTGCTAACTGCTTTTTGAGTTTGATTAAAACAAGATCCACAGTTTTATACATGTCATCAGATGTTGCTGCTGCAAAAATTTCATTTTGTGGCAAATGCATCAAAGCATGTATTGTGTGATTGTGCCCTCGATTATCAACACTTAAGACTAAATGCAACTTTGTTGGCATATGACTTAAATGATCTAATTTTGAGATTTTACGATTAATTTGATCACGTATCCCTTTGGTTACGCTGACATTTTGACCAGTTAGTTCAAGAAACATAGACACCTCCTTGAAGAAATAACCTATATTTATTATAGCACTTTTCTTAAATAAAATTCTACATTTTGATTTTGATTTATCTTTTTATCATGATAATATAATAAAGATTTATTTTTAGGAATATGCATGTTAACTGTATTTAAAACTGTAAAGTTATTTGGTAAAGCTATCTTTTGTGTCGCAGCTACATTTTGGCTTTTTGGTTTAACACCAGTTCAAGATCTTAGCAGTCTTACCATAAAAACTATTTTAAAAGGACAACACTTTTTTGTGAATACATTTGGACTCAATCAATTTGAAAAACTTTAAAGTAATTTAAGTTGTAGTTTAGCTTCATCACTCATGCGATCTTGAGACCATGGCGGGTCAAATACCATTTCGACTTCTACTCTTTTTACCTCTGGTATCAGCATTATTTTTCTACGAATATTTTCAATCAAAATTGGACCCATACCACAACCAGGTGCAGTTAAAGTCATGGCAATATACGCCACCAATCCTTGATCATCCTCAACAAATTGGCAACCATAAATCAACCCCAAATCAACAATATTGACAGGAATTTCTGGATCATAACAAGTTTTCATGATAGACCAAGCACGTTGTTCAATATCGATAGATTGATCCTCGACATCTTTTAAGTATGATAAATCAGGCTCTAAACCAATTGAAGCAACGTCCTCTTCATGAATAAGGACAAGGTTACCATCGACTTCTACTGTCACACTATCGCCTAAAGCTTGAGTGACTCTTACAACAGTATCTTTAACCAGTAGTAATGGCTGACCTGTTGGAATCAGTGTCGCATCACAGTCATTCAGAAGCTTAATATCATGACCAACCAACGATTTAGAACTTTGCTTAATATTATTCATCTAGGTTAAAACTCTCACCACAGCCACACGCATTTTTTGCATTTGCATTTAAAAATATTACTTTTGACTGATCTAAAGGCAATTGTTTTAAATCAACAACCACATTCTTTAGTACATCAATACTGTCTGGATGGACATATATTTTTTTGCCCTCATGAATAGGAACCCACTCTTTTTGAATTGGACCAACAACGATATCATATTTCATACCAGAGCATCCTTTATTCAACACCTGAAATAAAACACCATGATCATCTGGATGTGTCTCTAAAAGATGACTAAAATGGGCTATTGCTGGATCTGTTAAAACTAAATCTTTCATAATGACTCTACTCTGTTTTTGCAACTTCATTTTTATTTTCTAAAATATTTTTTAATGCGTGCCAACCTAAAGTAGCACACTTAATTCTAGTGGGAAACTTTTTCACTCCGCTGAGCACGGCTATTTTTCCAAGATCGAGCTCAGGTGCTTCTTCCTCAAGCATTAATTGATGGAAAGATTGAAATAATTCATTAGCATACTCAACTGTGTGACCCTTGATGGCACTTGTCATCAATGATGCAGATGCCATTGAAATTGCACAACCTTTACCACTAAACATAGCATCCTCAATGAGGTTAGACTTAATTGATAAATACAAAGTCAACTCATCACCACAAACCGGATTATGACCTTCCTGATGATGTGAGCAGTCTGGCATACATCCAAAATTTCTAGGATTTTTTCCATGATCAACAATGAGTTGCTGATATAACATCATGAGTTCGTTTGTCATAATTTAAAGATCTTTATCACGTTCACTAAACCATTCATCAACCGATCAATGTCCTCTTTATTGTTATAAACCCCTACACTGGCCCGAGTTAAAGCAGGCTCACCTAAACCCTCAATTAATGGCATTGCACAGTGGTGCCCCGCTCTAATAGCAACCCCTTCCATATCTAATATAGTTGCAATATCATGAGGATGTACACCTTGCATAGAAAAAGAGAAAATACCAATGCGATTTGATTTAGGACCATATAACTTTAACTTCTCAAAGTCTAATAATGCATCCATTGTGTAACGTGTAAGCTCATCCTCATGAGCTTTAATGGCTTCAATGCCATAATCTTGGATATATTCCAAGGCTTTTGCAAGACCAATTGCTTCAGCATAAGCAGGTGTACCTGCCTCAAATTTGAGCGGTGGAGCAAGGTATGTAGAACGCTCAAAAGTCACTTTCTCAATCATACTACCACCACCATGATACGGCGGCATAGCCTCTAAAATGCTTTCTTTACCATAAAGCACACCGATACCAGTCGGACCATAATGTTTGTGTCCTGAAAAGGTTAAGAAATCACAGTTAAGCTGTTGTACATCAATTGCAAAATGCGCAGGTGCCTGAGCAGCATCAATCAATACTTTAGCGCCCATCAGATGCGCTTTTTCAATGATAAAATCAATGTCGTTGATGGTTCCAAGCACATTAGATGCATAAGTAATGGAGACCATTTTTGTTTTTTGAGAGAGCAATGTTTGAAAATGCTCCAAATCCAGTTGACCATCTTCTGTTAAACGAATGACTTTTAAAACAATTTTTTTTCTCTGTTCGAGTAATTGCCATGGGACAATATTGGCATGGTGCTCCATTTGGGAAATAATCACCTCATCACCAGCCTTCATCATTTCTCCAAAGGAAAATGCGACTAAATTGATTGCTTCAGTAGCACCACGTAGGAATACAATCTCATTCCCAGAAGATGCATTAATAAAGTTTTTCACTACAATTCTAGATTGCTCAAACGCCTCAGTAGCTTCCTCGCTTAGCTGATAGATACCCCGATGCACGTTTGCATTATGTTGAGTATAAAATGACCGCAACGCATCCACAACGCGATCTGGTTTTTGAGTAGTTGCTGCATTATCGAGATACACCAAGTTGTGTCCATGGACTTGACGTTTTAATATTGGAAACTCACTTCGAACTTTATTTTCATTTAAGCGATTCTTAACTTGCATAATTATATTATACCACTTTAACCTTTGAATTATTAGTCTTTATTTCTGTAATGAACTACCCAACCATGACAAAACGATGTTCAATCAACGATTAAAGAGGAATGATGTAACATAATTTTGGCTTGTTCAGCATAATGAGATCTGATCCACACAAAAGTAGAATGCACTCTTGTTATATGCTGTGTTTTATCCTCAAATTGTGTCTCTCCCATCCAAGAAAGCATCTCCCCATTGATCACATATTTTTTTATTGAAAAATGGATATTTTTCCAGTTTTTGAGTGCAAAACCAGTATCCTCAGGAAATAATGGATCTGCGCCGACAAAATACGATATTGCACCGGCTTTTGAATCTCGCACATACTGTTCCTTCGCCATGGTTGGTTTAAATAAAACATGCGCTTCATCATAAGCATATAGCTCATCGACAAACTTCATCGCTGCTGCATGATAATCATCATTTGACTGGTGTAAACGACTTATAGTCAATACATGCTGTTTCCACTGTGCTAACGCACGATCTACAAGATCAATTGAAATCATTTCATCACTCATTTAGCACTAAATCCATGTATTGCAACACGATTACGCATAGTTTCTTGCCACATCGGAGGGAGTTTTCGAATGACTTCTTCTAAAAACCCTTTGATAATCATATTTTTTGCGTCCTCAAGATTAATTCCTCTAGCTTGAAGGTAAAATAAAGCATTTTTATCAATTTGACCCACTGATGAACCATGTTGGCATTGTACATCATCAATATCAATTTCAAGCTCTGGCCTTGAAAAGATTTGGCATTGATCTGATAACATTAACGCATGAGCAAGCTGACGTGCATCTGTACCTGGTGCAGTCGCTTTTACAATCGCTTTACCATGAAACACCGCTTTCCCTTTATCACGAGCAACTGAATAAAACTGTTGACGACTGATGCCCTTAGGCGAGTCATGTACCACATCGATTTCTTTATCGTCAAAATGTGATTTACAAGGTAATAACAAACCCGACATATCGACACTCGCTTTTTCACCAACATGAACATGACATGTTTCATGAACCCATGAGGCTTCAAAATTATATAAAAAGACTTTTAATCGTGCCTCTTTACCCAATTGACTTCGATGGCGTAAAATCAACTTCGAGTCTGGCGCCGTCCAGACCATATAATTCAACTCACTAGTCTGATCAAGCTGAGTATCCACCTCTAGATTTAACGTAGATTGAGGGTAAACCACTGAAATATTGAGCATATTATCAGCAATTGCTTGACTGACTTTAGTGTTTAAGATCACGTTATGCCATTGATGCGGATCAGTTGCTAAAAATACAACATGACAATGTCTTTTCAAATTGAAGTTAAGTTGTAAAGCATCATGTAACCATCGATATCTTACACCATCAAAAAAATTCATTTGATGATCCTGAGGCAGTGTCATCACATCTTTTAGATCTTCAAAACAGACATCTTGATGATTTTTTGGATTAACAAATCGACCATTGACACACAACAGGTCTATTGTATTTTGATCGATATTAACACTTTGGAGCAATTGATCTACTTTACCAGAATTTACTTTTGTAACATTTGTCCAGCGAGTCCCATTAATCCATTTCAAATTGGTATATCGCCATTGCTCATCTTTTTTTCCAGGGACACTAGAGGAATTTAAATATTGATCTGCAAGCTTTGTCACTTTAGCATACCAAGCAGGGTGACTCAGATGTTGATCTAAATCATTGAGAAAGTTTGAATCCGCCAATTGGACTAACTTAGCCATCCATAGCCCTCTTTTTCAAGTTTTAAGGCAAGCTTATAATCTCCACTCATCACGATTTCACCGTCTTTCAAAATATGAACAACATCTGGTTTAATATAATCTAATAATCTTTGATAATGCGTCACCACAATAAAGCTTCTTTGATCATCTCGAATCGCATTCACTCCATCTGCAACAGCTTTCATTGCATCAATATCAAGTCCAGAATCTGTTTCATCAAGAATGACTAACTTAGGCTCTAAACACAACATCTGGAGAATTTCATTGCGTTTCTTTTCACCACCTGAGAAGCCATCATTAAGCCCTCTTTGTAATAAATCTGGATTCATATTAATCAATTTCATCTTTGATTTAATGAGCTCGATTAAATCAAATGCATCTAAAGGAGGTAGCCCTTTATACTTTCTAATACTATTAATCGATGCCTGAAGGAAAACCATATTATTGACACCTGCAATTGAGACTGGGTACTGAAATGCGAGGAAAACACCCATACAAGCTCTTTCTTCTGGATCTAAATCTTTAATATCTTTACCATCAAACAACAACTCACCAGCTGTTACCTCATAGTTATCATTACCAGAAATAACCCCGGCCATCGTGCTCTTTCCTGATCCATTAGGACCCATAATCGCATGCACTTGACCTGGTTTAATATCCAGTGAAATCTCTTTAAGAATTGTTTTACCACCAATACCCGCGGATAAATTATTTATTTTAAACATTAACCAACACTACCTTCTAAGCTAATTTCTAGGAGCTTTTGTGCTTCAACCGCAAATTCCATTGGCAATTCTTGGAATACGGTTTTACAAAAACCATTCACAATCAAGTTAACCGATTCTTCTTCGGTTAAACCCCTTTGACGACAATAAAACAGCTCCTGCTCTGAGATTTTGGAAGTTGTTGCCTCATGTTCTACCTGAGCGGATGGATGTAAGACTTCGATGTAAGGAAATGTATGTGCACCACAATGCTCGGATAACAACAGTGAATCACATTCTGTGTGATTTCTAGCGCCCGTTGCTAATGGAGCTACTTTCACAAGCCCTCTGTAAGTATTTTGTCCTTTACCCGTTGAAATGCCCTTAGAAACAATAGTACTTGATGTATTTTTACCAATATGTATCATCTTGGTTCCAGTATCGGCTTGTTGACAATTGTTAACGACTGCCACGGAATAGAATGATCCACTGGTATGATCACCTTTGAGTACTACACTAGGGTATTTCCAGGTAATTGCGGATCCTGTTTCAACTTGAGTCCAAGAAATTTTTGCATGGTCTTCTTTGCATACCCCTCTTTTCGTTACAAAATTATAAATCCCACCTTTTCCATTTTCATCACCTGGATACCAATTTTGAACGGTAGAATATTTAATTTCGCTGTCTTCATGTGCAATTAATTCGACAACAGCTGCGTGCAACTGATTTTCATCTCGCATTGGCGCACTACAACCCTCAAGATAACTGACATAACTACCCTTATCGGCAATAATCAATGTTCTTTCAAATTGACCCGTATTAATGGCATTAATTCTAAAATAAGTTGAAAGCTCCATAGGACATCTGACGCCTGGTGGAATATACACAAATGAACCATCGCTAAAAACAGCAGAATTGAGCGCAGCGAAAAAGTTGTCTTTGTATGGAATGACTGTTCCCATATACTTTTTAATAAGGTCAGGATGCTTTTCAACAGCCTCAGAAAACGGTAGAAAGATCACACCTGCCTCTGATAATTTTTCCTTAAATGTAGTGGCAACTGAAACACTATCAAAAACCGCATCCATCGCTACTCCAGCTAGTAGCTTCTGTTCATGCAGTGGAATGCCTAAACGCTCATAAGTTCTAAGCAACTCAGGGTCTACTTCATCTAAACTTTTAGGTCTGTCTGCTTGAGATTTTGGCTTTGAAAAATAACTAATGGCATTAAAATCAATTGGGTTGATTTTTAATTTAGCCCAATTTGGCTGACTCATTGTTTGCCAATGTCTGAATGCCTTTAAGCGCCACTCCAAGAGAAATTCTGGCTCGTTTTTTTTTGCTGAAATGGCTCTGACAACGTCTTCATTAATTCCTGGTAAAAATTGATCAGACGGAACATCAGACTCAAAGCCATACTTATATTGATTTGATATTTTAGGTTTACTCATAGTTTATATTCATATTATAAAACAAATTCAGGACCAAATCTAGACCAGATATCACCTGTTGTTTATTTACTGTTCCAGATACACTCTAATAAATATTTTCTATTGCTAAAGTGTACATAATCCCTGTAATGCTCTGGATTTTTAAGATAATATTGTTGGTGATATTCCTCTGCAGGGTAAAAAGTCATGGCAGGCAACACAATAGTAGCCACAACTTTATCAAATTGTTTTTCAATATTCGATATTGATTCAATAATCAGGTCTTTTTGATGATTATTTGTATAAAAAATGACTGTTTTGTACTGACTACCTTGATCAGCAAATTGACCATTTGGATCGAAAGGGTCAATGATTTTCCAGAAGTTATTAAGTACTTCATCTAGGTTTCTAAAACCTGAAATACGACACACCTCATAATGACCTGATAAACCGCTGCACACTTGTTCATATGTTGGGTTCTCAATATGTCCCCCCATATATCCTGGAATACAACTCACCTTTGGCATCATCGCAAAACGTGCCTCAACACACCAGAAGCATCCGCCTCCAAGGAAAATTTCACTCATCATTTTCCTCTTCAAAATCTAAAGCCAATGAGTTAATACAATATCTTTGTCCTGATGGCAAAGGTCCGTCATCAAACACATGCCCTAAATGTGCTTCACAACTGGGGCATTGCACCTCTACTCTTACCGGCTCAATGCTATGATCTTCTAAGTAAATTAAGTCTGCGACGGCTTCTGAAAAACTCGGCCAACCTGATCCAGAATCAAACTTGTCAGACGAATGAAATAATTGTAGTTGACAATTGACACATAAATAATAGCCTTCATCATCATGATAATTATATTTCCCACTAAATGCGGGTTCAGTGCCCTTATTCCAAATGATATTTGACACTTCTTCAGATAATTTACTTCCCATACTTAATATTTTATCATAATGCACTAAGTAAGTGTGGGTTAATTTTTATTTGTTTCACAATTATCTTGGATCCAATGCATAGTAGAGATCTCCAACGCATCCCTCCAAGCAAATACCTCGTCCATGTTATCTGTTCTGACGATCGTATTACAATCTAGTGATTTAATGATATTTTGGAATTGCTCATACCCTTCAAAATTTTCATCACCAATATAAATTGCAGTATTAACGACAAATAAACAAACCTGTGTACAAGACTGCTCATCGATACATTGGCTTAGGATGGATTGTGCTAAACGCACTCTTGAACAATAGTTGTCTGCATAACTGATTGAGGAGATTAAGGGGATAAAGAATAGAATAAACTTTGTTAAATTTTTTATGTGAAACTTCATTTTGTACTCCCATAAGTTAGTAACTCATTCCTTTCTATAACATTCTAAATTTAAAGTCAAATTTCACTGCAAGCGAAAAAAAAAATTGACATTAGCGCTATATAAATGTAATTTTAGCGTTAATTAAATATAAGGAGAAACATATGAAGAAAATCCTACTCCCTTTAGTTGTGGCATCTACACTAAATTTTGCAATGGCTAATGATCATCCAGATTACAAAGATAGAATTTGTCAATATGGACAATCATTAGTTGAAAAATTATCAACCTGCGAGGACTTTCAGTCATGCAAAGCGATATGCAATGACATTACAAAAGATATCAATCATATTGATTCTGATGAAGAGATTCATTTTGTCTCCTGTGAATTCAATGAAGATGAAACAGATATCGTCATTGCTTTAGCTGATCTTATCTCAGCAAAAATTAACTACTTAGAAAAAAAGTACTGTTAAATGCATCGAGCACAAGGAGCGTCAGAAAATACTCCTTGTGCTCTCCTCTACCCGTATCAATAAATTTGTTTGACATTTAAACATTCTTTAATTAAATTATTTATAAAAAGTAAAGGAGGTCAATTAAATGAGCACACTACAAGTCTTAACAAAAAAAGCTTTGATTTTTTTAGCTATATCATCACCAGTCATTGCTGGAACAATTGATGAGGACTTCTGTAGATATGAGATAAGAGCTCGATACCTTTTAGATAAGTGCCAAGATCTTGAGTCCTGTAAACAAGCATGTAACACCATCATTACTGAAGGCCCTGTGCGAGAAATAGTAGATTTAATTGCTTGGGATATCAGTGGTGAATCATACATTTCTCTTTGGGGATGCGACTTTGATTCAGCTTACGAGGTTCAAAATTTCTATAACATTATTTCGCAAACAATGGCTGAATATAGCCGAGAAATGTGTTGATTGATTAAAATATCAATACTAGCGTAATTCTTTCATACTACATCTTACACCGTATTTATTGCAAAAATTTGCAAAGTTAACTATAACTATCATAACCAACAAGGATGTAAACTATGTCAATTAAGAAAGATTCGCAATCTGAGCTAAAAAGAAAAATCGAGATTCTTGAGAAAGAAGTTCAAGACCTTCGATCAGAAACACTATCAACAGCTGATATCAATGCCTGGTTGCATCATCACCCCAATGAAATACCAGTATCAGGTGGTTCATCGTTAGATGTAAAAACAATTATTCAAAGAGATGCAAATTTAGATTTCAAACCCAGATTAAACACATCATCTTATGTTAATGTGGTGTTTGATGAAAGCGAAGAAGAACTAGCGTTGTTAGGTCTCAGAGTTAATCTTGCAGATCAAACCGTTTACCCCCAATCATTTAAATTACACAATTCTGTTATTAATATGATCGCAAATTTGTGGCACTGTCCATTAGATCCAGATTTTGACAAGTATGGAGTTCAACCTGGAGCTGGTACTGTTGGCTCTACTGAAGCATGCTTACTGGCGGGATTGGCTTTGAAAGCTCGCTGGAGAAAATGGTATGCCAATAAACATCAACTGAGTGCAGATGAAATACTTGGAGTCAAACCAAATATTGTGATCTCCAGTTTATATCAAGCCGCCTGGGAAAAGTTAATCAAATACATGGACGTAGACGTTCAACTGATTTATCCATCGTATAAAGACTTTAAAATTGACCCTAAGGCATTGAAAGATACAATCAATGAAAAAACCATGGGTGTCATTTGCATTATGGGTAATCACTATGGTGGACAGTATGACTCTGTCGGAGAAGTGAACGAAATTGTTGAAGAAATTAATCAATCACAAGGATATCAAATCGGTATTCATGTTGATGCGGCTTCTGGTGGATTTATTGCACCATTCCAGGCTGATGTACCCGCATGGGATTTTAGATTAAACAATGTACTCTCCATCTCTGCTAGCGGTCATAAATATGGTGAATCATGTTGTGGTACAGGCTGGCTGGTTTGGAGAAAACGTGAGGATTTGAGTGAACATGTTGCCATTCCAATCACATATCTTGGAGGTCATGCAGAGTCATATACTTTGAATTTTTCAAGACCTGCAAGTGGTACCTATGTTCAATTCTATAAATTAATTCATCTTGGGATCAAAGGGTATGAAGACATTTGTAATACCACAATGGGATACACCCAAGAAATAAGAAACTTTTTAAAGAAAATGACATATCAAGGGAAACCACGTTTTGTGATGCTGGATGATGAAGACTCTCATAGCTTACCTGTTGTAGCAGCAATGCTCAACCCAGAATGTCAATTGCCCTACAACGATGTAGACTTACAAAATGCATTATCACAAAACCATTGGTATGTGAGTGCCTACGAAATGAGCTTGGTTCATCCAATTACAGAGAAAAAAACACCTCTCTTCCATGATCAACCAGACACACAAACTATGTTCAGAGTTGTCATTAAAAACAACTTCAGTAACACTATGGTAGAACATTTAAGAGAGTCATTTGAACATGCACTCGAACAACTCGATTCATTAAGCGAAAAATTTAATGGTGATATTGATACAACACATTTACGTAACAAAGATCAAATTGTAACTAATCATTGTTGATTAAACATGCATAATACAACAGGAAGAAAGATTCAATACTCATCTTTGAAGCCTGTATATTACTCTGCGACCAAAGTTTTTATTGCGAAAAAATCTCATTCATGTTAAAAATAGTCTCATTTTTAGGTATTAAAAATGGTCGCAAACTCAATGGATGAACTGATATCGCTTTGTAAGCGCAGGGGGTTTATATATCCATCTGCACACTTATATGGTGGTCTTCAAGGATTATATGATTTTGGGCCACTAGGTGTTGAACTCAAAAACAACATCAAACAAAGTTGGTGGGAATCTATGGTTCATCATCAAGATAATATTTATGGTCTTGATTCATCCATCCTGACACACCAACATGTCCTTTATCAATCAGGCCATGAAGATACTTTTAGTGATCCCATGGTTGATTGCAGATCATGTAAAAGCCGTTTCCGAGCAGACCATATTGACGATGTCTGTCCAAATTGTGGCAGTAGCGATTTGACTGATCCAAGACCATTTCACCTCATGTTTAAAACTGAAGTTGGTCCCGTCAGTGATGCCAGCTCAACGGCTTATTTAAGGCCTGAGACAGCTCAAGGGATTTTCATTAATTTTAAAAATATTGTAGATAGTTTCTCACCCAAACTACCCTTTGGTATTGCACAGATGGGAAAAGCATTTAGAAATGAAATCACCCCAAGAAATTTTATTTTTCGGGTACGTGAATTCGAGCAAATGGAAATGGAGTTTTTTGTTGATCCAAGCTCTGATTCTAAATGGTTTGAATATTGGGTTTCAGAAAGACTCTCTTGGTGGCAAGATCAAGGTATTTCAAAGGCACACCTTAAATTAGAGATTGCGGAAGAAACTGCACATTATGCAAAAGCAACAACAGATATTCTGTATCAGTTCCCTCATGGATTTGAAGAGTTAGAAGGTATCGCAAATCGCACAGACTTTGACCTTGGCTCGCATTCAAAAAACCAAAAGGAACTTAATATATCTGCGAAGGTATTAAATAATAACCATAGCACCGCAAAATTGACCATTCCAAATCAAGATCAAAAAATGATTGTGCCTTATGTGATCGAGCCTTCAGCTGGACTTGAGCGAGGATTTCTAGCGTTGATTAATGAGGCTTACGAAAATGAAGTATTGGCTAATAATCAAACACGCATTGTACTTAAACTAAAGCCACATCTAGCACCTGTAAAGGTTGCCGTGATCCCTCTTGCAAGAAACAAACCTGAAATTGTCTCATTCACCAAAAAAATTGCTCATCAATTGCGTCAAGAAAAATTTGGACGAGTTGAATTTGAGAATACCGGCAATATTGGTAAATCATACAGAAAAAACGATGAAATCGGTACTCCATGCTGCGTGACAATTGACTTTGATACGATTGGAGCAGCAGACAGTAATGCCCAATGGCATAATACAGTGACTGTGAGAGATAGAGATACACTTCAACAAGAACGAGTACATATTGAACAGTTAAATGAATATCTAAAAAAGAAATACTTTCATTGCTATTAATAGACACTTCGGTCATTTGTGGTAAAAAATGATGTGATGTGCTAAGATTATATAATGGTTAAAACGATTAAGAATATTTCAGAAAATACGTTTCAGGCATTATCAAGCTTATCAAAAACAGATATTATCGATTTACTTCACTCTAAAGGCATATTAGGTGATGATATACGACTGACCAATTTGTTTAAATCTGACGAAAACAATTTCTCTATTCATCAATTAAATGAAAAAGACATTAATTTCTTAATTAAGGTGTTTAGTGACGAGCTCATTATCCCAAACTTTCATTCATTTTCAGAAAAAATTACTGAGATTACAAAACTAGTTGAAAGTAATTGTAATGGTAGCGTTGCTAATTATATTCCTGAGCTAAAATCAGTTGATCCTAAACATTTTGCAGTGAGCATTTGTACAATAGATGGACAGTGTTATAATTTTGGTGATTCTGAAACACCTTTCTGCGTACAATCGACCTGTAAACCCATTAATTACTGTATCGCATTAGAATCTCTTGGAGAAGCTAAAGTACACCAATTTATTGGTAAAGAACCAAGTGGACAACGTTTTAACGAGGTTGCATTGAATAAAGATGGCCTGCCACACAATCCGCTTATTAATTCAGGGGCAATGATGTGCTGTGCTTTGATTAAACCAGAAGACACCATAGCTGAACGATTTGACTATGTAAAAAAGTATTGGAGCCAATTAACTTTAAATAGAGGTCCGGGTTTTGATCAAGCAACCTATGAATCAGAAAAGTTAACCGCGCATCGTAACTACGCACTTGCACATTTGATGCAAGAAATTCAAGCTTTCCCAAAAAATACGAGTATTGAGAATACAATGGATTTGTACATTAGAAATTGCTCTTTAACATTAACTACTTCTAATTTATCTCTCGCTGCAGCAACTTTAGCAAATGGGGGAATTAATCCCTTTAGTCAAGAAAAGATTTTTTCCAATGAAACTATTAAAGATTGTCTCACGATTATGTCATTTTGCGGTATGTATGATTTCTCTGGTGAATTTGCGTTCAAAGTAGGTATTCCAGCTAAATCTGGTGTCTCTGGTGCAATTATGCTAGTGATACCCAATGTCATGGGCATATGTGTTTGGTCTCCAAACTTAGATCATTATGGCAATAGTGTCCGCGGTGTTGAGTTTGCAACAAGATTGACCGAAACATTTAATTTCCACAATTTTGATAGCTTGGTCGGGAACAGTTCAAAAATTGACCCAAGACGTCACTTTAGTAATGCAAACTTCGATATTTAATCTAATAGTTCAACTTGAAGTGCTTCTTTAATTTTTAGAAATTTTTTGTGCTGTTGAATATACTTTTTTTCTTCATCTTTTTTCTTCATTACGATCGCTTGTTTTTCTTCACGCACGCTTTTACCTTCATGACTATCTGTGAACTCAATCTTCAATCCTGAAAAACCAATCTTTTTGAAGACATCTTGAATATTATCCATTTGGCTATCAATTAACAGCGGCTTATATTGTTTATTCACACTCACAAAAATCTCTTGATCCACTTGTTGTTTGAAAACAGACTGCTCTATAATTTCTTTGGAAAAACCTTTTAAAGGAGTATGATTAACCACGTTCATCCAATCAGCTTGATTATTAATCAATGCTGGTAATTGGTGTCTATTTTCAGATACTTTGGGTGGATTTATCTTTGTGGTAATTTTTTTTTTGATCCGTTATTGGACCTTGATTTAGATTATTTATTTTTGGCACAAATTCCAGCATGCGCATGATCATCATCTCAAATGCAATCTTCATGGATGGATAAAGGGCTGCATCTCTTTTAGTCAAAAGAGCGATCTGTATCCAATTTTGAAAATTTGAACCATTTGATTGACTGATTTTTGCTAAGCGGCTCATTTTTACAATACATTGGTCAATTAAACGCATATAATTCGTCTGTTGATTGGAGAGGTGCTCAAGAAAACTCAATATCTTCTCGCGGTGATTTGATTCCAAATGCTTAACTAGTTCCTCATATACATGCTCAGATACAATACCCATAACACGCTCCACCAGATCATTTGTGATCGTACGATCATTTGAAGCGGTCATTAATGTCTGTAAAAGGGTAATCGCATCTCTAACACTACCGTTTGCTTGATCAACAATTGTTTCTAATGCTTGATCATCAATTTGATAATCTTCCGCTTCACAGACTCGGCGGATATGTGACTGCACGTCGTCTTTTTTACCTGGATTTAAAGTAAACTCTATACACCTAGAACGCACTGTATCAGGTATTCTAGAGATATCTGTTGTGGCTAATAAAAACTTTACATGACTCGGTGGTTGCTCGAGTGTTTTTAACAACGCGTTGAAGCTATGATTAGAGAGCATATGCACTTCATCAATTAAAAATATCTTATAACGTGATCTTGTTGGTGGATATGTCGCTAAATCAAGGATCTTCAGTGTTTCCTCAACCTTGGTACGAGAAGCAGCATCAATTTCATAACAATCTAAATCATTACCCTCTTTGATACCAACACAGGAACTACATTGACCACAAGCATGAGCTTGAAGACCTTGTTCACAATTCAAACTTTTGGCAAATAATCTCGCCAACGTCGTTTTCCCTACACCACGTATACCCGTAAAAATATAGCAATAATGCAATAAAGATCGGTCTAGGGCATTTTTTAATGCTTGAACAGTTGTATCTTGACCGAGTACCTCATCAAAAGTATTTGGTCGCCATTTATTTGCTAAAATATGATCCACACGATACCAAAAATAAATGTCAGCCACACTTCGGCACCCGATTTGAATGATACCGCTGCTCCCTTCCAGGCCTGACGGGGTTAACATTCTATCGCCGCGAAGGGGCTGACATTTATTATATTACAATATAGCTTAATTTGATGCAAACTAGGTTTTAGAAAAATAAAGTGCTATACTTAATGTAAATAGGAGGAAACTATTATGGCAGACCTAAAAAATATAATGGCCGCAGCACAACGAATGCAAGAGGGTATTAAAGAAGCTCAAGATAAGCTTAAGCAACAACGCGTTGATATCAATGTTGGTGCAAATGCGGTTAAATTAACTATGCAAGGTGATTATAAAATCGAAAATTTAGAAATTGATGCATCAGCTCGTCAACATCCAGATTTAACAAAGATGATTATTTCTGCAGTCAATCAAGGTATTGAGAAAGTCACAGATAATCAGAAAAAACAGATTTTAGAATTAGCAAAAGATATCAACATGGATGATGTCACTGGCGGTGAAGATTCTTCGGAATGACACCTTCATTAGATCGACTGATTACAGCTTTACAGGCACTACCCGGAGTAGGCCCTAAAACTGCAAATAGGCTCGCAATTTTTTTGCTAGAGAAAGGGAGAGATGCTGCTATTGCTCTTTCCCATTCTCTGCAAGATGCAGTCGATCATGTGAAACACTGTCAAAGATGTAGAAACTTTTGCGAGGGCAGCCTGTGTAACATCTGTTCATCTACAAAACGCGACTCCCAATTACTCTGTATTGTCGAAACACCATCTGATTTGATCAGTCTTGAACAATCAGGTTCTTACAATGGCTTGTATTTCGTACTAATGGGACATCTTTCTCCCATCGATGGCATTGGACCTAATGAATTAGGTATTCCTCTTTTACTCGAAAATTGTATTAGTTCAAACTATAAAGAAGTGATTCTAGCTACAAACTCGACAGTAGAAGGTGAAGTCACTGCACAATATATCTGTGATGCACTTGCCAAGAAAAAAATCATATGCTCAAGAATTGGATATGGGATGCCAATCGGGGGCGAATTAGAGTACCTTGATGGCAATACACTGAAACAAGCACTCATATCTAGAAAAAAATTACTTGTATAATTTAATGACTTAATCATAGAATTAACACCTCGTATATGCTAGGTTAGTATGTATAGATTGGGGGTATTTCTTGATGAAAAAATTAATTAGCGCATTAACCTTGATTGGTACATTCGCTTATGCACAGCCAGGTATAGGTATTGAGTTCAATAATAGTAACGATGACACTGTAAACTTAGTGATTGGGTTTAGAGCTGATGGAAAGCTATTAGGTGGTCGACGTACTGATTTCATCATTGGCGGACAAACATACGAAAACGCAGGTAGTAATACCGAACATTATTATGTTGCGAATCTTGGTATTTCTTCAACATTTGTCTACCCACTCAAAGAAATGGTTCAAGCAACTTTCGGCGGACGTGTTGATTATCAATACATCAATGATAAAAATGCATATAATAATGGAAAAGGTATTGATAGTGATCCATACACTGCTGGAATTATAGCTGGTATCATTTTTTCTCCGGCTTATCATCCGAACTATGAAATCTATACTCAATTAAGAGTGATTTCTAAAGATAGCTCAGGGTATAGTTCCAATACCAGCAAATCAGATCCAAAACCATCTGGAATCTCCATGCTGAATCAGGGTGCCATTGGAATCAAGTACTACTTGTAACCTTTAGTAGAACAAGTTTTTAGCAGTTGATTATGAATTCTAAAGATATTTTTCCTACTCTCAATGAAGTCGATCCTCAAAACATTCAGATCGCCAGAGATACAGGTTTTGATGTCTTACCAGTCTCAACCCTCAATCATTCGATTATAAAAGCTGCTTTTGCTTTTATGGAAAAAGTGAATACATTACATAGGGAGTCCTTATTATCATCAACCTATTCTTTGAATCAATCTGATTCGCTTTTGAGACATTTTGTAAGTCAATGTCGAGATGCTCCAGAACAACAATGTAAAGCTGCTCAAGTCATCCTTGGCGGGTGGTCAAGACTTTTATGGAATCCAGGTCGAGATGAGCCCATTGAACGAATCGCAAAAATTGCTAATTATTGTATTCGTTTTCCCCACGAGCAAGCTCCTTTAATTGTTATTTTACATCGCTGTTTAGTCGATCTGGTTAATAATTACGATCACCCCCTGCAGGAAACATTAAATCAAATCAAATTTATTGTCGCCCAACAAGGACTTGCAACTCAGACTCCTCTTTTCTTAGAGGAGCAAATTGAAGCTGTTGTCAAAAGTGATAAAAAACCATGGTATGCAAATCTATTTCTACCAACATTATTTTGCGTTAGCTTGACAGTTGTTTGTCAAGTTTGGTTATACATCACATGGAAAATCCTATTAATTTGAGTGTTTGTGCATGAGTTACGAAGTCATTACACTTTCTACAGCCTGCTTTTTAGCATCCATTCTCATCTTTGATTTTATTTTCCAACCGCAAAGAATTATGACGACTTTTCATCGAAAAAGGTTGTTTTCAAGTATCAAAAATAATTTATCCTCTAAAATCAACACTTGGATTGTGGTCACAGGATCTAGAGAAACAGGCAAAACGACAATATTTAATCATAACCAATGGGTTAGAATCAAAAGCGACCACCAACATGGTATGTACTATACCGTGTGGAAACACCCAGATAAGCCAGTTGGTGCAATAGAAGTCACAATCAACCTTGCAACTGATAACCTTAAAATATGGAAAGATGCTTTTGCTCCATTAAAACCAAAAAAAATCTTTGTATGCATTAATCCCTCATCTGTACAACAACTCGATCACAATGCAAAAATGCTTGGTCCTATTCAATTAATCATGACCCATTGTGAAAAAGTATCTGGATTCTCAATGTTCATGAAACAACTAGCAGACTCACCATGGTGCTTTAAATTACCCAATAAAAAAGAGATTATTGATATCGATGAGTTACATGAAGGGTTTGATAAACTACATGCACAATTCCAATCCTATGGCAACTATCTTCTCAATGATATTGATGATAGAGAACAAAAAAGAATCATTAATGATTTTCCCCAACATTTTCACCAGATGAAATTCAATCTAGCAAAATTAATAAAAGTATTACACATCCGAGATGTTTATTGTTGCGGGCTATTATGGCAATCAGGTCGTAAAAATCTAATTTTTTCCCCTAAACTTGAGTCTGGTCTTGAATTGAAAAATCAATACCCAAAAGTCTCATCAGGTATTTTATTTTGCATCATTCTCTCTTGTATCGCATTCCAGTTAACATGGTACCAAACACATATGAATCAACTTTGGGAGAAACAATCACTCACTCACCTTGTTGATGCCACCAATAAACTAGATCATATTAAAAATAAGTCATTACTCATTGGAGAAGTCGTTAGCTTCGTCAGTCCAAAAGTAAAACTGAGCCCACATCAGCAAGATGAGATCAAACATTTAAGTCGTGAATTAAAAATTAAACTCAATCAAATCAATCCTCTCATTGCATCTTTAAAATTGAGGTTCGATCGTTTTAATGATATTCACCCTGCTTTACTACCCTATGTCATTGATAGTTTATCCACATTCAGACAACAACTCGATATTAGCTGGAATGCTGCAACACTTAAGGAACAATTTTTAGCAAGTCTGCATTATTCTTATGGACATGTAACATTATCAGAATCATTGCCTAATGATATTAAAGTGGATGAAGCATGTCAGCTACTTTCAAATCGTATTTCAGAAACTGAATGTACAAAACTCTCTAAAGAATGGATTGTACATCCAACTTTGAAACTTGATTCCTTTCAAGCGATTGTTGATCAAATTGATCAATCCATCTTCAGTCCAGATCTAGAAGAAAAGATGCATCATCTCCAAGCTTGGCTGAAGAAGCTATCCTCGCAAAAAAATGCCGATTATCTTGCATTTGAATTTATCCATAATCATGCTAAGAACCCAAATACAAATCATATATTAAATGACTTAGGACAGGTGCAATCAGGCAATGATGTGACTGAACAAATCTTAAATGCCTCTTGGCATCTTTTAATGCAAAGCACTATCAATCATATGAATTTTGTGTGGGAAAACACAATCTTCAAGTACTACCAAAAGAATATTCATAATTTATATCCAATCAATCCAAATAGTTTCACTGAAATAGACACTGATAAGTTCAATCGTTTTTATAGCCCTAAAGGATTACTTGACTTATATTACAGTTATTATATCCAACCATTCCTTTCCGCTGATCAAACAACACTGAAACCATTACATCAAAATAATGGCTTAGCCATTTCTAAAAATATTCTCCATTACTTCAAACACATTAAACAATTACAAAGTCAAATTTGTTCTGAGAAAAACATTTGTCAAATGGACATTTTTCTGCAATCAAAATATACAAATGAAAATTGGCAGCTGGAAATTGCGGGGAAAAAGCATGATCTTTCAAAGCCATTAAACTTCATATGGCCGTCTCAATTTGACTCAACAGGAGTCAATATATTAGATAAAAGTAAAAGTAGCACCCAGAGAGGGATTTGGGGCATCTGGAGGTGGTTCGAGTCTGGACAAATTCAAGACAATACTATTGCTTTTGACAATCACCTTTTCACAGTTGAAGTAAATCACTCAAATGTGCCAACAATATTAAAAGCACTCAGGGAAATTCCAGCACCTAGTTCAATTAAACCACATTAATCAATGATCGGTTGACACTGCATTAATGGTTTCCATGTTGAAATATTATTCACAATATGACGAAAATCTTCAGGCTCAAAAAGCTGCTTAAAGGAATTGAGTTGTCCCCATGCATAAGCATTACCTTTTAAACCAGCAATTGCTGTCCAATATAAAGCTTGGGGTAAATCTCTTTCAGTACCTATTCCATTAGCAAACATCCAAGCAACATGTGCCATAGCATCCTGATGACCATGCATGGATGCTAATAAAATATAATCAAACGCTTTTACAAAGTCCTTCTCATTGCCAAGATCGCCTTTAAAGTAACTTAATCCTATTTCATTGAGTGCGGTTGTATCACAATCTTTAGCAGCTTGATACAACAGTTTTTTGGCCTGAGGAATATCTTGTGCAATATACTCTCCTCTCAATAACATCTGCGCATATCCTGATTTTGTTGCCGGTGACCATGTATGCTCTCGATCAAACATAAGATGATATGAAAGCTTATACTGACCCATTTGTATTGCCGCAAACCCCTTGATGACCCTTGAATTATTGATTGATGCGTTTAATAATATGATCAATGTGAATGTGAATAATAGACCAATAGCGCGCCAATATACATTGGGATTAAGTAAAAATTTAATCACAAGCTTAATATCTCCTTCACTAAATCTTTAAATTCTGCATCCGGCTGCTGTCTTTTCACCAACCAGTTAATTAAAATTGGATCCTGTAGATCAAGCAATGCTTTAAAGTTTTGTTGCTCTTCTATTGATAACGTGAGGTATTTTTGATCATAAAAACGATGTAATAAAATATCTAGCTCCTGCACACCTCTTCTACAACGCCATTTAATCATATTAGGATTGATCATAAATTATCTCTTTTTTGAAACGGGCAGTATTAAACTTTGTAAATAAATCGTAAATAATCGTATTAGATGATTGAGCAAGCTGAGCAGCAGAATAATTCATGCCCCATAGCTCTACATGATCACCTATTTTTGCTTTTGTATTGCCAAGCTTCACAACCATAAAATCCATAGTCATTTTTCCTAGAATAGGCAGTCTTTGTCCCTCATAGTAAACAGCAGCATCTGGACCAGGATCAAACGGATAGCCATCACCATACCCAGTACCAATGATTGCGATAGTCGTCTCTTCTTGAAATTGATAATACTGTTCATATCCAATACTTTCTCCTTTTGCAATCTTTTTGATATGAACAATTGGAGAAGACACCTCCATCACGGGCAATAGGCCACAATCAGGCATTTGATAATGTGGGTGAGCAAATAACATCATCCCTGGCCTAACCCAATGGCCAAGGTCTTCGGAATTTTGCATGATGACTGCAGAGTTTGCGTATGAGTAGGGTTGATTGATTTGACTGATGATACTTTGCCAACATTTGACTTGTTTATCATATAATTTAGAATTTCCGAATGGGCTCATGTATTGCGTCATTAACACAATATCACCATTTGCGAACGGTAATAATTTCTCTAATGTTTCTTCAATTGCATCAGGTGTAATGCCCAAACGATTGAATCCAGTGTCTACCTTAAGCCACATTTTTACTTTTAGTCGATGCTTCAGTATTAAATCAACAATAGATTGGTTGTAAATTACAATAGAAATGTCATGCGTGATTGCTGCTTTTATATCTTGGATAGTTGGGTTAATTGCTGCATGCAAGATCACTTTATCTGTATAGAGAGAGCGAATCGTTTTTGCTGTTGTAAAATCAGTGACCCCAAAACCATCAGCCTGTTTTAATGCAGATGCAACGGTTGTTACGCCATGGCCATAAGCATCTTGTTTCACATAAGCAAGGATCTTTGACTGTTTAGATAGTGACCTAACGATATTATAATTATGTTCTAGATGTTTTAAATGAAATTTAACTAATCTGCTCACATTAATTCTCAACTTGCGTCGCGTTAAAAACCTCTTGAGTATGGTTCTCAAACCTCACATACTCCCCTAGGAAAGTGAGTCTCACTTTACCAATTGGACCATTCCTTTGTTTACCGATAATAATTTCAGCAACACCTTTTTCTGATGAGTGCTCATTATAAACTTCATCTCGATAAATAAATGCAATAAGATCAGCATCCTGCTCAATGGCACCAGACTCTCTTAGATCTGACATCACTGGTCTTTTATCCTGGCGTTGTTCTAATCCACGATTCAGCTGAGATAATGCAATCACAGGAGTACACAACTCTTTCGCAATGGTCTTCAGAGAACGTGAAATATGTGAAATTTCATTTGTTCGATTTTCTTTACTACCAGGTACTTGCATTAACTGTAGATAATCTACTAACACTAAACCAATTTGGCCATGGTTTTTTGCTATTCTTCTTAGTCTTGACTTAATTTCATTAGGAGACAAGGCAGCAGAATCATCAATAAATATTGGACACTGTCCTAACATATTAATTGCTGATGTCAATCTTGGCCAATCGTCTTCCTTAAGTTGCCCTGTTCGAATTCGCTGCTGGGATATACGCCCCAACGATGAAAGCATCCTCATGACAATCATCTCACTGGGCATTTCTAAACTAAAAATAACAACCGGTTTTTTTGATTTCAATGCAGCGTGTTCAGCAATATTGACGCCAAACACAGTTTTACCCATACTTGGCCTTCCAGCAACAATAATCAAATCACCATCCTGTAAACCTGAAGTCATTGAATCTAGATCCGAAAATCCTGTTGGTAAACCAGTAATATTACCCTGATTTTGAAACAGTAAATCTATCTTCTCTGTAGTCCTAGCTAGAACATCAGGCAAGGCCTCAGGACCTTGGTCATTCATAGGACGTTGGTCAGATATTTGAAATATTTTTTGCTCTGCTTTGTCTAATATTTGCTGCCATGACTCACCTTCAACAGGCTGATAAGCGAGGGATGCGACCTCTTGACAAGCATTGAGAAGTTGACGTAGAACTGCTTTCTCTCTAATAATTTTTGCATATGCATCTATATTAATTGTGCTAGGAACAGACTCGAGGCAACTATAGATATAGGCTTCTCCTCCTACCTCACCTATTCTGCCATCTTGAGTTAATCCTTCAATTAACGTATTCGCATCATAAGGTTTATCTTGCTGGGCTAAAGAAGAAATAATGGTAAATAATTTAGCATGTTGACTTAAATAAAAGTCTGATGAGCGAATGATATCCTCAATTTTTTCAAATGCCTGTTGATTTGCCATAATACCACCAAGCACAAATCGCTCGGCCTCATGCGCATGTGGTGGAATTTTAAGCGTTGCTTCTGTGTTAGCCACGGACATCAGAAATACTATTTTTCACTATCATCAATAGCAACATCAGAGTCGTTGTCGTTACTCACTTCATCTGTTAATTCGTTGTTGATTTCATCTACTATTTCCTCAGATATTTCCTCAACAGTGGACTCTACTGCATCTGTACTGACGTTACAAGTCAATTCGAGGACGACATCGGGATGAAATTGAATATTAAAATCGTGCTCTCCAAGACTTTTGATAGGACCCTCATTGATTTTAACTTCACTTCTATCGAGCTCGTGTCCTAAATCATTGTAAAAATCGACAATATCACTGACAGTGATTGATCCAAAGATCGTATCTTCATCTTTCATTTTGACGTTGAACATCACATCAACAGATTCAATCTTCTTAGCACGATCCTTTGCATGATTCAATTTTTCTAACTCTGCTTTTTCAAGTTCTTTTTTGATTGAAGTAAAATGAGCGATATTTTCTTCTGTACAAGGTAGTGCTTTACCTTGTGGAATTAAATAATTTCGAGCATAACCTGACTTAACATCAATTTGATCACCAATAGCGCCCAGATTAACAATTTTTTCTTTTAAGATCACTTTCATAATTTCCTCTCTATGTTAATGTGTGTTTGAATTTTGAAAAATAAAATAGATCAGATAACAATAATAACAATATTGATAACTTGATCCAAATATACTGATTAGTAATTAATAGTAAGCACATTGCAATAAAGCTCAGCCAATTTTTAGGCAAATGATATGCATCTTTTTCAAATGCTGAATACAACAGCAGAAGAATCAAAGCAGAATTTAATATGATGTAAAAATAGATACTCATTATTTCACTCATCCAATCATTGACCTGGTTGGTCCTTACTATCAAAGATCGTTCGCCATTGAGCAACGTAGTCAGTGACAGCAATTAGTAGCATCAAAAGTTTGAAAATATTAGTTGTCATCAGCAAAAAAATAAATAAAAACAATGAAATGATAACCCAAGCCCTGGCTTTGAAGAATCTCCAAACAACACCTAGAGAAACGATAAACCCATAGGTAATCATAATACCAATCACGTAGGCTGTTAAATCCACAACCCACCCAGGCGTGTAAAACAAACTCACAGCTAAAAATACTGTTAAAATGGGAGATAACAGACCCATTTTCATCATCATGAATTCTTTAAATAGACCATATTGTTTTTTAGAGAGTGCATCAATATATGTGGCAATAAAATTCACAAGAAATAAATTAATTGACATCGATAACGCAGTTAAACCGGTAGAGACTGAGGCAAGAACCTTGATGATTTCTTGCACCTGTAATTTAGTGAATACGCCATCTTTGAGTAACACTTCTTCTGTTTTCATGTATTGACCAATCCACCATGATTGTAAATCTGGAACTAGTAGATGTAGAGCCAAAATGACACATAATGAGATAATGATACACACTTCATAGGTCAGGCTGAAAGATTTATAACGGTTTTGGACAGCGCAAATAGGTAATAAGAGCAATACAGAACCAACACTAAAGTAATCTACTTGGCCCGATAGGATGAAAGGAATAATCGCACAAACAATAAAAATGAGCGAGTATGATAATGAGTGCCTGAAGTAAACAAGAGCACAAATAGCCATTGCAATCCATAACACTGGGAACCCAACCATCGTCAGAGTTGAACACCCTATACAGAGTATACAACCCAACCAAGGTTTATTATCCAAAATATTGGTTAATCTATCCGACAGTATGTGACGGTTATCAGGCATGTCGATCACAATAAGGAAGCAATGCTACAAATCTAGCTAATTTGATAGCACGTGCAATTCGTCTTTGCACAAGCATTGGCGTGTTAGTCAATCGGCTTGGCACAATCCGTCCTGTTTCCATGATATAATTTTTCAGAACTTTTTTTGATTTGTAATCAACTGCTTCTTTATTTTTAAATGATGTGATTTTTGGCATTCTAGAATCATTAGCTTCAGCCTCAATTTGTTTCATCATGAGAGATTGTTCTGTCACAGGTTTCTTTAGTGAAATCAGCAAATGACGCAAGATGACTTCGTTATGTTTATAGATGCTATCTTGTATACTTTCAATGGCCTCATAGGGACATGTCACATTGAAAAGAATATAGTGAGCTTTTCTTACATTGTTGATGCTGTAAGCAAGGTTACGGCGCCCCCAGTCCTCAAAACGATCAACACAACCGTTGAATTGCATTACGATGGATTTGTGCTTTTCAATGATATCCCCTACCTTGTCTGCATGATCAGGGTGTATAAGCACTAATAATTCATAGCTTCTAGATGTTTCATTCATAATTTTAAGATTCCTCTTGGTCTGTAAATTAAGCTAGCAATAACTAGCGAGGTGATTAATCGTTAATATTAGCAAAACGTCTAATACATTTCAACTGAAACCATTGTATTTTTAACACTAGTTGCATCTTCATTTATTAGTGGTTTATATTTAATAAAATGAAAACATTTATTGCTAACTGGAAGATGAATGGCTCAATATCCCAACTTAAGCTTTTTTGCGATGAGCTTAATTGCGCCTCACTCCAATCCTGCAATCTAATACTTGCTCTACCAAGCGTATACTTGCTGACTGCAAAAAAGTTAATTAAAAACGACCACATCCACCTTGCAAGTCAAACATTATCTCCTCACTCTCATGGTGCCTACACCGGTCAAATATCAGCACCGATGTTAAAAGAGATTGGTTGTCAGTACGCATTGGTTGGCCATTCTGAGAGACGAGATTTTGAATCTAACGAAGACATTGAGCATCAAATCCACCAGTGCATCACTCACAATATCACTCCTATTCTTTGTTTCGGGGAAACACACAAAGAGAGAGAACAAGGATCAACCAATCATGTTCTTTTAGACCAAATACAATTTGCGATCAACCAACCTCAAATCAGTCAACATATTTTACTTGCCTACGAACCAAGATGGGCGATTGGTACAGGCAGCCCACCGTCTACAAACGAAATCAAAAGCATTCTTAGTTTTTTGAAAGAACAGACTACAGTGCCAATCCTCTACGGTGGGAGTGTATCAAGAGATAATGCCAAAAATATTCTTACAACTGGCGTCAACGGCCTACTGATCGGAGGCGCTTCGTTAGATTGCAATCATTTACTGGACATCATTGCCCAATATCAGTTAGTGTAGGAACATATGAATACAATTTTATTTACTTTTCACTTTTTAATATGCATCGCATTGATCTGTCTGATATTGACTCAACAAGGTAAAGGTTCTGAAATGGGCGTTGCATTTAGCAGTAGCTCTTCTTCAAGTTTGTTTGGTAGTCAAGGATCATCAGCATTTCTTGTCAAATTGACAACTATTTTAGCCTGTATCTTTTTTATCAACTGCCTGACTATCGGAGTTTTAAACAAACATCCAAATGAAAGCAAAATTATCAGTAAAGTTATTGAAAGCTAGACGCAACAGATTATGCCGAAGTGGTGGAATTGGTAGACACGCTGTCTTGAGGGGGCAGTGGTCGTATGACCGTGTCGGTTCAAATCCGACCTTCGGCAATCATTTACATACCCTTTCAGGAACGATCTAAAACTGGTATAATTGAAGTATATGTATAATTATTTATCGATTTTAGTATTTTCAGGTATTGGACTAGGTATTGGTCTTGCGATTTACTCTGTAAATTTTCTATCCAGATATCTTGGAGTCACACCTAATAAGCCCAATGCGACGAAAAATTCAGGATTCGAATGTGGGTTTGATTCATTTGACAATGCCAGAATTCCCTTTGATATAAGATTTTATCTTGTCGCGTTACTTTTCATTATTTTTGATCTTGAGACAGCATTCCTTTTCCCATGGGCTGTAGCATTCAAAACACTTCCCTTCCTTGGGATCGTATCGATGATTTTTTTCTTATCAATATTAACAGCAGGATTCATTTATGAATGGTATGTTGGCGCTTTGGAGTGGGAATAATGAATACTAAAGTCAAAGAGGCTCTTAAAAATGGTGTTGTGACAACAACATTAGACGATTTAGTAAAGTGGGCTGATACTGGCTCAATGATGCCTGTTACTTTCGGACTAGCATGTTGTGCAGTTGAAATGATGCACGCCGGCGCAGGCAGATTCGATATTGATCGATTTGGAGTGACCTTTCGACCAAGCCCTAGACAGTCTGACGTCATGATTGTGGCAGGTACATTATGCAATAAAATGGCACAGCCATTAAGAAACATCTACGATATGATGGCTGAGCCTAAATATGTTATTTCCATGGGCTCTTGTGCTAATGGCGGAGGTTACTATCATTATTCTTATTCAGTTACAAGAGGTTGTGACCGTATTGTGCCTGTAGATGTTTATGTGCCTGGATGTCCACCTACTGCAGAAGCACTTGTTTATGGTATTATCCAACTTCAAAACAAAATTAAACAAAGCAATATTATACTTAGAGGTGATGAAAAATGAGTCTTGCTGATGATTTAAAAAAGATTCTTCCTGAATCTTGTCAAATAGAATCATCTTTTGGCGAAGTGAATGTCATTACACCTGCAGACCAACTCCTTGTTGTCATGGAATCTTGTAAAGAACATTCGGATCTACAATTTGATATATTAATCGACTTATGCGGAGTTGATTATTTAAACTACGGATTAAGTGAATGGAAAACAACTAGTACAACATCATCTGGTTATAGTCGAGCAACATCTAATGAACCACAGACATCAAAATGGCCATTACCAAGAATAGCCGTTGTATATCATTTACTGTCAACTACGCTAAACCAACGTCTGAGAGTAAAAGTGTTCGCCTCCCCTAAAATACCTGAAGTGCCGACGATTTGTGACATCTACTCTCATGCCAACTGGTACGAACGAGAAGCCTTTGACCTATTTGGTATTGTGTTTGTCAATCATCCCGATTTAAGAAGGATATTAACTGATTACGGTTTCAAAGGATTCCCTTTCCGAAAAGATTTCCCTGTCTCAGGATTTAAAGAAATTCGTTACGATCACGATCAAGAACGATGTGTTTACGAAGATGTTAACATTGAACCACGAGTGACTGTTCCCAAGGTGATTCGAGATGATAATCGCTATGTTGGAGATCAAGAAAATGAGTGAAATCAATCAATATACAGTTAACTTTGGCCCACAACATCCCTCTGCGCATGGCGTGCTTAGACTTATTCTTGAGCTTCAAGGAGAAACGATTTCCAAGATTGATACACACATCGGATTACTTCATCGCGCTACAGAAAAACTCGCAGAAACAAAACCATATAATCATAGCATCGGCTACATGGATCGATTAGATTATGTATCGATGATGTGTAATGAACATGCTTATGTTCGAGCAATTGAAAAACTACTCAATGTTGAAGCACCAATAAGAGCTCAATATATTCGAGTCATGTTTGATGAGATCACAAGAATATTAAATCACCTCATGTGGCTCGGCGCGCATGCACTTGATCTTGGTGCGACAACTGTCTTCTTATATTGCTTCCATGAAAGAGAAAAATTAATGGATTGTTATGAGGCTGTATCGGGTGCTAGGATGCATGCAACATATTACAGACCTGGTGGTGTTTATCGAGATTTACCAGAAAGTATGCCTCAATATGAAGTGAATCCATGGAGAAGTAAAAAGGAAATTGATGCATTAAATCAAAATAGACAAGGCTCTTTGCTTGACTTTATTAATGATTTCATTGATAAATTTCCCAGCGTGATAGATGATTGTGAACGACTATTGACCGAAAACAGAATCTGGAAACAAAGAACTGTCAATATTGGTACGGTGAATGCTGAACTAGCAAGAGAACTTGGATTTACTGGTCCTCTTCTTAGAGCATCAGGAGTTGACTGGGATTTGCGTAAGCACCAACCCTACGCTGTGTATGATCAACTTGATTTTGATATCCCTATTGGCACCAAAGGAGATTGCTACGACCGTTACTTGGTCCGTATGGAAGAAATGAGACAATCTGTAAGGATCATTCGTCAATGCGTTGAGTGGTTAGCAGTTAATAAAGGTCCTGTAATTATTAATGATCACAAAATTGCACCTCCAAAAAGAGTAGAAATGAAAGATGATATGGAGGCAATGATTCATCATTTTAAATTATTTACCGAAGGCTTTCATACGCCACCTGGTGAAGTATATGCCTCAGTTGAACACCCTAAGGGGGAATTTGGAGTCTATATCGTATCAGATGGTGCGAATAAACCTTATCGATTAAAAATTAGACCCGCAGGTTTCAGCCACTTACAGTCTTTGGAGAAAATTTGTAAAGGTGTCATGCTTGCAGATTTAGTAACCATTTTGTCTTCCATAGACATCGTTTTTGGAGATATAGATAGATAATGAGTGAATATCAACTAGACCAAAGTGTACTTAAAAAAATTGATCAATGGGCTAAAAAATTCCCAAAAGAACAGCCTAGATCAGCTGTAATAAAATCATTAAGATTTATCCAAGATCACTATGGATGGCTATCAGATCGACAATTAGATGCACTTGCGAAGCACCTCAATATTCCAGCCATTCAAGTGTATGAAGTGGCCAGTTTTTACAGCATGTATCATCGAAAGCCTGTAGGCCGTTATACTATCGGGATCTGTGATAGTATTTCTTGTATGTTGTGTGGTAGCCACGATTTAATGCATTACATCGAAAATAAGCTTGGTGTAAAACCAGGAGAAACAACTAAAGACGGGCTATTCACGCTTGAAGAAGTAGAATGTCTGGCAGCTTGTACAAAAGCACCCGTACTCCTGATCAATGGTAAGGATTACTATGAAAATATGGACCCAAAATCCGTTGATGATTTATTGGAAAAGCTTTCTCAAGGTGATTCATAATGACAAATGCAATAAAACAAAATCAAGTCTGTTATCGTACTTTTCATTTAGATCAACCCTGGTCGTTAGAAAGCTATGAAAAGATTGGTGGATATAAAATATGGAAAAGCGTTGTTGCTGGTGAGATAAAACCTGATTTTATTATTCAATCTATTAAAGATTCCATGCTCATGGGAAGAGGTGGTGCTGGATTCCCAACTGGATTGAAAATGGGATTTGTGAATCGTGATAAACCCGGACAAAAATATCTTGTCTGCAATTCTGATGAAAGTGAACCAGGTACATCAAAGGATCGTTTCATACTGAGTAAAAATCCTCATCAATTAATTGAAGGGATGGCAATTGCTGCATATACAATGGGCGCAACAGTGGCCTATAACTATATGCGTGGTGAATTTATGCATGAATTTAATCAGTGTGAAAAAGCACTGCAAGAAGCCAAAGAGGCAGGTCTAATTGGTCATCATGTCCTAGGTTCTAAAATATCCATTCAAATTCACAATTTGATTGGTGCAGGTGCATATATTGTAGGTGAAGAAACAGCAATGCTTGAATCATTGGAAGGCAAAAGAGCAATGCCAAGGTATAAACCACCATTCCCAGCAAATTATGGTTTATATGGCAAACCTACAACCGTTAATAATACCGAGTCTCTTGCATCAATTCCCGTTATTCTTGAAAAAGGTGCTGAATGGTTTAAATCACTTGGGACAGAAAAAAGTGGTGGCACTAAAATATTCTCTGTTAGTGGCCATGTTGCAAAACCAGGCGTCTTCGAATTGCCATTAGGTACATCGTTTAAAGATTTACTCAAATTATGTGGTGGGATAAGGAATAATAGAGGATGTAAAGCTGTTATACCAGGCGGCTCATCTATGAAAGTCGTACCCGGAAAAACAATGCTGGGAGCAGAAATGAGCTATGAAGGGATGAAAGCGGTTAATTCAGCCATTGGGTCTGGTGGAGTGATTGTCATGGATGATTGCACTTGTATGGTTCATGCTTTGACATGTATTGTGAAATTTTACAGAGACGAATCATGTGGTCAATGTACACCATGTAGAGAAGGTACAGGGTGGCTTCATGAAATGCTCCTAGATATTCTTTCAGGTAAAGGAAAAGTTGAGGACGTTGATCGTCTTGTGGATGTCGCAAATAAAATTGAAGGACGTACTATTTGTGCATTTGGTGAAGCTGTTGCATGGCCGGTGCAAAGCTTTATTGAACATTTTCGGGATGAATTTGTTTATTTTTGTAGAAACGGGGAATCCATGATCAGTGGGACTAAAAATGGTAAATAAAGTCAACATTTTCATTGATAATAAACCCATCACTTGTGATGCAGGTATTACTGTGATTAAGGCTGCTGATGATGCAGGCATTTATATCCCAAGATTTTGCTACCACGAAAAACTATCTGTTGTTGCAAATTGTCGTATGTGCCTTGTTGAAGTCGTTGGTGTTCCAAAAACACTACCTGCATGTGCAACTTATGTGACTGATGGCATGCGTGTATTGACTCGTTCATCAAAAACTTTAGAGTCACAAAAAGCGGTGATGGAGTTTTTACTCATCAACCACCCTCTTGACTGTCCAATATGCGATCAGGGTGGAGAGTGTGAACTCCAAGATATTTCCATGGGATTTGGCACAGATATTTCACAATACACGAAAGGCAAGCGTGTCGTAGATGATGAGGATCTTGGACCGTTAGTCGCAACAGATATGACAAGGTGTATCCAATGCACTAGATGTGTTAGATTTGGTACAGAAATTGCAGGAATTGAAGAACTTGGTACGTTAAATCGAGGCGGACTAATGGAAATTGGCACCTATCTCAAGAAAGGTCTAAAATCTGAGCTCTCAGGAAACGTCATTGACCTTTGCCCTGTCGGTGCATTAACATCAAAACCCTATCGATTTAATGGACGATCATGGGGATTTAAACAATATGCCTCAGTGTCTTTCCATGATGGTGTTGGTTCAAACCTTTTCCTACATAGTATCCATAACGGATTACAACACAACATCATGCGCGTTGTACCAAAAAGTAATGAAAGTATCAATGAAAACTGGCTCAGTGATAGAGATCGATTCAGTTACGAAGGCGTAATGGATAAACAAAGGCTTACTCATCCAATGATTAAAACAAATGGTGAGTGGAAGCAAACATCTTGGGAATCAGTTCTACCCTATCTTGCTGATTGTATTACTCAAACAGTACAAAATTACCAAGCAAAAAATATTGCATCAATTGCTCATCCAAGTTCAACTAATGAGGAGTTTTGGTTACTTCAGCAACTCATGAGAAAAATAGGCTGCGATAACCTTGACCATCGACTAAGACAAGAGGATTTTAGTGATACAGATCAAATGCCTCATCACGGATTACCTGTCAAAATCAATGAAATCGAGCACTTTTCAACATTTGTACTCATCGGAGCAAACCCAAGAAATCATCAACCATTACTGAATCATCGTATCAAAAAAGGGATTCATCATGGTGCACAATGTATTCAAGTAAATTCATCAATTAATGAACCAAACTTTCCTATCGCGCAAAACATTCTTGTGCCTTATAGCCAATGGGCTGATTTCTTTTCAAAGGTGCTTTACACACTATGTGAAATGAAAAAAATAACTCACCGGCTAAAGATAAAGCCAAAAGAGATCTCAAAGGAAATCACAGAATTCACAAAAACAATTGCTAAACATAAAAAGACGATCTTTCTATTGGGACCCATCATTAATGAGCATCCTCATGCTAGTATTATTCGACAAATCATCAGAGAAATTACGCTCATTCTTGAGTGTGAAATTGCTTATCTGACTGAAGGCGCCAACGCTTCTGGAGCAGTGTTAGCTGGAATGTTACCAAATACTCCAAATGGTATGAATTTCAAACAAATGTTTGACACACCTAGAAAACTATATTGGCTTCAAAATGTTGAACCTTTACACGATTGCGCACACCCTGACAAAATCATAGATATTCTCACAAAAGCATTTGTAATTAGCTGTAATCGTTATGATAGTCCAGAACTAAGAGCTTATTCTGATATTATTCTGCCTATTTGCACACCTGCTGAAATGGGTGGTAGCTTCACTAATCTTGAAGGCAAAATACAAAGATTCAATGCTGCAATCAAACCGATTGGAGAAAGTAAAGCAGGATGGAAAGTGATCGCTGCAGTCGCAAAAACAATGGTAATGGATGGTTTTCAGTACACCAATAGCCAAGATATTCAAAATGAAATTGAAACAGTCGAAACACCATCGATTTCAGAGAATACATTACCCAAAAAGATACCTCAATTGCCACACCCTATCATGTGGGTTCATGACGTACACGAACTCAAAGTTGATGATATCGTTAGACATGCAAATGCATTACAAACCTCTATCAGCACTGAACGACAAGCAGTACGGTTTAACAAAGAAATTGCGGAAAGTTTCAAAATATTTGATGAGTCAGGCCTTTTGTATTTAACATTTGGTAAAAAATCCATTAAAGTACCATATATTATTGATGAAAATACAGCTAATGATACTATGATTATTCCTGATACCTACGCAATTCATTTTCCAAGACACTGTCCCATTAAACTGAGGGCAGTTGATGCTTGACGTGATGTTTCATATCGCTTTTTTGGTTTTGCAAGCCCTTTTAATTTTAGTCCCTGTATTGATCTGTGTTGCATATTATACACTGGCTGAAAGAAAAGTCGCTGCATATATACAAGGAAGGGTTGGTGCAAACAGAGTTGGATGGCGTGGTTTATTACAACCCTTTGCAGATGCACTGAAATTCATCAATAAGGAATATATTAAACCTGCTGAAGCAAACTCTGGTTTATTCTATCTTGCTCCAATTATCTCTGTGACCACCGCAATTGCGGGATGGGCTGTGATCCCTGTTGCACCAGGTTGGGTTGCTGCCGACATTCATGCTGGTATACTCTACATTTTTGCTGTTACTTCTTTGGGCGCCTATGGCATTATTATTGCAGGCTGGGCTTCAAATTCTAAATATGCAATGTTTGGAGCCATGCGAGCAATGGCTCAAATCATTTCATATGAAATTGCAATGGGGTTTGCCTTAGTGGGTGTCATTATGCTCTCTGGCTCAATGAATTTCTCTGATATCGTCAATGCTCAAGCTGGTGGTATTTGGCATTGGTATCTATGGCCATTACTTCCTCTTTTTGTCGTTTACGTCATCTGTGGACTGGCAGAAACTAATCGACTACCCTTTGATTTAGCAGAAGGTGAGGCCGAAATTGTAGCAGGATATATGGTGGAATATGGTAGCATTGGATTTATGCTTTTTTTCCTTTCTGAATATGCCAATATGTTGCTCATTTCAGCGATCGGATCCTTATTATTTTTAGGTGGTTGGCAGTCGCCATTTGACCACATCGTGTTCTTAGGATATTTGACACAGTGGGTACCACTTGTGATCTGGTTCATTCTGAAAACATTTTTTATGGCTTTTTTAATTATTTGGGTCCGATGGACATTCCCTAGATACCGGTATGATCAGTTAATGATGATGGGGTGGAAAACACTCATACCAACAACATTAGTTTGGCTACCTCTTGTTGGCCTGTATATTAAGGTGGCTGGATTATGAAATTTTTTCAACAAAAGCCCATGCTCACTCAATTATTAACCATTGCAGTGTTTGTTGGCTCTAGTGTTTTATTTCTTTTATTAACTCTTACAGCTTGGTATACAATTGATTTACCTACACAACCACTGTACCCAGATACTATTCGCTATCATGCATTGATCTCTGGACTAACATGGGGACTGAGTATCAGTTTTATTTTAAAGCACTTACTTTTAAACGAACCACCCCACTTGTATTCAAAATATTACTTTGCTTTATTGATGATTGTTGGTCTCTATTTCATGACCCAAATATGCCTACTCTGTCTTATTTTCTCTACTGATCTTAGAGCTTATCTACAACCTATTGGCCATATTCTCAGTGATTTCAACTTATATTTTTCAATTTTAACATTGGTTACTGCCAGCGTGATTATTCTCGGCCAACGTTATTGGCCAGCAAAAAAAACTAAGCAAAACACTGCTAAACGACAATCTAAACACAAAGATCACATGATTAGATTAATTAAAAGGTTTTTAATCTGGGACTTTTTAACAGGTCTTGGACAAACAGCAAAAACGATGTTTCAGAAGAAAAAAACAATTCAATTTCCAGAAGAAAAGATCCCTGTTTCTCCCAGATTCAGAGGTCTTCTAGCCCTTCGTCGTTACCCAAATGGAGAAGAACGTTGTATTGCATGCAAATTATGTGAAGCTGTTTGTCCTGCGCTTGCGATTACAATTGAAGCCAAAGTACGCTCTGATGGCTCAAGACGTACAACACGTTTTGACATCGATATGTTTAAATGTATCAATTGTGGTTTTTGCGAAGAGTCTTGCCCTGTCGACTCGATTGTTGTAACCTCAGAACATCACTATGTCGTTCGTGAAAGAGGAGAGAACATATTGACAAAAGATAAATTACTCGCCATTGGCGATATGTGTGAACCTAAATTAGCTCAAGATCGTGCTAACGATCAACCTTACAGATGATATGATACAACCTTTTGACCTAATTTTTGTATTTTTTGGTTTTATGACCCTATTCTCAGCAACAATGGTTATAGTTTCTAAAGAATCCGTTCACTCAGCACTTTTTTTGATTTTCTGTTTTGTCAATGTAGCAGCACTTTGGATGACATTACAATCCGAATTTCTTTCATTAGCACTAATCTTTGTTTACGTTGGTGCGGTAATGACCCTCATGTTATTCGTGGTCATGATGTTCCATTTAGATCGAGCGGTACCGCCAAGTGAACAGTTAAATATTTTCAACTTAGTGAATTTAATTCTCGGGGTTTTAATTGCATCTTTAATCATTGTTCTACTTTTAGAATTCCAAACCCCCATCACTTTTTCAACACCTCCCAATTCTGCACTTGAACTTGGAAAAATTCTTTACACCGACTACATCGTACCATTTTTAGTTGTGAGCATCACCTTACTCATTGGTATGATTGGTGCTGTAAGTATCACGTTCCAAGGTGTTAGATCCGATAGGCAAACTCAAAATATTTCTGAACAAATCTACACAAATAAATCAGATCGAATTAAAATACTCTCTGGACGCCTATCTAAAAAAGAGAGTAAACGATGATCGGACTTGCACATTATATTATTTTATCTGCCATACTTTTTGTCATTGGAATGATCGGTGTGGTAGTCAATCGTACAAATATGGTTTCAATGTTAATGTCAATTGAACTGATCCTATTAGCTTGTAATACCGCATTTATCACTTTCTCCAAAATGCACCAAAATCTAGTTGGTGAAGTATTTGTTTTTTATATTTTAGCGATTGCTGCAATTGAAACGGCTATTGGTTTAGCGATTATGGTTGTCATCTATCGTCATCATGAATCAATTAATACGGAGAAATTAAGTGAACTTAAAGGATAAGCAGTGATTAAATCAGTTGCATTAATAACTTGGCTTGCACCTTTGCTTGGCGCATTAATGGCTGGACTTTTAGGCGAAAAGCTAGGACCTAAAAATACACATCGTTTCACAATTGGTATGGTCACTATTTCTTTGCTTGGAGCACTTTATTTAAGCTCTATTTTTATTATTCATAGCAGTGACCCTATCTTTGCAAAGCTATTTACTTGGATCGATTCAAATACATTCATCATTGAAATTGGTATTTATTTAGATGCCCTTTCTGTCATTATGATGTTAGTCGTTGCATTCGTTTCCCTGCTCGTCCATATTTACAGTATTGGTTACATGGCTGGTGATGAAGGTTATTGCCGCTTCTTTAGCTATGTCTCTTTGTTTACGTTTGCCATGTTTGCCCTAGTGGGTGCCCAAAATTTTGCACAACTATTCTTTGGTTGGGAAGGGGTTGGCGTTGTATCCTATTTACTCATTGGTTACTACTTCACAAAACCCTCTGCAGTGAATGGTGGATTAAAAGCTTTTCTTGTGAATCGTATTGGTGATCTTGGTTTACTCATTGCGATTGCACTAATTTTTTATTATGTGGGTGCCTTAGATTATCCCACAGTCATCCCAATGCTTGAGAAATTTGATCAAGACATCCTTTACCTGGGTTTATTTGAAATTAATGGACTTACGCTCATTGCCTTTACACTCCTCGTTGGTGCTATGGGTAAATCTGCACAAATTCCCTTACATGTATGGCTACCTGAATCAATGGAAGGTCCAACTCCAATTTCAGCCCTCATTCATGCAGCGACAATGGTTACAGCTGGTGTATTTCTGATTTGTCGTATGTCACCAATCTTCGATTATTCACCCGCAGTGCTTAATTTGATTCTCATTATTGGTAGTACAGGTGCATTATTCCTCGGATTGGTCGGTATTGTACAAAACGATATCAAGCGTATTGTCGCTTACTCCACACTGTCTCAATTGGGTTATATGATTGCTGCAACCGGAGCATCTGCCTATACAGCTGCAATGTTCCACTTATTAATGCATGCTTTCTTTAAAGCACTCTTATTCTTATGTGCAGGTTCTGTTATTGTTGCAATGCATCACGAACAAAATATTCAAAATATGGGAGGACTTAGGCGTGAACTACCAATTACTTTTGTGTGTTCGCTCATTGGTACACTCTCATTAGTTGCATTCCCTTTCACGTCTGGATTTTACTCCAAAGACAGCATTATTTCAGCGGTACATCACTGTTATTTACCTGCTGCAAGTTATGCATATATGTGCCTCTTACTCGGTGCCGGAGCTACCTCCATTTATAGTTTTAGAAGTTTGTTTTTAACATTTTTTGGAAAGAAAAGGTTTACTGGTGCCGTTTCTGAGCCAAAATGGCAAATCACCTTCCCTCTCATTGTACTCGCAATACCATCTTTGTTTTTAGGAATGTCCTCTGTTGGTTTATTTTTTATTGGTAATATTTTTGGCAATACACTATCAACTAGCACGATTGCAAATGCACAAATGAAATTACTTTCTCATGAATTTGCAAACCCATTACTGAGTGGGATTGATGCCCTCTTCCATCCTGCATTTTATTTTATGATATTAGGTTTTGTGATCACGCTTTTCTGTTACATCACAAATCATGAGACATTTAATCGTATAAAACCCTCTTTAAAACGCATCGCCTATCCTTTGGAAATGAAATTTGGGTTTGATTGGTTTAATGATCACATCATCGTTAGATCCATAATTCAATTTAGTCGACGATTGTATCGTTATTTAGATAAACATGTCATTGATGAAGGGATTATTTTAGGTCTTGCCAAAAGATGTCTTCAAGCTAGTTATACTTTCAAGATTGTACAAACAGGCTATGTATATCACTATGCATCAATGACGATATTGTCTCTATTCTTAATCATTTTCTTCGTACTTTATATAGGAATTTAAATGACAGGTTACCCTTTACTCTCGATTCTTATTTTACAATCTTTAATCAGTGCAATATGGATTGTCGGGTCAAAATATCAAAGAGCACAAGTCATCACGTACACTTCTACGTTGATCAGTATTTTAATTAGCATATTGATTTTTTTCCAATTTAACCCTAATTCCTTTGAAATGCAGTTAACTGAAAGCTACACCTGGATCACACATTGGAACTTAAATATTCAACTTGGAATAGACGGTATCTCATTGCCGTTGATCTTACTCACTGTATTTATTAATGCAGTCATTATCACTGCAACATCCTCAATGGTCAATCAACATATTACTAAATATTGGGCTTTATTTTTTGTTTTACAAGCCATGGTGGTTGGTGTCTTTTCTGCAAATAATGCCTTTTTATTCTACCTATTTTGGGAAGGCATGTTGATTCCAATGTACCTATGTATTGGTATTTGGGGTAGTAATCTCAGAAGTTACGCTGCAATTAAGTTTTTTCTTTACACATTTTTTGGCTCTGTTTTAATGTTGCTAGCCCTGATTTATCTCAGTATTAAAGCTGGATCTGATAATATATTAGGCTTTTATGACTTACCTCTATCAATGCATGAGCAAGTTTTAATACTCATTGCCTTTATGTTTGTATTTGCAGTAAAAGTCCCAATGTGGCCTCTTCACACCTGGCTACCAGATGCTCATACAGAGGCACCTGCAGGTGGCTCAGTCATCCTAGCTGCACTGATGTTAAAAGTTGGTGCATATGGATTTTTTAGATTCTGTCTACCCGTCACACCTGATGCTTGCAGTGAATATGCGTTTGTTTTAATTGGTTTATCATTAGTGGCGATTGTCATTATAGGATTAGTTGCCCTAGCACAAACAGATATGAAACGACTAATTGCTTACTCTTCTGTTGCACATATGGGATTTGTATCTCTCGGTTGTTTTATCATTTTTCCTATTTTTAAAAGTACAGGACACCTACCGGCGACACACCTAGCGATCTCTGGCGCAATGATGCAGATGATCACACATGCATTTGGTTCTGGTGCAATGTTTTTAGCCTTTGGTATGTTATATGATCAGCTTCATAGTCGTTTAATTGCAGATATGGGTGGTATCGCCCAAATCATGCCTAAATTTACAGCATTTTTTATGGTCTTTGCTTTTACAAATATTGGAGTACCCGGTACAGCTGGTTTTGTAGGTGAATTTATGGTTCTGATTAGTACCCTTGAGGCCAGCGTCTGGATTACCCTATTGGCAGGATTATCTCTCATTCTTTCCGCGTCCTACACATTATTTATGTTTAAACGAGTATTCTTTGGTCCTGTGATTATAGAACATGTTTCACATTTAAAAGACATTAATCGCTCTCAACAAATTGCGTTGTCAGTCATGACAGCAGGTATCTTTTTAATTGGGATCTACCCAAACTGTATTACACACTTGATGGATCAAACAGTGACCCATCTTGTTCAAACATCTTTACAGGCTAAAGTATAGAGGCAATATGTTATTTTTAACCGAAATCATTCTTACATTCTTATTACTGGCTATTTTGATAAGTGGTATGTGTTTAAGACAAGTTCAACAAGGTCAATACGGTTTTGCGATGTCTTGTATCTCTTTAATTTTGATTATTATTTATCTTATGATACAGCCCATACACCACCAATCTATTCCAGGCTGGACTGTTGATTCGTTGAGTCAGTATATGAAGCTTTTTGCAACCATCGCAAGCTTATATATTATGATTACTTCTCGTTCTACAATTAAACAACTTTCAATTAAAACCTTTGAATTTTATGTTCTTTTATTGGCATCTTTATTAGGGGTTTTTGTGGTCGCTTCAGCAAAAAATTTCCTCGTATTATTTGTAGGTCTAGAGTTAATCGCTCTACCTTTATATGCGATGATTGCGCTATTTAATAAAAGACAAGCGTATGAAGCAGCACTCAAGTACTTTATCTTAGGTGCAATGGCATCTGGTATTTTACTTTTTGGTATTGCGCTCATGTTTGGTATTAACGGTCACATTGACTTTATGTTCTCAAATATATCAGATAATATTGACATCAAACTGAAGATGTTAGCTGTATTATTAATACTCATTGGCTTGTTGATGAAACTTGGTTTCGCACCATTTCATTATTGGGTTCCAGATGTATTTGAAGGGGCTCCAATCCCTATGGTCATGTTGATTGCAACATTACCAAAGTTCGCTTATGTGAGTGCAATCATGCGTCTTTCTTTCGAGGGCATGCTCTCTATCAGCATTCTCCCCAATGTGATTGTGGTTCTTTCTCTCTTGTCTATACTCATCGGTAATTTAGGTGCACTTTCTCAAACTAGCCTAAAGCGACTACTTGGTTACTCTTCTATTGCACATATGGGGTTTATGTTGCTTGCATTAAATCCTGGCGTACAAAATTTTGTACCGATTTTTTATCTTATCATGTATACCATCACATCCATTCTAGTGTTCAGTAACACCATGTTCTTATCAAAGGGGAACGAACTAGACGAAATGATTTCCTACCAAGGCTTGTATGAGAAACAGCCTCTATTTGCTATGATGTATTTAATCAGTTTCTTTTCCCTAGCAGGTATTCCACCTCTAGGTGGGTTTATGGCAAAATTAAATGTATTTTATATACTCCTCACTCAAGCTGAGAATTCAACATGGTTATACACTGCTGCCACTTTAGCAATGTTGTTTGCAGTGATTGGTACTGCCTATTATATCCGCTTTATTAGAATCATTTATTTTGAATCCCAAAATAAAACTCAATACCAAAGACTATCATCATCTCAAACCATTTTACTGGTCATCCCTGCCTCGCTGATTCTACTATTTGGGATTTTACCGGGATTATTAATTGAAATCAGTCAAAACGCCATATTGATTACATCATAATGCAGTAATTTTTAATATTTTTAATATTTTTTTGCGTTATATAATATTTCCTTAAGGTTCATTGGTTAGAATAGGTTTAGAGCAGTGGTTTTCATATCAACTCCTATACCTCCCTCAGAAGCCATTGCTCTATTTTTTACCCCAAAAATACATTATAATACCCAATTATTAAATTGAAGGTATTATGGGTAATATATTTTTTGCACACTCTGGTGGTGTGACAACCACTGTCAATGCGACATTGAGTGGTGTCATTTCTGGTTATTTAGATCATCGCTCCACATTTTCTAATCTGTATATCGGGGAAAATGGTATCGTTGGTGCACTCACAGAGCAATTGATTGATATTAGTCAGTATTCCCCCCAGGAAATACAATCGATTTATTCAACACCTGGGGCAGCATTTGGATCATGCCGATACAAGTTAAAAGATCCTAAATTACAAAGTCGTGAGTTTGAAAGAATATTAGAAGTCTTTAAGCGCCATGACATTCGTTATTTTATTTATAACGGCGGCAATGATTCACAAGATACAACATTAAAATTATCCAATTATTTCAAATCTCACGATCTAGATATCAAATGTTTTGGTATTCCTAAAACGATTGATAATGACCTTTATGGTACGGATAATTCACCAGGATTCGGATCTGCAGCTAAATATCTAATCACTTCCATCATGGAAGCTGGTGTTGATCTTCGATCAATGTCCTCTACTTCAACCAAAGTGTTTATATTAGAAACCATGGGGCGTCATACAGGTTGGCTAGCAGCCTCAACTGGACTAGCAGATGCACCATTTAATCCTGATATCATTCTTATGCCAGAAAGCGCATTTAATCAATCTCTATTTTTAAAGCAAGTTCAAAACGCAGTGAATGATCGAGGTTACTGTATTATTTCCACAGCTGAAGGTATTCAATTGACTGAGGGAGAACGACATAGTACAGGATTAGTAGATGCTTTTGGGCACCAACAACTAGGTGGTGTGGCATCACAAATTGCCAATTTAATTCAAACAGAATTAAAGCTTAAAACACATTATGCTGTAGTCGATTATCTTCAGCGTTCAGCAAGACATCTTGCCTCTAAAACTGATTTAGAACAAGCCTATGTGCTTGGACAAAAAGCAATCCAAGCCTGCGTAGAAAATCAGCTCTGTGATTCGATGTTTGCAATTAAACGAGTCAGTGAATCTCCTTACCAATGGGAAGTAGAGCATGTCCCACTTTCCGTCGTTGCAAATCAAGAGAAAATCGTACCAGATCATTTTATTTCTAAATGTGGTATGAACATTACACAAGCATGTCGTGAATATCTTCAACCGTTGATTGAAGGAGAAGCCTGGCTCACTTATGAATCAGGTCGTCCGAAGTATATGGCGCTTGAAAAAAGAATGGTCAGTAAAAAAAGTCCGGCGTATGAAATTTAATCTTCGAATTCATCAATTACATATTTACGAATATCTTCCAGTTGTACAATTGATGTATTTAGTGACGAATATCTTCATGTATGAAAACCGCTGGCTTGAAAGTGTGGTTGTCATCACCCTATTTTGGTTAAGTACCTTGTATCCAATGAAAGCGCTTCAAAACCGCCAAATACATATTGCTAGCCTTTTTATCATAAACATTTTACTGTATTTCCAATTTGAGTGGTTAGCTGCTTTACTCATTTTCGCGACAAATGCAGCCCACCCGCCACAAAAACTGAATTTATGGATGGCATTATTGGCCATTTTAGCTATCCAGTACCAACCACTATTTTTTACGATCACATTTCTATTAGTTGGACTAGCAATATTTGACTCTCCTCAATACATTACATACCAATACCAATTTGAATACCAGCCTAAAGTCATTAAGATGATTGGGCATATGTTATTTACAACGCTCATCACTGTTTTCACAATTGGAGTGTATCTTGGCTCTTTGCCATTTCTAGAGCCTCAAAAATTAATCATTGCAATCATGCCAATTTTAGCAACACTATTCTTTGTTAAAAACTTACGCCCAGTTAATGAACATTTTAAAGTAGGTTATATTTTTTGGCTGTGGATACTCAGTATTATGGCATCTATATTCAACTATCAATTACTGCCTGCACTTGATTATCTATACCCTATGTTTGCATGGTCAAACTTTTTGTATCTCCTATTCCAAATCTCGATACAGTTATCACTGATATGTTTTTTATTTTTAATTTTCAAATATGAATATGACACTTTTGTTAAATTATGTCCCAAAAGGGTCTTTTTATTCTATCACCAAATCATTTGCGCATTTGTATTAATTTTTAGTCTGTTAGGTTGTGCGATTTGTCTGACCTCAGTGCAATTGACACATATTCAGTATGTCTTAATTGGGCTTAGTACATTAGCTGCTTTTGTGATTGCTTACCACCATTTATTTTATATATTGAAGGTACTATTACACCATATTATGGTGCTATTTTTTGGTCTCTCCGTAAAGGGATTTAAACAGTTCAATCGTTTAAAAAAACCCTTAATTGTTGTTGCAAATCATATCTCTTACCTAGATGGACCAACAATAGGTGCCACACTGCCCTTTAAATTTATCTTTCCAGTGAATCCGACTGTCGCAAAAATGCCAATTGTTCAATTTTCTCAACAATTTGTAAATATATTCCCCGTTAAACCAAATCAACCCCAATTGTTAAGACCATTTATAGAGATGCTTAAAACAATGTCAAATGGCATGATTTTTCCTGAAGGACAACGTAGTTCGACTGCTAATTTATTAAAAATATATCGAGGGACAGCGCTTTGTGCTCAATATACTGATGCAAATATCCTACCCATTTTCTTAGATGGACCTCAATTTCACATCACCTCTAGAAACGAACTCATGTTACCGAAGAAATGGTTTCCAAAGATCACCATGAACATTGGTGAACCATTCAAAATTAATCATCTAAAACTAGGATCATTTGAGATATATCAACATCTACTAAAAGCGCAATTAACATTATCAAGACCGAAGGATTTTTATTCATATATTCAGTATGCTCGAAAAAGGTATTCGAAAAATAAACCCATCCTTTACTATAAAGAGGAAACATACACTTACCGAGAAATCCTTAAAAAGCTCAAATCGATTCAACTCGATCAAAAAGAGTTTTTAGGGGTCAATACCAGTCGCCCTCCTCATCCGCTACAAATATGGAAAGCATTGACTGAGGATGTGACCATTGTGATTGGTCCTATAGACCAATATCAACCAAATCAGTCCTCTGCACTGGCTTATTTTAATGATGATCAATGGGTTTACTATCGCAAAGAAAGCATCTTAGAATTAATTCAATTCTGGCATGCTGTCTCTGAAATCACACCTAATGATATGGTTTTTTATCAACAGCTCTCACCAACACCTCTTGGATTTTGCCTAGGAGTGATCGCACCATTACTGTTAGGCTATTCGCATGTCATTGGATCTGAACAAGGTACACTCATTAGTGAGGAAATATACGAGCAAAGAGCTAATATATTATTGTCTGATCAAGCCATATTGAAAAAATTAACAGCATTTACTGATCCATATAATCTACTCACTCTACGCGCCACTTTTGTTTTGAACGGCGCTCATCAACGTCAATTATGGCAAGAAAAATTTCATACGCACTATTATGCCATTGAAGAAGACCCGTCATATTTACTAAATCAAATTCAAACGCCTCGTTTTCCGAATGGAATCAAGATTATAGGGAAATTATGGGATATAGAATTGACATAAGCTGTTATAGACCGTTATGATGTCATCATACAGTTTGTGGGGTATTTATGAGTACACTTAACGTGTATGAAGAAAAAATCATCGGGTTTGTAGTGAAAACAGATGATAAATTTGATAATCTGCCTAAAGATGGAAATAGTACTGCAATCCAAGTTCATGAATCAAATCTTAAACTGATATTAGATGGTGTTTTTTTAGCTAGATGTGATGCAGAGAAATTTAAAAAATTTTTAGAGAGAATTAACTCCAAAGTCAACAGTGGAAACATTTCCCCAGATACCCCATCATCTCCAACAATTCGAAAGTCTTCTAGTATTCAAAGGTTTTTCAATCCAATCAAAGTTGAAGAGCATGTTCAAGATCAATGGGAATCACATATTGTTCTTGTTTTAGATACTATTGAAGGACTTAATCGGTGGGTTGAGGTGAAAAATTGTGAAGGATTTTATTTCGCCATTTTCACATTAGCTCCCATTTCATGTTTACTCTTATTCGCGACACTTTTAACTTTCGAATTAAGTTTACACTGCATTTTTATTATATCTACTCTGTATACCTTAACATTTACTTTAATCAATTATTGGATATTTTCCGAAGAAAGAAGAAGTTCGCCAAAATTAGAAAATTTGAAAGAGATTATATCTTCTCAATTAGAAGATTTTTTAAAAGTAGAAAGTCATCTTTCTTCTGTTCTCCCCTCTAAAAAAAACAAAGGAAACTTAAGTCAGTTTGATTCTCAGGACGATTTAATGCAGTTTATTGATGAACATACTGATCCAAATACAGTTGATAGGACTAACATTGCTAAGTCTACTGAAGAGGAGCTCGAGAAAAGAGGATCTCCATGCAGAGAAAGCTGTAACAAAAGGAGGAGAGGGGATGAAGAACAAAGTAATCATCGAAGGCAGCGAACAGGAGTTACCCCCAGAAATACCCCCAAAACTCATTTTCGAAAAAACTTTACATTTGAACTCAATATTCCCGAAGATGAACAATCGTCACCACAACAGCAAAAAACTTTTGGCGAGACCGATATTGAGAAAAGTAATGAATACACTTTATCTTTAGCAATTACATCAAAGGGATAAGATTCAAGAACGTAACAAAGCTAGAAACTCTTGGCGATGTTGAATTTCAGTAAAAATACCCTTGAAGTGTGTTGTTGTTGTTGAAGAATGCTTATTTTGAATTCCACGTGTTGTCATACATTGATGGACCGCATTGATATATACAGCGACCCCCTTTGGTTCTAGACATTCGTAAATCGTTTCAGCAATACTGACTGTGAGACTTTCTTGAGTTTGTAAGCGCCTTGAAAATATATCTGCAACACGGGCTAATTTACTCAGCCCAACAATTTTCTTATGGGGAATATAAGCAATATGTGCTTTACCAATAATGGGTACTAAATGGTGCTCACAATGACTCATAATGTCAATATCTTTGACTAAAACCACCTCATTATAATCTTTATAATACCGAAAGGTCTTTTGTAATGGCGCTTTGGGATCTTGTTGATAACCACCATAAAATGTGTCAAATGACTTAATCACACGCTCTGGCGTATCCACCAGGCCCTCTCGTTTCAGATCTTCTCCAATGTATTTCAATAATGTTTCAATGGCTTTTTTTGCCTCAGTTCGGCTTACTTTTGTACTCATAATTAGATTATAACCTTTTATCGGAATTTTTGCTAAACAAAGTTGCAAAAATTCATCAGCTCATGAATAATGATAACTATGTCTTATGTCACAGTTAAAGCGCAAGGAATCACTTTATTTTCATTCATTCGCATTGGTATTGCGGCCTCTATCACATGGTCTGTGATCTCTTTCTTACTTACTTTTAGTTTTAAAGATAAAGCGCAATTGATACAGTTTTTTTCTGATTCACCAGCTGTACAAAAAAGCCTCACTGAAATTGATCCGAATGCATTTTTTTCCAGCTTTATGTACAAAGTATTTTTGAGTACATTGTCCATTTCCTTGTTTGGTTGTGTGTTTCTCTGGATTGGCTTAAAATTATTTTGTTTATTAAGACCTATCAAAATCCGTCTATTAAAACCTGAACAGGTGCATGATCCGAAGGACGATTAAGCGATCGAGTTTCCAAGTCTATATTGATCTGATCGATATCTTTCATACATGAATCAGATACTAAAAAGTGATCAATGCGCAAGCCTCGTTGACGTCTGAATGAGAAACCTCGATAATCCCACCATGTATAGCCAGGCAAATCATCATGCATTGTACGATACACATCGCTCAGACCTAAACTTTTTAATTTTTCCCATGCTTGTCGCTCCTGCTCTGTCACCAAAACACAGTCTTGCCAAACTTCAGGATCATAAACATCTTGATCTGTAGGCGCAATATTAAAATCCCCACATACTAATAGTTTCGACAAATCATATTTTGATAATGTTTGATACAATTGTTCTAGCCATTTTAATTTATATTGATATTTTTCACCGCCAACTTCATGGCCACCATTAGGGACATACACATTGACAAAAGTCCAATCATTCATTTTGACTGCAATAAAACGTTTTTGCTCCGCAAACCCTGGTAAGGTATCACTAACCAATTCTACCGGTTGTTTTGTAATCCACGCAACGCCATTATAAGCAGGCTGACCGCTAATAAAACAATGATACCCCTCAAACTGTTCATAAGGGAATAACTCATCGACCACTTTAGTCTCTTGTAAACCTAAAAGATCTGGTGCATGTGTAGATAATACATGTGCAACAGAGTCAGCTCGGGCTCTAACAGAATTAACGTTCCAACTAATGACTTTCAACATACTTTAAACACTGATAAGCGCGATCTTTTAACATTTCAGTTGGAATCGCCTGTGCCAATAAAGAAAGATCTGGACCATCTGGTAGCCCAATCATTGCAATACGTAATGGTGCAAATAACATTTTTCCCTTCACTTTAAGGTTTTTTTTGATATCGTTCACTAAAACCTGATACTCCTCTAAACCAATATATTGTGAATTTGGCAACCCCTTAAGCCACATTCTGATTAAATCTGGCACATGATCTGCTTTTAAAATCGACTCATGACCAGGCTCAATCTTAAAATCACTTTCATTGAACCATCGTTTCATAAACGCGACCCCATCGTTGAGTGTAAAAAACTCACTTAAAGCGACTGGAAGGCCACGTTGGTACCATTGGTCATCATCTGGCAAATGTACGCCTTCTTGGGCAAGTAATGGCTGGCATAATGACCATAAGTGATCTATATCCATATGACGCACATGTTGTCCATTTAACCACCGCAATTTAGCGACATCAAATACAGCTGCTGAGGCATGCACACGCGAAATTGAAAATGTTTCGATTAAATCACTCAATGATAAGATTTCCTCTCCACGTGGATGGGACCAACCCAGTAGCGCTAAATAATTCAAAATGGCTTCAGGAATATAACCTGAAGCCTTCAAATCACTACAGCTTGCCGCATCATGACGTTTTGATAACTTCTTTTTATGTTCATCCAAGATAATAGATAAGTGTCCAAAAACGGGGGCATTCCAGGAAAATGATTCATAAAGCATTAACTGCCTTAATGTATTTGGCAAATGTTCCTCGCCCCGGAAAACATGAGTAATGGCCATCTCATGATCATCCACAACACAACAAAAATTATATACTGGCATACCGTCTGATCGCATAATAATAAAATCACCAACCATATGACTTGGCAAAGTAATCTCACCTCGGACAGCATCCTCAAATGAAAAGTATTCAGGTAAATCTGAGACTTTAAATCTGATGGTTGGCTTTTCACCGGCTTTGATTCTTTTCTGGGCTTCATCAATACCAACTTCACGATAAGGACTAATAATCTGATACGGCTGATTTGATTGTTCTGCTTGTGCTCTTTGAGCATCCATTTCCTCATCAGTCATAAAACAATAGTACGCTTTACCTGCTTGTAACAGTTGATCAGCATAAGCTTTATAAGCTTCCGTTCGCTGAGATTGTTTATACGGTGCATACGGACCACCAATATCAGGACCCTCATCCCATGCTAATCCCAACCATTTTAAATCGTCTAACTGCTCTTTTTGAGACGCTTCTGTACTCCTTGTTTCATCTGTATCCTCTACTCTAAGAACCAGTTGACCACAGTGATGTTTTGCGAATAAATAGTTATATAATGCTGTTCTGACACCGCCAACATGCATAGAGCCTGTCGGACTTGGAGCGAATCGAACTCGAACGGGTTTTGATGACATTGTGTACCTCAGAATAAATATTTAATTTTAAATTACACGAAATTTAATTTTTATTCTATACTCAATCTGACCAAGGAAGGAATACACCATGTTATACATATTATTTTTACTCATTTCATCACTTGTAGGTGCAGAAACTTTGATTTGTGATCAAATTGTACAAACCTACATACACCCATCATCAAACTCAGAAGTCATTATGAGTTGCTCAACTTGTTTTGATGCAGATAGCCAACTTCGTTTAATTCCAGACGAGAATGCGACCGTACAGCTTGACTACACATGGCAAGGGAGTGGTTATTCTTATTCAGGACAAAAAGTCAGTGCTAACATGATTGACACAAATCCTTGCTACACTGTCTCTACTGAGGGTAGAATGAATACTTCAGACGTGTTATATGCATCACTTGCATTTTGGAATGAAATTAACCCACACAGTGCATTATAAGGAGTTTTAAGTTATGTACCGTAAATTAATTAAATTAAGTATCCTCACTGCAATGAGTAGCGTATTGGCTACAGAACAGTTTCTACCACATTTAGAAATATATACTGGTGGATATAATGTTTTAAGAAGTGAGAATTATTTCATGGTGGGTTTAAACTACACCCTAAAACAATATGATTATTTTTCAGTTGAAACAGGTGGCTTTATCAGTGATAAAGATATGTATTATTTACATATTGGTCCTCGCTTTACTTATAAACGGTTATTTGTAAGTGTTGGGCCTGGATATTATCACCAAGGACAAGGACTTGATTTAGGGCGTGATTTAGAATTTAAATCAGAAGTTGGTTTGAAAATCACGAAAAACCTACATATTGGTTTTTTCCATCTATCTAATGCTGGTACTGATGACTATAATCCTGGTACTGAAGCGGCTTATATTGGCTTTTCTGGTTTTTAAACACCTTATACATTTAAGAAACCAATAAAACTAGCTTTTTTCATTGAATTCATATATACTTATCTATATAAAAGTAGAATAATATGAGTATAACAAATGAATTAAAGCTTACCTTTTTGGCGCTTCAATATAATAAGCTAGTTGAAGACAAGGCACTCAAGATCCGTTTCAATCCGAACTACAGTATCGAAGAGAATATTAGGACAGCTTTTGATAACAGACTGAAATCAAAAAAAAATTATATTGCAGATGTCATTAGGTACTTTATTGATGATCCAATGGTATCAATAAATCAATCCTTAAATAATAAAGAGGATATTTCAACTGAGGAAAAAGAAAAAATTAGAGCGGCAATTGATGCACACATTAAAGCATCTACTGTTTGTCCAATAAACACATTAGAGCAATTCAATAAACTTTCTGATGAGGATTTCGTTAATCAGTTTTCTAATAAAACACTGAGATATATCTGCGGCTTTGATCCGGAATATAACCAAAAACCTGAACCCACAAAAATGTCTGTAGGGACACTATATGTTTTTACAGAAGAAATGAAACCAGAAGAATACATTGAACTTATGCAGAATATCTTACAAGCAGAGTGGAAAACTTTAGAGAAAATATTCGAAAAAAGAATTAAGGACAATTCTGAACAAAATCTCTTGTCAACAGAGCATATTCAGCAAGTATATTCTAAAATTCCACAAGATGATCAAGAGAATTTCGGATTGGCTAAGGATAATAGAGATTCATTAATAATTAGAAGCCAACTCCCAACAGGTGGGAAAGAACTCTTCGCTCAACATCTCTCTGTCAATTTAGAAGAAGTCAGAGGAGAAGTAAAAGGAGAAGCAAAAGGAGAAGTTGGGAAAAATGATTATAAAAAAACTTTTTCATTAAAAAGAAATCAAGACAATTATGTATTTGGTTTATCAGATATGAATAGAGCAAGCACGGAACGTGATGCAATTGGTAATCTTGTGACTAGAGAATACAACAACGAAGACTCTAAGTATCACCGAACCACGATCACATCTGCACAATTTGCTGCATCTAATCTTAAACGTGCGACTAAGGAAACGGTAAAAAATAAGTTAGGCTACATGGTTGAAATGATCGATACATGTAATGAGAAAGACGGCAACCTAAACCCAAAAAAATACTATACTTTTAATTTCCAAAGCACTGTTGATATTGGGGAAACAAATCAAGAAGGGGCATTTTTTGATCTGAAAAAAGCAGCCGTGGATGCTTGGAACCAGGAGCATACTGAACAAAGAGAAATTGTTCCTATTACAATTTCCTTAAATGCCCGTCACTGGTTGTTAGATAACGCGCTAAAAGAAGCAGTGGATGAAGTTGGTCAAATCGAACAAATTATTTCAGACTTGAAAGCGCAAGATCCGAATTTATCACCCAAAGATGAAGTTCTATCAACCTGGAAACAGAAATTGGGTCAATCAGAGTGCTCAAGACTAAAGTATTCTATCGCAGGGCTTGAGGCTTTAAAAGCCAGCATCATTAATAGACGGCATCGAGATCCTATTCTATTTGTCAATAAAATTGGTTCTAACGCAAAACTGGGGACTATAACACAAATATTACTCATTTCTACGGTGACCTGGATCACAGCGGCTCGGTATGAGAAATCTACTCCTATGAGATTATTGTTCATAATTCCGGCACTGATTTCAATCGGCACTTCACCAATACGACTTTTTATAAATTTATTACGTTTAATGAACGATCCTTCTAAAGTGAGTTTATTACCCTCTTTCATTGACTTAAATCAAGTAAAGTTACAAAACTTACTGATCTTTGCACACATGCAAGATGGCTTATCTACATTTACAGTCACGCATACACATTGTAAAAGTGGAAAAGATCGAACATTAATTGGTGAAATGTTTACAGAAGCGAAGATCAGATGGGAAGCAGCTTATCGTGAACCGCTTACTGAGGATGCTCTACAAAACGACGATAAAAAAAGAAATGACTTTATAAAGTGCTTTGAGGCAGAATTTCTCAATCCAGGATACTGGAATGGTAATTGTCAAGATGTTGGGGTCATGAACATCAAAAACGTAGGAGACATGTTACCAGAATTTCTCATGACTAATAATGTGAAAGAGATGTTACAATTCACCAAAAAATTCCAAAAAGATCAAAAGCATATCTTAAAAATGGAGCCGACAGATTCCAGAGTAGAGGAGGAACAAGATAATATTAGTCCTTGTGGCCCTTGATCACCAGCCATATAGTACACCTACGGAATAAATACCTGAGCTAATCTGATCTAGATCATTCGTTGAAAAATCACCACCTGTATCAACAACCAGCGTTTGATAACTAGTCACTTTCATACCCAAGGTAAATCGCCAGTTCTGATCAATCGTTACCTCATCACGAATGCCCAGTACACCACCCCAGACATAATCATGAATCGCTTCGCCAGAAACCAATTTCTCCGGCCCATGTTCAGTAAATGCTCCTCGTGCGATGCCTGCAAGAACAACAATATTTTGTCCATTAGACACATTGAACCCAGGAGCAAATAAAAGCCCAACATCCCAATCATGCGTTAGATATTCTTTGTTACGATAATCTACTTTAAATCCCTGATTTTCTTCACTACTGTTAGTGTACTGACCATACCCTTCCATACCAAAAAAGAAACGATCATTAATATGAATGCGTTTACCTAATGTGGCACTACCACCCCAACCACTAACGGCAAGAGGGAGATGAAATGTTTTCAATAATTGCTCTTCATCTTCACTTTCACTCAATTCCGTCACATCTTTCACTGGATTCAATAGTAAATAATAGTCAAATGACAATGGGCGCTCTGTTACTTTAGACCGATCCTGGCTTTTATTCGGGTAATAAATAATAGAGGTTAAAAACCGATCAATTGTTGGTTTAAATGAAACATCCTGGCGATTCGCAGTGGCGCCAACATCATCAGGATTAGAATAGTTTTTGTAAACAGTATAATCATAAGCAGGAAACAGTGTCTCAAGCCAACTAAAACGCCATGACCATTGATCTGTAATGGCTGATTGAGCTGTAATCCCGGCCATAAAACCAACTGCAATCTGGTTGGTGGTGCCAACACTACCAAAACTGGCAATATTCGAATCCATTTTATAGTCCATGGCTTCAATACCCAAAACTCCACCAATCTGACCATAATGTTCATACACCGGCATGACACGTGCTGAGGTCATCCATATACGAGAGATCGACACTTGACCGACATCTCCGGTCACAGATGATAAACCTAAAGAAGATTGAGCCGTCGAAATGCCTGCGCTGGTTTCAAGATTAATACGCCATCTTGGACTGATTGCCTTCGTCATACCAGCACCAATATCTACACCAGGCCCTTTTAAAGAATAATCTCCCTCCCAATTGTAATTTGGCTGTTCGCTAAAGGTCTGTTTATAGCGTAACTCACTGTGATCACGACCAAAACCAGCCATGACATAATAGTTCCAGTTATCAGCAACAGCTGAATGAACCATCAATAATAGGGGCATATACTTCCACATTTCAACATTAAAGACACAAAGCACCCCCATAGTCAATTGATATATATACAAAAGCGTGTTAAAATTTCACAAATTCAAAGGGAAAATGTCGTGGATTTACTTGAAGCAACAAAAAAATACTGTAAAGCCGTCTACGAGGGTGCCAAACTGGAGATCAGCGATAATGAAAACACAATACAATCACTCCAACAATCAATATCAAAGATAACAGCGGATCATGTTAGAGTAAAGGAATCAATTGATACATTGAAATCGCAGGAAGAACCACGAGAATATGAAAAATTATTTAATTCAAGGAATTATAATTTCGCGTCAAAAGAGCAATTAGAAAGGTTAGAGTGCCTCGAGAAGAATCGCGCACAAATCACAACATTAGAAGATGAGCTAGCATCTATTCAGGATCAATTACCTTCTTTAGAAAATAAGATAAAACTTCTTGAGGGTAACATTTGGACAAAACAAAATTCCGAAAATCCCGTAGATTTCGCCCCAAGTTGGAAAGATTTTTTAGACGCTAATACGATTACAAGCACACAAGGTGATAGAGTGATTGATGAGGCTATTTGCACATCCAAGCCCAATGGATTTAGAATACAGCCAAGAACATTATTATCACAGGCTATCCCTTATTTTTTAGATAGGGGTTATCTGTTTAAATCTTTAACGCTTGATGAGAAAAATGCGATTAAACATTTTTATTCTGAGTATAAAATCAGTGCAAATACATGGGATAACATCTTTAAAAACAGCTCTCTAAATCAAGCTCAAACACTACATCAATTTTTGTGGAGTCAACAAGCGCAAATTAAAGATACAGAGGCGGCTGGATTTACTGAGCTAATGAATCACCTTGCTCCCAGCACTCAACAATCATTTTTTCGTCAACATCAACCCAATATCGTTTTAAATATTGCTACTTTAATCTCAGGTATCCTAACATTACTATTACCATTCCCAATGAATTATTTAGCATTAGCTTCTTTAATGATCATGATGCTAGTACACTCATTAAAACCTGATGAGACACTGCATATGAGGAGTGTCTACCCATGATGAGAGTTGGATTGATTGGTTGGCGAGGTGTCGTTGGGCAGACCCTGCTGAATACGATGATTCAGCACAATGATTTCCAAAATATACAACCTGTTTTTTTCATTACTTCTGCAGGCGTATTTCAAATTCCCGAAGGCTGTGGTCATTACGAATGTAAAGACATCAATGATTTTGATGAAATTATGAAACTACCTATGATTGTGTGTTTAAAAGGGAGTGATTTTACAAAACTACTCTATCCTAAACTCAGACAATCCGGCTGGCAAGGTTATTGGTTGGACAGTGCTTCGTTCCTTAGACAATCGCCTGATAGTTGTCTAGTACTAGATCCAGTCAATCAGCAACAAATCAAACAGCATCTCCATCAAGGGACAAAAACATTCGTCGGACCAAACTGTACAACAGCCCTACTTCTATTGGCGATATCTGGTTTAATCAAAGAGGATCTTATTGATTGGGTATCAACAATGACCTACCAAGCAATTTCCGGGGCAGGTGCCAAAGCCAGTCAACATTACCTCAATCAAATGACCCAACTTGATGTGCCAAAATCTGATTTGTTGACTCAACTAAACCATGCTCAACAGTTTGTACAAAATCAAAGCACACCCTCTATTGCTTTCAATATTATGCCTTGGATTGATGGCACAGCACATGATGGTATGTCTAAAGAAGAGTATAAATGTCAAGTTGAAGCCAAAAAAATACTCAATCAACCCATTCAAATCGATGGCACTTGTGTTCGTGTCGGGGCCTTAAGATGCCACAGTCAAGCTCTGACCATTCAGCTTAAAAAACACATTCCGATCCATGATTTAGAAACAGTCGTATCCAATGCACACCCTTATGTAAAGTATATTCCAAATCATTTAGAATTAACCCAAAGATACCTTCATCCTGCTTCTGTGAGTGGAAAAAATCAAGTCTATGTTGGACGAATGCGTTATCTTAATATTAAACACAACCTACTCACTCTTTTTACGATAGGCGATCAATTAATTTGGGGTGCCAGCGAGCCCATCAGAAGGATGATCCTGATGATTTCCCAATACAAACATCAACCAGAGACAGATCAAGCACTAGACCTTGAAACCGTCTAGTATTATAAATCTGTGACTGTACCCTCTGCGACTTGAGCTGCTAAACTAACTGTTTCAATAAATGTTGGGTGTGGGTGAATTGTTAAGCTCAAATCAGTAAGATCTGCACACATTTCAATGGCCAAAGCAATTTCACCGATTAGATCGCCAGCATGCTTACCAACAATACCACCACCAAGAATTTGACCAGTTTCTGGATCTGCTAAAATCTTTGTTAAACCTTCACCGCGACCAGTAGCAAGCGCACGTCCATTTGCCATCCAAGGGAAAACGCCTTTCTTATATGGGATTTTCTGAGCCTTTAGTTCAATTTCAGTTGGGCCAACCCATGCAACTTCTGGGTCAGTGTAAGCAACATTCGGACAACACTTAAAATCTCTAACAAGATGAGTATGTCCTGCTGCAATTTCGGCAGCTAGATGACCTTCTGCAGCTGCTGTATGTGCAAGCATTGGAGAGTCAATAATATCCCCTATCGCAAAAATATGATCGATATTTGTTTTAAATTGCTCATTCACTTTAATAAAGCCACGCTCATCACACTCAATACCAGCCTGATCAGCGCCAATCAATGCACCATTAGGTTTTCGCCCAACACCAACTAAAATTTGCTTATAAGTTTCCTTCCCTGAAAATGCACCTTCAAATTCCACCTCTAACGACTTTTTATTTGAAGTCACTCGTGTCACTTTGGTATTCAAACGTAGTTCCACCCCTCGCTCAACCAACAGCTTTTGCATTGGCTTGACTAAATCTTGATCTGCACCTGGCATGAGTTCTGCACAAATCTCAACCACAGTCACCGAGGCACCTAAAGCACGATAAATCGTCGCCATTTCACATCCGATAATACCGCCACCTATAATCAAAAGATGTCCTTTTGTATCTGCAAGACGAAGCGCACCTGTGGAAGAAAAAATTCGAGGATCTTCAGGAATAAATGGCAACTTAATAGGTTCGGAGCCTGCGGCCAAAATAGCTTTCTCAAATTGAATATGCGTAACATGATCCCCTTGCACAACCTCTAGTGTATGCGCATCAATCAGTTTAGCATCACCATGTACAACCTTTACTTTTCTCTTTTTAGCTAACATCCCTACCCCTTGATTGAGGGTCTTAATAATACTATCTTTCCATGCTACTAGCTTTTTGGTATCAATAGCTGGTGATTCAAATGTAATGCCTTTTTTCGATAATTCTTTTGTTTCAAATAAGACCTCAGCCATATGTAATAATGCTTTTGAAGGGATACACCCAACATTCAAACACACGCCTCCCAACGCATCAAAACGCTCAACCATCACTGTATCTAAACCACAATCAGCTGCACGATTTGCAGCAGTATAACCACCAGGCCCGCTTCCTAAAACAACACACTGTGTTTTTATCATTTCGTTTGCTTTACTCATCATTGGTCTCCCACTAAAAACTCGTCTACTTGACTGATTATTTCATTACTGAAGTGCATTAAAAAACGTGCACCTTGAGCGCCATCGATCACTCGATGGTCATATGATAGAGAGATGGGTAAGAAATCTTTTTCTTGCCATTGTCCATCAATATATACTGGCTTTTTCACTTGTCTTGAAATACCGAGGATAGCGACCTCTGGCACATTGATAATCGGTGTGAAATGTCCCCCACCGATACCACCAAGATTAGAAATAGTCATTGATCCACCTTTCATAGCCTGGGGTGGCAAACCCTTTTCTCTTGCTTGCTCACTGACCGCCTTTAGCTCATGGTTTAAAGCCATAAAACGCTTCTGGTCGACATCACGAATCACAGGAACAACAAGTCCAGCTGGTGTATCTGCGGCAATACCAATATGATAATAGGACTTCATAATCAATGATTTACCATCGGGATGTAGTGAAGCATTAAACTCTGGATGTGCCTTTAAGCTGTTGACCAATACCTTCATGAGATATGGCAACATGGTGATTTTGTGGCCTTTCGCTTTCATCTCTTTTTTCAAATTTAAAAATGCCTCTGATAATGCAGTGACTTCAATTTCATGAAACTGTGTCACATGAGGGACATTAAGCCAATTTCTCTGCATATTTTTTGCAGTATATTGCTTAATTCGAGATAAAGGACTGGTTGAAATCGCTCCGTATTGAGAAAAATCTTCTTCGGGTATACTTGGAAGAGCTGAACCACTGCCTTGCATCCTGGATTTCACATAAGTAATTAAATCAGATTTCTGTACTCGACCCTTCTCACCAGTACCTTTAATCTGAGTTAAATCAATACCAAATTCTCTAGCATAGCGTCTTACACTTGGACTTGAATAAACATTTTGGTTATTGAGTGCTCCCTCTGTTGGTTGTACTTCCTTTTGTATTATGGGTTCTGGGGCATTGGATGCAGTCGTTTTTGTGGCACTTGTTTCAGCGTCAATCCCTTGCTCTGTTTGTATCTCAATCAGTGGCACACCTTCTTTCACCTCATCACCTACTTTTACAAGTAGACTGACGATTTGACCATCCATCGGTGCAGGTACTTCCATCGTCGCTTTTTCACCCTCAAGGGTTAATAAACCCTGCTCCTTAGTGACATGGTCACCAGGCTTAACTAATAACTCAATGACAGCAGCAACGCCAGCACTACCCATATCCGGAGCCAGAATCTTCTCAAGTGTACTATTAGATTCAGAGTCTGAAGTCTCTTCTTGCGATGACGTCTCTTCCTGAGAGGATTGATTTGTACTGATTTCGTTCATTATCAATGCCGCATCACCTTCTTTGACAGTCTGGTTTAATGTGACCAGAACTTGCTCAACAACCCCATCAGCAGTCGCAGGCACCTCCATAGAGGCTTTCTCGGACTCTAATGTTAATAAAGGTTGATCTTTGCTCACGTGATCACCGGGCTGGACCATGATCTCAATGATAGTCACTGATTCTGCGCCCCCTAAATCTGGAATATTAATTGTAACCATTATTCACCATCCCCTGTCTTTGCAAAAATCCCAGATTCCTGAGGATCTTCTGCTGCAATATTTAAAGATAACCGCGCTTTTTTCATCACTTCGGCACTGACTTTTTGCTGTTGATATAATTCAAATAATGCGGTGTAAGCAATCATCTCTGCATTTACCTCATGGAATTCACGCAACGCTGTTCTTGTATCACTACGACCATATCCATCAGTCCCTAAACTCACCATTGGGGCATTGATAAACGGTGTGATCTGTTGTGCAAATTGAGATACATAATCTGTCGCCGCAATCACTGGCAACGTATCATTGAGCTGACGAGATACAAAACTTTGTTTAGGGGGCTGATCAAAGTGCACTCGATTAAACCGCTCTACATGTTTCGCCTCACGTGCTAATTCAGTAAAACTGGTGACACTCCAAATGTTCGCATGAACGTCGTAATCGGATAAGATAGATTTCGCTCTGATGACTTCCCTTAAAATTGTTCCACATCCAAGTAAGTTGACTGATGCATCATCATGACCATCAAAAAGATACATCCCTTGAATAATATCAGATTCAACACCTTCAGGCATTTTGGGATGCAAGTAATTCTCATTCATCACAGTAATGTAATAAAATACATCTTCTTGCTTTTCGTACATACGCTCAATCCCTGATCGGATGATGACCACTAACTCATAACCAAAAGTTGGATCATAACTGATACAATTCGGGACTAATGCTGAGATATGATGACTGTTCCCATCATTGTGCTGCAGACCTTCTCCAGCCAATGTGGTTCGCCCAGCTGTACCACCGATGAGAAATCCACGCGCACGCATGTCGCCTGCAGCCCAAATAAAATCTCCGATTCGCTGAAAACCAAACATTGAATAATACACATAGAAAGGCAATAAACTGACCCCATTAGTACTGTATGAAGTCGCTGCAGCCATCCAAGACCCCATGGATCCAGCTTCATTGACGCCTTCTTGTAAATATTGACCTTTGGAGGACTCACGATACGACATGACGGAACCATCATCCACAGGCACATACTGTTGACCATGTGGCGAGTAAATACCCAGCTGTCTGAATAAACCCTCCATACCAAAAGTACGCGATTCATCTGGGACAATAGGGACAATATGTTCTTTTAATTCTGGAACTCTTAATAATAAAGTCAGTATTCTAACAAAAATCATTGTTGTGGATGCTTCACGCTCACCACTCCCTTGAAGCAAACTATCAAAATGACTGAGCTCTGGGGTTTTATATTGAGGTGCATCCTGATAACGCTTCGGCAAAAACCCTCCTAGTGAGGCTCTTTTTTGCTTCATAAACTGCACTTCAGGGCTGTCGGCACCAGGATGATAGAACGCTGCATTCGCGGCCTGCTCATGTGAGATGGGGATTTGAAGATAATCAGCATAATGAATGAGCATTTCCGTATTCATCTTTTTTACATTATGTGCTGTATAGGTCCCTGCGACTCCCTCAATACCATGTCCTTTAGTGGTCATCGCCAATATCACAACAGGCTGGCCTTGATGTTGAGTCGCTATATCATACGCTTGAAAGATCATCTCGCTATCATGACCACCACGTCCAAGCGCATCAAAATCAGAAGCCTCCCAGCCTTCAACAAATCGATGGAGTTTAGGATCTGCATCAAAAAATGCTTGCATCGAACGTCCATCATTGGCAAGGAGTTTTTGTAGATCTCCATCTACAAGATTTGAGAGCTTGGCTTGAAGATAGCCATCATGATCTTGACTCAATAGATCATTCATTTTCTTATTCCAAATGACTTTTAAAACAAACCACCCAGCGCCAGTAAATAATGACTCTAATTCACCAATAATGCTATCATTTGCATTGACAAGACCATCTAATCGCTGCAAGTTACAATTAATAACAAATATCAAATTATCTAACTGCTCTCTCACTGGTAAACGAATCGCGCCTAATGACTCGACTTCATCCATTTCACCATCACCCATAAATGACCATACTTTGCGGTTTGATTTTGGTAACAAGGATCGATTTTCTAAATATTTTTGGAATCGTGCTTGATAAATAGCCTGCACAGCGCCTAGTCCCATGGACACAGTTGGAAACTGCCAAAAATCAGGCATTAGCCAAGGATGAGGATAGGAAGAGACGCCTTGACCTTGAGTCTCCTGACGAAAATGCTCTAATTGAGATTGTGATAATCTTCCCTCTAAGAATGCACGTGCGTAAACACCTGGTGTAGAGTGTCCTTGAAAATACACTATATCTTCAAGATGATCAGCATTTCGCCCTCGGCAAAAGTAATTCAAAGCCACATCGCATAAGTCAGCAATCGAGGCATACGTCGCAATATGACCACCTAATTCACTCGCACGTTTGGATGCTTGTGCAACAATACACGCTGCATTCCAAGCGATAATCTGATCCACTTTTGTTGCCATCGCACGCTCATGATGTGGGAAACGGGTTGATTGAGATAACACAGTTGAGTTAACTAACGGCGTTTTAACCCCCACAGGTGAGTGATTGCCTTGAGCTCGAAGTAGGTAAACTAAATTCTGGACGATATATTCAGCACGTTGTAACCCACCATATGAGATAACATCTCGTAACGCCTCAATCCACTCTTGAGATTCAGCATGATTTGAATCAGGAATAAATGTAAATTTTGTCATAAGTCTCTTTTCATTAGATTAATATGATTGCTCCGGTAATGCAACGTTTTAAATCTTATAT